>CAVTWJ010000018.1:0-142234 GCA_963738405.1 candidate division FCPU426 bacterium | reverse complement strand
CGCAGCTACTGGGCAAGCATCAAAACCACCGGCTTGCCGGCGGCACGGGCGCTCATCACCGCGGCAAGAAACGCCTGCGGCCGCCTGATCTCCTCGCAATAGAGCGCGATGACGCGGGTCGAGCGATCGTCGACGAGAAATTCAAGGAAATCGGTGGTCTCGAGACCGGCTTCGTTGCCGGTCGAGATCACGTAGGAGAGCGGAATGCCGCGGCCGTCGGCGGCGCGCTGAAAATGGCCAAGCAAGCCGCCGCTCTGGCCGACAAAGGCGACGCCGTTCTTCGACGCCGCGCATCGCCTCGCGCGCAAACAGCATGTGCAGCATCATGCCGTCGACATTGTTGGTGACGCCGAGGCAATTGGGTCCGACCACTGCGAGCCCCGCAGCCCGCGCGGCTGCGGTGACGGCGTCCTGCGTGGCGTAATCGCCGACCTCGGCGAAGCCCGCGGCGAACACCATGGCCGAGCCGACCTTCCGCCGGGCGCAAGCCTCTATGGCCTCGCGCACGCTGGCGGCCGGCAGCGTGAACACCGCAAGGTCGACGCCTTCCGGCAATTCCTCGGCACTCTTCAACACCGACGCGGCCGTCGATCGGCTCGTCGGTCCGGCCGACCAGATGAATGTCACCCTTGAAGTTGTTGACCTTCAGGCATTGCAGAATGATCTGGCCGGCGCTGCCCGCTCGTGTTGACATGCCGACGATGGCGACCGAGCGCGGACGCAAGAACTTCGCGACTGCTTTCGGACCGCGCGCATCTTGCGGTCCGCTCATGCCGCGTCCTTGTCGGGCTGAAACATCAGCAGATGGGTGCCGTCGCCGATCGGGTGCCAGTAGGGCTTCACCTTCATGCCGACCTTCAACTCCTCGGCTGTGCAATTGACGATATTGGCGATGAAGTTGACGCCGACGTCGAGCGTCACGCTCACCACGGCGTAGGGCTCGATGCCGCGAAAGGCCGGCGTGCCGCGTTCGGTGATGGTGTAGGAGTACACCACGCCCTTGCCGGAGACTTCGCGCCATTCGATGTCCCGCCGCCGGCCGGTGAAGATGCTCACCGGACGCGGAAAGTGCTGATACTTCCCGGTCGACCTTGCAATATTGGACAAGAAGCTTTTTCTGCTTCGTCCCCTCCCAATACGGCTCCGAGAAATCAAAATGCTTGATGGCGCGCTTGACGCCGAGCGTGTCGTTCAACGGTTTGTTGCTTGCAGGATTGGCCATGATCGCCTCGCTCATTCCGGGACCAGCACCAGGGCTGCGCTCGAGCCCCAGTTGCGTCCGTAATTGATCCAGCCGATGCCGGTCACCAGCGCATTTTTGGTGTCCTTGACCTGGCGCTTGCCGGCTTCGCCGCGCAACTGCCGCACCGCTTCAACGAGGTTATGCGAGGAGCACGCGGCCTGGCCCGCGGAAATCTGCCCGCCGCCGGTGTTGAGCGGCAGATCGCCGTTGAAGGAAAAGTCGTGCTCGCGGATGTAAGGCACGCCTTCGCCCGCCTTGCAGAAGCCGAAGGCCTCGAGCTGCAGCATGATGGCAATGATGAAGTCGTCATAGGGGTGGAACGAGGCGATGTCCTTGATGCTCGAGGCCGGCCTCGCCGAGCGCCTTCTTGCCGCAGACCTCGTGGCCGCTCTTGGTCACGTCGACCAGGTTCTCGCCGCCCTTGAAGTTGGTGCGCTCGGCATAGCCGATCGGAATGATGCACTTGGTCAGGCCCTTTTGCTTCGCGCGCTTGCGGCTCATCATGAGCAGACCGGCCGCGCCATCGGCGCGCATCACGCAATCCAGTAGCCGAATCGGATCGGCGATGATGCGCGAATTCAGGTAATCGTCGATGGTGATCGGAACGCGCAGCTTTTCGCACGCATTCTCGTTGAGCAGCGCGTGATTGCGCTGCGTCACCGCGATCTTGCCGAGCATCCGGTAGTCGAGGCCGTATTTCGCCTCGTAGGCGCGGCTGAGCAGCCCAAAGGCGCCCGGCGGCCCCATCAGGCCGTAGGGATCGGTCCACTCGCGCCGATAGGAGTGGCTGTGGTCGGTCTTGTCCTCTAGCACGTGGGTGTCGGCGAAGAGCAGAAACGCGACGTCGCACAGCCCATAATCGATCGCCGCCGCCGCCCGCACGACGCATCCGGCGGCCGAACAGCCGCCGGTGTGAACCTGCTCGCAGAAACCGACGTCGAGGCCGAGCACGTCGGCCGTGGTTTGCGCCCAGAACGGATTGGCGGCGCCGGTGCCGGTCAGGCCCGCCATCACCAGGCCATCGATCTCGTTTTTTTCAACGCCGGTCTTGTCGAGCAATTCCTCAAGAATTTCGCCGCCCAGCACGAACACGTCCCGGTCGCTCTTCTCCATCACCTTGGTTTCGGCGTAGGCAACGATCGCGTTGTCGCGCAAACCCATGGTTCACCCTCCCTGTATTGTCGTTAATCCGGCATGCGGACGCGCGGAGCGGTTTTGTCGAGAAACTTATTAGCCGCGTGAACGACTCAGGACTGCGCGTGAACTCCCCGATCATGCGCTCGAAATAGAGGCCGTCGTCGTAGGACAGGTCCTGAATCCGCGGCAGGCTGTTGGTGATGGCGAAATTTGACAGCGGTGCGTTCATGCAAATCTTCGCTGCGAGTTCCTTGCTTTCGCCAGCGCCTGCCCTTCGGGCACGACGTATTGGACGGCCCCGTAACGCTCGGCTTCCTCGGGGCTGAGCGCGCGGCCGGTGAGCATCAGATCCTGCATGCGCGCAAACCCGATCAGCCGCGCGATGCGGACCGATCCGCCGCCGCCGAGGAAGATCCCGCGGGTCGCCTCGGGCAGCCCAAAAACGTGGTTTCATCCGCCACCCGGATATGCGCGGCAGCGGCGTCTCGAGTCCGCCGCCCGAGCGTCGCGCCGTGCATCGCCGCTATGAACGGGATTTGCCGCGCGCCATCGCTTCGAACTAAGTATTGCGATTGAACGGAAACGGCAGCCGCTGAGCGCGCCCGTTCTTCCAGTTCTCCGCCGCCCGTTTGCAGGTCGAGCCCGGCGCAGAAATTCGATCGCCGTGACCGAAGATGATGCCGCATTTGGCTTCTTCGCCGGCACGCTCGATGGCCTCGCGCAATTGCTTCAGACGTCGGATTAAAGCAATTGCGCTTGTCGGGACGATTCAGGCCGACGAGGGCGACTTCGCCCTCGAGTTCGTAGGTGACCGTCTGTTCTTCGCTCATGAACTTCTCCTGATCCAAGCCGGCAAAGCCATTCGTGCAGCGTTATGCAGTTTTGCGATGGATTGCACGCGCGGCTTCGCAAATCTATAGCGCCAGCTCGGCTATTTTCACATAGCGGCGCCGCTGGGCCGCCGCGTTGCCTGACAGCGACGACAGCAGCATGGCCCGCTTGAGATAAAGCCCGATGTCGTGCTCGTCGGTGAAGCCGATGGCGCCGTGCAGCTGGATGCAGGCCTCGGTCACAAACATGGCGTCCTCCGACGCTTTCGCTTTCATGGCGATGGCCAATGCGGGATCGATGCGATAGGCCTCGTTGTTGGCCGCGACCTGAAAGACCAGCGAGCGTGTCGCCTCGGTCCTGATGTAAGTGTTGACCGCCTGATGCTGCAGCGCCTGAAAGCTGCCGATTGGCTTGCCGAACTGCTTACGGAGGCGCAGGTAGTCGAACGTGATCTCCTGCGCCTTTTCCATCACGCCAAGCAGTTCAGCGGCGAGCGCGAACAGCGTGAGATGATGCAGCGACTCTACCGCATTGGGCGATGACGGATGCGGCGGGATGAAATCCGCCGGCGTATCTGCAAGGCTCAAGGTCGCAAGCTTGCGGCCCTCCACAGTCTGCGTCGTCGTCAAGGTGCAGCCGGGCGCGTTGCGCGCTACATGGCCGAGCACAAGTCCATCGCGCCCGCTGGCGCTGACCAGAAAACCATCGGCGCCGTCGGCACACACAAATACTTTTTGGCCCGGTCAGGCGAACCGCTCCGTCGCGGCCTGCGGCTTGGGTGCGCGGCACAAGCGGGTCGTCGCCCTGCGCGGTCTCCTGCAGGGCCGGCACGACAAGCCAGTCGCCCTCCAGCACCTGTTGTAGCTTCGGATGAGGAGTGGGCGCCAGCGCAAGCATCGCAGCCGATATGGCCGCAAGCCCGATTGGCTCGCAGATCAGGCCGCGACCGGCTTGTTCAAGCACCAAGGCCAATTCGGTAAGGCCCAAACCAAGGCCATTCGCCGCATCCGGGACGAGAATCCCAAGCCATCCGAGCTCGCCGGCTTGCTGCAACCTGGGCCGCGAGAACTCGGATTCTGTTCGCGTAGTGCACGGGCCACCTTGGGCCCCGCAGCCGCGGCAAATTTGGCGGCGCTGTCGCGCAGCAGGCTTTGCTCCGATGTGAGATGCAGGTCCATGTCGATCGACTGCGGGTCTCGTTAGCTTGGCAGGTTCAGGACGCGGCGGGCGAGTACATTGCGCTGGATCTCCGAGGAGCCGCCGTAGATGGTCGCGCGCCGCACCTGCAGGAACGGCCCGGCAACGTCGACCGTGCCGAAGTTCGTGGTGATCGGATCCGCGGCGGTTGCGTGACCGCCGGCCGCCTCGATCAGAAGTTCATTGAGCGACTGCAGCAGCTCGGAGCCAAAGATCTTGACCACAGAGGCTTCCGGGCCCGGGCTCTGTTTCTGGTTGGTGAGTTTGACGGTGTGGCTGAACATGGCTGCCAACGCCGTCACATTGATGCTCGCGGCCGCGAGGCGATCCTGGAACGCCAGATCGGCGATCACGCCCGATGCTCGCGCCATCGTCTTGATACGCTCCAGCGCGATCCAGGCGAATTGGGGATTCGAAGTGCCCAGGCGTTCGTATCCCAACAGCGCATTGGCGATCCGCCAGCCGTCGTTGACCTTCCCGATCAGGTTTTCCGTGGGCACTAGCACGCCGTCAAAGAACACCTCACTGAATTCGTCATCGCCGGCGATCGTCTTGATCGGCCTGATGCGAATGCCTGGGCTCTGCAGATCGATGAGCAGGAAACTGATGCCGGCGTGCCGCGGCTGCGCCTGCGGATCGGTGCGTACGAGCGCGAACATCCATTGCGAATGATGACCCCAGGTGGTCCAGATTTTTTGTCCCTGCACGACGAAATGATCGCCTTCCAGCGTCGCGCGGGTCGAAAGGCTGGCAAGGTCGGAGCCGGCGCCCGGTTCGGAATAACCCTGGGCCCAGATCACCGTGCCGGCGATGATCGGCGGCAGATGCTGCGCCTTCTGCGCAGCGGTGCCGAACTCCATGATGATCGGCCCGATGTGATTGAGGCCTTGGGCCGGGAGCTGCGGCGCGCCGACGCGCGCCAGCTCTTCGGTCATGATGATCTGTTCATTCAGTGTTGCGCCCATGCCGCCGTACTGCTTGGGCCAATGGGGCGCGACCCAGCCTTTGCGCGAGAGCGTTTGGTACCAGGGCATCAGCTCCGCGGGCGGCGGCCGCGCCGTGCGCCAGCGCAACGCCGC
Source organism: candidate division FCPU426 bacterium (assembly GCA_963738405.1). GTDB lineage: Bacteria > Oederibacteriota > Muellerivitia > Muellerivitales > Muellerivitaceae > CAVTWJ01. The sequence continues at coordinate 136,747 of CAVTWJ010000018.1, read as the reverse complement.
CGGCAGATTGGCCTCAAGCCACGTGCGCACCTCAGTGCGGAACGCGGCTTCGTCAGGCGTATCGCGGCGAAACATGGCGGGGAACTCTCACTGCTGAGCATGAACAAAAGCGCAAACCGGCTTCGGCAAAGCCAGGCGTGCGCGCGTCATTCCATCTTAATGTTGGCCGCCTTGACGACCTCGCTCCAGCGCGCACGTTCCGCGGCCAGCATCTTGTCGAGATCCTCGGGGCTGCCGACCTTGCTCTGTGCGTCAAGCGCGTCGAGCCGCGAGCGCGTCTCCGGTGCGGCAAAGCCTGACGGAATGCCCGTTGAGCTTTGCGATGACATCATGCGGGGTTCCGGCCGGCGCCACGACGGCGAGCCAGAAGGGCGACAGGAGCTTGGGGAAGCCTTCCTCGCCGACGATCGGCACATCGGGCAATTTCGGATCGCGGGTATCGCCCGCGATGGCGATGGCGTGCAGCTTGCCATCCTGGATATAAGGCAGGCTCGTGGTGGCGGGATCGGCAACCATCTGTACCTCATTGGCCAGAATCGCGTTCAGCGTCGGCGCTGTTCCGCGATACGGCACGTGGAGGACGTTGACGTTGGCTTCGAGCTTGAACATTTCGGCGAGCAGATGCGGCGCGGTGCCGAAACCCTGCGAGCCCCATTTGATCTTGCCGGGATTCGCCTTGGCGTAAGCTACGATCTCGGCCATCGACGTTACCGGCAGGCTCGGATTGACCGAGACGATTAGCGGCGTCTCGATCAGCTCGCACACCGAAGCGAATACCTTGACCGGATCGTAGCCGATGTTGGGATTGATGATGGGCCCGGTCGTGAGCGCGCCGCCCGGCGTCATCAGGATGGTGTAGCCACCGGGAGGCGGACTCCGCGACGAACTTGCCGCCGATGCCGCCGCCGGCGCCACCGCGATTCTCGATGACGATGGTCTGGCCCAGGATAGCGCCGAGTTTTTCGGAGATGATGCGCGCCATGCCGTCGGTCGGGCCGCCCGGCGGGAAGGGGACGATGACTTTGATCGGCTCCTTGGTCTGATAGGCCTGCGCGTTCGCTGGACTGGCGCTGTGCAACGCCCATCCGGCGCACAGCAGTGCCGTAAGTAGGACCCTCATCATATTGGCCGCCTCCCAGTTAGTCGGACGGATTTTCGTTGGATATTATTCTATTCCCGAAGCCTCGCGCCACGCTCCTCTCGATGCGCAGGCCTCCCAAGCGCAAACGTATCGGCAAGGCCTGCCCGAATGGCCGGAAGGGCTCGATGTGGGTCGCGGATTATGATTCGCGAAAGGCGCTCGGCGTTCCTAGCCGCATCGGAGGCCGGGGCGCTTCAACCGGACCGAGCATACGCCTGCCATAATGTTCCTCCGATCGGCTCCTAGGCAGCGCCGGACATTCTGCGTATGTCCAAACGCCTGGGGCTCGACAGTTCAGAGTGCTTATAATTACGGCGGGGAAGATTTGCTTCGGTCCCGACTTCGCGGGCCAAGTGAATTGCGTGTCGGGCGGCGTCAACGCTATCCTGACCACGATCCTCTCAAGCGTACATGGAAGGCCGGATGAAGGTCCGACCCCATTCAAAAAATGACACCTGACCCGGCAGAGCTGGTTGCAGCCGCCCGATCGATGATTCCAGCGCTCGCCGGGCGTTCCATCGAGCAAAAAAGCAGGCGAGGAATCCTACCCGAGACCATCGCCGAGATGCAGGCGGCGGGGTTCTTTCGCGTGCTGCAGCCGAAGCGCTGGGGCGGCTACGAGATGGACCTCAATACCTTCTACGACATCGAGATGGCGCTGGGCGAAGGCGATATGTCTGCGGGATGGGGTTACGGCGTGCTTGGGGTCGTCAGTTGGTTTCTGGGCCTGATCGACGACCGCGTCGCGCAAGAAGTTTGGGGCCAGGATACCGAGACGCTGATCTGCTCTTCCACGATGCCGGCGGGCAAGGCGACCGCGGTCGACGGCGGGTTCCGTCTCACCGGTCATTGGCGCTACGCCAGCGCCTGCGAGCACAGCGGTTGGGCCTTGCTCGGCGGCATGGTGCATGCCGGCAATGCGCCGCCCGATTGGTATTTCTTCGTTGTGCCGCGTCAGGACTATCGGACCGTCGACAACTGGCAGGTCGCAGGTCTTCAGGGCACGGGAAGCATCGATGTGGTTGTCGAGGACGTTTTCGTTCCGCACTATCGCGCGCAACGCCTGCAGGACAATTTTCGGCTTAAAGGTGCCGGTCAAGCGGCCAATCCGTCTAGCCTCTACCGTTTGCCGTTTGGGCAGATCTTCGTGCGCGGCGTTTCCACCGCCGGCCTCGGCGCGCTGCAGGCCATGCTCACGGCGCTCATCGCGCATAGCCGCGGCCGGGCCTCTCGGGCCGGCGGCCTCTCATCACAAAATCCCACCATCCAGCTGCTCTGCGCCGAGACGGCGGCGGCGCTCGATGAGATGCGGCAGACGCTGCATCGCAATTGCTGCACGCTGCATGACTATGCGCAGCGTGATGAGGCGCCGCCGCTCGAATTACGGCTGCAATTCAAGTTTCAATCGAGCGCGGTGATTGAGCGCTGTACGCTTCTCGCGGCGCGAATCTTCAAGGCGACCGGGGCCGCGGGCCTATCCGAAGATTTGCCTTTCGGCAGAATACTCAATGACCTGTTGGCCGCACGCCAGCATGTCTCCAATCAATATGAGCATTACGGCGCTAACTGGGGTGCCGTCATGTTCGGTCTTGAGAGCCAGGATTTCCTGCTCTGAAGCAGGTTGATTCCGGGATCCGCACCGGCCGCGCGGCCAACTATTGTCTCTGTCCCGCGCGTTCACGCTGTTCGCAGCCGCGGCATCAGCTTGAGCGCGTTCTGGTCGAGGATTTTTGCCACATCCGCGTCGGCAAAGCCCGCCATGCGCACTGTCGCGATCGGGTCGAGATCGGCGGGCGGGAACGAATAGTCGCTGCCCAAAACGATGCGGTCGACGCTCACGGCCTCGGCGAGCCAGCGCAACTGCATGGGATTATGCAGAACCGTGTCGTAGTGAAAGCGCTGGACGTAAGCCGACGGGGTTGAAACGGCAACATCGGCTTGTGCCGCACGGTCCATGCGCGCGTGCATGCAGTCGAAGCGGCCAAGCAAATAGGGAAATGCGCCGCCGCCATGCGACAGGATCAGGCGCAGGGTCAGGGAAGCGATCAAGGACGCCAGAAAAAATCAGTGAGCCGACACAAAGCGTCGTGTCGAACGTGTATTGCGCGATCTGCACCAGAGCGAATTTGGCGATGCGCGGAGTTGGCATTGCCTGCACCGGATGCATGAATACCGGCGCATCGAGTTTGACTGCTGCGTCCCAGAACTCATCGAGCGCAATCTCGCCGAGATTGGTGCCCTCGACGTTGGTGGCGACCACAAGACCCGCGGCGCCGAGCTGCTTCATGGTGTATTCGGCCTCGCGCGCCGCGGCAGCCGCGTCCGGTAGCGGCACGGACGCGAACAACGCGAATTGGCCCGGATGCTTGGCGCACAGATCGGATAGAGTTTCGTTCAAGAGCCGGTGCCAGCGCACCGCAATCCGCGCCGGCAATCCATAGGCGAAAATGTCAGGCCATACCGAGAGCACCTGGCAGGTCACGCCCTGCGCGGCCATTCCGGCGAGCCGCTGATCGACGCCTCGACGAGCTTGGGAAAAAACGGACGGATTTTCAGCCCGTAGTGGAAATGCAGCGCGCATTGCGGCGGTGTTTTGATCAGCGAAACACCGTACTCCCGAGCATGCTCCTCCAGCGTGTCGATGAGCCGGTTGGGCACGTAATGCGCGTGCACGTCGATCGGCATGCTTTTCCTCTTAAGTGGGCGGATTCGATCGTCGCTTATAGCATCGGACGGCAGGCGGCCAAGCGAAGCTTGCCTGCGGGCCGCCGCGGATTGCTGCTGGAACGCGTCAGTGCGTATCGAACACGCCTGATAAGCCGAGACCTTGTTGCGGATGGCGGCCGCTTCGGCCTCGGTCGGATGATCGGGATCGGCCGCCGGCGGCAAGCCGCCGAACTTCATCAGACAGGCCATCAGCAGCAGGCGGGCTTTGGTGGCGGTGAGATTGCCCCCGCCGATCATTCGGTCGCGCCGCGGCGTGAAGCCGGCGTTGTTGCCGCGGCCGACGCGCACGACCGGCATGCCGCGATGCACCGCGCGCAGCATCAGCCGGTGCCGCGCTACCGAGGTCATGATGCCGTAAGGCGAAAGACCTTCGACGATGAAGCCTGCGAGTGGCGCGTGCCGCAGATTGTGCTCCATGCGCGCCAAGAGATCGATCTCGCGATTGAGATCGACGTCGAAATCGTCACTATCGTAGGTACCGTCCTTGACGATCACGACCTTGGGGATGGCGCCGTCGAGCAGCTTGCCGGCGCCGTCCTTGATAGGCACCTCAACGGGGTTTGCCTTCGCGCCGTCGCTGCGCACGCCGACCGTCTTGTCCGGCAGCCGCGAAATATTCACTTCCGACAGATAGCTGTGCAACGTGTGGGGCAGGTAGGTGAGCCGCGGCGGCCCGTCATAGCCGACCGCGCCGATGATGCCGCCGTGTCCGCCGGTCGTGAGTATCCGCCCGGCCGTGCATCGCCTTTCTGCACGTCGCGTGCAGCGAAGATCTGCTGCTCCTGGATGAGGACCGCACCGGCGCGATTGCGCCCGCCTCGTCAGCCCAGACGCGGGAGGCGATGTAGTCGACGGAATCGGTCAGGTTCTTGGAGCCGTCCTCGCTCACCTGGCCGTGCGGGCGCTGCGCCGAGTTGCCGCAGACCGGCACGGTGATTCGAGCAGAGGTGAGCCAATAGATCGTCTCCTCGATGCGCGGACTGCCCTGCGACCAGATGCCGCCCTGATATTGTCCGCTCGACGAGGACCTCGCTGCACCCCGTTGGCGATGCGCGCGAGGCCAAGCCGCGGCTCGTGGAATCGAGGTGACGCGGCCGGTAGGGAAAGAAGTCGCGGCCGCGCCGTTCCGGGCGGGATGTCGCCCGTCGCCGATATCGGTGCGTTCGCCGGCGGCAGGCCCTTGGTATAGCCGCCCGGCGGAAGCACGCGGTAGAAATCGACCGTCGGCGCGCGCGGCGATGAGATTGCCGAGACCGTTTTCGCCGATGCCCAGCCGGTCGATCTCCTCGAAGATGCGCGAGCCGTCGGGATAGAACGGCTTGGCGCGCGCGTTCCTCCGGCGCGCCGGGCGTCGCGCATGTCCTCCTCCCAGGCGGTGCCGATCGGCCTGCCGCGCCATGTAGGGGAGCGGATAGAGCCCGTCCTCCGGCGACAGCACGATCTCATAGACTGGCTTGTCCTTCGGGCGCTGCCGCTCCTTGTGGAAGCGACCGTCCGCGTCGACATAGCCGTCAGGCGGACCATAAAGCTCGGCGGCGTCGCGCTCGAGCGGATGGGCGCTGAACTGCTCGACGTAGACCGTCACCGGCGCGGCGAGGCGCTGCGGACGCAGCACGTCGAAACGCGCCGGCGTACCGTCCGGATTGGTGCCGAGCGGCAGACCGTATTGCTTCCGCGCCTTGTTGCTGGTGACGAGTGGCGGGCTGTTCTGGATGGTGGCGTTTGGCCCGGCGAAATGGGCAATACGCGGTCTTTGTGTCATGGATTGTCCCGGCAGGGTGCGGCTCGCCCGCTAACCAGCAGCCGCGCGCAGGCGAATGCTCGGCAGCGGCCAGCAGGCGCGCACTTCCTCGGAGCTAACGACAGCGCCGAAGAACGAATTGATGTTGTGCAGTGTCGCATCATGCTCGGCCTGGCTGTAGGTCGCCGTGCAGTCGCTGGTGAAGACGACGTAATAGTCACGCAGGAACGCCTGCCGGGCCGTGGTTTCGACGCAGACATTCGTCGCGACCCCGGTCATGACCACGGTGCGTATGCCACGTGAGCGCAGCACCAGGTCGAGATCGCTGGATTCGAATGCGCCGTAGCGGTGCTTGGTCACGATCGCTTCATCAGCAATCGGCCTGATCTGGAAGAAATCGCCGTTCCACTGTTCCGGCTCGCAAACCGGAATCGACAGATAAGCGCCACGCCGGCGGCGGTGTGCCTGTTCGAGCCAAACCTCCGACAGGTACCAGTTCGGCCCGGTGTTGTAGACATTGCGGATCCAGATCAGCGGAACGCCAGCCGCCCGTGCCGCGTCCACGAACGCTGCAAGGCGCGGCACCATCGCCTTGACCAGCGTCAAGTCACGCCCCTCGCGATGCATGGCCCCGCCTTCGGCGCAGAAGTCGTTCTGCACGTCGACGATCAGGAGCGCGCAGTGTTCCGGCTGCGACCTTCTCGGCAAGTGTCCGCAACATGTCCGCCTCCTACGGTTTCCAGATCATCGTGTTGACGTCGAACGACCTGTTGATCATCTTGTGCTTGAGCGCAAGCTCGAGATTGGCCTGGAGGCTGGGGACATTGTACGCGGTCGAGAACACCGGCAGGGTGACGTTCTTGACCACGCCAAGCTTCATGCCGGTGAATTTCGATACCCAGCCGTCGCGTTCATCCTTCGACATTGCGGCGACGTCGCTGGTCGCGTGGTCGATGGCGCGCCTGAAACCGCGCGCGAGTTCCGGATGCGCCTTGATCCAGCTCTCCTTGGCAAAGTAGTTGGCAATGTCCATGCCCGGGATCGTCTCGAGGTAAGGATAGGCCAAAACCTTCGCTTTGCCGCTCTGCGTCATGAAGGTGACGAACGGCTCGACGTTCCAGACCGCTTCCAGGCGCTTCTGTAACAGCGCGTCGGCCATTTGCGGAAACGGAATCTCCAGAAATTCGACGCGTTTTGGATCGACGCCGTGCTTTTCCAGCCATTCCAGCATGTGCACGTAATTGACGCTGTTGATCAGCCCGACCGAAACCTTCTTGCCGACCAGGTCGGCGGCGCCTTTCACCGAGCCGTCGGTGCGCACGAGCAGCGCCGAATTGTCAGGCGGCTGGTTATTAATATGGACGCCGGGCGCGAGAAACATGAGGTCAAAACCGTTGCCGCGCGCCACGATCGTCTCATAGATCGCGCTGGCGCCGATCTCGGCGCTGCCGCCGAATACCGCTTCTATGGCGACGGCACCCTGTGCGACCGGTGTCCAGGTCACCGAGAGATTTTCGTTGGCAAAGTAGCCTTTGTCGCGGGCGACCAGGAGCGGCGTGAAATTAGCGATCGGTAGATCGACAACGCGGATCGGCGTGGGCGGCGGTTTCGGCTGCGTGGTGGACTGCAAAATCGCGAAGGGAACAGTCAGCGCAACCAATATCGCCACCTACCAAGGTGAGCGTTCGGGCCATTTAAGCCTCCTTGTCCATTTAGTGTCGGCCGCCGCTCTCCTGATGCCAGCGAATAAGCCTGGCCTCACCCAGCAGGAACACTGGGCGGGTTTGGGCCTCCACAGCCTGAAGGTCGATGCGCTGGGGTAAGTCGGCGGGAAAATCCACCTTCACCAGGGTCAGCGAATCTTCCAGGGCCTCCAGCTGTTCGGGCACATCCTCGGTGGCGCCGTTGCGGAAACGGTTAAAGGCCAGCCGGGCAGAGCGCTCGCGGTTTTCGGCGGTTTGTAAATCAAGCTCTGCTTCCCGCACCGAGGCCTCGGCCTGCAGGGCATCCGGGGGGTCGGCCAGGTTGCGCGCGACCCGGCGTTTGGTCCAGTCCCATATCTTTTGGCTGCGGTCCAGGGTGTCTTGGCGGATATCCACTTCTTCCCGGGTGAGGGCCAGGTTCCAATAGGCGACCTTGGCGTTATAGAGGACGCCTTCGCGCTGGAAGGCCGAAAGTTTTTGCGCCGATTCCAAGCCGTACTGGACGGCCTTCACCCCGGCATTGGTTTGGGCGCCTCCGAAATCCTTGAAGAGGGGGACTGACAGGGAGACCACAGGGCTGATTTGATAGTAAGAATTTAAGAAGGCGGAACTGTTGCCTCCGAAAAAATTAACCAGCTGGGGAGCGTAGGTCAGGTTGATGTCGTTGAAAGCGTAACCCACCGCCACTGATGGCCCGAAGGGTAATTTGTCCACAATGGACAGGCCCGCCGAGTCGGCCAGGGTTTGGGTGGTGGCCAAAACCGTTGATTGCTGGGACTGGTCATCCATGTGGTTGTAGGAGGCCACTAATTGGGGCGAATAGACCAGGTCCTGCTGGTGGGATTGTTTCTCGTAGCCTTCCGCCGCCGCGCTGGAGGCCTGGAAGTCCGGGCCTTGTTGCTGGACCTGTTGAAGATAATTCTCCAGTGACAGTTTTTGCTGGGCGAGGCTTAAGCCGGCCGCGAGCCAAAGACCCAATCCCAATAGAAATGTTTTTTTCATACGATTCCTCAATTGTGATTCAACTCGGAAATACAAAAGGTTATTCTTCTTTTTTCTTGTCCGCCCAGGCGATCCATTGCTCTTCAGTCCAGTTTTTCCAGTCGCCCTCGGGCTGATCGCACCAATGGCGCCTGGCCCAATGTTTGAAAGCCCGGCGCCCCCAAGGGCCGTGCCCGGCCCCGTTCACTTGCTGGGGAATGACGAGCCCTAAGACAGCCGAGGCCAGGGCCACGGTCCCGCCGATTAAAAGGGACGCGATCACAAAGACGGTCAAAAGGGTGGCGCCCAGGGATTGGCCGTAAACCAGTACGATGAGCGGCAGGCCCAGGGCGATGCCGGCTCCCCCCAAGATACCCGCCACCGCGATGGTGTTGCCCCCGGTCCGGAACTGGACATTCGCCTGCACTTTTTCGTTTTCTTTCGGTTCTTCGTTCATAAGGCTTCCTCCAACTTTTTTTTCGGCTCTTGAGGGTTATCGTCGGGCGTCAACAATTCCCGAAGGGTCTCCAGCGCGTACCGGCAGCGGCTGCCGGCGGTATTCAACGAAATCTGCAAGGCCTCCCCGATTTCCCGGAAAGAAAGACCCATGTAATATTTCATCCGGATTACCGTCCGCTGGGCTTCCGGCAATTCCATGAGGGCTTCTTCCAGTTCCAGCGGATCCAGATCACCCAGTCCTTCCCCGGGGCCCTCTTCCTCCGGGGCTTGGAGTTCCGCGATCTCCTCCAGCGGAATCTGCGGCTTTTTGCGGCTGCGTCTCTTGATGGAATTCAGCCAAACCGATCGCGCGGCATAGGCGGCCGGATTTTCTACTTCCAGGTCATGGCGTTTTTCCCAGAGGATCGCCAAGGTTTCCTGGACCGTATCCTCCGCTTCCTCCCTGTTTTCCAGCACACGGTAGGCCAGGCGAAGCCACAGGCTTCGGTGTTCGTATACGAAAGCCTGAAAATCCTCCTCCTGCCGAAAAACTTGCATGGGTTGGGCCTCGACCTCTTTCATGAAGAAAGATCCTTTGCGCTCGCCTTTTGTCTATCGAGTTGAAAAATAATTACGCTCTCTGAAGCTCCCGGGCATAGGTTTGGGAGAGGGTGCGGATGAAAACTTCCGAATCGCCGATCAGAGGCGTGATATCTCCCACCATCATCTGGTGCCAGGAGTAATGGAGGATGCAGGCGAAAAACTGAAAAAAGAGCATGCGGGTTTCCTTCTCTCCCTTCGGATGGGGAACCCTGGGGATGAGAATTTCCTGAACCACCGTTTGAATTTGCTCGGTGATGAACCGCAGGTAGAACTTTCTCATCTCAGCGTTCTTCATGGTTTCGCTCAAGAGGATTTTCAAAAGCTCGAAATGGTCCGGCCGGGCCATGTCCTGCAGATGGTACTTGCCGATGATGTAGAGGGATTCTTCGAGGTTTTTCGCCCGGCTTAACAATTGGGCGATGGTTTCCTTTTTTTCGACCACATGGGAAAGAAATATTTCCTTGAGGATCGCGTCCTTACTTTTGAAGTAATGGTAAAGCGCCGGCTTGGTGACCTTGCAGGCCCGGGCGATTTGGGACATGCTGGTTTCCATGACGCCCTTGGAGGCGAAGAGCTTTCTCGCCTGGGCGACAAAGCGCTTTTTTTGATCCGCGTGTTTTATTTCGTTTAAAATTTTGACCATGGGCAATAACCTACTGACCGGTCGGTAAAATAACAAGGTTGAAAAACGCTTTTTAACAGAGGGAAAACGAATGACAAATATCGTCCGAAGGCCTTATCAAATCGCGAAACATTTAAAAGCTTCTTTTCGTCTAACTTGGGTAGGATAAGCCTGCTTGTTTAAAACTTTGAGGAGGATTTCAATGAAAAAGTTGATTGTGTTGTCTTTGGCGGTTGCCTTCTTGGCCGTTACATCCGGTTTAGTGATGGCGCAAGACACGACGGGTTCGGCTCCCCCGAAAGTTCACAAGAGCCACAAGTCTAAGGGCCACAAAAAACACAAGAAGAGCGCTTCTGCCAGCAGCGCCTCCAGCACCACGGATACCACTACCAGCACCGCACCCAGCAAGTAATTTCAAATTTTTCAAAAGGGGCCCGGTCAATGATCGGGCCCCTTTTTTATTGTTCCCACCTCAAGATTTAACATTCCTGTTCCTGACTCCTTGAACTTTTTCGCTTCTTTCCCCGTCCAATCCATGTTGAGAGGCACAAACTTTTTGGAGGATGTACCCATGAAAAAAATTCTGTCGTTGACGTCCGCTTTGTTGTTCGCCGGTGCCGCCGGGATCCTGCTTGCCCAAAACGATACCTCGACTCCTGCCGCTGCTACCGCCCCCTCCGCCGAAGCCACCCCCATGAGCCCTATGGGAAAAGGAAACCACCCCATGATTAAAGAACTTCATGGCCGGTTTGAGGAGCAAAACATGCGCATTAAGGCCGGGGTCAAGAACAAGAAATTGACTAAGGACGAGGCCAAGGCACTCCATGCCAAGGTCAAATCCATCCGGGAAGAAATGCAAAGCGACATCAAGGCCAACGGCGATGGGAAACTAACCTCGGACCAATCCAAACAGCTGAACCAGGAGTTGGACGATAATTCCACCGCCATCCACGACCAGAAGGCGGAAGGTTCGACCGATAGCGGCGCTTCAGCGACGCCTGACGCCTCAACGTCCCCGGCGGCAAATTAACCTGTTTTTGTCGTCCCGATAGGTTCAAAAAGCGGATCCCCTAGATCCGCTTTTTTTATTTTCTAAGGCCCCTTTAGCCCGAAAACCCTATAATTCTACTGTTTTCTTATAGCTAAGGCCGTCATTGACACCTCAACCGTCTAACGGTAAAACGATAAGCCGTTTTACGAGCCCACATGGGCCCTCTTTTTTAGGAGGTTTTTTTGAGTTCCACGATACGAATAGTTCTACTTCTTGTCCTTTTATTGGGATTGGGCTTATCCCTGCATGGTTGCTTTCTGAAATCCATGGCGGTGGATTCCATCGCGGACAGCTTGGCGGGCACGGGCGACACCTTTAGCTCAGATAACGACCCGCAACTCATCCGGGAAGCCGTTCCTTTCAGCTTGAAGCTGATGGAAAGCGTGCTTTCCGCAACTCCCCGCCACGTGGGCCTTTTGACCGCCCTCGCCAAAGGCTTTACCGAATACGCCTATGCCTTCGTCCAATCGGACGAGGAGAAGATGGAAGACGCCCAGTACGAAAAAAAGAAAGTCTGGACCCACCGCGCCAAGAACCTTTACCTGCGGGCCCAGGGCTACGGTTTAAGGGGCTTGGACGCCCGTCACGACAAGTTCAGCGAAATGCTGAAACTGGACCCCAAGGGAACGGTCGCCAAGGCCGACAAGGACGACGTGGAACTTCTTTACTGGACCGCCGCTTCTTGGCTGGGAGCCATTGTGATCGACAAGGACGACAACGACCGTATGGCCGAGGAGCCCCAGGCCGAGGCCCTACTCTATCGCGCCTACGAATTGAACCCCGATTACGATGAGGGCGCCATCCATGATTTCCTGATCACCTATGAAGGCGGCAAACCCGCCATGATGGGTGGTTCGGTGGTGAAAGCAAAAGAGCATTTCGACCGGGCCCTGGTGCTGAACAAAGGGTTGCACGCTTCCACTTACATCAATTACGCGGAGGCTGTGGACGAGAAACAACAAAACAAGGCCGAGTTTGAGGAAATGCTGAACAAAGCCTTGGCCATTGATGCGGATCAGGAACCCAGTTCCCGCCTCGTCAATTTGCTGATGCAGGACAGAGCCCGCTGGCTCTTGGCGAACGAAGACAAGCTGTTCTTGTGATTCTAAAGAAAGCAGTAAAAGGAAATTTCATGAAGACCCTACGACGCATAAGTTTAATTTTGGTCGCATTGGGAACAACCTTGTTGCCCCTTTCCGCCCGCGCGCAGAATGCCGCCGTTACCTTGAAACTGGGTACCCTGGCCCCCGACCATTCGCCTTTCTATAACATCCTGGACGACATGGGCAACTCCTGGCTTAAGTCCGGGGTGAAATTGCAGATCTACCCTGGAGGTGTTTTGGGCGACGAGCCCGACATGGTCAGCAAACTGCGCATCCACCAGCTTCAAGTAGGCGTCTTCACGGTGGTGGGGCTTTCCGCGATCGACAAGGCCGTGGAAGTGCTTTCCATTCCCATGTTGTACAAAAATTACAAAGAAAGCGATTACGTCCGCGCCAAGATGCAGCCCATCCTGGAAAAACGCCTGGAAGCCAAGGGTTTCAAGGTGTTGAACTGGGGCGAGGCGGGTTGGGTTTATTTCTTCGGCAAAACCCCCATCCTGATTCCCGACGACTTGAAAAAAATGAAGTTCTTCATTTGGGGAGACGATGCTGACACCATGAATATCTGGAAATCCGCCGGTTTTTCCCCCATCCCCCTGTCCGCAACCGACATCCTGCCCAATCTTCAAACCGGCATGATCAACTGTTTCGACACCACCCCGGTCGCCGCCCTTTCCTTCCAGTGGTTCGCCCTGGCCAAACACATGACCAACATGAAATGGTGCCCGCTGGTGGGCGCTACCATCATCACCAAGGAAGGCTGGGACAAGATTCCCGTTTCCGCCCGGCCCGCGGTTTTGAAGGCCGCAGCCGTCGCTGGCAAGTCCTTCCGGGACGACATCCGCATTAGCAACGACAAGGCCATTGAAAGCATGAAGAAGTATGGGCTTCAGGTCCACGACATCACGGAAGATCAATACGACCAGTGGGAAAAACTCTTTCAGAGTGTCTATCCCCAGATCTCAGGAACCATCATCCCGACGGATATTATGGATATGGCCATCAAGTACCGGGATGAGTACCGGGCCAAGGCGGCCAAGGCGGAATGAGTTCGATCGAAAACCCGGAAAATATAGAGCTTCCCGAACCGGGGTCCGTTTTAGCGGTGGAAGATCATCCGGGCGAGCCCCCGGTTCAAAAGGCTTTCTGGCACCCCGCCGAAAACCTGCTTCTGACTTTCTTTTTCGCCTTCATGATGATCCTGCCCCTGCTGGACATTTTGGGGCGGAAACTGCACGGCTTTTTTCAGTTTGTTCCCATCACCCTGGTCCCGGGTTCCCTCACCCTGGTCCAGCACACTGTTTTGGCCATTATGATGTTCGGCGGGGCCATCGCCGCGCGTGAGGGTAAATTGCTTGCACTCTCCTCCACCTCCAGCATGATCCCCGACAAGTACAAGGCCTTTACCCGGGTCATGACCTCGGCCTTCGGGGCCGCCATTACCCTTTACCTGGCTAAGGCCTCCTTTAACTTCGCACTGATCGAACAGCAGGTGGGCGATATCATCGCCATTGGTATTCCCAAGTGGATTGTCCTGGCTTTCCTGCCGCTGGGATTCACGTTGATCCTAATCCGGTTGATCTGGCGGTCCGGCATCCACTGGTACATGCGCCTGGCCACCCTCGCCATGGCCGCAGGGCTGGCCTCCCTGGGGCCTCTTTTGCACAGCCCCTCGGAAACTTTCCTTTATATCGCTTTCGCCGTTTTGCTATTGGCTGTCGTTTTGGGCACACCGGTCTTCGTGGCCTTGGGCGGGGCGGCCCTGATTTTTCTTTGGAACTCCGATACCCCCATCGATTCCATCCCGGCTGAAACCTACCGCATGGTGGTTTCCCCAACGATCCCCACCATACCCCTCTTCACCCTCACCGGTTACTTTTTGGCCGAAGGCGGGGCTTCCAAGCGGCTGCTCCGCGTCTTCCAAGCCCTTTTCGGTTCCATGAAGGGTGGGCCCGCCATCGTGACCTGCCTGGTCTGCGCCTTCTTTACCTCATTCACTGGGGGCTCGGGTGTGACGATTTTGGCCCTGGGCGGGCTTCTGATGCCCATCCTGATTGCCGAAAAATATACCGAACGAAATTCCCTGGGTCTTTTGACTTCCGCCGGTTCCCTCGGCCTTCTTTTCCCTCCCAGCCTTCCAGTCATTCTTTACGGCGTCGTCTCCCACACTCCCATCGACAAGCTTTTCTTGGGCGGGCTTTTGCCCGGTTTTCTTTTGATCGTGATGACGGCGATTTTCGGAGTCGTCAAGGGTTCAAGCGATCAGGCGAGCAAACATCCGTTTGTTTTCGCCGAGGCCCGGGATGCCATTTGGAAAGCAAAATGGGAGTTCTTTCTTCCCCTGGTCGTATTTATCTTTTTGTTTGTGGTGAAGGTGACCCTGGTGGAATCGGCCGCCCTGACAGCCCTCTACGCCTTCGTGGTGGAAGTGATCGTGTACCGGGATCTAAAACTCAAGTACATCCCTGCTGTCATCACCGAGTGCGGCATCTTAGTGGGAGGCGTTCTCCTCATTTTAGGAGTGTCCCTCGGGTTCACGAACGACATGGTGGATGCCCAGATCCCTGCCAAGCTGGCCGATTGGGTTTCGACCAATGTGCATTCACAATGGCTTTTCCTCTTGATGGTCAATGTGATGTTGATCTTTATCGGCGGACTCTTGGAAATTTTCGCCGCCATCGTGGTGGTGGTTCCCCTTTTGGTTCCCATGGCCGACGCCTTTCACGTGGACCCGGTGCACATGGGTATCGTTTTTCTTTGCAATATGGAGCTGGGTTTCATGGCCCCGCCCCTGGGGTTGAACCTGTTTCTTTCCTCCTACCGCTTCAAGAAACCCATGACCGAGGTTTACAAGGCCATACTCCCGATGTACCTCTTAATGGTGGCCATGGTGTTTCTTATCACTTACGTACCTTTCCTGACGGGATTTATCCCCAGCCTTTTCAATAAATAATTCCCTCGGGCCCTGTCCTGAAGGGCCCTTCTTCGTCCGTTCCACCTTCCGCTCTGGTTATAATGGCACCCATGTCCTCGATCCTTCCCAAACACGTCGGCCTCTTCACGGACCTCTACGAACTCACCATGGCCCAAGGGTATTTTCTTTCGGGTAAGGCGGAATGGCCCGCCTGTTTTGACTACTTTTACCGCAATCCCCCTTTCAAGGGGGCCTATGTGGTGTTCGCGGGGCTGGAAACCCTTCTGGAGGCTTTGGAGGATTATCGATTCGAGGCCGACGATTTGGCCTACCTGGAAAAACAGGGTTTTCAAAAACCCTTCCTGAGCTTCCTCAAAACCTTTACCTTCAAGGGAAAGCTTTATTCGGTCCGGGAAGGGGAGCTCGTGTTTCCCTTGGAACCCACCTTGCGGGTGGAAGGCACTCTCTTTGAAGCCCAGCTGATCGAGACCCTGGTTTGTAATTTCCTTAATTTCGAGTCTTTGATCGCCACCAAGGCTTCCCGCATGGTCCAGGCCGCCCGGGGCCGACGGGTGGTGGATTTTGGCCTCCGCCGAGCCCAGGGATTGGGCGGTCTTCAGGCTTCCCGCGCCGCGGTCATCGGGGGGGTGGAAGGCACTTCCAACGTGTTAGCCGCCATGACCTACGACATTCCCCCTTCCGGCACCCTGGCCCATTCCTGGGTGCAGAGTTTTCCCGACGAGCTGACGGCCTTTCGCGAATTCGCCCGTATCTATCCCAACCAATGCACGCTTCTCGTGGATACCTACAGCACGCTTGAAAGCGGAATTCCCAACGCCATCACCGTGGCCAAGGAAATGGAGGAAAAGGGGCAAAAGTTATCCGGCATTCGATTGGACAGCGGCGATCTGGCCTATCTTTCCAAAAGAGCCCGAACCCTGTTGGATAACGCGGGCCTGCATGGGGTCAAGATCGTGGTTTCCAACCAATTGGATGAATACCTCATCAAGAGCCTGCTCGACCAGGGGGCGCCCATTAACGCCTTTGGGGTAGGCACGAGCCTCGTCACTGGACAGGATTCACCGGCCTTGGACGGGGTTTATAAACTATCGATTCTTAACGGAAAACCCTGCCTCAAGATTTCAGAAAATTCAGCCAAGGGTACCCTGCCGGGGGCGAAAAAAATTGTCCGATACACCGATCCGGAAGGTTTCTTTTACGCTGACGCGGTTCTATTAGAGGATGAAAAAAGCACCGAATGGATTTACCACCCCTTTTCCCCTGATAAAAAAAGCAAAGTGACCCATTGTTTTCCCGAGAACATCCTCTTTAAGGTGATGGAGGCGGGCAAAAGACTAACCCCCTTGGGAATTCACGAGGCAGCAGCTTACGCGAAGGAACGGTTATTGAAGCTCTCGCCTGAGCGCAAGCGGTTCGAGAACCCCCACGTTTACAAGGTGGGGTTGAGCCCCAAATTGGCGCACCTAAGGGATGAAATCATCGCGCATTTTACGAATTGACGAAGAACCCCCTTCTCGTTTGTAATCAAACCCATGAATCAAATGATGTTCGAGGTATTCAATGAAGGCGTTATTAATCGTGGACGTTCAAAATGACTTTTGCCCCGGCGGAGCCTTGGGCGTGCCGGAGGGCGATAAGATCTTGCCCGTTATCAACAAATTGATGGACCTTTTTCCCCTCGTGATCGCTTCCAAGGATTGGCACCCCAAGGACACTGTCCATTTCCAGAAATGGCCTCCCCATTGCGTCCAGAACACCCCCGGAGCTGAATTTCATCCGGCGCTTAACGCCTCGAAAATCAGCAAGGTCTTCCTGAAGGGATCAAAAAACAAGGATGACGGTTATTCCGCCTTTGAGGCCACCAGCGACGATTTGGAAAAATTTTTGAGAAAAAAGGAGGTTACGGACCTCTTTATCGCGGGGCTGGCTACCGACTACTGCGTGAAAGCTACGGCTTTGGACGCCGACAAGCGGGGGTTTGAGACCTTCGTGGTGGAGGACGCCGTAGCAGCCGTCAACGTGAAGGAAGGGGACGGAGCCAAGGCCTTGAAGGCCATGGCCAAGGCCGGCGTGACCCTGATTGAATCTTCGGAAATCGTGAGCGAAACAGAAAAGTAGGCTTTTTCGTTAACCCGGAATTTGAACCTTTTCCACCATTTTCTCATCGTACTGCCATTGCCACAGGGGGTCTTCATGAAGCCCCTTCTTTTTCGCCAGGTTCTTCATTTCCGATTTGAAGGATTGCAGAACCCTTAAAAGATCATCGTCCAGCCTTTTAAAATCCAGAACCATTTCAACCCTTTCGGGATAAACGGTGGAGACAACCACCTTGAGACCGGGAAACCGGCGTTCCAAATTGCGGATACCCCATTGAACCAAGGTCGGAATTTCCCCCACGAGAAAAGGCTTTTTTTGGGAAGTGTAGAGGGTCGCCTTGACCATCGAATCGGAAAAATATTCCATTTAACGGGTCTGTGCCGCAAGCCGGTCCGCCAGGTAACTACTTCGAGTCAAGGGCGAGGCCTGCACCGCCAAACCCATTTCTTTTCCTGCCTGCGACCAATGTTCATATCTCTCGAGGGGCACATATTCAACGACATCCAAGGTTGAACCCGGTGGCTTGAGGTACTGGCCAATGGTGAAGAACTGGACCCCGGCTTCCTTGGCATCTCTTAACACTTCCACCACTTCATCTTCAGTTTCACCAAAGCCCACCATCAGGCCCGCCTTGAGGGTTACCTTTTGGGGATCTGCGTTTTTTTTGAACCACCTAAATAAATTAAGCGAACGCTGGTACTCCGCCCCAGGGCGGATGGGCCCGTAAAGCCGAGGGATAGTCTGAAGGTCGTGGGCGATGACATCCGGCGGATTTTGGAGCAAAACCTTGAAGGAGGTTTCCTTTCCTTGAAAGTCGGGCACGAGAATTTCGATTTTCAAAGCAGGGTTGAACTCACGCAGAGCCGTGACGATGCGCACGAATTGAGAAGCCCCGCCGTCTTCCAGCTCATCCCGATTGGGGGAGGTCATGACCAGGTAGCGCACGTTCAAGGACTTGGCGATCTCCACCACCTTGGCCGGTTCAAACGAATCTAGCGGCAGGGGTTTTCCTGTCGTGACAGCGCAAAAAGGACATCCCCGGGTGCAGATGGACCCCATCACCATGATGGAAATGGTTCCGTGGTGGGGCAGGCATTCTCCCCGGTTCGGGCACTTGGCTTCCTCACAAATAGTGTGGATGCCGTTCATGGGAATCTTGGCGATGGCGTCACGAAATACATGCTTGGGATGGGGATTAAGTAGAAATTTGGGCAAAGGGTGCGGTGCGGTTTGAAGGTTGGTAGAATTCATCGGTCGATTAAGGATATTCGAAACTCTATGAATTGAAAACCCTGAATCTATAAGGTGCAAGGGTCTTCTCTGAATCATGTTTGATAAAATAATTCGAATTTTATTTTCCTAATTTAGGAGATAACTATGTTTAGAAAAATATTGAGCTTATTACTTCTCTTTATAGTCTCTCTATACACATTTCCAACCCCTTACTTGAATGCTCAATCTGAAGCAGTTACCGCAAAAACGATTAAAGTGATTCAAGGAAATTTGGTCAAAGACAAACCTGATTTTCCATCTTTTTATATTTGGCGCAGAGTTTACCAACATAAAGGAAAAAGTATTTTTAAACCCAATTTGGTCAAATCAGATGGAACTTATTTCCAAGATCAATCTTTACCCGATTACACATCCCAATTTGATCCTAGATTCGAAAAGCGACATGATTTAATTAGTTTGGAAAACGAAATCGCATCTGCCACGGCTGAGTCTCCAGTTTTAATTTCCTCAACTGATGGCAGGTGGTCAGTTTGTTTCGATGGATCACCAGAAATAGGTATTCGCTACAAAAATAATTCTATAAATAAAATTATCAAATTGGCAGGCACAGAATCCAGCTTGTTTGATTGGGAATTTTTGGGTTGGGCTAACTATCACGATTTGTTTTTTCTTTCATTGCCTGGTGGAACGACGGATATACGGGCAGATAATTTTTACCAATATAATCCCGAAGCAAAATCCATGATTCATATTGGAACAGGCCAAGAATTCATAATTTCCGATGAAGGAAATTGGATTGTTTGGGTGGATGGAGGGCCATTAGCTTTTGGTGACCGTCAAATACATGTTTACGACATTAAAAAAAACACAGATTACGTTATAACTTCAGGTCATTCGGACAACTCATTTCTAAAATGGGTAGTGGAAACAGATCATATAGCAGTAGGAAAAAAGTTATATTTAAAACACCAATACATTAACGCGATTTCTGAATATAAAAAGGCACTCGATGACAAAAAACAGGATGCAGAAACATATGGGTTGATTGGCTATTCCTATTATAGAAATGGACAATTAGATGACGCCAAGATAGCACTGCAACAATCCCTTTATATCAATCCTAATTTAATAATGTCCCACTACAATCTGGCAATTGTTTATTGGGCACAATCTCAAAACACGAAAGCGATCGAAGAAATACGTCAGATTTATCTTTTAGATCCGACCTATAAAAAACAAATATATGATGACACCCAATTTAAAAACATTATTAACACGCCTGAATATAAGGAAATGGAAAAGAAGTGGAATCCTTAAAATTAGTGAACTTTATTTCTTCACTAATCTCGGTTCCTTGACCGCCTTAACCTCATCCAATCTTGAGACGGGCGTGGAATAGGGCGCGCTTTTGAAGACATCCGGGTTTGTTTCCATTTCCTGGCGCAGCTGGAGCATGACCTCCGAAAATTCATCCAACGTCTTTTTCGTTTCGGTCTCGGTGGGCTCGATCATGACCGCCTCATGGACCACCAGCGGGAAATAGATGGTGGGCGGGTGGTAATTAAAATCAATCAGCCGTTTGGCGATATCCAAAGCCGAGATACCGTATTTTTCCTTAAGAGGCTCGGCGGTTAAGACAAACTCATGCTTGCAAAGGCGGTCATAAGCGGGCGTATAGGGGCCCTTCAAGCGGGCCAACATATAATTCGCGTTCAAGGTCGCGACACGCCCCACCCTTTCCAGTCCCTGCTTGCCCAATCGCTTGCAGTAGGCCAGGGCCCGGATGAGCACGCCGAAATTGCCCACGTTCGCCTTCATGCGGCCGATGGACTGGGGCGACCCGGATTTTAAGAAATACCGGTTGCCTTCTTTGAAGACCCTGGGTTCAGGTAAATAGGGTTCCAGAGCCTTCGTGCAGCCTACCGGGCCCGAGCCTGGACCGCCGCCGCCATGGGGTGTGGAAAAAGTTTTGTGAAGATTCAAGTGCACCAAATCGAACCCCATATCCGCCGGGCGGCAGATCCCTACAATGGCGTTCATGTTGGCGCCGTCATAATAAAGAAGACCCCCCGCTTCGTGTACCAGCCTGGCCACCTCAAGAATGTTCTCTTCGAAAAGACCTAAGGTGCTTGGATTAGTCAACATCAAGACAGCCGTGTCTTTACCCAATTTCGCCTTCAATAGTTCCACGTCCATGTTGCCCCTGGCATCGGTGGGGATGGAAATGGTCTTCCAACCCGCCATGGTGGCCGAGGCCGGGTTGGTGCCGTGGGCCGAATCGGGAACGATGACATTGACCCTTTGGTGCTCGCCCCGGTCGGCGAAATAGCGCTTTGCCATCAAAAGAGCCGTCAGTTCCCCATGGGCGCCAGCGGCGGGCTGGAGCGTCAGGGCGTGACAGCCGGTAATTTCCTTTAGCCAATGTTCCAGTTCGAAAATTACCTGCAGGGCGCCTTGAACCTCATCCTCACGCTGGGTGGGATGCAGGTTGGCCCAGGCGTCCGCGAGGGCGATTTCCTCGTTCACTTTCGGGTTGTACTTCATGGTGCAGGAACCCAAGGGGTAAAAGCCGTTGTCGATGCAGAAATTTTTACGGGCCAAGGCCGTGTAATAGCGGATCAAATCCACCTCCGGGTGTTCGGCGATGGCGGCGGGTTTGCGGACCGTGATCCAGGAAGGAAGCTCGGTTGGTTTTTGGTGGACCTTCCCGGCGTGGCCCTTGGTTGAGAATTCCTCGCAGGCCGAGAAAAAAGATTCCATGTCTTCCAGGCTGGTCAATTCGGTACAAGCCACTAGGACGCAGTCTTTGAACTCGGGATAGTCGTTGGATAAATCGTAGGGCGCTACCAAGCCCCATTCGGCCAGGAAATCAGCGAACCTGGAGGAGGGCGGACGAACTACAAACTCATTGGCGTATCGAACCGTTTCTATTTTAAACCCAGGAATTCTCTGAATTTCTCCCGCCAAAGCGTGGGCCGTGGCCGCGCCGTCCTTGGCCGCCTGTTGGGCGCCCTTGCCGCCTTTAAAGTAGAGCCAGGCGGAGGCGAAATTGGCCATGAGGGACTGGGTGGTACAGACGTTGGAAGCCGCCCTTTCACGGCGGATATGCTGTTCCCGGGCTTGAAAGGTAAGCACACAGCCGGTTTTTCCGTTGCGGTCGGTGGTTTCGCCCACGATGCGGCCCGGCATCTGGCGGATATCCTCAAAGCGGGCGGTCAAGAACCCGGCGTGGGGCCCGCCGAAAGAAAGAAGATTTCCGAAAGATTGGGCGGACCCAGCGCATACATCCGCCCCCAGCGACCCAGGGGAAGGCAACAGGGCCAGATTCATGGCTTCGGCCACGGCCACTACCAAATAGGCGTTCTTTTCTTTGCAAGCTTTTGAGATGGCGGATAGATCCTCGACCGTTCCAAGGAAATTGGGATATTGGACCACCACCACCGCATTGGGCCAAAGATCGGTCTTGAGCTGTTCCAGGTCGGTTTCTGTTCCCTTTAAACCGATCTCGTGGATCTTATGCCCCTGGGGGTTTAAGTAAGTCTGGATGGTCTGGCGGTATTCGGGGTGCAATCCCCGGGACACATAAACAAAGGATTCGGCCTTTTTGACCCTGAGGGCCAAAAGCACCGCTTCCGCCACGGCGGAGGCGCCGTCGTAAAGGGAGGCGTTTGAAACTTCCAGCCCTGTCAATTCAGCCATATAGGTTTGGAAATCAAAGAGAACCTGGAGCGTTCCCTGGGCGATCTCGGGCTGGTAGGGCGTATAGGAAGTTAAAAATTCCGGCCGGGTTACCACGGCCTTCACGGCGGCGGGAACCTCATGGTAATAAAGCCCAGCTCCTAGAAAACAGGGACGGTCGGAAACCGGCTGATTGTTCTTTCCGATCATGTTGAAGAAACGCTTGAGTTCGGGTTCGGTCAGGCCGGGAGGAAGGTTCAGGCCTTTTTTGAGAATAACGGAGGGCGGCACGTCAGCGAAAAGATCGTCGATGTTTTTCACCCCAATGACCGACAACATGGCCTTTTCATCTTCGGGGGTAATAGGAATGTAGGACACTTTCACTCCGCAAAGGATGAATTCAAAACAGCTAAAAACTTAAACGGTTTTCAAATAATCCTGTTCGGCCAGATATTCGGGATTTTCCAGCGCCTTGGGGTTGTCCAACTGCACCACAGCGATCCAGCCCGTGCCTTCCGGGTCTTGGTTGACCAAGCCAGCCTGGTCCTTGAGCTTGCCGTTCACTTCTGCCACGGTCCCGGCGGGGGAATAAACATCGGCCACGGCCTTCACCGATTCCAAAACGCAGACGCTTTGCTTATCTGCAAGTTTTTTTCCTAGGTCGGGAAGTTCGACGAAAACGATGTCGGAAAGCTCGTGGGCCGCGTGCTTAGAAATACCGATTCGAACTTTTCCATTCCCTAAGTCTTCGTACCATTCGTGGGACTTGGCGAACTTGCGCATGGAGGCTCCTTGATAAAACCGGATCGGGCGTGGGATGTTTGGAGGGCGTGGGGAAAGCGTTGGGAACGGAATTGACTATATTAAAAACGAATGTCGTTTTCCAGCCAAATTAGGACTTCATCCCTTTCGCTTTTTTCTTTTTCAGAAGGTCCCGGTAGGCAAGATCGATCAAGTCTTTGGAAACGACCTGAAATAGTTTGAGCAACCTTTTCACCTTCTTTGTCTCGGCCTTTCGGATCTTGGATGAAACCTTCGGCATGACGGCCTCGAATTCCAAGAAATTTCCCAAACCTTTGACCTGGTCGAGGTGAATTCGGACATTACCCAAGAGGAATAGGTCCCTGGTTTTTTCCACAACCCCTTCCACTCCCAAAAGTTCTTTTAAAAGAACCTTGGTCTTGGCGGGATCAGCCACTGGAAGCACCACATATTGGCTTGTTTTAGGACCCCGGACATTAGGCCGGACGTAAGGGATCAACTCAGCGCCCTTGAGGCTGGATTCCCTCAATTTCAACCGCCCTTGGGCCACCTTAAAGAAGGTATCGATCTGCTTGGCGCGCCCGACAAAGCGAGCCTTTAATTGCCGGGCGATTCGCCTGCCCTTGGCAAGTTCTGGATAATAGGCTTTAATTTCAATGTTGGGCATGGGCTTAAATCCCTTTATTTATGTTTGTCATAACCGTCTCAATATAAGGCTTCTTCCATTTCGTATAGGCCTCACGGTCATATTGAAATCGCGTAGCTAAATTCTTTTTGATCGATTCATAGTTCTTGGCTTCATTCGGATGAGCGATTAGATAATCCCGGAAAGACAGTTCCCTGTTCCAGCGTTCCTCGTAAAGCTCATAGATATGAACATGATGGGTTCGTTTTTTTCCAAAGGGAGGCATTCCCTTAACGAAAAACATCTCGTCCGTTTTGGGGTTCTCTTCCCAATAAACATAACCTGCCATCTCGAGAGGCTTTATTAGTTTGGGCCAATCTTTTTTGTGAGAAACTCCCACTATGATGTCAAGAATAGGCTTAGCCGCCAGACCGGGCACCGATGTGCTTCCAAAATGCTCAACCTTCAAGCCGGGTATAAAACCCAAAGTATGGATAATGGCCCTTTTTTCCAGAGCAAACTTTTCGGGCCATGTGGAGTCATATTCAACGATTTCGATAGGGTCTTTTGAGGGATCATAATCCGTCGGAATTCCCACAGAATTAGACATGGGTTCAGGCTTTGAGGGGTTGTGCTTTTGATTTCGTGATATGCCTCACCCATGGAAGCTTGGCGACCATAGCTAGAACAGCTTTCCCACGAATATCAACCGCCAGGGGTTTTTCCAAAAATTCTTTTTTCACATAAGCCAAAGCGATGCCTTTTTTGAGGGTCGGTGAAAAGACTCCGCTGGTCACTTCCCCGGCTTCTTGGCCTTCCGAAACAACCTTATAGTGGGAACGGGGAATATTTTGGCCTTCAAGGGTTAATCCGATCAGTTTGCGGCCCGGAGTTCTATTCAAGGATTCGCGCCCGAAAAAACCGCCTTCTTTTTCCATTTTGACTGCCCAACCCAACCCCGCTTCATAGGGCTGAGTGGTCTCATCGATGTCGTTTCCGTGCAGGGGCAGGCCCGCTTCCAGCCTCAGAGAATCCCGGGCACCCAGTCCGCAGGGGGTAACTTCCGTTTGGGAAGCCAATAGATCCCAAATCATGGGCGCATCTTGGACATCCACCATCAATTCATAACCGTCTTCCCCCGTATAACCTGTCGCCATGATGAAAACAGGTCTTCCCTGGATCGTTCCCCTTCCAAACCCAAAGTAGGGAATCTTGGTCAGGTCCGCATTTTGAACCAAGCGTCCCAAAACCTCATGGGCCTTGGGGCCCTGCAAGGCGATAAACCCAGTCTGGTCTGAAAGAAGGTCGATCTTAAGGTCTTTTCCCGCCGAAAGTTTACGCAAATGCTCGACATCTATTTCCCGCCCCCCCGCATTGATAATCCAAAGGAACTTATCGTTGGATTCCTTGTAAATAATCACGTCATCGATGATTCCCCCTTTGGAATTGAGGAGAAAACCATAAAGGGCGCTGCCGATAGGGCAAAGGGTGAGGTCGTTGCTAAAGGCATAGTTCGAGAATTTGTAGGCCTGGGGTCCCTCGATTCTCAGCCGTCCCATGTGGGTAATGTTGAAAAGGCCGCAGGAAGTGCGGGTGGCTTCATGCTCGTGAAGGATTCCCTTGGCGTAGGAAACCGGCATGTTCCAGCCGTGAAAATCGACCAGTTTGGCGCCATGGGCTTGGTCCCAGGCCAGGCAAAAGGTGTCGCGCATAGGAAATCCTCTCTTAGTAGCAAATTTAAGCGTCCGCTAGGTATTTCATTAAAAACACTTCCAACTTTTCCACCTGGTTATAGCAGTGGCGGTAGGAATCGGCCAAAAAAGCGAAGTCCTTGTAGGGCATAGGCTTGTGCTCAATGAAATCCAATATCTCAAAAAAGGTGGAGTTGTTGATTTTCTCAAGAATGAGGATGAAATCAGTGTCCAGGTAATGCTCGTAGGTAAGGATCTTATCCATGGTCCGTCGGATCCGGCCCTTCTGATGCTCCAGATACTCAAACCAATTGCCGAAACCCAGGTAGTCCAGGCGGGTGGAACGGTCCATGGGATTGATCTTGGTGAAAATTTGGTGGAAATCTTCTTCTTTCAAATGATCCACGTCGCAGGGGTGGTTGGAAGCCGCCAGAAAGCTGTAAAAAATCCCCTTCGTGTCGTTAATAACCGTCTGCAAATAGGGCGTGATCACCCGGTGGATATTCTTTCGGCTGACCCGGTCGGGAAGGTAGATGGTCAATGTGTAGAAAACGAAGGATGAAATGTAAGAAAGGGTGATCCAAAGGATTACCTCGTTCTTGTCGCCGTTGAAAACATAAACCAGAAAGGCCAATCCCAACAGAGCGGTTAAAAACCAGGTCCGGCGGATAAAAAACCGGATTTCGCGGATGATTTTCTTGAGAAATTTCATGAGGGTTTAGTTTATCGGCTCACCTTAAACCCATCAAGAACCAATCGCCTTGAGCGGGAAAGGGTTTGTGGTAGGATACCCGGCCTATGACCGACCCCGCCTTAACCGTTGAAATCAAAAACGCCATCGCCAAACGGCGGACTTTCGCCATTATCAGCCACCCGGACGCCGGCAAAACCACATTGACCGAAAAGCTGCTCTTGTATTCGGGCATGATCCAAACTGCGGGCATGGTGCGGGGCCGCAAGGGCGGAAAAGTCGCCGTGTCCGACTGGATGGGCATGGAGCAGGAGCGCGGTATTTCTATCACCGCCTCGGCCATGCAGTTTCCCTACAAGAACGCCATCATCAACGTGTTGGATACCCCTGGCCATCAAGATTTCTCGGAAGATACTTACCGTACCCTCACCGCCGCCGATTGCGCCATCATGGTGATCGATGCCGCCAAGGGCGTGGAAACCCAGACCCGCAAGCTTTTCGATGTTTGCCACTTGCGGGGCATCCCTGTCATGACCTTTATCAACAAAATGGATCTGCCAGGGCGCGATCCTCTGGACCTGATGCAGGAAGTGGAACAAGTCTTAAAGATCGGCTCTTCCGCCATCAATTGGCCCGTGGGAAGCGGCAGGGATTTTTCGGGCGTCATGGACCGGCGCACCCAGGAACTGTTGATGTTCGCAAAGGTTTCAGTAGGGGGAGCGGCCAAGGCCTCGGTGGAACGCCTTTCCCTGAAAGACCCGGCGACCGAATCCCGCCTAAATCCTGAACTTCTGGAAAAGCTGAGGCATGACCTGGAATTGCTCGAAGTGGCGGGGAACCCCTTTGAACCGGGTAAATTCTTAAACGGCGAAGTCACTCCGGTTTTCTTCGCCTCCGCCCTGACCAATTTCGGGGTGGAACCTTTTTTCGACGCCTTTGTGGAAATGGCCCCTCCCCCCGGGGCACGCATTGCCGACACCCCCTCGGGTGAGGAGATCCTGGTGGACCCGGTGGAGACACCCTTTTCAGCTTATGTCTTTAAGCTTCAAGCCAACATGAACCCCAAACACCGTGACAGCACCGCTTTTATGCGGGTCTGCTCAGGCCGGTTCGAAAGGGACCTGGTGGTCAAGCACCACCGTTTAAACAAGGAACTGCGCCTTTCCCGCCCCCACTCCATGCTGGCCTCAGACCGTAACATCCTAGACGTGGCCTATCCGGGCGACATCGTGGGCGTGATCAATCCCGGCGTTTTTTCCATCGGCGACACCCTTTCGCTGGAAGGCGGGTTCGACTTCAAGCCCCTGCCTCAGTTCCAACCCGAAATCTTCGCCCAAGTGAGGCCGAAGGACGTTTCCAAGCGCAAATCTTTTGATAAGGGTTTGCAGCAGATGACCGAAGAAGGAACGGTCCAATTGTTAAAAAGTTGGAATGATCTAGATATTTACGTTGCCGCCGTGGGGCGCTTGCAGTTTGACGTATTGCAGTATCGCCTTAAAAACGAGTACAGCGCTGAAAGCCATTTAGAACTTCTTCCTTACCAATCCAGCGCCTGGCTCGTGGGAGATCCAGAGACTTTCGACCCGCCAGTGCAGGTTTTGAAAACGCGCGACCGACACGACCGTCCCGTGATTCTTTTTAAGACTTCCTGGGAAAAGGAATACACCCAGCGCAAATGCCCCGATCACAAATTAGTGGACATGGGTTGAAACTTTCCAAAAGGTCTTAAAAACCTATGTTAAAATCCACGCATGCCTATGAAAGATTTTCAGAATATTTTAGTTCTCCTTAAAAAACATCCACACTTTAATCCCTGGCCCTACTTCTGCTTGTTTCTAGCTTCCAACGTTCTTCTATCTTATTTTTCACTTCCTCCACAAGCCATTCTATGGATTGGATGGATGGGTCTTTTTCTTCCTTTCCTATTGGGCATTTTTTTTGGAATCCGTACGAGAAAATTGAAAGATGTGCCGGAAACAACTTTTGAAAAGACAATCCATTTATTCCCTTTCTTTTGGATTCTCTTCTTTGTTTTTTTTGTTTTCTCAAGGTTTTACCGATTGTCCAGCATCCCTTTTTGGCCCCTAACTGACGAAGGTATTTTTTCTTTTTTGGCGATCGGCCTCATGAAAAAGTGGAGCACTACTCTTCTTTGGGCCCAAGGTCAGATGGAACCCCTGCTGCTATGGTTGTTAGCTTTGTTCTATCGATGGGTCGGAGTTTCACTGCTGACGCAAAGGTTTTTTACCGTCCTTATATCAATCGCCATCGGCGGTTCGGCCTATGCCGCCGCAAAACGAGTTTTTGAGCCTTTTCTCGCTTTTGTCTTTTGCTGGTTTGTTACCCTATCCTTTTGGGAGATCGGCTTCTCCCGTCAGTGCACTCCCAATGACTTAATCCCGCTTTTTCAACTCATCGCCTTCATTCTTTTGGGAATCCTCATGAAAACCCAAAGAAATTCCAATTCTTGGTTTTGGACAGTGGTTTTGGGAATTTGGTGCGGCTTTGGATTTTATAGTTACACCAATTGGATCGTCGCCTGGTTATTCTTTGCGATGGTCATCTTTTCTTATCCCGATCGAATTAAAAGATCCCAAGGTTTTCTATTTATTGTTCTTTCGTTGGCGCTTTCCTTGCCCTTAGTCCTCGCTCGTTTTGCACCCGGAGCGACCCAGCACCTTCAAGAAAATGTTATTAGTTCATCATTTTTTTCTTCTTTTTTCTCGTATCTTCGTGGATTTTTTTTGAACGGAAAGGACAGTTATCCCCTTGGCCCCATTTGGGGCGGGTATTTTGACGCAGTGACCGGAACCCTTGTTTTAAATGGAATTTTATACTCGGCAC
Organism: candidate division FCPU426 bacterium; assembly: GCA_963738405.1. GTDB lineage: Bacteria > Oederibacteriota > Muellerivitia > Muellerivitales > Muellerivitaceae > CAVTWJ01. The sequence goes on along the minus strand of CAVTWJ010000018.1, from coordinate 108,081 downwards.
GGTGTTTAGACCGAAAGGTTTTTTTTCTTTTGGTTTCCGGAACCTTTCTTTCCCTTTTTCCCGGCATCCTTTCCAACGGATTGGAATTGCAGAGAGCCACGCCTGTGTTCATTTTTTTTATGCTTTTTGCTTCATTCGGTCTCCGTGACCTTTTTACAAATATATCTTTTCCTTTAAGGAAATGGGCTTTCCTCGGTCTATTGCTGACACCCACTCTCCTCAATTTTTATCATTTCTTCAATTTATATGACGATATCCGGCTATGCGGAAATTTGAACCAGCAATGGCGAAATTTTCAATATTACGACGCTTATCGAATTTTAAAGGCGTTCAGCAAACCGGAAGGTTCCCTCAACCTTTTCACCGAGTTCAACACGGACTATGTAAATAGAACATTAGATGTCGCATGTTACCCCTTTGACGCGATCCACAACCCATCCCTAAGGAATCCAAACCCTTCTTGGACTGCATTGATCACCAACGCTCATTACGCGCCTTATTTCGAGAAAAGATTTCCCGGCGTGAGGTGGAAAATCCTTGATACAGACAAACGTCGTCCAGAGGACCCCAAACCTTTTGCGGTATTTTTAATTCCAACAGCCCAAATTCCCCCGCCTATGCTTGAAGCTTGGAAAAGCGCCGACCGGGTTTACGGTGATGCCCAGTTTGAGGTTATGAATAAAAGGCAGAATGAACGATGGGCTAGTTTTTTGGAGTCCCGGCCAACCCTACCCGATTCCTTTCCCGCCGACCGCTTTTTAACCGCGGTCTACTGGGAAAAACTCGCGTTTTTCAAGGTTTTGGACGGTCATTTCGTGCAAGCAACTCAAGCATTTAAGAACGCAATCCATTTGGGAATACCGGCCGCCCAACTTTACTACAACCTGGGATTATGCCTTCAATTTCAAAAACGAGATGAAGAGTCAAAGAAAAGTTTTGTTTAGGCGGCAAAACTGGCCCTTCAAGGTTATTAAAGGAAATTTTAATAATTTTTATATGGGTAAAAACACTGCTTAAAGACTTTCTTTAACGGATGCGGGAATCCTGGCCCGATGGAAAAGGCGTAATGCTCCACGGCAATCAGACGACATTGTTTAGCTCGTGGGGGACCCGGAAACCTTCGACACGCTGATGCAGGTTTTGAAAACGAGAGACCCCCGTGACCGCCCTATAATCTTTATTAATTCCTGGGACAAAGAATATTCCCAGCGCAAGTGCCCAGACCAAAAATTTGCGGGCATGGGATGATGAACCCTGACTTAGAAGGCAAAAAAATCATTGAATAGATTAGGCCATTTTGATTTACGGACGGAACATCTCTAACGGCCGGGGGATCCCCGGCCCGGCGGGAAAAACTTAACGCTCAACGACGATCAAACGGCGCTGCTTGGCCCTGCTCAAGTTGCGCTCGCACCAGCATGAGAGACAGTGATGCGATCCCTTCTCATCAATAAAAATATTTCCTATTTCGCCGACGGCACGGCATTCCTCGCACTCAAACAACGGTTCGCCTTTGGGGCTTTTATCCGTTAATAACATGTGTTTCCTTTTCTTCGCTGGTTTTTTTCCCCGACCTTTTCATCTCGTTCAGGCAGCTCCAACAGTGGTAACTGCCGTCCTCCTCGACGATGTCGGTGAAAAGTTCTCCCACATGCCGACACCGGTCGCATTGGAACAAGACGCATTCCGAGAATTGGTCTAGCTTCAACATACGTCCTCCAAGGCCCTACAGGATAAAGTGTTAAGTAGGCGTTGAAGGGCGTTGGGTCGGTGTGGTTGTGTATTATTGTCGGAAAGGTTTGTTAACCAGATGTTACATAGGGGATGGAAACCTGTTACAAAGGTTGGTAAAGCCAACCCGTCAGCTTTGGGGCCGCAAGGGGGAAACTTACTTGGAGTAAATCTCAACAACGTAAGAATCTGGTTCGCCAAAGGCTCGGGCGGGACGGTGACTGCAAAGTTTGGTTCCAGGCGGGAAGAAATAACCCCATTCGTTTTGGCAGGTATTTTGAGGGTAATAATATCGATATTTTGAAACATCCTGATGGGTCACCAGATAAAGGATTCGGCCCGTCGAATAATAAGGCTTTGTTTGGGTAGCGTTATAAGTGGTCACTGTGTGGTAGGGCCATTTCATGAGAAAATGGGTCGTGGTGGTTGTGCTGGAAATCACCTTTAAAGGTGGGTTGGCGAAAGCGGCCGTGCCCAGGAAAAGGAAGAGAAAAAAAGTCATTTTTTTCAAAATTGGACCTCATCGCCTGATTTCGAATAACCCTACCGGATGTTGATGTAATTCCTAACGGTTGAAAACCAAAAATCTAAAGCCCTCATTTGGATCATAATTCTAGGAATTTTGAGGTTTTTTATATTTAGTGGAGGCCGAATATCTCGTTAAGGGTTGGGTGAGGATGAACAACCCTTTCCAGCTCCCCTAAAGTGACCCCCTTGGAAATGATTAAACACGCCTCGCCAATCAGGTCCGTCGCCTCGGGGCCCACGAGTTGAACGCCTAAAATCCTTCCCGAAATCCCATCCGATAGGATCTTGCCCCAACCTTGAATGTCCCCCAAGATGCGGGCCTTACTGTTGGCGGCAAAGTTGTTTTTATGAACTGTCACATTGGGATATTTTGCCCTGGCTTCCTTTTCCGTCAAACCAACCGAGGCGATTTCCGGAGAGGTAAAAACCACGTGGGGAATTCGGTTATCGTCCAAAACCTCCGAATCTCCGCCCGGTTCTTGGTGCCGGGCCACTAGCCGGGCATGTTCGTAGGCCGAATGGGCGTAAGGGTAGTTTCCCGTTAAATCCCCGATAGCGTAAACCCCAGGAAGGGATGTTTGCAGGTGCCCGTTGGTTCTGATTTTGGAACCTTGGAGCTCCAACCCAAGGGCAGGGAGATCGGCTTGGTCCGAATTGGGCACCCTACCAGCCGCCACCAAAATCAGTTCCTCATCTTTCGCCTGGACCCGGGCTAAACCTAATTCGATTTCCACTCCAAGCCGCCTTATGGAATTCAATAATTGCTGGGCGGCATCCTCATCCATCGTCGGAAGGATATTTGGCAGCACATCCCCCACCCGCACTTTGGTTCCCAATTGGGCGTAGAGGCAGGCGAATTCCAGGCCGATAACCCCCGCGCCGACGATAAGAAGGGATTTGGGAAGGCGTGGCTGAACCAACAGCTCATCGCTGGTCACGATGGTTTCACCGATGGGAAAATCGGAAAGGCGGCGGGGCCTGGAACCCAGGGCGAGGACGAGAAGACCGCCCTTGTATTCTTCCCCTCCGCATAGAACCAGGTCGGGACCCTTAACGCTCGCTTCTCCCTGGATCACTTCAACCTTTGCGGCCACCAATTGGAATTGAATTCCTTTTTCAAGGATGTCGATTGTTTTTCGGGTTCGCTCAGTCAAAGTTTGAAAATTCATTTTTATATTTTCGGCTTCGATACCCCAAGACTTTCCTTCTTTGGAAAAGGTGTGGAAGCGAGTCGCGGCGGATTGAAGAAGTTTGGTGGGGATGCAACCCACATGGAGGCAGGAACCTCCAATTTTCTTTTTCTCAAATAGGGCCACGGTTTTGCCTTGGCGCGCCAAGCGCAGGGCCGCCATATAGCCACCGGGCCCGCCGCCGATCACCATGGCATCGAATTTCTTCATGATTTCTCCCGCCCTGCCCTTAACAACAGATTTAGTTTCGCACTTGGCGGCAGAGAAGGCATCTGGAAAATGGACGCCTTGTCCTTGAGGTTACGGTTCTTTTCATTCATGAAACCGGATTTTTTCTTCCTCAAAAGAGTAAAGTAACGTTTGTTCCAAGTCGTTGGGGGTTATCGAAGGTTGAACCGGGTCCTCGTTCAATCCTGTCATGGCTTCAAATCCTGATCCTGGAAATGCTTTTTTCCATTCATCCGCCACTTTAAAAAGAATGACCCCCTGTTGAAGAAAAACGCCTTCCCGCCGGGCCTGGGCACCGCCCGCTACTTTTTTTCCGTTCAAGGTCAGCTCCGCCTGGCTGGGAGCCGAAAAGCAATGTGGATCACCCATCCCTAAATGTTTCTCCTCGGTCATCTGGACGTCCCGCCCCAGTGATTGAAGGCCCCGGGACAATATTTTTCCGATACGGCAATAGCTTTCTATGAGTCCCCCTCCAACAATCGGATCTTTCTTAGAGGCTAGGAGTGTGTAACAAAGGTCGCCCGACCCGTGGAGAACCCCCCGGCCGCCGGTAGGGCGGATTTCATGAGGAAAGGGTAAGTTTTGGAGGTTCAATCGTCTGGCTTCCAATCGCCCCAGGGTAAGCGTGGGTTTTTGGAAAATAAAAAACCTTAGAATTGGGAAATCACTTGGCCTGAACTGAGAAAAAAGCTCCTCATCGTAGGCCATTTGTCCCATAGCGGGAACGAAACGGGAAGGTATATAGCGCCAAGCGATCATAGAGGAGATTTTAGGTTTGAGATGGGGACTTGGGGGATAAAACCGCGAGGCAAAATCAATAAATGGGGTATTCCTTGCCGTCATACAAAACGAACGATAACTTGACCGCGACCCCCTGAAGCTTATGCTGAAGCAGCATCACCGTCCAGGTGGGCGCGCAGCCCTTTACCACCACATGCTTGCCCCGGTAATCTTCTGGATTGAATTGGGGATATTTCAGTTGGACGGAAGCTTCATTCACTTTCCCGTCCATCCCCGCCAAAATATCGGTGTTTAAAACAACTTTTTCCATGGTTTCCATACGTGGCCTTTCAATGCCCCCAAAAAACAAAAAGCGGCCAAGGCCGCTTTTATGAAATTAAGTTTAAACTTTAAGTTTAGAAGCTAACGCTATTTCCGCACCCGCAAGTTCCGGTGGTATTGGGGTTTTCAATCACGAATCCGGCCCCTTTCAAATCCTCAACGTAATCAATCTTCGAACCGTTCAGGTAACGGGCGCTTTGGGGGTCCACCAGCACTTCCACATCCCCCGCTTTGGTTACTTCGTCGTCATCCCGCTTTTGGTCGAAAGCAAAACCATAAGAGAAGCCGTTGCAGCCTCCCCCTTGGACATAGACCCTGAAGGTTTTTCCTTGGTAGGAGGCGTTCTTGGTGGCGAAATCCTTGACCTTGGTAATCGCCGAATCGGTCAGTTGAAGCATTTGTTCCTCACTTCTTCCGTCAAATGAAAACGGTTATCAGTCAATTAATTATACGATCATTCCTTGGGCTTATGTCAAGGGGCCAAAAGAATCCCGGGTTGGCCTTCCACTTTACGCCCTTGGATATAGAGGAGACCGACCCTTCTTTTTCCAGTTCCCTTTTGACCTTCGGGTTGTCTTCCCGAAAAGGATCCCGGATTGAAAAAGAATGTTTCACCGTATTGCCGGGCCAGGGGCTCAAAATTGCTTCCATAGACAATGACTTGAACAGGATCTTCCTCGAATTGACGCAACAAAAACTGTTTCAGATGCTGCGGTTTTCCGTATCCGTGGATGAGTCCCATGGTGAGAGCGCCTTGTCGCCAGGCGATCCGAACATACATTTCGGACCGCACGATGGAGCTTTCGGCGTTTCCGCAAACCCCCTTGGTGGGAGCCAATTGGGAGAGTTGTTCCAGGACCCGCAGATCCCCCACGGGCCCCGCGTGCAAAATGGCATCCACGCCCTTGAAGGCGCGCCGAAGTAAATTCAAATCGGAAAGGGTTAACAACCCCGCCGTATCGGCCAAGACCCCAAATACCACCCAAACCCTCCCTTTTTGACTTAGCCCTTCCTTCACCTTACACTAGGCCCTCAAATCACTCCGGCACAATCAACTTGCCGGTTCCATATGGGGCTTCATGAAAATCGCCATTTGCCAGATTAACACTACGGTGGGCGACTTTGACGGCAATATCGCCAAAGTGATCCTTTCCCTTGAGAAAGCCAAGGCCCAAGGTTGTGAGATGGCCCTTTTTCCCGAGTTAACCCTGACGGGTTATCCCCCCAGGGATCTCTTAGACCGCTTCTCCTTTTTTGAGGCCGCCCAAAGGGCTCTCGACCAAGTGGCCAAGGCCTCTAAGGGAATTTTAGCCGTGGTAGGCACTATCCTTGAAAACAAAGGAAAAGGGCCAGCCCTATTTAATTCCGCCGTCGCGGTCAAGGATGGAAAGGTTCTCCATACTTACCATAAGGTTCTTCTTCCTAATTATGACGTTTTCGATGAGGCTCGCTATTTCGCGCCCGCTCCCCACCCCACTCCGCCATTTTTATATGGTGGACTCAAGATCGGCATGACCCTCTGCGAGGACATTTGGAACGCGGAGGGGGTATTCCCGAACCGCTTATATGAAAAAGACCCTGTGGTTGAGATCGCCAAAGGGAAACCGGATCTAATATTAAATCTGTCCGCTTCACCTTTTCACGCCGCCAAACTTCCCGTGCGTCAGGCCCTTTTAAAGAAAGTGACCAAGAAAACAGGCGCACCCATACTCTATTGCAACCTGGTTGGCGGTAATGACGAACTGGTCTTTGACGGCTGCAGCATGGTGATGGATGGGGCAGGAAATCTTTTTCAGGTGGGAAAGGCCTTTGAGGAGGATTTTTTTGTTTATGACACCGAAAACCCTTCCGCCAAAAACCCTCCTCCCCCGAGCACCGAGGTTGGATGGATTTACCAGGCCCTGGTGACAGGCACCCGGGATTACGTGCGCAAATGCGGTTTTGAAAAGGTGCTCGTGGGCTTGTCCGGCGGCATTGATTCGGCCCTAGTGGCGGCCATCGCCTCCGAGGCCCTGGGCAGCGTCAATGTCATGGGCGTCACCATGCCTTCCCCCTTTTCCTCCATGGGTTCCATTGAGGATTCGCGGCAATTGGCTGAAGCCCTACAGATTGAATTCAAAGAAATTCCCATAACGCCTCTTTACCAAGCGTCTCTCGCGGCCTTGAAACCTATTTTCGAAGGGCTAACCCCCGACACCACTGAGGAAAATATCCAGGCCCGCCTGCGGGGGTTACTGTTGATGGCTTTATCTAACAAGTTCAACCGGTTGGTTCTCTCCACCGGCAACAAAAGTGAATTGGCGGTCGGCTATTGCACCCTTTACGGCGACATGTGCGGAGGTTTGGCGGTCATTTCAGACGTTCCCAAGGGAATGGTGTATCAACTGTCGAGACACGCAAACCGGATCAAGCCCCTGATACCTGAAGCGGTTTTTGAAAAACCCCCCTCCGCGGAATTGCGGCCTGACCAAAAGGATCAGGATTCACTGCCCCCCTATGACCTCTTGGACGGCATCCTTCGACTTTACATTGAGGAAAACCAGCCGCCTTCCAAGCTTAAAAAAGCGGGGTTCGAAAAGGATCTGGTACAAAACGTTCTAAAGATGATCAACCGAAACGAATACAAGCGCCGACAGATGGCTCCCGGTCTCAAGGTCACGACAAAGGCCTTTGGCCTGGGACGACGGGTCCCCATCGCCCAAAAATTCAAGGAACCGGAAAATTGAACCCCTTTCCCGTTTCCCCATCGAGGCTTCCATGAAACGCATTCTGCTTGAACTCACCAAGGAAATAACTTTTGAGGCAGCCCATTACCTGCATCATCCCAAATGGAACCGGGACAAAAATCTGGAGATATTTAAAAAATGCTCCGGATTCCGAAAGGATGACCCTCAAGCCAGCCTTTATCCGCACGGGCATTCTTACCGCCTCCGGGTGACCGTTAAGGGCCCTATCCATCCCGAAACCGGTTTTGTGGTGGATTTTAAAATTTTAAAAGAAATATTAAAGCGGGAAATTTTCGATTCATTGGATCATCGGTTCATCAACCGGGAAGTGGAACCCTTCAAAAGCGACCCGCTTTTCCAGACCACGGTGGAGAACCTTCTGGTGGTCATTTGGAAGAGGCTGGAGCCTGTGCTGAAAAGGGAAAAGGTAGTCTTGCAAGAGCTCACCCTGTGGGAAACCCCTTCTAACTTCGCCACTTTCAAAAAATAAAAAGATCAAAAATTGAAGGAAAGGGTTTCCGGTTCGTATGAGATTTCAATGCAACCGGATTCGTCAAAAGTCGTCTTATTGACTTTGGAGCTGACCGGAATACTGGTCATTTTCTCGGCAGGAAAGGGTCTTAATAATTCCCGCAATTTCTTAAAATCCCGCACGTCTTCAATATCCAACCACAGGCCAAAGTCCTTTTCTTCAAGAATCACGGGCATCCGGTCATGAATAGCCCTCACCGCTTCATTGGGGGTAGTGGTCATGAGGCTCACGGAATCTACCGTACCCGTTTCCAACTTCTGTGTGGCCCAAATTCCAGCCACCGCGAAAGGTTTTTCATCCTTCATCTTAAAATAATAAGGGCGGGTTTCCTTGGCCTCATGGCGCCATTCGTAAAACCCGTCCATGGGCACCAAACAGCGCCAGTGCTCGAAACTTTCCTGAAAAAGGGGCCGATCCTGAATGTCTTCCGAGCGTGTATTCACGACCAACCGCCCGCCCTGGGTCCAAGAAGCCACGAAGCCCCATCGGAGCATTTTGATTTCTCTTTTTTTATTTTCCATCGGACGAATGACCGCGGGGACGGTTTGGGAAGGCGCGATGTTATAGCTGGATTTCCATTCAAACGTCTTTTCCAGCTTGAATAATTGGGAAATGGCCTTCGAAGGACTTTTCAATACATATCGAGTGCACATATAAAGCTATTGTAACAGATTCTTTGATCGTATCTTTCCCGACTTTTTAAACCTTTGTTCATCCCAACCTATGACACCGCTCCCTTTGAGCTCATGGGAGGAACCGGCCTCTCGATCAGGGGTTGGATGGAGGCGTCTTGCCCCATGGCAAATATCCATCCCGAATGAGGTCATGGACTAGAAGCCAGCTGAAGAAAAGGTGGCCGTCCGGATCCAAATGGTCATTCCCTCCGACTTCAGCCAAGGGAAAAAAGGAAGGTGTTAAAGCCGACACTTCATCGTTTAAATTCAGGAAGGAGATATCCAGATTTTTGGTTATTTCCTTCCACATGACCGGGTCTTCCACCGGTTTGTCAAATACGCTCGTATGGGCGGAACAAAAAAGCAACCGGACGGGTTGGCCCCCGGAGGTTTTCAAAATGGAAAGTTTTTTCTTTAGGACTTCGAAGGGTTTGCCGTACAGCTGTATGAGGAGATCGCGAAAAGCCGGATCCTTGTATACTTTCAAATCGAAAAAATAAGAACTCTCGCTCTCCCTGACGAAATGACGGGCTTTGCACATTTCATAGAATTGCCTTGGCGCACCCTCGGGAATTCTTTCCTGGAGAGGCTTCAAGAGATACTCGGGATCGATACATTTCTCGGGAATCCCCTCTGAATTAATAGGGCGTTGGTAATAAGAAATGACAGGGGGGAGATCGGGCATAATTTCGGGGGGAGGCCAGAAAATCATGACTAAATCGATGTCATTCTTTTTAACCGCATCGGGGATTTCGTAAGCCGGCCATACGAGAAGGGGGGGATCGTTGGCATTGTGGAATAAACTTAAGACTTCAAAGTTAAAAGGTAAATCGTCCAGGGCCGCGAGTGTATTCAGCTCGACTTCCATCCTTTTGGCGATGCTGACCTGGCGCGGAGGGGCCCCATTTACGTCCCCGGTCACGTTTTTCCAGGATTGGATATTCCAGGTCGTCTTGAAAGGGTAATTGACGACCCCGCAGGACCGGGAATCACCACAGAAGAGAATGCGGAAAGTCCGGGGAGGCTTGTGCGCTGGATACTCGTCTTCATTCAAACCATTCGAATTCCTCCATGCGTACCAGTCAGGTTCGCGACCAAACAGATCCCTGAAGGATGTGATGATGTTGAGAGACGGATTCATGATGAAAAATTTGCTTTCGTCCGTGGGATCAGAGACGAAACAAGGGGGTTGTTGGGTCGAGAAGGTGGGCAAGTTTTTTCCCGGATCAGGCATCACATCGCCGGAAGTTGTGGTAAAAGTCACCGGTTCCAGCTGGGGAAGAACTCTCACCAACGGTGTCACGCTGTTTAAATTGAGCGCGTAAAGCCGGTCCCCGTTTTCCGCCAGGGCCTGTATATTTGAGGAGAGGGTGGCGATCAAGGCGATTTTAGGGTCCAAGCCGGCCTTCCAATTCATGCTGAAGATTCGATCCGAATCGGCAATGTAAAGTTTTCCTCCGACCCCACAAATCGAAATGGGTGCCGGAATATCCGCGTTTTCCCGCAGGACAAAAGTCACTTCCCCGGTTTTCAAATCCAGCCTTTTGAGCGATTTTTCCCCCGGTTGGGTTAAGAAAAGCGAGTCGGCTTCCGGCAAATAGGCCATGTCTCGGATTCCACCCATAGATACCTGGGACGCGGGACCTTCCGATAAATTGGCTGTGGGACCTCCAGCAAGATTGGAGACCCAACCGGTTTTCAGGTCTATAAGACGCAGTAAGCCGTTGCCAAAGTCATTGACGACGAGCCGTTCCCCCGGGATGCAAAGTACACCCCTGGGTTGGTTGAAATTGGCTACTGTCAAAGGACCGTTCTGGCTCCCCGGGGAATCCTGGCCCGTGAGGGTTGAAACCCTATTTGATTGGTCAAGATGGACAACGCGGATGCGATTGTTTCCCGTATCGGCCACAAAAAGCAGGGTTCCATCTTTATTGATGGCCAATCCAAGAGGATTATTAAAAAGCGCCGAGGTGAAAGATCCGTCGAGGAACCCCTGGGAACCGCTGCCAGCCACCAGGGCGATGGAATGGTACATGGGGCGAACGGCCCAAGAACTCTGGGGAAGGGATACCCCAAGTCCCATGAGGAAAAAAAGGATCGGGCGCCATTTAACCGCCTTCCCCTTCAAGCTTCTTTTGTAAAACCTTCCCGGCCAGGAAGAATTTTTAAGAAAATTCCCCAAATCACGCCTCCATCAATTTCCTTCCGCATGCTTAAATCCCGAACCCAACCTTTTAGGAACAGATCCAGTGATTATGCTTAAGGTCCATTCAATCCATAAAACAACCCAAATAAAAAAGCCCCGCCCAAAAGGGAGGGGCATTTATGGTGGACATTACTGGACTCGAACCAGTGACCTTCGCGATGTGAACGCGACGCTCTAACCAGCTGAGCTAAATGTCCAAGGTCCATCGACCATTTACCTAATGGCATGATCTGAGAGAGGGCTGGTAGTTTATAGCGAAAAAATGGCCTTTTCAACCAACACCAGCCTTACAACCCTAGCCTCTGAGAATCATGAAAGAGGGATCAAAAGTACTGGGCAACAGTAAAAACTTTTTTCATAGCGGCAGCGGTCCAGGCGGCCTTTCCATTCAACACCTTTAAGGCTTTCGCCCGCGAAAACTCAAAATGGGCCACCCTTTGAAGACTGTCCCATTTAGGCTGGCCGTAGGAATCCCTTTCCAATACAAAAACAATATCCACCTTGGCGAGATCGGCCTTGGCACCGGCGGGTTGGAGTTTCGCAGCCAATTCAAGCGCGGAATCAGCGAGCCGATCTTTGCGGTCCTTGCCGGCGAAATTTTCCTTAGCGTCCTCGGCATTCCAAAAGAAATGAACGTAATCCCCTTTATCCGTCACGAGCGCATTTTTGGGGAACCAGTCATCCCAGGGAACGGATGAAGTTTTCCATTGTCCCGTCGGAATTGTCGCAAAAGGTGTTGGAGTGGCGTCCTGCGCCAAAACCACCGCGGCAACCGTTAGAAATAAAAAGATAAACCCAATTTTCATGTTTCCTCCCAATGATGCATTCAAACGAACAAAACCCTTAATCAAGATACGCCCACCCCATCAAAAACTCAAAAGACATCTCGTGAATTTTTCCACCTGATCCATCGGGTAGAAAAACAAAAGCCACCCATAGGCGACAAAGAGGTTTGTGAACGCGATATCCAGCCAACGACTGAAAGGAAAGTTAATCCACCAGCGCCCGGCCCGGGTTTTCTCAAAAATGCCGTGGAGCACCAAGCCCAAACCATGATAGAGGCCCCAGATTCCGAAATGCCAGCTGGCTCCATGCCACAATCCGCACACGAACATGGTCGCCATCAGGTTCAAAAATTTTCTAAACAAGCCGTGACGGTTGCCACCAAGGGAAATGTAAATGTAATCTCGAATCCAGCTGCTAAGGGATATGTGCCAGCGTCTCCAGAATTCCGTGATATTTCTTGAAATGTAAGGAAAATTAAAGTTGATTGGCAGATCCAAGCCTATCAATTTGCCTAAGCCGATGGCGATGTCGCTATAGCCGGAAAAGTCGAAAAGTATACGGATAGAAAGAAGCGCCAAAAGAAGGCAGGTGGGTCCAAAGGTCAGATCAGTTCTTTTTTCAAGAAGATGGATGACCATCGTCGCGTTATCCGCAATGACCAGTTTTTTGAAGAAGCCTAATAATACCTGGAACAATCCCAGCAAGGCCCTTTCCACCTCGGGCCTTTTCAAACCTTCCTGAAGCTGGGCCAGAAAAGGCTGGTAGCGTTTGATGGGGCCCGAAACGATGGAAGGGAAAAAAATGCAGAAAATACCGAACTTAACGGGATTTCTCACCGGTTCGCTGCCGTGGTAGACGTCCGTCAGGTAATGGACAAATTCAAAGGTGAAAAAAGAAATGGCCAGGGGCAGGGCCGGCTGATAGGCGTGGGTTTGAAACCAACTCCCCATGTCTCCTCCCATCATGTTTCCCAGGGAAGTAACCAGCAGGTATTGATACTTGAAAAATAACAGCCCTAAAACCGGTATAAGAACCGCTCCTAAATAAAGGCCCTTTCCCATTCCCGGTTTCTGCCGCTTGGCCGCAATCCCGAGGGCGAAAAAAAAAGTTAAAACCGCCATGGCAATGATGGGTTTTATTCCGGCAGGTCCGGCGAAGTGGTAATGAAAAATGGCGCTGCAGACAAGCGTATAAACCAGTCGGAACCGGGGAGTCGGCATCAGCCAAAGCAATGGATAAAAAAGGAGAAAAAAAAGAAGAAACCAGCTCGTATTAAATATCAAAAAGCGCTCCCCGGTTTTTAAAAATCAACATAAATAAACTTGGAAGCAGAAAGATCCCCGGAAAAAAGAAGGATGGCCAGGAAAAGCAAAAACAAAACCATTCCCACACCCAGGCCCTTCAGAAATGAATGGTTCATTAGCTTTTTTCCTTTCGCGCAAGCAGATCTGCCAAATCCCTGGCATAGGCCTGATTTCCCTCAGGGGTCAAATGACAATGATCCAGAAATAGGCGGGATTCATATCGGTTGGACCAGTCCCTGTACTCCAATCCCTTGAATCCATGGGCCTTCATGAAAAGCTGAAGATTCCTCCGGTTGAATTCAAAACTGGGTCGGTCCAAGTATTCCCCTAAAAAGGCCGGGTTTTGGGGAGTTAAAATCACATCGACCGGGATATTGGATTCCTTCAACCTTTGTAATAAAAGCGCCAGACTTAGAAAGGGCATCCCGTCTTCCGGCCAGTGGTAGGCCTGGTAATAGGTCGCGATCTTGAGTTTCAAGCCCGCTTCCACCAAATCCTCCTCTTCTTTCGACGGCCCCATGACTTTCTCCAACTGGCGCTGGAAAAAATCTTTCTGGTTTGGGTAATACCAAAGGGTCTTCGCCATTTGGGATTCGCGGAAAAGAAAGAAGTGCCGGCAAAGGAATTCAAAAAGTTTATCGCTGAGCCTGTTTTCATCCGTCTTCTTAGGATCGGTCCCAAGCGCCGCCGCCAGGGAAAGAGGCAAATTTTCCTTTAAAAATTCCCTGGAAAGGGCTTTGGGACCGGACGCGAATTCCTGAGAAAACATACGAAAATTCAGCAGCAAAAGTATTTTTTGCGGTTTAAGCCCATTTGAGATCTTTTCATATTGGGGAAGAAACTCGCTGGTAAGGGCCAAAAGATCTGGCAAAAGAATTCCATCGGCGCCAAGGGTCAGGGCATGAATGCCATCCGGTTCCAGCTCACGGCCCAGGGAACGCCCCAAAGTCAGGGTTCGGGCTCCTGGGAGGCGGTGTTCCATGAGGGCGCTGGCCCCCAATACGCTGTCACCCATTACAAAAACGACAGGGTTTCCCTGGGCCCCGTAACGCAACCGGTCTTGAACCTCGGCCAAACTTGTGAAATCGGCGGATAAGTCGAAATGGCGGTACCAGAAACCCGTTGGAACCGTCAGGCGAAGAAGCATCTCGCTTAATAAAACGAGTCCCAAAAAGGAAGTCACGGCTCCTAATACGAATGGTTTAGAAAAGTTCATTTTTTCCATGTCAGATTTTGGTCCAGGGATGCGGACTGGATTTTATCAAACAAAACGACGTCTTTCTCCAAACCATCTCAAATAAAAAGTTGAATTTGGGCTAAATCTATCCCGAATGAATCCTTGTAAAGAAAAAGTCCTAAAATTAGGGTTTCCGTTTTGCCCCTACCCCTTTACCCTTGGGGTGTGAATTATCCCATTCCTGTACATTTGCAAGAAGCCTACCGGGCCTGTGAAAACCAAGCCTCGGCGCGTTATGAGAATTTTCCGGTCGCTTCCCTGCTTCTTCCCAAAGCATCCCGGCCCCACGTGGCCGCCCTCTATGCCTTTGCCCGTACCGCAGATGATTTCGCCGATGAGGAAAGATACGAGGGCCGAAGGTTGAAAGAAATCGACGCCTGGGAAAGGGGTTTGGGAAAAGCCCTCCAGGGGAAAGATTCTCCAGCGGTTCTTAAAGCCTTCGCCCATACCCTTCGAACCTTTCAGATACCAACGTCCCTGCCTTTGGACCTATTGAGAGCCTACCGCATGGACCTTAAGATCCACCGCTATTCCACTTGGAATTCCCTTCTCTATTATTGCCGCCACAGCGCCAACCCCGTGGGAAGGATGGTGCTATACATTTCCGGCTACCGGGAAAAAAAACTTCACCTTTGGTCGGACTTTATTTGCTCGGGTCTTCAGCTCATTAATTTCTGGCAGGATTCGGCCATCGACTTGAAAAGGGGAAGGATCTATTACCCGCTGGCGGAACTTAAAAAAGCCGGGGTCAAACCCTCCAACCTCTTGGCTTTAAGGGACTCCCCACAGGTTCGCGCCTTGGTGAGGGAATCGGTCCGATTCACGGATAACTATTTCCGGCGGGGTTTCCCCTTACTGGAGGCCGTCCGGGGCAGGTTCCTGATGGAGCTTCGCGCCACCTATCTGGGAGGCCAGGGAATCCTCTCGAAAATTCGGGCCCTGGACTACAATGTGCTTCAGGAAAGGCCCTCCTGGAACGCCTTGGACAAGGCTCTCCTGGCCCTCCGATCCCTGGCCGGTTTCGTCCGGCCCTAGGAAAAAGTCAATCACATATCCCTTGAAGGAAGCCGCGTGAATCCCCAAAAAGATTCCCTGGAAAAAAAATCGAGTTTTTATTTCCCCCTCCTTCTTCTATCCCCCCAAAAAAGGGCAGCCATGGAGTCCCTTTACCGTTTTTGCTGGAACGCGGACGAGATCGCCGACGGGGAAGGCACCTCCGCCCAAAAGAAATCCCGGCTCGCCCGGTTCAGGGCGGAACTCAAAAAAGCTTTTTTGCAAAAATCGAAAGATCCCCTGTTTACCTCATTTCAGGAAGTGATCCGGGATTTCAACCTTTCGTCCGAGCCTCTGGAACGCATCTTGAACGGCATCGCCAGGGATTTAAAACCCCTGCGATTTAAAAATTTCAAGGAACTCCATTCTTACGCCCTGCAAGTGGCGGGAGGGCCTGGTTTGGCTAGCATGGAAATATTCGGGTTTAAGGATGAAGCCCACCGGGTCTATGCCGAAAACCTCGGTGTTTTTCTCCAGCTCGTCAACGTGACCCGCGATTTTAAGGAAGACCTAGGATTCAAGAGGCTTTATTTCCCCCTTTCCGACTTTCGTCAATTTCATCTGGTTCCGGAAAACATTCAAAAGGGCGATTCCCATTGGCCGGCCTTCGTACGGTTCCAATTGGACAGGGCCCTGGGTTTCCTGTTGAAATCCCGCGCCGCCCTTTCCACTAAACAAAGGGCTGAGCTTCCCACCGCCGAGGCCATCGCGGCAGTTTATGTGAAGCTCTACCAGCGGCTTTACGACCAACCCTTCACCATACTCGAGGGAAAAAGATCCCTTTCCCGCGCGGATAAGGTTCTTTCGGTGGTGGGCGCCCTGGGCCGCTGTTCGCTGGGGAAGGTATTCGCTTGAGGCCCGGGGGAGAAAACGCATGAGCCGGGTTATTGTGGTGGGAGGAGGTTACTCCGGGGTGGCCGCCGCCACCGCCTTGGCCGAGCAGGGAATCGGGGTGGAACTTTTGGAGACCCGCTCTTCCCTCGGCGGCCGGGTCTACACCATCGCGCCGGGAGATTCCTTTCCAGCTCCCTGCGACAACGGTCCCCATCTGTTCCTGGGCTGTTACAAAGACACCTGGGCGCTTTTCAAGCGCTTGGAATTCGAAAACTCCTTCCATTGGATCAACCCGCTGGAAATCACCTGGATGAGCCCCGGCGGCGTACCCGCCTCCTTTTCCTGCGCCAATCTTCCGGCTCCCTTCCATCTGGCGGTGGGCTTGCTGAAAACCAAGGCCTTTCCCATGGGGGAAAAACTTTCCCTGGCCCGGGCGCTCCAGCCCTTCGCCCGGCGCCCCTTTTCAATTGCTAAGGGCCTCCAAACGGTGGGCCAGTTTTTGGTCCATACCCGTCAGGGGCCGATTTCCCGTGAAAGATTCTGGGATCCCCTCTGCCGGGCCGTCATGAACCTGCAGCCCGAACGATCCTCCCTTTTGGAATTCGGGGAGGCCCTGCACAGGGCCTTTTTTGGAACCCGCGCCCAGAGCGCTATCGCCCTGCCCGCCAAACCCTTAAGCGAATTGGCCTTTCCCAAAGTTGAAAGCTACTTGAAAGAAAAAGGGGGAATGATCCATTTGGGGGATGGGGCCCGCCACCTCCGGCTGGTCAGCGGACCTTTCGAGGTAGAAACAGCCTCGGGCAAAATTTTCTCCGGCGACGCCCTCGTCTTGGCCCTCCCCCCCCGGTCCCTGGAGGCCCTCTGGACCACGTCCGATCTTCCCTCCCCGGTTTCGGCAGAACAAATGGGCCGCTCTCCGATTCTTTCCGTAAATCTCTTGCTCGACCGGCCTGTGATGAAAGGCCATTGGGCCGGGCTCCCCGGCGCCCATTTCGAGTGGGTCTTCAACCGCAACGCCAATTGGGGCTACGCAGGCCCGGGACAATATTTAAGCCTGGTCGCCAGCGCGGACATGGATTTGGCCGTGAAAAACGATAAGGAACTTTTGGTGACGGCCGTGGAAGAATTACAGCGCCATTTTCCCCTGGCTCAAGGCGCCCAAAGACTTCATTCCAAGGTAGTGAAGGAAATGGCCGCGACAGTCGAATTAACCCCGGAGAACGTCTCGTGTCGCCCCACCTGCGAAACGGTTTTTGAAAACGTGTTTTTGGCCGGGGATTTCACCGCCACCGGCCTTCCCGCCACCATTGAGGGCGCTTGCTTCTCAGGCCACCGAGCCGCCGAGAAAGTACGATCCTTCCTCCAGCCAAAGCCTTAAAATAGTCTTGAGGCTTTCCCCATTGAGGAGGATGCATGTCGCGTTCCGATTTTCTGGATTTGGACTTGCCGGCCCAATGCGAGGCCCTGGCGGGCGAGGTCAACAAGGTTTACCAGCATCTTCCCTGGGCCGTTAAAAACGAGGCCGTCTCCCGTCTGAAACGGCAGATTCACGAGCTCCCGGAGCAGGTCCAACGGGCCAAAGCCTCCTCCAGCGCCCTCAAGACCCAGCGGCATCTCAAGGAAGCCTTAGGGCTTGCCCATGAATGCGTGCCCCTCATGTCCCTCTGTTTGAAAAAGAATCTGTTATCCGATGAATTACACGACCGCTGGGTGAAACGCCTGGCCGCCATTCAAGTTCAATTGGAGGAATGGCTGAGCGGCACGGGGGGCGGGTGAGGAAAAACGGCTATTCGGCCGGGCCCTTGATGGGTACGCGGATCATCGTTTCCATTTGAAGGGTGGAATGCCTAATGCCTTGGTGTTCCTCCAGCCGGTGGGAGGCTTTGCGGATAATTTCCTGAACCCGGCTCAAGGCTTGGTCCTCCACCACCAAATGGGCCGTCAAGTGAATCTCCCCCGAACCCACTTCCCATAAATGCACGTGATGCACTTCCTTGATTTCGGGGATTTCCTTCAACAGATCCTCACGGAGCGCTTCGGGCGCGATGCCATGGGGCGCCGATTCCAAAAGAATCCGCAGGGCCTTCCTGAAAAGCTTAATGGCGCTCCAGCCGATGAGAAGGGCGATCCCCAAACTCAAGATCGGGTCCACCCAGACCCATCCGGTTTCGGCGATGACCGTCACCCCAATCAAAACGCTGGCAGAGGAGGCCAAATCCCCCAGAACGTGTATCCAGGCGCTTTGCATATTTAAATCTTCTTCCTCCGAGCCGTGGAGGAACCAGGCGGAAAGTGCGTTGGCCAAAAGCCCGATGAAGGCGATCAGCCCCATGGTCTTCCAGTCGGGGAGAACGGCATGGGAGAGGCGGTGGATGGCTTCCCATCCCACCCCGGCGACCATAAAGAAGAAAGTAATGGAGTTGCCCAGCGCCGCCAAGACCTCCAGGCGGGCCCACCCGTAGGTATGCTGGGAACTGGCGGGCCACTCGGCCATCATCATGGCGGCGAGGGAAATCAGAAGCGCCGCCAGGTCGGTCAGCATATGCCCGGCATCGGAAAGAAGGGCCAGCGAGCCCGAAACCACGCCTCCCACCGCCTCTAAAATCAGGATGGCCCCGGTAATCCCAATGGCCCAGAGCATTCGGGTTTTGCGGATGCGCTCGCTTGGCTCACGGGTCTCGGATCGATGCGAATGGTTCGTGGAATGGGGATGGGTCATCGCTCTATTTTAGGGTTCGGACTTTCCATTACAAAAGCGGATAACACAAAATATTTAGGACGAAACTGATAAGGCGCGGGGAAAGAGTTGATAAAATCGAATGGTTCTCTTTAACCCCGATCATCCCCCCTGGAAAAGTGACGAGTGAAAAAAAACAAAATAACAGCCCGGTCGATTCCATTTCCCGCTTGGCTTTGTTTTATCATACTGGCCGCCAGCCTTTCGCTTTTATCCCAGACTCCGCTTTCCCCACCCTCCAAAATCCGGATTCTTCTTTTAGGATTAGCCTTGCCCTTGCTTTTGATTTATTTATCCCCCTCTTCCCCGGCCAGGGATCGTTCATTTCTTCGATCCAAGGGTTCCGGCGAAAACGCTTCCTTCCCAGTCTGGGTTTGGTTTTTCCTCCTGACGTTCGCGGCCCTCGTGAGATTTTGGGGTATCGGTTCCTTAAGCCGCTGGCCGGGAGGGGACTCTTCCCTCTTGGCCCTGTCGGTCATCCAGTGGATGGACCATTGGCAATGGAAACCTTTTGTGATCCTAAGCCAGGTTCCCAGCACGCTCAGTTACCTTTTCTATTTCGCGGCAAGGTTGACGGGTTCGAATCTTCTGGGAATCCAAATTCCCTCGGCCCTGGTCTCGTTTTTGACCGTGGTTTTAAGCTATGCCGCCGCGCGCCTTTATTTTTCAAGGCCCCTCGCGGGAATCCTCGCGGTTATAACGGCTTTCAACCTATGGGACCTTCTTCTTTCCCGGTGCGATGAACCGGGGGTTTTGCTTCCCTTTTGGGAATGGGGGGTACTTTACCTGTTCGGCCGTTTGACTTTGTCCCCCAATCCCGCCTCCCGAAAAATTTGGGCCTGCGCCTTGGGGCTGGCCTTGGGCTTGGGGCCCTATACCTTTATGGCTTGGCCCGTATTAACTCTATTTGGGTTGGGGGTGGCAGGCGGATGGTTTTGGAAAAAAACGGAGTGGGCCGCCGGAGGACTTTTTTTCATTTTTCTTTTGGGGGGAATGGTTCCTTTTCTTCTCACGGCGGTTGGGACGGGCTATGGCGGGCATTTGCATGAAGTAGCGGCTTGGAATGATCCTTCTTTTACCCTATGGGGTCAGGCGCGGGTCGCTTTCAGTTATCTTCAGGCGATTTTTTGGGGCGGGACCTCGGGGATGGAATTGGCGCCCCAAGGGGGGCTATTAAACGCCTTATTGGGATCGGCTTTCCTTTTGGGATTCGTTGAAATGGTCCGAGGGCGCTTTAAATTACTATCCAAAATTCTTTTGGTTGCCTTTCCCATCTTCCTCCTGCCCGGCCTTTTATCCAGGGACCTGGAAGCCCACCGGATGCTCCTAGCGTTACCCCTTCTGCTGATCTTTTTGGCCTTGGGAATAGAAACCTTGGTCTTATCCCTGCCAGGCCGATTACGTCCCCTCCTGCTGGTCGTGGTGCTGGGTTCTTCGGCGGTTTGGGACCTCAATCGGTTATTTCTTCCGAATCCCGCCCAGGTCGATTTCAGCGAGTACCGGGACGGATATAGGAGTCTGGACAACCTGGCGAGGGCGGAGGGACCCGGTTGGATCTTTTCGGATATGGTTCCCAGCCCCCAAAATTACTCGCTGGCCTATTGTTCCTACCCTTTCAACGCGGCCTGGAACCAGCGTCTGGGACAAGACGTGAAATGGGCGGCGGTCTTTACGGAAACCCACTATCTACCCTTTTTATCCCAGGCTCTCCCTGACTGCCGTTGGATCAACGGCGGGACCCCTCAACCCGGGGTCTTGAGCCGGCACGCGCTCGGGATTTTACCGGTGACTCCGGTAAATAGGACCTTCCTGGAGCGATGGAAAAGTTATTACACGTTTCAGCAGGAGATCAATTTGGAATCGGTGGATATCCCCACCGGCAAACCCCACCAAGCGGTCCTTGAAAAAATGTTACAGGCCTATCCCTCCATCCCTTCCGACCCCTTTCTTCAATCTTGTTATTTCGAAAAACTGGCTTTTAATTTTTCCTGGGAAAATACTTTTTTCCCGGGGGATAACTGGGCGAATTGGAATAATTTCTCGGAAACATTCCATCAATCTTTTGGGAAAAGCTACCAGGATGCGACTCTATGTGAAAAATACGGCAAGCTCTTGGCCGTAGAAGGCGAAAAAGCGGAAGCTAAAAAGATTTTCCAAAAGGCCCAGAAGCTTTCCCCGGGAAACGCCTGGTTGAAATATGAAATGGGACAGTTGGGGTTAGGAAGTTAAAGGGGGACAGCTTGGGCCCGATTCTCCCGGATAAAGAGGAGATGGGCTTCTTTGACGGGTATTTGGGTGGTCTGCTCCAAAAGCTTGGCGTAATGTTTTAATTGCTTCCCGTATTTTTCGGCTAACTTGTTCGGGTCCCGGTCGGTTTTGTAATCCACAATGACCCATTTCCCTTCTTCCAAAAAGACCAGGTCGAGCACCGCGTTCAAAAAATCATCTTCATATTTTCCCGTAAGGGGCAATTCCCGGAAGGCCCTTTCGGATTTTTTAGCCCTTTGGATGAGAGGGTTCAAAAGGGTCTGTTCGACCCACTGGGCCGCCTCCGCCCTTTGTTCAGGTGAAAGACCCATCTTTTCACCGTAATATTCCGCGGCCTGAGGGATTTGGGCTGGTTTCCAATCCCAGGCCTTTTCCAAAAGTAGATGGGTGAAGGAACCCAATTCCTTTCCACCCCAGGGGGAAGAAGGCTCAGGCCCTTCCCAGATGCGTTCTTCGGTTCCTTTCTTATCTTCATCCACAGCGAGGACCGAAGTAACCGATTGAAAAGTTCGCTTGCCCATCATCCTTTCGATCAGACCTGTGCGTTTTTGATTTTCGGAAACGAGTTTTTCTTTTTCCGCCTTAAGCGCCGGGTCTTTCGGGTCCACGTTCAGTTTCACCGACCAAACGGCCGGGTCGCCCAGCGACTCTTTGATACTATCCGGTTCCGCCCAACGCACTGGCGTCTTTATTGACGCCAGTATCGTCAAATCTTCCGCCTCGGCTGGTGGCCTCGGCGCAGACCGCACTGGCGAGTCCTTTTCTTCCAAGGCCTTCAAGAGGGGCCCCGCAAAAAGGTTTTCGTTTTGGAATTTGCACTCGAGAGGCATTTGGAAATGGGGCAGTAAAAGACAGTCCCGGGCACGGGTGGCCGCCACATAGAGCAATCGGGTGTTTTCGGCTAGTTGTTGAAGCTCTTCATCTTCTTTGACCGAATCGTAATTTGTGGTCTTTAAGCCTAAGTCGGCTCGGCCAACTTTGAAAGCGCCCACCATGGCCTTGCGGTCCACCAGGCTCCCCGAATCCTTGGGGTCCGATGACCAGGCGGAAACGAACACGATGGGGAATTCCAACCCCTTGGCCTTGTGAATGGTCATGAGGGTGATGCGATCTGCGCCGAGGCCACCAGCCGAGGCGCTGGTTTTGTCGGTACCGGTGTCATAAAAGACACCGGTGCGGTCCTCGGAGGAATCGGGCCCCGGCGCCTCGCCCTCTAAGGTTCCTTCTTCTTGCTGGGTGGTCAGCCACTGGGTGAAAGCCCGGTAGGTGAAATGCTGGGTGGTTTCAAGGTTCCGCGCTTGGTCTAAGACCTTCATGAGGTTGGCGACCCGCTGTTCCCCGTGGGGTTGCCCGGCGGTGATGGCTAAGAGGTTGGTGTGTTCGTAGAGGTAGCTCAAGGTTTCCGATACGCCGAGCGTGCGGGTGGCGTCGAACCAATCCCGTAAACACTTAAAGGCTTTTCCCATCTTTTCTTTCGCATCTTCTTGAAACAGGAAAGAACCCTTGTCAGCACGATGAAGGAACAATTCTTCGTCCGAGAACCCAAAGAGGGGTCCCCGTAAAACCGCCACGCAGGCCGCCTCATCCGCAGGCGAGGAAAGACAAGTGAGGAGAGTGGAGAGGGCCACAATCTCGGGCCGGTTGTAGAACCTCTTGCCCCCGATGATCTGGTAGGGCAGGTCCCGCTTGCGCAGGGCCTCTTCCCAGTATTCTTCGTTGTCATTGGAAAGGTCCCGGAATAACAGGGCGATATCCCCCGCCCGAACGGCCCGCCGCTCATGCGTTTTGGGGTCCGCGACGGTCCACCCACCCTGAAGGATCTGGTCTTTCAAATAGGCCGCCACCCACTCGGCTTCCTGCTGACGGTAAAAGGCCTTGGTGTCTTCCGAACCCTCCGGCACAGGGACCTTCAGCCCCCAAAGAATGGGAAGCGTGCCTTCTGTCTTACCTTTCTCCCGGCTGGCGTTCAGGGCTCGATAGGTGATGCCCGAACCTTCGAATTGAGGAAGGAACCGCTCGTTGACCCACTCCACCAACCCGCCCACAGTGCGGAAGTTCTCGGTCAGAACCTCGACCTTCCCCCCGTTGGCTAAAATGCGTTCTTTGGTGGCTTCATAGATGGCTACATCCGCCCGCCGGAACCGGTAGATGCTTTGCTTGGGGTCACCTACCAAAAACAATTTTCCAGGTTCAAGAGAAGCTTTTTTCCAATCCTTTTCATGGCGACCCTGCAACTCACAGAGGAAAAACACGATCTCCACCTGCAAAGGGTCGGTGTCCTGAAACTCGTCCACGAAGAGGGTGTCGAACCGTTTCTTGATCTCTTCCCGACTGTCCAGGTGGTCGCGCAAGAGGTCCCGTGTTTTTAAAAGTAGATCGTCGAAATCGAGGAAACCGCTCTTAGCCTTCTGGGTTTCCCATTCTGTCAGGTAACCCCCAATCCAATGGATGAGGTTCAACAACACCGCTTCACGGAAAGGCGCAAAGGCGGAAGTGTGGTCTTCCGCGAGCCCCTCAAAACGCAGGCGAATCTCGTCCAAGACCGCCTTATCCCAGGCCTTTTGATTGCCCGTTCTTTTCACCTTGGGGATATCCAACAAAGCGAGGTTAAAATCCGCTTCCTCCGGCTTCGAGGATTCCTGAACCTGGCTCTCGGCCCAGAAGGTTTCGAGGGCTTCATACAACTTGTCTTTGTGGTCTTTACAGTCCTTCGCGGCTTGTTTGCTCCAGATGAGGAATTCTTTCCACTCCTTGCGGAATGGCTCAACCGAAGGAAGAGCTTGTTTTTCAGGGGTTTTCAGAAGGGTCCGGTTTCGCTTGAGGAACTGCTTCAATTCATCCACATGCTCGAAGGTCCCGCCCAGGCGGAGGAACTGGAAGAGGGGCTCGACGGGTTGGGAAAGGTTCTTTTTCAGCCAATGTTCCCAGGTCTGGGTCTCGAAAGCGCCTGATTGAACTTCATCCATCAGGGCAAATTGAGGGTCTACTCCGGCCTCAACCGGGTAGTCCTTCAATAACCCAGCGCAAAAGGAATGGATGGTCGAAATGGGGGCCCGCTCCATGTCCTCTAAGGCTTTCAGGATCAGGGCTTTCTGTTCGGGATATTTTGGGAGAGCTTCCTCAAGTTTAAAGCGCAGACGTTGGGCCAACTCCGCGGCAGCTTTTTCAGTGAAGGTAATGGCCGCGATGCGGCTTAAAGGAACCTTCTTTTCGAGTAATAGGGCGATAAGCCGGGCGACCAATTGTGTGGTCTTACCCGTGCCCGCTCCCGCATCCACTGCAAAGAGGGTCTCGTGGTCATGTGTGACTAGGGTTCGGATTGATTGGTCAGAGATCATTTCGTTTTCCAGTATTTACAAGTCATTCGGTCTAGCTCCACGTTATGGATGTTCAAACCTTTGGTTTTGACAAATATTTAAAGTCAAAATTTTCAAAGGCGATTTTAATCGTCGCACCAGTGCTAAAAAGTATTTCATGCTGAAGATGGCCTTTTTTATCTAATGTTAATTCTCCATAACCCCATCCCCCCAAATAATCAGAGTCATCGAATAAAGGTGCTTTTTCAGGCAAATCCATAAAGACAGAAAATACTTTTTTATAAATCAATTTAACTATCTGATTCTTTTCGGCTTCTATAGTTATTATTTCAATTATTCTTTTTTGAAAATTAAATGGCGATCTTAATATCTTTTGAACACTTTCACTTTCACGTTGGTTGAACTTGAATGAAATAAAACAACTATCGTGCAAAGAAATATTTTTAAAAAAATCATAGTTTCTTTTCCCTAAATGTTTCCTTAATCCATCTAATTGTTTTGAATAAGCTTTTATATTTCTTTTCCACATTAAATCGGCTTTATTAATTACCTTCTTATTTGAAGAATTAACTCCCATCCACATATCACCTGTAAAATATTTCATATCTCAATAACTCCTTTCACAATAATTCTTCTAGCTTGTAATAATCCCCAACCTTCATATCTTCCCTCTTCCGTTCTCCCCGCTTTTCAGCGCCCGGCCCGCAGAGCAATCTAAAGTCACATCGCTCGCAAGCCTTGGCCGCCGCGGGGAAAAGGCCCCGCTCCACTGCTTGCGAGGCCGTTGTCAAAAGAGCCTTCAGGGGTTCCTCGACCTTGTTCCAATCGGTGGCATCGAAGGGCGTAGAACCGTAGCCGCCCTTGGCGGTGATGAACTCATAGACCGCTTGTTCGGGGGTCAGATGGGGATAAAGCGTGCGGCAGGCCCAGAGATAAAGAGGCATTTGGATCTTGGTGCCTTCCTTCACGCTGTTCTTCTTGAACCCGATAGCGCTACCCGATTTGTAATCCACGACCCTTAAGTGTTTCCCGTCCGCTTTTACATCCACCCGGTCCATGAAGCCTTCCAGCCGAAAGATTCCGGCGGGGGAGGTAAAGGCCACTTCGGCTTGGCCCGGACGGCCAAAGGCCTTTTCAAAATCGACAGGAGTCCAATTTGGGTCTTCCAAAACCTCCCGCAAAACCCTTTCCAGGTCCTGGGTCAAAATTAACTGGCTCCACTGCCACAAGGCCAGCGATCCGGGCACGCCTTCCTTTTCAAACTTTTTGAAGATGCGCTGGGTCTCTTCGCCAAGAACCTTGCGGGCCTTCTCCTGGTCGCGTTCTTTCAGCCAGCCTTCCTTCACGCCCCGGGAAAGAACTTCCTCCAAAACCTGGTGCATCAGGTTTCCCTTTTCCGCCGGGTCCAACTGAAAGACCCGCTCAGGCTCGGGGTGGATCTTCAACCCCAGCACATAGCGGTAGAAATAGCGCAGTGGGCAGGTGGCGTAGGTTTCCAGACGCGAGGCCGAAAGGGGTTTATGTTGCAGGGAATGTTCCTGGCTGAGCCTTTCGATGGTCTTGGCATCCTCAAAGACCCCGTCATAGGGGGTGAAACGACGCTTGCCCTGCCGTTCCTGAAGCATTTCCCGTGCTTCCTGATAGAAGGGCTTCCCTTCCAAATAGGCCTGGGCGGGCAGGGGGTTGCCCTGGCGGGCTTCCTGAAAACGGGTAAGCACCTCTTCCAGGTCATCGACCCGGGTGGCGCCCTCGTCCCTGATCCAATCGGACACCGCGACCTTCTTGATATAGGGGGAATCCGCGCCCCATTCAGCCTGGCGTTGGCCGGTTACGGCCCGAAGGGTCTCGTGCAGGTAGCTGGATGGAACCCTTGGTGCGCCCGTGCCGGGATGCAAATGTGAGGCGGTGAGGATAAGGCATTTCTTGGCGCTTCGGGCCATGAGAAGAAAGAGAAGCTTTTCTTCCAATCGGCCCTCCGATTTCTCGGGGATATGGGCCTTGCCTTCAAGTAGGCCGTTGAGCAAGCGCCGTTCCTCATCCAACAAAAGAGGGTCTTGCCGGGGCACACGGGGAAAGCCCTGCTCCACCAAGCCGGGCAAAACCACCACATCAAAGGGAACGCCCCGGGCCTGCATGAGGTCCGACACCTCGACCCCGCCGAAGCCGGAAATCTCCCAGGGGATTGATACCTCATCCATGAGTCCAGTGAGAAGCGAAGCCAACTCGTCTTTCTCGACCGTGAAAGAATCTTTGGAAAGAATCTCCACGCCGCGTCGAAGGGTCTTCAATTGTTCCTTCGCCTCGGAAGGCCGGAAGATCTTTTCGACCAGGTCAAAAAGCACCCGAGTCTTACCCACCCAGTTCTTTTCTTTCTCGAACAACCGCCGCCCTTGGAAGAGCGTATGAAGCACCTGGTTTCGGAAGGCCTTCAGCGTTTCCCTTTCTTCTTTCGAGAAGCTTTCCTCATCCCGCCCTTCGGGGTCGGAACCTTCATGTAGATGGTCCTGCAAGCGGTCAAGCCAGGCGCCTTCGCCTTCCACGATGCCCGCTTCCTTGGAAGCCTGGTCCCACAAATGAGGATTCCAGTCGGCGCTCTTGAGGCCAAAACCCGAAGGATCCAGGTTGGGGCTGGATAGGAAATTCATCAGGGTCTCACGTGGAAATTCGTTCTGGAAACATTCGAGCAGAAGCAAAAAGGCCTTGGCCTCCGGGGTTTCTAACAAAAAGACCGGGGGCTTTTTGGCGATGGGGATTTTCTGGCCGTCGAAGGCCGGAACGATTTCCCGGCGGTAGGCATCGAACTGCCGCAATATCAACCCGCATTGGGAAAAGGAACTTCCCTGCCTCTGGGCTTCCTCGGTGATGGACCTTACCACTTCCCGCATTTCACGGGGTTCACCGGGACACAGAAGAATCTTCACATCGGAGTCCTCAAACTTTAGAGCACCAGCCGCCCTCTCCCCTTGAGGGAGAGGGTCAGGGTGAGGGGTGCCTTGAGGTTGTTCGGTTTTAAATATGTTGTTCTGTAACTTACCTAACGGCGTTTTCTTTTCACTTTCATATTTCCCGACGCCTTTAACGTTCCCATATTCTTTCGCCCATTCCACGAAAGGCTTGGCGTATTCAAAAGCCGGATGGTCTTCGTAGGGAATAAACCAATAATTTTCCATTTTATTGTCATTGCGAGGAGCCGCCCCAATCGGGGCGTTTGGCGACGTGGCAATCTCAGGTTTTGCTGTTAAGTGAAGTAACACTTTTTTTTGTAGCGTCGGTGCGTCATAAAAGCCGTAAGCCCAAATCGGGGTTTCGGGCGGCGGCAGGGTCAGGGCGTCGACATAAAGGTCTTCCCGGTCTTTCCATTTCTCCTGGCGCTTCCAGGCTTCATAGGCTGAAAGAATTTTGGAAAATTCATCCCATTTTTCCGAAAGCCTCTTGCGGGTCTTGTCCTTCCCGATCTTGCGGGAGGATTCTTTCAGGTCCGCCGGGTCGATTCCGGCTTGCCGAAGTTCGGAAAGGGTGGCCTGGAGGGTCCTGTGGAAACCGGGGGTTTCTTCCACCGACTTGAAGGACCTTAATGCGGGCTTGAGTCCCCTGGCCGTTTCCCGCAAAACCCAGGACACCAGGGATTCGGGAAGCATCCGAAACCCCTCTTGAATCCATTTCCCCTCGGTGGCTTCCAGCAGATATTGGTGGAAGGTCAGGAACCGGATGTTGAAAATTTTCCCCTGGTCTTGCGCCAAAGCCTCCCGCAGATGGCGCACCAGCAAGCGGTTGGGAACCAGCACCACCAGCGGCGTCAGGGGGTCTTTTTGCCGGAGATTCTTCACCTCATCAAAGAGTGACCGTTCGAGAAAAGGCCGATAGGGGCCTAAATAAATTGAAAAACTCAAAGGTTGGCTCCATGGAAAGGGGGGGAGGGTGCTTTCTTTCGACCCTATTATATATAATCGCTTTTCCCAAAGCCCTAAAGGTCGCGGGCAGTTTCAACCCAGGGGAGCTTGTATGTCTCGTGAAATCATCGTCGCCACCGCCGCCGGCTTCTGCTTCGGCGTGAAGCGCGCCATCCAGAGGGCCGAAACCATGGATAAGGCCTTCATCTTCGGTTCCCTCATCCACAACCCCCAGGAAGTGGCCCGGCTGGCCTCCCTCAACAAGAAAATCGTCCATTCCCTCGAGGATGTGGAAGACAACAAGGTCGTCATCACCGCCCACGGCCTAGATATCAAGGTTTTGGACACGATGAAAGAAAAGGGCATGGAGATCATCGACACCACCTGCCCCCTGGTCACCAAGATCTACAACGAGGGCGTAAAACTGCAGGACCAAGGTTTTCAGATCGTCATCATCGGCGACCCCAAGCACGTGGAAGTGAAGGGCATCGCCAGCCGCATGAAGGACCCCCTCATCGTTTATAACGAGGAGGATATCGCCCAGGTGCCCCAAGGCGCCCGTATCGGGGTGGTGTGCCAAAGCACCTTGTTGATGGAAAAATTCGATCGTTTCGTGGAGCTGTTAAGGGAGCGCTGTTCGGAAGTGAAACCCGTTAACACCATCTGCAAGCCCACCAAAGACCGGCAAAGCGCCGCGGCGGCTTTGTCCCAGCAGGTTCAAATCATGATCGTCATCGGGGGCCGCAATTCTTCGAACACCCACAAGCTGGCGGATACTTGCGAGGCCTTTTTGCCCGATGCCACCCACCACGTCGAAACCGCCCAGGAACTGGACCCCAAATGGTTTGAGGGAAAAACCAAGGTCGGCATCACCGCCGGGGCCTCGACCCCGGATTATCTGATCGATGAAGTTATCAACACCATCCGCACCTACGACGAGCTGGTCCCGGCGTAATTCCTCTCCCCAAACAATTTCAGCCTATTCCTATTTCGTATGAACTGCCTTCAACCATGCTTCCAAAGTCTTAGCGTTGCCTAAGGTGTCCGCCCAGGACATGCGGGGCGATTGTTTGAGACCCTTTAATAGGCAGCGCCCCACCTCATCCGCCTCAACGGCGTAAAGGTTCAGGGCCTTCACCACTTTCAAGACCTTGGGCTTCTTGTCGTAAAGCTGAATTTCAATCGTCGAGACGCCCTTCGTCCATCTGCCCGGGTGCCAGGGGGAAGGCGCGTGTATTTTCCCCTTCGATCCCCAAACCGTCACGCCTACGCCCTTGGCCAGGCTTAACCCGCAGAAAATTTGGGCCAACACCCCGTTGGGAAACTTCAGCGACGCGGCGGAAAGCTCGTCGATGGGGCTTGATTTGGAAATCACGCCGGTTCCCGCCACCACCGAGGGGTTCAAAAAGGGCTTGCCCGAGGCGGCCCCCGCCAACAACCGTGCCATGGAGGCCGGGTAGCACCCGATATCGAGGATTCCGCCGCCGCCGAGCTTTTTGTTCCAAAGCCGGTGTTTCAAATCCTGCGGCCGGTTAAAGCTGAATACCGATTCAATCAGCTTTACCTCACCCACCGCTTTTTGCCCTATCAGTTGAACCAACCGCTCAGTCTGGGGGTGGCAACGGTACATGAAGGCTTCCATTAAAAAGACCCGGTGCTTCTTGGCCGCTTCCAAGACCCCTTGGGTATCCCGAGGGTTCATGGTCAGGGGTTTTTCGCACAGGATGTGCTTTTTCGCCTTGGCCGCTTCAATCGCCCACTCGGCGTGGAAGGGATGGGGCGGGGCGATATAAACCGCGTCCACTTCCGGGTCCATCAACAGTTCTTCGTAGGAACCGTAATAGGAGCGGGCTTGATACTGGCGGGCGAAGGCCAAGGCCGTCTTTTCATCCCGGCTGGCCACGGCTGCGAGCACGCCGGTTTGGGAAACCTTGAGGGCTTGGGCGAAGGCGTGGGCGATCCCCCCGGTGGAAAGGATGCCCCAGCGGATTTTTTGAGCCATGGTGATTACCTCGGGAATGTTGGGGTTTGAGACTTAAAGCTTAAAAACAAAACCTATTTTCACCACCAAGACACCAAGGCACCAAGAAAAAATATTGTTTAAAACATAAGAATGGTTGCCGTACTTGGTGTCTTGGTGGTGGATTCGCCTTTAATTTTCTAATGTTTCTTTCATCATCTTGGCCAGCACGTCGCAGCAGCAATCAAAACCCATGTTTTGCTTTCCGGGGCCGCCCCCTTCGGTCATCTTCAACTTGGGGCTTTGGCCGTGGACGGGGCATACCAAGGAAGCCGTCTTGGCTTCCAGTGTCCTCAAGGCCGCCTGAAGGGCACTTTGCTGGATTTCCTCTTTAAAGTCGCCGCTCATTCTTTTTCACTCCCGGAAAAAAAGGCCCATTCAACAAAAAAGCCCGTCCCCCTAGAGGGACGGGCTTGATTGACAGCGGTCATCAGAAATAATCGATCGGCAGGGTGGAACGGGGTTCGCTGTGGGGGGTGAACTTCGGCGTCTTGGAAGCCAAGGTGCGGGCTCCCGACATGTCGTCGTCCGAAACACCGGTGCGGATTTTGAAATCCTGTTTGGGATAGATCAAATCCGGGTCGGTGATCAGGTCGCGGTTGGTCTTGAAGATCAAGGGCCAGGCAAAGTTATCAGCGTAGATGCTCTTTTTGCCGGCGATGCCCCAAAGGGTGTCATGCTTCATCACCATGTAATCTTTTAAACTGGTCGGGGTCGGAACCGCCGCAACTGGCGCCGTTTCTTTCGGAACCTCGGTGGTTTGAACCTGCTTGGTACTGCACCCTATCGCCAAACCGACAACGGCGGCGAGGGAAAGTAATAGATTTAATTTTGCGCTACCCATAGTTGCCTCCTAATAGCTTATCGAAGCGTTGTAAGATTATTTTCTAACTAAAGATTAGACGAATCAAGGGTCTTTTAGGTTAATAAAAACCCCAAGGGACGGAATCACCTTCTCAAGGGGCCTTAAATCGTTAAAAACCGACATGTTCCAACGAAGCTGATCATCAAAATGACAGGCTGGACCCAAAGGGAAAATCTTTACCACGATTAAGACCTTAGCAGATACGGGGAAGCTGTTCCCCGCTTAAAAGGTCCAATATTCTTGTCGCGCCCGTAACACTCTTTAACCGAACGGATTTACCGGGGCCTTCCAGAACTTGCCCTATTACCCCTGCTTGGGCGCTGACTTCAAAGCCTTTGAGAATTTCCAAAGCCTTCGAAACTTCTTTTTCGGGGACAAAAAGGGCAAACCGGCCTTCGTTGGCCACATAGAGGGGGTCCAACCCCAAAAGCTCACAGGCGGCATTGACCGCTTTGGGGATAGGGATATTCGCTTCATCAAGAAGTATTGGATGCTTCGAAGCTTGGGCGATTTCGTTGACCGCCGAGGCCAGCCCGCCCCGGGTTAGATCCCTCAAGCAGTGGACATCCACCCCGGCTTTCAATAGGGCTAATACCGGTTCGTGCAAAAGGGCGCAGTCACTTTCCAATGTTGTCTCGAATTCCAACCCTTCCCTTGCGGCCATGATGGCGATGCCGTGCCGGCCCAGATCCCCGCTGAGGATCACCGTGTCGCCGGGTTTAACAGAGGCCGGTGAAATATCCCAAGAGCCCTCAACCACCCCAACGCCTGAGGTATTGATGAAAACCCCGTCGCCCTTTCCCTTATCCACCACCTTGGTGTCGCCGGTAACGATGGTGACTCCCGCCTCATCGGCGGTTTTACGCATGGACTGGACGATTTTCCAAAGTTGGTCTAAGGGGAACCCTTCTTCCAAGATGAACCCGGCGGTCAGGTAAAGAGGCTTGGCGCCCGCCATGGCCAGGTCATTCACGGTTCCGGTAACGGCCAGCTTTCCGATATCGCCCCCGGGGAAGAAGATGGGTTTGACCACATAAGAATCCGTGGTCATGGCGATGCGGGTGCCCGACAGGGTCACCACCGAGGCGTCGTGGCGTTTTAAAAGGGGCGCGTTTCCAAAGGCGGGCAGGAATATTTTTTCAATCAACTGCTGGGTCAGCGTTCCCCCGCCGCCGTGGGCCAAAAGCACCCGGTCGTAATCGCTGAAGGGGATGGGGCAATCGAGCGCAAAACCGCTATCGGACATCTTTTTGTTCCTCATCTCGTCATGGAATCAAGTCCAAAAAATCATTCTTAAATTATTTCGTAAAAAATTTATCCTTGTCGGCTGGAAAATCACTTTCACCCCTAATATCAACCACCTTTCCATCCTGATTGAAATCGATAAAAAGAAACTTTCCGTAATACTTATTAATTTCGACATTTTGAGTAGAAAAGGCCGTGGAAACCGGCACATTCACTTTCTCGTCGTTGGATTTATGCTGATAATCATAAATCCATCTCACATGGGTCCCGGGTTTATTAATCGACATCTCCCGTCGGGCTTTGCCAAGTAGGGTCAAAACTTCCATTTGGTTTGTTTTTCCCGGAATAATCTGATCCTTGGCCAAGAAAATATCAAAATCCCTTTCTTCGGAATTTTTGGGTTCGTTGATCTTATCTTCATTAAAACTGCTGGTGAAATAATAATCGGACACAACCCCGTCTTTATTGAATTCCACCTCCAAGGTTTTTACGTTAGATCCAAGAATGGACCCGCTGGCATAAATATATTTCCAAAGGGTGGCCGTCGATTCATCGCCGAAATGCATACGTTTATAACCCCAAGTGGCAACGTCGATTTCAAGGAGAGGATTGCCCAACAAAGCGCGGGCTTCGCTCATTGACGTCGAACCCACCGTTATCTGATCCACTCCCCCAAGTTGAAACTGCCTTCCAATGGAGGCGCAGGAGGTCAGCAGCGTCATCCCCAAAAAACAAAAAAGTAAAAGAAACCATGGTGAAGTTTTTCGATATTCCTTCATACGAACTCCTTTTTTTAAAATTGTCTCGGTCATCGTTAATCTCCCTGATATAGATAAATAAAATTCATTGTAATGGAATCTGTGAACTTTAAACCCTAGAACCCTTTTTCATTATGACGGGGACCTTAAAGGGTTTCCCGCCTTTCCCCCTATTATTTTGGGAGGGTGAATTTCCCATAGGCCCCAGGAGACGGCTCCATGCATGAATATTCGGTGGCCCTTAACATCGCCGACCTGGTGATCGAAAACAGCCAGGGCAAGGATATTGAAAAGGTCCATTTGAGCATTGGGGACCTTTCAGGGATTTCCTATGACTCGCTGGAAATGTACCTGCAATTGATCTTCAAGGATAAAGGTTATAAGGGCGTTTTATTAGAGGCCAAGTTTATCCCCGCAACCTTCGTCTGCGCCTGCGGGTGGCAATATGTAACCGCCAACATGGCAGAATCTTGTCCCTCCTGCGGGGGCTACAACCGAAAAATCACCGACGGCAAGGACTGCCAGGTGGAAAGCATTGAAGTCAACGACGAATAGGCCAAAGAAAAGAGGATTTACCACCAAGGAAGACCAAGTAAGAATCGATTTTTTGGGTACAGCAAAACCAAAAAGCCGTTTTTAAGTACCCACTTTTAAAAGATTTTCCCAAACTTGCCTTTTGATTTTCTTGGTGCCTTGGTGTCTTGGTGGTGAAAATTGAGGTGTGAGGTGTTTCATGAGTGAAAAAATTGAAGTCAAAACATCCGCGCAAAGCCTGAACAACCAGATTGCGGGTGAAAACCGTGAATACTTCGCGCAAAAGGGCCTGACGGTCTTGAACCTGGTCAGTTCGGCGGGTTCGGGTAAGACCTTTTTATTGGAGGTTATGGCCAAGCGGTACGGACCTGAAATGGCTGTCATCACCGGCGATATCCAAATGACTTACGACGCCGACCGCATCAAGGCCGCCGGAAGCCAGGCTGTTCAGATTGAAACCCACGGCACCTGCCACTTGACCGCCGCCATGGTGCGGGACCGGTTGGGGGATTTGAATTTGGAGAAGGTGAAATTGCTGGTGATTGAAAATATCGGCAACCTGGTTTGCCCCTCCACCTACGACCTGGGCGAAAACATCAAGGTGGCCCTGTTAAGCGTGGCCGAAGGCGATGAGAAGCCCATGAAATACCCGGCGCTTTTTTTGCGCGCGGGCGCGATTGTGTTAACCAAGGTGGATCTTTTGCCCTATGTGAACTTCAATGTCGAACGGGCCCAAAAGGATTGCCTGAAGCTGAACCCACAAGTGAGATTTTTTTCCACTTCCTGCAAGACCGGCGAGGGCATGGATAAATGGTTTGGGTTTTTGGGCGCCCTTCAGACCAGCAACCTGGAATTTCCAAAAATTCCCAAATAGTCCATTTTTCTCAAATTTGGCAGGATTGTCTTTTATGCCATTTATTTCAAATCGGGGGATAATAGAAGCATAGGGGAGCACTAGGGGAGATTCTGAAGTTAAAGGGAGTCCCCTATGAACGTGCTCTGCTCGAACTGCCATAAGTTAGTTGGAACCCACGAAAACCACACCGATCCCGATCTTGGCCCCGTCCTCTGCCCCGCCTGCGGCGATGAATTTATCGCCGAATATGGGGGCGTCTCCCTCAGCGAAACCCTGGATCAGTTTGAAAAACCCCGCCTGGTTTTTAACAAAGACCTTTGCGTCGTCGCCTGCAACCGCTCGGGCCGCCAGTTAACCGACCCTACCGGAAACCGCCCCTATGGGCTCAAAAGCGGTGATTTTCTTTCCTGCCACAATTCCGCCCAAGGCTGCGGCCAAAGCCCCGAATGCCCCCAATGTTCCATCCGCGGCTCGGTTAAACAAACCCTGAGCACCGGAGAACCCATCGAGAATGTACCGGCCTATTTCACCAGAACCGACAAGGAGGGAACCTACACCCGCGCGTGGGGTATCTCGACCCGCAAGGTAGGGGAAACGGTGCATTTCATACTGAACCATCCCTTCATCCCCACGCCCCCTCCCCGGTTTCGAAGGGTTTAGTCTCTGATGTCATAACAAACAAAGTTTAGACTGTTGTAATTTTTGACGATTCTTTTTGCAAACTTAAAAGGTTTCAATGAATTTGATTAAGATTACTTTTCAGTAATTTCCTTCTTTGCATCTTCCTTTTATTTTCTACCGATTAATCGTTCGACCTATTTTTTTCAAAAACATTCTTGTTTTTTTCAACCCAAAATGAATACAAGTGTATTCCTTTTGGGTTTTCACTCCTTGATTTAACGCCCTAAAACTCTCCCAAATTAAGAAGCGCTAAAAGGATGACTTAAATTTTAAAGATTCCTTCAGAAAAGGGGGCAATTATGTCTAAATCACTAAGGTTTGGAGATCGTCAATTCGCAATTAAGGAGCATTTGGCTTCACGTCTTCATTGGGATTTAAGGCTGCACGTCGGCGGGAAATTACTTTTATCGTGGGTTCTTGTTAGTTCGCCCCATTTGGATCCCTCCAAACCCGTAAAAGCTATCAAGGTTGGGGAACATAATTACGATTACCTTCTTGTGGAAAGAAAAATTCTTCCCGGTAATCCAGGAGCTGGATTTATCGCGAACTGGGATTATGGACTTTACTGTCTTTTAAGTAATTCGAATGTCTTTACTCAGTTTTATAAAGGAAATTTACGTATTTATTTGAAAGGCGGACGACTACGCGGTAGGTTTAACTTAAAATGGGTCGGACCTAAAGAAACGGATTGGTTGTGGTGCAAAGATGATGATGAGTTTGTCAATCC
The DNA here is from genome assembly GCA_963738405.1 of candidate division FCPU426 bacterium. GTDB lineage: Bacteria > Oederibacteriota > Muellerivitia > Muellerivitales > Muellerivitaceae > CAVTWJ01. The sequence continues at coordinate 72,092 of CAVTWJ010000018.1, read as the reverse complement.
AACTTGCCGATATCCAAATGTTTTAACTCCAGAAAAGATTCAGGAATTGGAGAATAAGCTTCACCCAAGGAAGAATCTGCGCCAGATACAATTAATTTAATTAGGTAACACAATAAAAATTATTCCAAAAGCCATTGGGCAATGGGCAAAGCTTCAATTTTGGGTGCCAGGGTATATTTCTTTTGCCCTGGATAGATGACGAATAATCGGTCTAACTTTAAATCTTTCATCGCAATCCGCATGGATAGGGTCAACCGAGGAGCATCAGTTCGTTTACATTCGATCCCAATGCGTCGCCCCTTGGAAAGACAAAACAAATCCAATTCCGCACCATTATGGGTAGCCCAAAAATATCCTTCTTCGGGGTTCAGTTTTTTTAAAGTTTCCTCTATTACAAAACCCTCCCAAGAGGCTCCCGACTTGGGATGTGAAAAAAGATCATGTCCGGTTCGGATTCCCAAGAGCTGGTGCAATAGCCCCGTATCTCGTAAATAAACCTTGGGAGCTTTAACCTGCCGTTTTTTGAGGTTTTCATGCCAGGGCCTCAACTGACGCACCATGAACATTCCTTCTAAAAGATCTAGGTACCGGCGGATAGTTGGTTCGGAAATTCCCATGGCGGAAGCAAGTTCGGATGAATTCCAAATCTGGCCATGATAATGCGCCACCATCGTCCAAAAACGTCTTAGGGTCTCCGCCGGAACGGTGATCCCCATTCGAGGAATATCTCGCTCCAAAAACATCCGAACATAATTCTTCCGCCATGCCAGACTGTCATTTTCGGACCTCGCCACATAAGACGGGGGCAACCCACCCCGAAGCCAAAGACGGTCTATATTCCGGATTCCCACATCGGGCACAGAAAATCCACCTATCACCACAGTTTCCAAGCGGCCCGTAAGCGATTCCGAGGATTTTCGAATCAATTCAGGTGAAGAACTGCCCAAAATAAGAAACCTAGCAGGAAGCGGCCGACGATCCGCCAAAACCCTTAAAAGAGGAAACAAGTCTGGCCGACGCTGGATCTCATCAATCACAACCAAGCCCTTGAGCTTCTTCAATTCTTCCATCGGGCTGTCTTCTAGCCTCGCTAAACCGGCTGGATCTTCCAAGTCAAAATAACCGGGAGAATCGGACTTCGCCCATTCTCGGGCCAAGGTCGTCTTTCCGCATTGACGCGGACCAATAAGGGCAACAATTCGGCTGCGACGCAAAGCAATTGCGATTTGACTCTTTATATTTTTACGTAAAATCATGGGGAAATAATACCATGAAAAAGGAACACTGAGCGTTCGAATTTCATGGTACCTAAAATTAGTGTTTTAGCACCAATTAGGTCGTAACCGACTCCGCCCGTCGATATCGGTAATAGGCCGAGCAGGCGCCCTCGGTGGAAACCATAGGGGCGCCCAAAGGATGTTCGGGGTTACAGCGGGTGCCAAAGGCCGGGCATTGGGCGGGTTTCTTGATGCCTAATAAAATCTGGCCGCTAATGCATTCGGTACTTTCTTCGGCCGTGACATGGGCTACGCCAAACTTTTCTTCCGCGTCAAATGTTCGATACTTATCGTTCAAAGCCCATCCGCTTTTCGGGATCTCGCCGATTCCCCGCCACTTCTTGTTCACCACATGAAACACTTCAGCGATCACCTTCAGGGCATCGGTGTTTCCTTCTTTTCTCACCGAGCGGGCATATTGGTTTTCTACATCATGCCTTCCCTCTTCCAACTGCTTCACACACATATAGACGCCCTGCAAGATATCCAGGGGCTCAAAACCGGTCACAACGATGGGAACCCTGTATTTTGCGGCGATGGGGGGGTATTGCTCCGTGCCCATGATGGTGCAGACATGGCCCGCGGCCAGGTAGCCCTGCACGCGGTTTTCAGGGGAGGAGAGGATGGCTTCCATGGCAGGCGGCACCAACACGTGTGAGGCGAGAAGGGAAAAATTTTTGAGGCCTAAGGCTTTCGCCTGCACCACCGCCATGGCGTTGGCCGGCGCAGTGGTCTCGAACCCCACGGCAAAGAACACTACTTCTTTATCGGGGTTTTGCTTGGCGGTCTTAACCGCGTCCAGGGGCGAATAGACTAGCCTTACTTGCCCGCCATTGGCCTTAACCGAGAGCAGGTCTTTGCCGGTTCCTGGCACCCGCATCATGTCGCCGAAGGAACAAAAGATCACATCGGGCCGGGCGGCGATTTCCACCGCCTTGTCGATCACCTCCACCGGCGTCACGCAAACCGGGCAGCCGGGGCCGTGCACCAGGGAGATTTGGGGAGGTAGCAGGTCTTCCAGCCCGTAGCGGGCGATGGAATGGGTCTGACCCCCGCAGATTTCCATGATAACCCAGGGCTTGGTGGTGATTTTTTTGATGGATTCGGCCAAGGCCAGACAGGCCGGGCCGTCGCGGAATTCGTCCACATATTTCATGGCGCGCCCTCGGCGGAGAGGGCCTTCAATTGGGCGAAATCCTCCAGGGTTTGTTTGGCTTCTTCCTCATCCAACAGGCTGATGGCCATTCCCACGTGCACAATCACGTAATCCCCCGCTTTGGCTTCGGGCAGGCAGGACAAGGAAATTTCACGGGCCACGGCGTCAAAATCAACCTTTGCGGTGCGGAAAAGGGGGTCATCCCCCGTGACCGTCATGATTTTTCCTGGAATCGCCAGACACATGGAAGACTCCTTGAACAATAACTCGTCTTTGTCGTAAGAAAACTACCAAAAACAGTTTTATTTAATACCTTGATTAACTTGTATTACTCCCAACCAACTCAAAATTCCAAAAACAATTGAAATACTTCCCCAAAAAATAAAAATAAACCGAACAAAATTTTTACTCACCTTAATCCCGAAAGATTCTTTTAGATGACTAATCCGCATATCAGAAAAAACATCACTACAAATTATTACGACCAAACCTAAAACAATTGCCATTAAACTCGTCATATTCTTCACTCTTTGACTTTTTTCGATTGTCCAGTGCTGGTTTCTATCTTATCCAAGAAGACTAGTGAAACAACGTGACGGCGGTCATTTGTTCTTGAGAATTTTTCTCGCGTAGGCGGCTTGCCCTAAGGCCAAGCCCCCATCGTTGGGGGGCACCTGCTGGTGCCAATAGGGGGTGAAACCCCCTTCTTTCAGGCGCCGGATGGCCCTTTCGGCCAAATACCGGTTCTGGAAACAGCCCCCGCTCAAGAGCACCTGGGGGCAGGCTTCCATATTGGCGAAATCAACCAGGCTTTCCACCAAGGCGTTATGAAACCGGCGGGAAATAACCCCGGCGGAAATTTTGTTTTCTACGTCGTTCAAAATTTCCCTCACCATCGGTTCCCAATCCAGCACAAAGCCATCCTTGGCGCGCAACAGCGGAAAGGTATACCGGTCCCTGGATTCGGTGCCATCCAGCGCGAATTCGAGGGCCATGGCCGCCTCGCCCTCGAACCGGCTTATCTGGCACAACCCGGCCAGGGAAGAAACCGCGTCAAACAGCCGCCCCATACTGGAAGTGCGGGGGGTATCGAAATTTTTGAGAAGGGCCTTCATGACCGCAAGCTCGGTGACATCAAATGATGCGATGGCGGGGATATGCTTCCATTCAAATATATCTTCCCGCCCCATTTCGTAAAGAAGCCCTAGAGCGCTACGCCGGGGTTCCTTGGCGGCCTTGTCTCCCCCGGGAAGTGAAAAGGGCCGAAGATGCCCCACCCGCCTGTCGTTTTCGCCAAGTATGAAAAATTCACCGCCCCAGATGGTCTGGTCGTCCCCTAAGCCTGTGCCGTCCCAAGCGGCGCCAAAGGCCCGGCCGGTAACGTGGTTTTCCGCGGCGCAGGCGTAGAGGTGCGCCAAGTGATGCTGAACCTGGATCAATGGAAGGCCGGAATCGGCCCCCTTACGGGTGGAAGGGTAGTCGGGGTGCAGATCCACTACCCCCGTTCCGGGGTCGGCCTCATAAAGTTTCGGCAGATCGGATAGCGACTTCTCGAAAGCTTCCATCGAAGGCAGGGTACCGAGATCTCCCAAATGCTGGCTCAAGAAAACCTTGTCGTCCTTGGCCAGGGCTACGGTGTTCTTTAAATAAGCCCCAAAGGCCAAAACGGTCTCTCCCATTTCTTTTAAGAGAATGGGCATAGGCGCGTAGCCCCTGGCCCGGCGGAGAATTTGGGGTTTGCCCGCGATGACCCGAGCCACTGAATCATCCAAAGGCCTCGCGATGGGCCGGTTGTGGACGAGAAAAAGATCGGCCAGGCCCTTCAAACGCTCCAGGGCTTCCTTCTCGTCAAAACAAATGGGCTCTTCAGATAAGTTGCCGCTGGTGGCCACAATGGGGAACCCTAGATCCCTCATCAAGATGTGATGTAAAGGAGTGGAGGGGAGCATGACCCCTAATTGGGGATTCTCCGGCGCGGCCCATTCGGGCCATTTGCTAACACGGTCTTTTGGAACTAAGACGATGGGCGCGGCGGAAGAAAGGAGGAGCGCTTCTTCCTCGGCGTTGATATGGCAAACCTTTTTAATTTCCTCAATCGATGGAAACATCACCGCGAAGGGTTTGGCCTCCCGCCGTTTGCGGGTTCGAAGAAGCGCCACCGCTTTTTCGTTTCTCGCGTCGCATAAAAGCTGGAATCCGCCCAGGCCTTTCAGTGCCACGATCTGGCCCTTGAGCAGGGCGTCTTCCGCCAAGAGAAGGGCCTCTTCTCTTTCTTTTAATACCGTGCCCGAGGAGTCTCCCTCCGAAAGGGGGTTCCAGGCTTCCAGTTTCGGGCCGCATTGGGGGCAGGCGGTGGGCTGGGCGTGGAAACGCCGGTCGGCAGGGTCTTCGTACTCGCGGCGGCATTGGGGACAAAGGGCGAAGGCCTTCATCGTGGTGTGGGGCCGGTCGTAGGGAAGTTTTTCGATGATGGAAAAACGGGGCCCGCAATGGGTGCAGTTGGTGAAGGGGTACCGGTAGCGCCGGTCGGCGGAATCGAACAATTCGGCCAGGCATTCGGGGCAGGGGGCTAGGTCGGGAAGCACCTGCACGGTTTTGGCGCCCGCCAAACCGCTTTCCCGAATCTCAAAGGAGGTGTAGTTTTTTGGGGAATGAAATTCGACTGTCAGATCTTCGATGACCGCTTGGGAGGGCTTCTCATCCCTCAACCGTTTGAGAAAAAGTTCAAGGTTCGAAGGGGTTCCCTCGGCCTCGGCCTCCACCCCGGCGGGGCCGTTGAGGACATAACCTTTAAGCGAATGCTCTTTCGCCAGCCGGTAAACAAAGGGGCGAAACCCCACGCCCTGCACCGCGCCCGTGATCTTCACCTTGACGAGCGAAAGGGAAGGGGGCGGCGGGATGGGTTCGGTGGTTTTGGTGTTTTTCATGGCGTTCTCCCCGGCTCAACTTCGGCCCCCCAAAGGCAATTGGTGAATCCAATCTAAAGAAGCCGCGACCGCCTCGTCCAAGGCCCGGCGGGTTTCGGGGGAAAAACTTTCCGAAAAATTAAAATGGCTCGCGGGAACCCGGCAAAGGTAAAGCGGAGGCGAAACGTTTTTAAGGCTTTTGGATAACTGAAGCAGGGCTTCCGGCGCAAGGTGGTGGGTGGAAGCGGAGGCTTTCGGCTGGGGGACGACCCTTTCAACCCTCACCCTATCCGCCTGGGGGTCGGCGTCGATAAAGAGCACCTTCTCGTAGGCGCCCCATTCCTCAATCAATTCCACATTGAGCTGCTGGGACACACGGGTCTCCACCGCCGGGATTTCTCGCAACCCCAGCCTGCGCGCCACTTCCCATCCCGCGCCGTCGTCGCCGCGGGTGGGGTTGCCGAACCCCATGACCAGCATCATGTTTAGTTCCTCTCCACGCTCCGAATCAAGTTTCCCCGGTGGTCGTGAATCTTCAAGACCATGGGCATGGAACCTAGGGCATGCGTCGAGCAGGACAGGCAGGGATCGTAACAGCGGATGGCCGCCTCGACCCGGTTGAGGGCCCCTTCCTTCACGTCCGCGCCCTTCACGTACTGCCGGGCCACTTCCAGCACCGAGCGGTTCATGGAGGGATTGTTCTGCCCCGTGGCAATCAGCAGGTTCACTTTGAGCAGGGCGCCTGCGGCGTCCACCTTGTAGTGGTGAAACAGCGTTCCCCGGGGGGCCTCGCAGCAGCCGACCCCTTCGGTGGCGTTGCGTGAAGCCACGACATGCACGTCGGTGGAGAGGATGTCCTTATCGGTTAAGAGCATCTCGATTTCCTCGACCGTGGAAATGGTTTCAATCAGCCGGGCATAGTGATAAAAGAAAGTTCCGTTGACCGCCCTTCCCTTGCCCAGCGCCTTGAAGGCCTCGAATTCCACCTGGGCCTTGGGCGTCTTCATCTTGGAAGCCACGTTGAGGCGGGCTAGCGGCCCCACCCGGTAGATGCCTTGGGGATAGCCCATCGGTTTGTAGTAGGGGTATTTGAGATAGGAAAATTCCACCGGCATCTCGGCGATGTAGGTGAGGTAATCGGCCGGGTTGACCTGGTCTTTCACGATCTTGCCCGAAGCGTCTACCCAGCGCAGTTTGCCGTCGTAGAGCTCGTGGGTGCCGTCAGGGGCCACCGTTCCCATGTGCAGGGTGTCGCTAGGCGCGAAGCTTTCCACCTCTTCTTTATGGGAGGCCATGTAGTCTTTGAGAAGCTTCAAACCGATCTGGGAAGTTTCCAGTGCCTCGGGAATCCACTTGAGGAGGGCTTCCCGGCTTTCAGGCTTCATGGGGTTCGTCATGCCGCCGGCAATCACCCCGTCGGTATGAATTTTCTTGCCCGTCAGGTGCTGGGAAATTTCCTGGCCGAATTTGCGGAGGCGGATGCCCCGCTTGGCCACATCGGGAAATTTTTCGGCCAGTCCCACCACGTTGCGAAGGGCAGGGTCCGAATCCCATCCCAGTAAAAAGTCGGGGGCGGAAAGGTAAAAGAAAGAAAGCGCGTGGGAAGACAACTGCTGGCCCAACTGCATCACCCGGCGCAGTTTGACCGCCGTCTCGGGGATCGCCACCCGCTGGATGGAATCGCAGGCCTTGGCGCTGGCGAGTGAATGGGACACCGGGCAGATGCCGCAGATGCGGGGCGTGATAACCGGCATTTCGGTATAGAGACGCCCTTCGCAGAACTTCTCGAACCCGCGGAATTCATCCACGTGGAACTGGGCGTCCTTGACCTCGTTTTTGTCGTCGAGGAAGAGGGATATTTTCGCGTGGCCCTCGATGCGGGTCACGGGGTTGATTTTGATGATTTTGGGATCAGCCATAGGAGGCCTTCCTTTCGTTCGTAATCTCGGGTGTCTTGTCGGTTAGGAGGGCGGCGAGGATGTCGAAAATCAGGTCCGCGTCCGGGGGGCAGCCCGGAAGGTAATAGTCCACCTTCACGACCTGGTGCAGCGGCATCACCTTGGGGAGCAGACGGGAAACCCCCAGGCCGTCTCCCGGCGGCATCTTGCCGGGCACATTGCTTTCGGCCTCGATATAGGCGCGCCGGAGGGCCACGTCGGTGCCCACCAGGTTGCGTAGAGAGGGAACGTTGGAAGTGACCGCGCAATCGCCGAAGGCGATCAAGAATTTCGCGTTCGCGCGGATATGTTTTATTTCCGCCAGGTGTTCCTCGCTGGAGATGGCCCCTTCCACCAGGGCGATATCCACCGGGGGAAAGGCTTTGCCGTCCACCACCGGGCTCTTCACGATGTCGGCCAGCTTCACCACATCCAGAATCCGCTCGTCAATGTCCAGCAGGGACATATGGCATCCCGAACAGCCGCCCAGCCAAACCGTCGCGATCTTTTTTTTGCTCATGGCTCATTCCTCTTTTCCACCAGTTCGGAGACCAATTTGGGAAACCGCAGAAGGTTGCCCTGGGAGGCTTCCTTCGGCCAGATGGCGCCCACCGGGCAGACCATGCTGCACTTGCCGCACCAGGTACAGTCGGCGGAGGCGCCCCAGGGGTCGTGAAAACCCGACACGATGCGGGAATTGGCCCCGCGTCCCATGACATCCCACACATGGGCGCCTTCCACCTCGTCACAGACCCGCACGCAGCGGGTGCACATGACGCAGCGGTTGTTGTCGATGACATAGCGGGTATGGGACAGGTCCATTTCCGCCTGGGGCTGCAGGTAGGGAAACCGCACATGTTCCATGCCGACGGACTTGGCCAAATCCTGCAGTTCGCAATGGTTGTTGGCCACGCAGATGGAACAGATGTGGTTGCGTTCCGAAAAAAGCAGTTCCACGATCATCCGGCGGTACTTTTGCAGTTTCTCGCTGTTGGTATGGATCTTCTGGTTGGCGTTCACCTGGGTCACGCAGGTGGCGAAAAGGCGGGGGGTTCCCTCCATTTCCACCAGGCAAAGCCTGCAGGCGCCCATTTCCGACAGCCCGTCGAAATGGCAGAGCGTGGGAATATAGATGCCGTTCTTGCGGCAAACCGAAAGGAGCATCTCCCCAGGCTGGGCCTGGACTTCCTTGCCGTCGATAGTCAGGGTGATAGGTTCGCTCATGACCGCACCTCCGCGAGTTCAGGGGTAAATTTACAGACTCCCGCGGGACAGCGTTTTTCTTTCACGTGGGCCAAATACTCGTCCCGGAAATAGCGAAGGGTTGAAAGCAGCGGGTTGGGGGCGCTTTGGCCCAAGCCGCAGAGGCTGGTTTCTTTCACCATCGGCGCCAGGGATTCCAAAAGTTCCAAATCGTATTCGGTGGCCGTTCCCTTGCAGATTTTGGTGAGCAGGTCGTACATCTGCTTGGTACCGACCCGGCAGGGCACGCATTTGCCGCAGGATTCGTCCATGCAGAATTCCATGAAAAACCGCGCCACGTCCGGCATGCAGGAACCCTCGTCCATGACGATCAAGCCCCCCGAACCCATGATGGAACCCAGTTTGGTCAGGGCGTCGTAATCCAGCGGGGTATCCAGATGCTGTTCGGGGATACAGCCCCCCGAGGGACCGCCGGTTTGGGCGGCCTTGAATTTTTTACCGTTGGGGATGCCCCCTCCGATATCGAAGATCACCTGACGCAGGGTGGTGCCGACCGGCACTTCCACCAGGCCGGTGTTTTGGATACAGCCCGAGAGCGCGAACACCTTGGTACCCGTGCTTTTGGGAGTGCCGATGCCGGCGTACCATTCCCCGCCCCGTTCCACGATGGGGGCGATATTGGCGAAGGTTTCGACGTTATTGATGATGGTGGGCATGCCCCAGAGGCCCTTTTCCGCCGGGTAGGGCGGACGGGGATGGGGGGTTCCTCTTTTACCTTCGATGGAACCTAACAGCGCGGTTTCTTCCCCGCAAACAAAGGCGCCCGCGCCGATGCGGATTTCAACATCAAATGAAAATTCGGTTTCCAAAACATTCTTGCCCAACAGGCCCAGTTTTTTAGCCTTCTGGATGGCGGTTCCGAAGCGTTGGATGGCCAGGGGGTATTCCCCACGGATATAGGCAAAGCCTCGGCTTGCGCCGATGGCGTAGCCGCCGAGGATCATTCCTTCCAAGACCCGATGGGGATCGCTTTCGAGTACGGACCGGTCCATAAAGGCGCCCGGGTCGCCCTCGTCGCCGTTGCAGACCAGGTACTTGTGCTCGCCCACATACTTATAGGACATCTCCCACTTGTTGCCGGTGGGGAACCCAGCGCCGCCACGGCCGCGGATGCCGCTGTGCTTGACCTCGGCGATCACTTCCTCCGGCGACATTTGGGTCAGGGCTTTTTGAAGGGCCTTGTAGCCCCCGATGGCGATGTAATCGTCAATGCTGTCCGGATCGATGCGGGCGCAGTTTTCCAAAACGATCATGCGTTGGTTTTTATAGAAGGCATGCTCGCTGGATTTGAGGGTGGGCTGGGCATCGGTGTCGGAAAAGATCACCATGTGGGGAATGGCTTTACGGTTCTTGAAATGGTCGTGGAGGATTGGCTTGTAATTTTCCGGCGTGATTTTTTGATAGATCACGTCGTCGGCTTCGATGCGCACCAGCGGCCCCTTGGCGCAGGCCCCCATGCAACCCACCGGCTTCACCTCAATGCCCGAACCCTGCATCTGTCCCGCTTCTTCCTTCATGCGGTCGAGAATTTTTTGGGCGCCGGAGGAGACGCAGCTTCCGCCCATGCAGACGCAGACTTTTTTTGTGTTCTGCGCCCTATCGGCGGCTAATTTTTCCCGTAAGTTGTAGAGGGCGTGATTTTTCATGCTGTCACCCCCAGCTTCTCCCGCATTTTCGCGACGATATCTTCCGGTTTCATGCGGGGCATAACCTCGCCGTCATAAACCACCGCGGGGGCCAGCCCGCAGGAGCCGATGCAGCGGGCGGTTTGAAGGCCCAGCTTGTTGTCCTTGGTGACATCCCCCGGCTTGATTTGGAAGCCCTTGTTCATCTCATCCAGCAAGGCGTGGGCACCCTTCACGTAGCAGGCCGTTCCCGTGCAAACCACGCAGGTGTGCTCGCCGTGGGGCTTGAGGGTAAAGAAATGGTAAAAGGTGACGACCCCATAGACCTGGGAGGCGGGGAGGCGAAGCTCCTTGGCGATCATCTCAATGACCTGCCGGGGCAGATAGCCGAATAGTTCCTGAACCGCGTGAAGCACCTGGATCAGGGCATCGCGCTTTTTGCCGGAGGCGTTCATGAGGGTCATGATCCGCCGGATTCTCGGGTCATTTTTCGGGATAGCGGGGGCGGCGGGGGCGGGAGATAAGGAAACCATGGTTTCCCTCCAAATCCATAGAGGTTAATAGCTTCGACTGGGGCAAGCTACAGGCATTCGGTGAAAATTTTTATGACACTACTCATAAAAAAAATAGGACAAGGGTTCTTTTTCTTGAAAATGGGCGGAATCGGAAATTCATAACGGGCTTACGCTATTTGCGACAAAGGACTAAACAAAAACAGCAAAACTATTTAGCCACAGATGCATGAGATGAATTGGATGAAATCTTAAAAACTAATCCCATTTATCCCATGAATCTGTGGCAAAAAGAATTGGGGTATGTTTGGGTGTTTTAGAAAGTCAAAATATAGTTCCGATTTAAAAATTGCTCATTTTTATCACCTAAGGTTTCGCCACCACAGTCCCGAACAGGAACAATAACTCTAAAATTCATCCTCTCTTCATGTCTGAACGTTTTCAGAAAACGTTCAACAACATCCCGCCGGGAAAACGAAAGGCCCTAAAAAAGCCCTTTTTCGCTGTTGGGCCTCCACCCCGAGTGCTAATTTGAGCTTGAGGGTTCCCTTCCCTCCTTTCCCAAACATCTCAACTACCGCATGAAATACGGCATCTTTTACCTTCCTGGAGGTTTCTATGCCTAAAGTTCAAGCGGTTGCCGTTCCCGAAAATGACCTGTCCCAGCTTCCTTTACTGGGCCACGATTTGAAAACGGCTCTGAGTTACGTTTCTTTTTATTCCGTCGAAAGCCCCTTCGTGGCTCAATCCATCCAAAAACTCCACAAGGCCTTGGTCCGCATGGCGGAAAAGGTCAGCCTTTTGATTATTTGGAGGCGGGATTCGAAATTATTTTTAAACGGATCCGAATGGGCCGAGATGTTCGACTTCACCGAGATGCTGGAAAACAAAGGCATCGGCGGCTTAGAGGTGAAGCCCCATTGCACCGTGGGTGAATTGGTGCTCTGGCTGAAATGGGCAACCCTTCCGGTAGCGAAACCCAACAAAGATTTAATCGACCATACCCCCCATTTGCGCATGCTGGAGGAAAATGAGACGCGGGATTTTGAAATTGTGGCCTCACCCGTGAAGGAAGTAGCCGCCACGGTTCCACCCCTCACGGAAATTTCCGCCGCCTCATTGCCTATTGCAGAGCCAACACCGGCGGTGAAATCGGCTCCGGTCGAACCCATGCCGGTTTTCGCGGCCCCTTCGCCTTCCTTTAATATTGAATCCTCCCTCCTGCCTCCCATCCCTTCTCCCGCAGCCATGGATACCAAAGACATTTCCGCGAGGGTCACGCTTCTTTCTTTCGTGGCGGAGGCCTGGCAACACGCCCAGCTTCAGCGAAGCATGGTGGGCGCCAGTTCCGAATCTGCGGCCTTGGCTCTTTCCTTTGAGAAACTTTTTGACCGCCTTCTAAGCCGGGTCGAACAGAACGGCCCGGAGTTTGAGCATATCGCCAAATGGTTCAAGGCTTCTGACGGCGAACTGTTGGAAAAGGACACGGTGGAAGCCATGGTGCCCTTGATGGAAACGGCCGTGGAAAACGGCTGGACCCAAGTTTTATTTGACCCCGCCACCGCGGGGTTGGTGAACGACTGCCTGGCCCGTTGGGGCGCCCAGGGAAAATCGGAACTGGTGGAAAAAACCGTGGGTCGCTTGGCGGAGGGGCTGACGGGAGACCGCTACGAACGGGAACTTTCCTTGACCCATTTGATGGACGCCCGGCCCTGGGTTCACCGCCAGGAATTGGTGGATCAGGTTTTGGAGAAACTAAATTCGCTTTTGGGAAATGAGAATTCCCCTTCCCTCTATCAAAGCGGCCTTTTGTTGGCCTGGGACCTGGTGGATCCGGCCCTGCAGACCAAGAACGAGTCGCATGTGCTAACGCTATTGGCGACCCTGCACTTTCACGCCGATGAGGACAGCACCGCCTTTCCCGATCGAACCCATATCGCGAGGCACTGGCTCTTTGAGCGTTCCAACCCCGCGATGGTGAGAAAACTCGCGGCTTGCGCATTCCGAGCCGGCCAACTTAGGCACTTTCCCCTGCTGGGGGAAATGGCGGCGCCCCTTCTGCTTCAGGATTTCGCCAAGGCCCCCGCTTTCGAGAAAGCCAATCTCCTTCCCATACTTTCCGAATTGCGAGAGCCCCTCCAGTCTTCGCTAGGGGAACAGTTGGCGGATATGAATACCGAAGAACAGGTGAAGTCACTTCTTCCTCTGTTGCGCATATCGGGGTTTGATCCATCGCTGGGGCTATTGCTGGCCGGGTGGCTGGCCCGTGGAAGCCGGGAGCTCAAATTGAATCTTCTAGGCTTGATCGAACAGCTCAAGGACCCAGCAGCGGGGCTGGCCCTGCGCTGCGCGCTCTTTGATGATTCGGAGGAAATCGCCGCCATGGCGGCTAAGGTCGCGGGAAAGATCGGTTTTAAGGCCGTGATCCCCGTTTTGATCAAGGCGGCCAAGGTGCGGGAGGGGCGGTTTCCTGATAATGAGAAATACCTTATGGCGGTCTGCCAGGCCCTGGGGGATATGAAGGACCCCTCGGCTATGGAAACGCTGGAGGATTTCGCCCGGAAGAAACCCCTTTTAAGGGGAAAGACCTACTCGTTGGATATTAGGCTGGCGGCGATTGAGGCCTTGATCCAGCTTCAAAAACCTGAGGCTTGGCATTTCGTGGAAAAGATCATGGAAGAGAAAAACCCGGCGCTCCAGGAGGCCCTGGAAAAGCTGATCCACGCCCAGACCCAATCGGTGGAAAAGTAAGAATCGATTTTTTGCCTTGGATTGAACGCTCTAACAATTAGAAGAGTGTGAGTTGATCCTGGGAGACATAAGCGCCTTTTCGGCGCTTTGATTTAAGGGCTGTTTCTGGAGAAACTGAGGCGGGGACCGGCTCAGGGATAGGCTTGGAAATTTCCGAAACGATGACCGGCGCCTTTTCGGTTTTTGATTTTTCAGGGTTTTGGGCGGCGGCCTTTTCTTCCTTGATGCGTTTCTTGTTTTGCACGGAGGCTTGCCCATCGGCGCAAAGGCTTAGGTATTCACACCAGCCGCAAAGGGGGCTGGTTTTGGTGGGAAAGTCCTGGGCCTTTTCGATGGTCTTGATCTTGCTGATGTATTTCGTTTTAAGCCATTCGATTTCCTTGGCGTTGCGCTCCCCCACCACCTGGTCCTTCTCAAAAGCCACGAAATGCCAGATGTGCTTGATCTTTTCCTTGGCCCCAAAGCGGGGATGCTGGGACAGGCCGATCTGGTAAAGGGCCAATTGGTCCTCGTTCTTTACGTCTTCCTCGCTTATTTTGCGGGAGCTGGTCTTGTAGTCGTGGATCCAAAGCACTCCCTCATCGTCCCGGCCCAGGCGGTCGATGTAGCCCTGCATGCGGTACTGCTTTTGGGGATCCAAATCGAAAGCCACCCTCATTTCAATGGCTTCGGTCTTGTCCTGGTCGAAGGGATGGTACTGGTGGTAATAGTTTTCCAGGTAGAGCTGGCCCTTTTGGAAGTAATCTTCCACGGTTTGGCCCTCGTGGGTGATTCTTAAGGGGTCTGAAAACTGCTTCTGCTTTTGCTTTTCCATGGCCTCTTGATAGTGGTTGGCCCAGTGTTTCTTGAAAAAATCCATCAGTTCGTTGACCGTGGGGACCTTTTGGGGAACCTGATGGTAAAGATATTCCATGGTCTCGTGAAAACGGGAGCCAAGAAACAGCTCGACCCCTTCGGCCACGGGGGAAGGGAGCTTGAGGATGTATCGGTATTGGAATTGAGCGGGACAGGTGAAGTAGGTATTGATTCGGGAATAGGAATAAACCGTCATGGCCGGATTATAACGGGGCGCCCATTAAAAGTCGAACCATGTACCAACGCAACCAACGAACCGAGATTGCCACGTCGCAAACCGCCCCGATTGGGGCTGCTCCTCGCAATGACAACAAAACCATAGCGCGTAAACTTACCTATTTTCTCAACCTTTTATTCCCATTACGTCTTTGTTAAAGTCGGCCTTTCACTTAATCCCTCGTCTGGAGGCTTCCATGGCTTTGCTGGACCCGGCAACCCTGCCCCACGAATTTCCCCGCTTATTTGTTCCCTCGAAGGCTGACCTGGGAGATTGGCCCACGGTGGAAAAAATATTCACGGAGTTGGAACAACGGCCCCTTTCCACCCCAAAGGAATTGGAACTTTGGCTGAAGAATCTGGGGGAATTTGAGGATGCCCTGGACGAAGAGGGGTCCCTTCGCTATGTCCGCATGACCTGCGCCACCGACGACCCCCAAACTGAGCAGGCTTACCTGGAGTTTCTTCAAAACATTTCTGAACCCAGCAAACCCCGCTTTTTCGCCTTGCTTAAAAAGTATTGGAATTGCCCACATCGTTCCCAACTGCCTGCTCAGAGTTTCTCCCTCTTCAACAGGTCGGTGGAAAACCAGCTGGCCCTCTACCGGGAAGAAAACGTGCCATTGGAAACAGAGGTGGAAAAGCTTTCCCAGCAATACCAAAAGCTCAGCGGCACCCTGACCGTGCAATACGAGGGCAAGGAGCAGACCCTTCAGCAAATGGGGCGCTACCTGGAATCGCCGGACAGGAAAACACGGGAGGAAGCCTGGCGCTTGACTGCCGAACGGCGGTTGAAAGAAAAGACCAGATTTGAGGAGCTTTTCGATCAGATGCTTCAATTGAGAATCAAAATTTCGGCGAATGCCGGGTTCGGCAATTACCGCGATTACGTCTTCCGTCGAAAGGAACGATTTGATTATTCCCCGGCGGATTGCGAGGCCTTTCACGAAAGCGCCGAAAAAGCTATCCGTCCTTTAGTTCTGAAGATACAAAAAAAGCGCGCAGAAAAAATGGGCCTAGAGACCTTAAGGCCTTGGGACCTGTCGGTTGATCCGGAGGGAAAGCCGCCGCTGAAACCTTTCGAGAAGATGGAAACATTGGTCGAGGCCTGCGAGAAAATCTTGAGACAAGTGGACTCCCAATTTGGGGACCAGTTTAATACCATGAGGACCTTGGGCCTTTTGGATTTGGAATCCCGCAAGGGCAAGGCCCCCGGAGGCTATAACACGACATTATCGGAAACCCGCCTGCCCTTTATTTTCATGAACGCCGTGGGTTTGGACAATGACGTGCGCACCCTGCTTCACGAAGGCGGGCACGCCATGCATGGGTTCGCTTCCCGGTTGATTCCCTTTTCGCCTTACCGCCACGCGCCTATGGAATTTTGCGAGGTGGCTTCCATGAGCATGGAATTGATGGGGGATCCTTATCTAGGTGAGTTTTACCCCAACCCCCAGGACGCCACCCGGTCCATCCGGCGCCATTTGGAGGATGTGATCCTGCTCTTACCCTGGATCGCCACCATTGACGCCTTTCAGCACTGGATCTACACCCATCCGAACCACAAACGGGAAGAAAGGTCCGCTTACTGGGTTTCCCTGCGGAAGCGATTTGGGGGGACGGAGGATTGGACGGGGCTGGAAGAAATACAGGCCTCCCTTTGGCACCGGCAGCTTCATATTTTCGAACTGCCCTTTTACTACATCGAATACGGCATTGCGCAGCTGGGCGCGCTTCAGGTTTGGAAGAACTTCCGGCGGGACAAAAAAGAGGGGGTGCGCCTCTACAAGCAGGGCCTTGCGGTCGGCGGGACCCAAACCCTGCCTGAGATTTTTAAATCGGCGGGGATCAAGTTCGATTTCAGCCTAAAGATGATTGAGCCCTTGATGGAAGAGGTGGGTAAGGAACTAGACCGGCTGGGTTAACCCAGCCAGGGGTGATTTATAATATTCTTTCAATTTGAGTTTGCCTAAATAACGCGGAGGGACTTTATGAAAAACAGTTATCGATGGCTCTTCATCCTATTTGGGGCGGCGGGTTTATGCGCGGCCCAAACCCAAGCGGCCTTTCAAACCCCGGACTCTACCCCCGCCAGACCGCCCCAACCGGCCCATATCGTCATCGTCATGGAGGAAAACCGCAGTTTCGACAATATCTTGGGGCCGGGCAAGCGCTCTTCCCTGCCTTACCTCAACACCTTGGCGGATGGCGGGGCCAACATGACCCAATCCTTCGCGGAGGGCCACAACAGCGAGCTGAACTACATGGTCCTTTTCGCGGGCGATCCCTACACCCAAAACGGGACGGGGCACGACCAATGCCCGGTGGACGCGGGAAACACGCCCAACATGGCGGCTTCCCTCTTGGCGGCGGGTGACGGCTTCGCGGGCTATTCGGAGGGCCTCCCCTCGATGGGTTCCACCGTTTGTTTTTCGGGCCGGTACGCCCGCAAGCACTGCCCCTGGGTCGATTTCCAGGTGGGCGGCAACGTTCCTGTGACCTGCAACCTGCCCTTTAGCGCTTTCCCGAAAAATTTCAACGACCTGCCGGCGGTTTCCTGGGTGATCCCCGACCTGGACCACGACATGCACGACGGGTCCCCAAAAGAAGCCGACACCTGGCTTAAAAAGAGCCTCGCGGACTACGCCGATTGGTGCCAAGACCCCTCGAACAAGAGCCTTTTGATCATTTCATGGGATGAGGACGACAAGCGCACCAAGGCCAACCAGATACCCACCATCATCTATGGGGCGATGGTCCGCCCCGGAAAATACCCCGAAACCATCAACCACTACCGTATCTTAAGCACGATCCTGGACATGTACGGCATTTCCCCCTTCGGCCACGCCGTGGGATTGCCGCCGATTACGGATATTTTTTCGAAATATGGAGCGAAAAAACCTTAAAACCACCGGGGCGGCCCTGTTTAGAATTTCATTCCCACTTCCAAACTGCCCAGCCCGATGGAGACAATCATGTCTTTGGGGGTGTAGACCACCGCGTTGCCGATAAGGATGCCGAAGGTCGCCCCCGCAAAGACATCCGACAGGTAATGGTAATGGCCTTCCACCCGGGCCAACCCGTCGATGGTTCCCAAGAGATAAGTGGCGGCGCCCGCTTCCCAGCCCCAGTATTTTGTGACCACGGGCGCGAAACAAAAGGCCGTGATGGAATGGCCCGAGGGGAAGGAATAGGTGTTGCCCCCGCTGGGCCGCTGCCTTTGCACCGTGAACTTGAACCCCGCAGCCACCACCCCGTCATAGGCCAGGGCCTCTAGGGTGTCCCGTCCGAATTCTTGAAGCCTAAGGTCGTTCGTGAGCGCTCCCAAGCCCCACCCGCTTAGGCCTAAGCCGCCTTCCACCCATCCTTCGCCGTAGAAATCCCCGAAATCAAAAAGAGGCTGGGTATTCCAGTTTTGGAGATCCGCGGCCAGGCTATTTTGACCGTCCAGGAGGCTCCAATCCAATGCTGTGGCCGCGGTACCCACGGCGAGGGGAGCGATATTTTCATCGATGAAAAAATGCGGGAGGTCGTTAACTATTTTGGAGGGAAAATGAGAGAGACTGACATCCGGGTCGTAAGAAAGGTTGTTTTCAATCCCCTGTGCCGCCGACAGGCCCCAGGAAGGAAAAAGAAGAACCAGACAGCAAAAAAAAGGATGGAGGCCTTTTAACACACTTCTTCGTCTTTTTCGCTCACCCTTGGGTATTTGCGGTAAAGCCAGACCCCGGCCAGGATGCCGCCCACCGTGGCGATGGCCATGAGCTTGCCTTCGCCGATTTGGGTCAAGGCCGTACCGGGACAGGCTCCCGAGAGGGCCCAGCCCGTGCCAAAAACCAGCGCCCCAAAGATACGATTGGGATGAAATTTTAAAGGCTTCCAATCTAAAGGCTTGCCGGAGAGGGTCGGCTTATGGATCAAGGGAAGGATCAATAACCCCAAGGACACAATGAAAATGGCCATCCCGATGACGCCCCACAATTGGACGCTCTTAAAACGGAACATGTCCATCATGGCGTCATAATCGGTGGCCTGGGATTTAGAAAGAAAGTAGCCAAAGAGCAGGCCGAAACCGCCCAGGAACCATGGATTGACGGAGGTTTCAAATGAGGCGCTTGAAACAGACGGAGCTTTACGAACCGATTTTTTCAATTTGAGTTTAGAAATGGGTTTTTTAATGGCCATATCAGTTCACCCCAAAGAATTTGAAGATCATGTGGGCCATCAGGATGCCCGCGGTTAGAAACCCCACGGTGGCGATAATGGACATTTTGCTGCCCAGGGGAATACCCATGATGCTGTTGCCGCTGACACATCCCCCCGCCCAGCGGGCCCCGTACCCTACTATGATACCGGCGAGAAAGAGCCAAATGAATTTGATGAAAAAGCTTCCCATGGTCAGGGCATCCAGCTGTCCGAAAAGGAAGGTCCAGGACCAGTGACCGATGGTGGCTAAGGCCCCGCCCAAGGGAAGACCTAAAATGAAAAAGAATTTCCAACCGTCTTTGGTTTTATCTTTGGCGATCAGGACGCAGGCATCCTCAAAACCGCCGGTGACCCCCAGCCTTTTTCCCGTAAACCAGGCCAACCCTAAGGCGGTCAAACCGATTCCCAAACCCCCGGCCCACCAGGGCCAAGTCTGGATGAAAAGCGTCTTGATCATTCCGTCCTCCCTCTTGATTCAACGCGGGCTATTGTAACTGAGCCCATTTGGAACTTCAAAAAACAACCCAATAAGGCATGAAGTCTTTAATAAGCTGAAAAATCGCCGAACTTTCGGCCCGTGAGACGCTCAAAGGCTTCCACATATTTCTCCCTGGTTTTTTCCACGATATTCCCGGGCAAAACTGGACCCGGGGGCGTTTTATTCCAATCTTTCAGGGTTTCCAGGTAATCCCGGACGAATTGCTTGTCGTAACTCTTCTGGGAAACCCCTTCTTGATAATCCACCTTGGGCCAGAACCGGGAAGAATCGGGAGTCATGACCTCGTCAATGAGGATCAACTTTCCATCCAATAAGCCAAACTCAAATTTGGTATCGGCGATGATGATTCCCTTTGCGTCCGCCACATCCCGGCCCTTTTTATAAATGGTCAGGCTTGTACCCTTCACCTTTTCCGCCACGGAATCGTTATTCAATATTTTTTTCATTTCTTCGAAAGAAATATTGAGGTCATGGCCCTGTTCAGCCTTGGTAGAGGGGGTGAAGATAGGTTCCTGAATGCGGGACGATTCGACCAAGCCCTTGGGGAGTTCGATTCCGCAGACCTTGCCAGTCTTTTGATATTCCTTCAACCCCGACCCGGTTAAATAGCCTCGCACGATGCATTCGGCGGGCAGAGGCTGGGCCTTTTTGACGATCATGGAGCGGTGAAGAAGCTGACTCTCCGCCTTCCGAAAGGGTTCGGGAAGCGTGGAGATATCCGTGGAGATCACGTGGTTAGGGATAATCCCCTCGACCTGCTTGAACCAGTAAAGTGAAATCTGGTTTAAAACCACGCCCTTGTCCGGGATGCCGTTGGGCATGATAACATCGAAAGCCGAAATGCGGTCGGTGACCACGATTAGCAGTTTGTCTCCCAAATCATAGATATCCCTCACCTTGCCCCGCTTGGGTTCGGGCGCACCCGGGATATGGGTTTGAAGAACAACCGGTGTTTGACTCATTCGAATTTCTCCTATTGGTTTTTTAACCACTCCACGTATTTTTGAATCCCATCCTCGATTGGAAGAAAGGGCCTGGAATAACCCGCCTGGCGGATCTTTCCCATTTCGGCCTGGGTGAAATATTGGTAGCCAGACCGGAATTTTTCCGGGGTGTCCACCCACTCGATTCTTGGCTCTTTTCCCACGGCCTTGAAAAGCGCCTTGGACAGGTCAAAAAAGGTGCGGGCCGTTCCGGTACCGCAATTGTAAATGCCCGACGGCGGGTTTTGATTCAGGCAAAAAAGACACAGCTTCACGATGTCATCCACGAAAATGAAGTCTCGCTTTTGTTCCCCATCGCCGATGCCTTCCTTGTGGGATCGAAACAGAGTCATCTTTCCGGTTTTTTCGATTTCATGAAACCCGTGAAAGATGGGCGAGGCCATTCGGCCCTTATGATTCTCATCCATTCCGTAAACGTTAAAAAACTTCAGGCCGTACCAGCGAGGCGGGGCGGTTTTTTGCTCGAGCGCCCAAAGGTCGAAGAGGTGTTTGCTCTTTCCATAGACATTGAGGGGTTTGTAGCGGGAGGTTTCGGAATGGGCGTCCGAATAGCCTTCCTCACCCCGGCCGTAGGTGGCGCCCGAGGAGGCGTAAACCAGAGGTAGCCGCTTTTCGGAGCACCATTTCCAAAGGGCCTGGGTGTATTGGGTGTTCATCTTCGCCATGTACACCTCATCGTGGTTGCCCGTATCGGTACATGCTCCCAGGTGGAGAACGGCGGTGACATCGTTTAAATCAGATAGACGGTTCAACAGCTGGTCGCGGTCAATAAAAGGAGAAGTTTCGAGGCCCTTAGCGCAGGACCGGGTGGAAAGGTAGTCCGCCTTATCGCAAAGCAGTAAATTATTTTGACCCGATTGAATCAAGAAGTGTGTCAGGCGCGAGGCGATAAAACCATAGGCCCCGGTAATCAGAAGGCTCATGCGAAATTCCTTAAATGAGAAGGTTTAAAGGGACATTATTTTAATTTAAAAAACGCCAAAAACACCGTCTTTTATTACAACCCTGCCTTGGAATGGGCCTGACGGGAAGGCGCGAAGGGTTCCAAGGATAAATCGGTTTTTTCGCCGGTGAGGGCCTGGGCCATCAAACGGCCCGTGATCGCCGATTGTAAAAGACCATGGGTGTAATGGCCCGTGGCCAGCCAAACATTTTCCAAGCCGGGAAGCCTTCCCAGATAGGGCCAGCCGTCCACCGAACCGGTCCGTAAACCCGACCAACGGTATTCCACCCGGTCGGGGGTCAGGTGGGGGCAAAGAAACCGGGCGCCCCTTTGCAGTTTTTCTTCTCCCTCGGGCGTGACCGCTTTTTCAAACCCGGCGTTTTCCAAGGTACTCCCGACAAAAAGACGGCCGTCCAAGCGGGGTACCATATAAACAAAATTCTTTCCCAAGCCCGTAAAAAGGATATGTTTCACCAGGCCGGGATCATCTTTAAACAGGATGGCCTGCCCCCGGATGGGCTGGGTGGGGATTGAAAATTGAAGTTTTTCACACAAGGCCCCCGTCCAGGGACCCGCCGTTAAAACCACTTGATCCGCCTCAAGGGTTCCCTTGGAAGTTTTTACGGCCGTGACCCTACTTCCTTGCAAAATAAAATCCTCTGCCGGTTCCCGGTCTCTTAATTGTGTCCCTTTGCTTTGAAGGAACTCCAATAGCGCCCTTCCCAATCGGGGCGGTCGGATTTGGCTTGTCCCCTCCACGAAAAAAGCCGATTTCAAGTGGGGAGAAAGGTTCGGTTGAATTTTTAGAACTTCTTTCGGAGTTAGCCAGCTTCCCTTTTCTTCATAAGTTCCCATGGATTTTTCCATCAAGCGGATGGACGATTCCTCCTCTTCATTAAAGGCCAAGTCCAAGCTTCCCGATCGTACAAACTCAGGATCGACCCCGCTTTCTTTTTTTAACTTTTCACACCAGTCCGGAAAAAGATGAAAGGACTTGCTGCAAAAATAAAAGAATTCGGGATCGACCCGGGAAGCGCTGCGAAGATCTAGAAAACCACCGCCGGCCCATGAAGCTTCCCGAGCAAAGGCTGACTTTTCCAACAAGATCGGCTGGATACCCTTTTCATTTAGGTGATAGGCGATGGAAAGCCCAATGACGCCCCCCCCCACGATGACGACTTGGTTTGAACCCATGCCTTCGGCCTTCTTTAAAATCAGTTAAATTTATTTTTCTATCATTCCACGAATAACTAAAAAAATCTGAAAAAAAAAGCCTTCCCCTAAATGGGGAAGGCTTTTAGCTTCTGCTATTAAAAAACTACTTATTATCCGCAGGTAATGGTAGGGAAGGCGTGGCGCTGGGTGTGGAAACGGCAGGAGGAAGAGTTGTATCCGCCGCAGGTGCCGCTGCCGCCGCGCCGGGCATCGGCACAAAAGCATAGGGACGAATCGATAGGGCATACCAGGTTTTATCCCTCAAGGCTACAGCCGAGTAGAGATGAAACTTTTGAACCGGGGCGTCCGTTCCATCGGCATTTTTCATACCCCCCACCGTTGCGGTGCAATCCACCAGAGCGAATCCCGGCAAAACGAAGCGAAACTTGTAGTCGTCAAAGGTTTGTGTTGAACCCTTCATCATTTGGGTATCGGCAGCGACAATTTTTTCAACATCCTCGCGGGTCCAAGCATCTTGACCAAAGGGGTTAATCAGTGAACCATCCTTCACCCAATGGGAGGCCATGGCCTTGGCATCACCTGCGGCCCAAGCTTGGGAAAACTCATCGAACATCTTTTTGATTCCTGCTTCGTCGTTTACGGGTTTGGTCTTTGCCTTAACGGCCGGCGCGGCCGCGGGTGCTGGGGCTGGCGCCCCCTGTTGAGCGATGGCTGGTACGAATGACAGTAGGGCCAAACAAACTCCTGCGATCAGTTGTTTAGTCATTGAAAACTCCTTGATAAATTTTGGCTAAGGGCGGGCGAGGAAAGATGTAAGGCCCAAAGAAGGCGACATTATGCCCAGTACCTTTTAAAAGGGTCAACCTAAGCCCAAAAAACTAAATAAACCTACCCTTTTAGCTTAAAAAGAAGGTTCTAGGTTAAACGGTTTTCCTTGGATATTTCTATAAAACAGTTTAACATTAAACCCATAAGGGTTATTAATTCCATTTTCATAGATCAGGCGCTTTATGGACCGGCTTCGGCAAATCCATGGATTACTTGATTCCTGTCTGACCACAGAAATCCTTACATCGATCGATTTTCCCCACCAGCGTTGGTTCGATATGGTTCGAACCCATCAGAGTAAAATTTTGCGCCACAGAAGGGTCCAAATCGCACTGCTGGAAAGGGTTGGAAAGATTCTTGAGAAACACTTTGGCGAAACATTAAAGGGCGAGGAGCTGATTTTGGTGGGCCGGCGTGTGGATGATTTTTTAATCGAGAGAGGGTACGAAATTAAATCTTTCTTGTGATCGTCTTTTACTTTCAACGATCCAACAAAAAAAGGCGGATCGGGAAGCCGATCCGCCTTTTTAATGAATCCAACGTTAACTGCTGAATTGCGCCTTGACCGCGAGAATTCTTTCTAAATTGTTGTTAAAAGCTTGAATGACGTTCGGGTCAAAATGACGCCCGGTCCCTTCCCGAATGATGCGGAGAGATTCCTCAAGCGAAAAGGCCGGCTTATAGCAGCGTTTGGTGGTGAGCGCATCAAACACATCCGCAAGAGCGACAATCCGTCCGGTCAGGGGAATGTTGTCGCCTTTGAGCCCTCTCGGGTAACCCGAGCCATCCCATTTTTCATGATGGGTCATAGCGATCTCTTCCGATACTTTTAACAACTCGGCCTTCGCGTTTTCCAATATCTTTCCGCCGAAAACGGTATGGTTCTGCATCTCTTTAAATTCCGCAGGAGTTAATTTTCCCGGTTTCATAAGGATAGAATCGGGTACTCCTAGTTTCCCAATATCATGCATGGGCGAAGCATACCGGATACTTTCCACTTCATGTGCGGATAGCCCAAGTCCTTCCGCCAATATGGCCGAATAACGGCTCATGCGGTGAATATGCACCGCTGTATCGTCATCCTTGTATTCCGCCGCGACAGACAGACGGAATATCGTGTCCAAATAAGCTTCCTTCAATTCCTGGGTCAAGAGAGCGTTTTTGATGGCGATGGCCGCTTGGCTTGCGAGGGAGAGCACCATATTCTCGAAATGCTTGTCAAAGGCAACGATCTGTTTGCCATTGCGGGCATTGATCAGCTGCAAGACCCCCACCACGTTGCTGGAGGCGTCTTTCATTGGGACGATCAGCATGCTTTTCGTACGGTAATTGTTCTTTTCGTCAAACGAGCGGTTAAAACGGTATTCCTTGGAGGCTGGGATTTTGTAAGCGTCCGGCAGGTTCAATACCTTAGCGGTGACTCCGACATAACCCGCGAGCGAGCTTTTATCCAGCGATACATAAAAACCGGTGAAGGTGGAGGGTACAACCTCCAGAGGCTTTTTTTGAGCCTTGGCTTCGGCCTTTTTCCGGGCCTCCAAAACATCGTTTTGGCTTACGGAAAACCTAAGTTGATTTCCCTCGCGGACATACAAACTTCCGGCTTCGGCGCTGGTGAATTGCCGACTTTCGGTGAGGATCAGGGTTAGAAGCTGATTGAGATCCTGTTCCCTGGAAAGAGCGATGCCGATGCGGTTGAGCGACATTAATTGCTCATGGAGACCGTGGACATTGACTTTCGATTTCTTAGGCATAAAAACCTTTCCCAGGTTGTAACCGGTTGTGAACGATAAAATAACCATCCTTGAACTAATTTACAAGGAGGGGCGTTTCACCTCTCATCGGAGGGACTTTAGGATTCCCGTCAATTTTTGGAGGAATATGCACAATAAAAAGCCATTTGTCGGCCCTCACCATTTAACCGGACATTTCACGATTTCATTCGTTTGTTTATGCTTAAAAAGAACATACCCCTTCTCTTTTCCAAACATCCACAAATCATGCGTTAGCTTTACATCTTGGCGGCAATAATCAATCACCTGCTCAAACTTTCCCTCGCGCCACCATTTCACGGCCAGTAAACCATCCGCACTTTTTTCCGCGCCTCCCAGGGTGTGTTCCGCAAGATGGGCCAGGGAAAGGCGGTGCTTTAACTTGCTTTGAAGATCCGCCATCAAATCAAGTGAAGTCAGATTTTGAAGATTGTAGGAAGCGTAGCCTTGCAAAACCCCATAATCAAATCGAAGGGTATTAAAACCAATCACGAGGCTGGCGCCTTGAAGATGCTTCAATAAGTCCTGGACCGTTTCCTCCACATAGGTGAAATACTCTTCCAATTTAACGTCATAAACCACCGCGCACGAGAGCTTCATGCCCGGCAAGTTCCCCCAGCCTCCCTTGATTTCAGCTGCCAAGTATTGGGTTTCGATATCAAACACGACCGTTTCGGTCTTCGCAGGGGGCGTTTCCCGGGTCATCGCCAACTTGGGTCCCGGCGTCGTTTGAGGGGGCAATGGAGCGTGCGTCTTTTCTGGAAATAAGGAGTCGGTAGTCATGTTTCTGTAAGAATTCGTCTCCCTTTTTGAAGAACTGGATTCGGTTTTTAAATCTTCCCGGCCGAGAATGTGCCCTAAGATTCTTAAGGATCCCTCCTTGTCCAAAGGATGGTTCCCGCTTCCACATTTAGGGGATTGAATACAGGAGGGACAGCCTTCCTCGCACCCACAGTCCCTTATCATCTCGAAAGTAGTCGTGAGCAATTCTTCCATGGTTTCGTAGGCTCTTTGGGTTAAGCCGACTCCTCCCGGGTATCCATCGTAAATAAAGATGACGGGCTGGGGTACCTGGGGATGGGCGGGGGTAGAAATTCCCCCCAAATCCCAACGGTCACACACGACATGTAGTGGCATCATGGCGATGGTTCCATGTTCCGTAGCGTGAAGCCCTCCCATGAAATGAAGTTTTCGATCTGTCAATTCGCTTTGAAGGGTATCCGGCAGGATCATCCAAAGGGCTTTGGTTTCAAATGTCTGTGGCGGAAGAGTCAGCGGGTAGGTTGAAACCAACCCCTGATCTAAAAGTCTGTGGACCTCGAAATTAATAAACCGTTGGGTAATCTTGACCCTGCCAAAATGGATCGCGCATCGGCTTTTGACCGACCCCAGGGGCCTTCGATTTTCTTCTTCCAAAATTTCAGTTTCTTCCTCGTAATTGACCTGAGTGTAATAGTCTACCGGCTCGTCCAGAACCATTATCTTGTGTTGCTCCCACTGGAGATCCTTCACCACATATTGGATTCCCTGGTGCAGATACACCGCCCCCGGGTGACAATCCCGGAAGGCCCTTGCCCCGTCGATGGTACCGATCATTTCGCCCGTATCTTGGCGGATAATGGAATAGCCTTCTCCCATTTCACGGATGCTGACTCCTCTTTGCGGGTTCTTATCTGTCACCAGGTATTTTCCTCCGGCGACCGTTTCCAAAATTAAACCCTCCTGGGCCATGGGTTTTAACCACTGGCCTAAAATGGGCCCGTAATAGGGCTCATCCCCTTCAAGGGTCAGGGGTATTTCAGAAGCCGCACAACGAAGATGATTCTTGGCGATGATTTCGTTCTCAAACCCCACCATAAGGGACTCGGGTTTCATGCTGAAAAACTTAGCCGGGTGCTTCATCCAGTACTGATCCATGGCGTCGGCCATACCCACAAGAAACACCACCGAAGGGGATGCTCCCCGGCCTACCCGGCCGGAACGCTGCCAGGTGGAGATCATGGTTCCGGGGTAACCCACCAATATGCAGGCATCAAGCCCCCCCACATCGATACCCACTTCAAGGGCCGAGGTAGAGATAACCGCGTTCAACTCATCCTTAAAAAGTAACGCCTCAATTTCCCGCCTTTCTTCCGGCAGGTAGCCTGCGCGGTAACTGCGTATTTTTGAGCTCCACTCGGGTCTGGCTTGATTGATCCACATGCTAATCAGTTCGGTAATCTTTCTGGCCTTGGTAAAAACAATGGTTTTCATACCGGCTTTCAGACATTCAATTATAAGTGTGACCGTCTCGGTGTAAGGCGAACCCCCATCCGGATTCCATAAAACAAATGTCTTTTGGTTCTGGGGCGCCCCGGATTCGAAAATGATTTCAAAATCGAGGCCCGTAAGACCTTTCAAAAATTCATCCGGATTTCCCAGGGTGGCTGAGCAAGTCACAAACCTGGGATCCGAGCCGTAATAGCGGCAAACCCTGCGAAGGCGCCGGATCACATGCGCTACATGGGAGCCGAAAATGCCCCGGTAACTGTGGGCTTCATCAATGATCACAAACTTTAGATTTTTAAGAAACTCAGCCCAAGCGTCGTGATAAGCCAAAATTCCAAGATGCAGCATGTCAGGATTGGAGAGAAGAATATTAGGCGGGTTTTTTCGAATTTTCGTCCGTATCCCCGTTGGGGTGTCCCCATCGTAAATCTCAGCGGTAAAAACCGGAAGACGGTTGGTTTTGAAGCGTCCTTTCCATTCCATAAGGTTTTTTAATTGATCCTGCGCTAAGGCTTTCATGGGATAAAGATAAAGGGCCCTGTTTTGCGGATTTTCCAAGACCGAATGAAAGACGGGAAGGTTAAAGCAGAGCGTTTTACCCGAGGCGGTTGGGGTCGTGACTGCGGCATGTTTTCCCTCAAAAAGGGCGTCTATGACACGCGACTGGTGAATCCAGGCCGACTCAAATCCGGAGCTTTTTAATATCTTTAGCAATTCAGGCGAAAGGTTTTTCGGCCAGGTACTAAATCGTGCGTCTGCCGCCGGAATTAACTCCACATGCTTTATACGGTCTCTTAAATCCTCCCGTGATTCCAGAAGGGATATGACATGGGTGGATAAAGTTTTTACCAATGGTGAAAATCCTTAAAAACTACTGGCAGGTTCATGGCGTTTTCAAACATTTTACTTGGACGTGTCGGGGATAAAATAACACATGTCTAAAGTTTGTCTTGTCGATCCTTCTTTGGCTCATATATGACACCTTCTAAGACTAAAAATGCTACATATTGAATCAAAATAACAGTTTTGAAGATGGCATTGGGCCTGCAACAACTGACGATAGAGGCTAACCCCATGGAAGAAATTCGCTGCGAAGATGTTCGAAAATTATTAATGGATTACAGTCAATCCCGATTGAATTCTCCTGAAAAGGGACGGGTGGAAAGACATTTATTTTATTGCTCAGATTGTTTTGATCAAATGGTATTGCAGAAAGCGAATGAAAAGAAACCTACGGCGTTTTTATATTCTTAAGTAAAAACTAAAGTACGATTCTTCCCCCAAACCAAAACTGGCCTTCTAAATCTATGTCTTTAAACCCTCATTGGCATAATGACGCACAGGTAATCAGGATCACCCTTGGGCCGGATAATGCCAGGGCTCAAAGGCTGGGTTAATTCCAAGCTTATTTCCTTAGTATCCACGTTTTTGAGAACATCCAAAACATACTTTGAATTGTAGGCAATACTGATTTCTTCACCTTTATAAACTACGTCGATTTCTTCTTTCGCTTCCCCCATATCGGGCGTTTTTGAAGAAACGGAAAGTTTATTTCCTTTTGCTTGGTATCGAATGGAATTGGATTTTTCAGTCGTTAAAATAGCGACACGGCGGGTGGCTGCGGCCAATTCCTCCGTGGAAGCCTCAATTTTTTTATCAGATTCCTTTGGAATCACCTGTTCATAGTTGGGAAATTGTCCCTCGATGAGTCTTGAAACAATTTCAACGCCTTCTACCATAAATTTAATTTGATTATCGGTGGCCATAATCTCGACTGTTGTTTCCTTTTCTTCCTCACCTTTTCCAACTTCTGAAATAACCTTGGAAAGCTCGTTCAAAGTTTTTGTTGGAATAATGACGCTGCATTTATCGTCATTTTTTGCTTCCATTTTTTTCTGAATAAAAGCTAGTCGATGGCCATCAGTCGCGACCATTCGAAGTTTTCCATTTTCGGCCTGAAAAAAAACACCATTTAGGACATATCTGGTTTCATCGCTGGATACCGCGAAAATTGTTTTCCTAATCATTTCTTGTAAAAGAACCCCATTAACTTTAAAAGCCTTATCTTTTTTAACTTCTGGAAGAATTGGAAAATCATCTTTTGGTAACCCATGAATTTTAAAGTTTGATTTTTTACAAACAAGAATCACTTTATGATTATCGTCAATTTCAATGTCAACAGAGGCGTCAGGAAGTTCCCGAACTATATCCGCCAATTTTTTCGCATTTAATGTAATACTTCCCTTTTCAACTACCTCCGCTGGAACACTACAACGAATACCCATATCCAAATCAGTAGCCACAAACTCAAGTTTTTTATCCCTAGCTTCCAAGAGAACATTAGCCAATATCGGCATGGTATTTTTCGCAGCTACTGCGCTCTGAACTGTTGAAATTCCCTTTTGGAAATCACTTCGGGTTAAAACAACTTTCATAAAGTAACTCCTGTAGTCATCGATTAAAGAGACTTTAACTGAAAGACTTTTAAATTTAAAAGGAATTAGAAGTAGTAGTAGGCTTTGTGGGTTTGTGTAGAAAAGCCGAATCAAGCATAAAGATATGGAAAAATCAGTCTTTTAGCCTGTGTGTAAATTGGGGGTATTATAAAGGAAATTAACAACCCCGCAATGAGTTTGGTCTTTATCCCCAATGATCCTCATTTCTTCCCCAGCTTCTTAACTTTTGGCTGTGTATTAAATAGTAAAAATTATTTTAATAACGGAAACTAATACCTTTGTGAATCTATTCTGAATCCATTGTGGGTAAAAGGTTCTAGTTAGAAAGGATTTAGTTAAAGAAGTTTAGGAAGAGAAGTTTCCGTCGGTAAGTTGTTTTTTAAGGCTATTTACTTCTGCTAAGAGCGCGATATCCGAAACAAGAAGATCTTCAATTTTTTCATAGGCGTGAATGATTGTGGTGTGGTCTTTACCGCCGAAAGCTGCACCAATTTCACTGAGGGAATGGGGAGTTAATTCTCGGGAGAGATACATGGCGATTTGTCTTGGAAAAGCAATCTGCTTGGTTCTCTTTCGAGATTTCATGTCCGAAAATCGGCAGTGATATCGATCCGCAACAATTCTTTGAATATCTTCCACGGAAACCCTTTTATCCTCGTTGGGGAACGTATCCTTTAGGATTTCCTTCGCCAGGTTGAGTGACACTTCTTGCCGTGTAAGAGACGCGAAAGCGATGACACGTAGCATAGCGCCCTCAAGTTCACGGATATTCGCCTTAGCGTGATTGGCAATGAAGGTTGTAACCTCGTTAGGAACAAGAATTCCTTCGTTTTCAGCTTTTTTTCTGAGGATGGCAATCCGCGTTTCTAGATCCGGTTCTTGAATATCCGTTATGAGTCCCATTTCAAAACGGTTCTTAAGCCTTTCTTCCAGTTTAATTTCTTTCGGATGGCTATCGGAGGTGGCGACTATTTGTTTTTGGGCCTCGTACAAGACGTTGAAAGTATGAAAAAACTCTTCTTGAGTGGCTTCTTTTCCTTCCCAGAACTGAATATCGTCAATTAAAAGCACGTCAACGGTGCGGTATTTATTACGAAAATCCTGTTGTCTGCCCGATTGAATCGCTTGAATAAAGTCGTTCATGAACTTTTCGCTTGATAAGTAAAGAACTCGGGAGAGGGGGTTTTGAGTCATTACAAAGTTTCCAATAGCTTGAAGAAGGTGAGTTTTTCCAAGACCGACCCCGCCATAGATAAACAAGGGGTTATAGGATCTCGCGGGTGATTCCGCAACTGCTAGGCAGGCGGCGTGTGAGAATCGATTGCTATTACCTACGACGAAGCTTTCAAAGTTAAACTTTGAATTCAGCGTAAATTCAGAATCATTAGAAATTTTCGGATTTAAGGGGTTGTTTCGGGGCTTTTCAGCGACTTCCATGTTTAATGTTGGTGTGATTTGGGTTGAATTTGTATTGGTAGAGAAACCAGAGTTTTCAATCTCAAATTGAATTTCCAATTGCTCTGGATGAACGAGGTTAAGTGCCTTTTGAATCTGAGGCTGATAATGATCGCGTATCCAGTCCCTGAAAAATTCATTGGGAACCTGAACATGAAGTGTTTTTTCGCGAACCGAAGCTTTAGTGACCTTAAACCAGGTTTCAAAACTCTGTTGATTTAAGTCTTTTTTTAGGTTTTCGAGGCAACGATCCCAAAGATCTGCAGTAACACTCATCCACAAGCCTCCCAAACGCTAAAAAACTCAGATATCCCTTTAAAAAGCCCCGTTTTGTCTTTCGGAAATTGGGTTATCCCCGTACTATCCCCAACCGTACTTTACACGAAATTAATGGCTAATTTAGGCCATTTTGTTGGTTTTTCAGTTATTCACAATTGTGAATAGAGCTGTGGACAACTTTTGCAATTCAAAAGTATTTTTCATTACGAAATTAAGACTCAAACTGTTGATCCGTGTTTGAACTTAACCCCGTGTGGCTTAAATCTTATTCACCGCTTATTCACATCAATTCACAAATTCACTTTTTTAAACCATCCGAGACGAAAAAATTTTTTCGTGATTCGCGGAAAGAACTAAGCGAGAACGAAAAAATTTTATTGGGTGTCCGTTAAGTTTTCAAAAAGTTAACTAGCTCCCCTCTTTTAAACCTTTTAACGCCCAAGTCAAGAAAATTTTAAGAAGTAGAACAAAAAATATTTTTCATTTAAAGAGAGCGCGTTCTTGACACGAACAGGAATAAATGAAAATAGAAATGCTAGGGAGGTATGGAAAACTTTTAATAACTGTTTGCGTCCAACTTTACTTTTCCCCTGAACACCCAATAGATGCTGGCTGTGTAGGAAAGAACCAATGGCATTCCTATTGCCGCGATGACCGTCATGATTTGAAGCGTCTTGAGGGAGGAGCAGGCGTTATAAATGGTAAGGCTGTTTTCTGGTGAAGGATTTGAGAAAACCATGTTTGGATACATTCCAATTCCAAAAAGCGCCATCAGACTTGCGCAAGCCGCGCAAGATGAAAGAAACGCTCCAAAGCCTTGTCCCCGGCTAACGTTCCGGGGAATATTGGCGATGGCTAAAATGCTTAAAACGGGAACG
This sequence comes from candidate division FCPU426 bacterium, assembly GCA_963738405.1. GTDB lineage: Bacteria > Oederibacteriota > Muellerivitia > Muellerivitales > Muellerivitaceae > CAVTWJ01. The sequence continues at coordinate 39,830 of CAVTWJ010000018.1, read as the reverse complement.
ATAAAAAGAACCGGATGGGTTTGAAGTGTCGTGAGCATGTGTGGCGCGTAGAGAAGTGTGGCGATTGTGATAACCGCATAGAGAAGAATGAAAAAAATCATGGTGTTCTTGACCCAGCCCTTCAATCTTTCTTGCAGGGGGCCCTCGGTCTTCAAGACAATATAAATGGAACCATGCATCATGAAGAGGGCTAGGGTGGTCACACCCAGCAAAAGGGAGTAAGGATTTAATAACCCTAAGAAAGTTCCCGCATACTCATGGTCGGTCCCTAAAGGAATTCCCCAGGCGATATTACCCATAGCCACGCCCACGAGGAGACTGGAAACAATGCTGGAAACAGAAAAACTCACATCCCAGAGCTGCCGCCACCAAGACATAGATTGTTTACTGCGAAATTCGATCGCCACTGCCCGGAAGATGAGAGCCACCAGTAATAACATGAAGGCCAGATAAAACCCGGAAAAGACGGTCGCGTAGACTTCCGGAAAAGCCGCAAAGAGCGCTCCGCCGCCTGTCACCAACCAAACTTCATTACCATCCCAAATAGGTCCAATGGCGTTCAAAAAAATCCGACGGTCTCTGTCTTCTTTCACGAATAGGTGTAATGCCCCAATACCCAAATCAAAACCGTCTAGGATGGCATATCCCATGAAAAGAACTCCCACCAGAATGTACCACAGGGTTTGATAATCGAAATTCATGCGCGGTGCCCTTCCTCCACTTTCATGTGAAGACCATGTTGGATCTTGTCATTTAAGAGATAGATAAAAAGAACGAACAAGAGCAGATATATCAAAGTAAAGAGAATCAATGAGGCTAAAATTTCATTGGCGGTCACAGTTTTGGAAAGGCCTTCCGCCGTCGTCATGAGGTTGTAAACGATGTAGGGCTGGCGGCCCACTTCTGCGGAAAACCAGCCTAACTGATTCGCCGCTTGGGGTAGGAGGACCGAAAAGACCAATACCCAAAGAAACCATCGGGTTTGATAAAGTTTTTTTTGCCATAATAAAAACGCCGCCGTCCATGCGATAAGAATCAACAAAATGCCGATGCTGATCATGGCGTGGAAGGTTTGAAAAACAAAATTGACAGGCGGTCTTTTATTAGGCGCGAAAGCGGATAAACCCGTGACGGGAGCATTGAAATTTCCAGACACCAAGTAACTTAAAAGGCCTGATATGGCCAAACCGTGTGTTTTTTCACCCTTTTCATCCACCCACCCCACCACATATCCATCCGCTGGAGCCAAGGCCGGGAAATGCCCTTCATAAGCGGCTAATTTGGCCGGCTGGGTTTGTGCCACCACCTGACCGCTGTGATGACCCGATACCAGCTGCAAAAGAGAAGCGATGCAAGCGACTCCCAAAGCAATTTTTAAGGATGCCTTTGCGAATTCCTGATTTTTATTACGAAGAAGGTAATAAGCGCTGACGCTTAAAACCGCGAAGGCTCCAGCCTGCCAAGCTCCCATATAGACGTGAAAGATACGATCCATCGAAGAAGGATTGAAGACCAACTGCCAGAAGTCAGTTATTTGAGCGCGTAAAGAGGAACCTTCCCCCACCAAATGATATCCCGCAGGTGTTTGCTGCCAGGAATTGGCAATCACAATCCAAACGGCGCTGAAGTGTGCGCCAAAACAAACCATAATGGTTGAAAAGAGATGGGTTCCACGACCCAAGCGGTCCCACCCGAAGAGAAGAAGGGCGAGAAATCCCGATTCAAGAAAAAAAGCGAAAACACCCTCTGCCGCCAATGCGCTGCCGAAAACATCCCCCACGAACCGGGAATAATTGGACCAGTTGGTACCGAATTGAAATTCCATGACTATGCCAGTAGCCACGCCAATGGCAAAAACCAAGCCGAAGATGCGAGTCCAAAACTTGGCCATCTCAAGGTAAAGTGTTTTTTTGGTGAAATAGTAAAGCCCTTCCATAATTACTAGGATCAGACCCAGTCCAATGCTAAAAGGGGGAAAAATGTAATGGAATGCGATGGTGAAGCCAAACTGCGCCCGGGCCAACATCAAGGCGTCCATAGCCTCTCCTTTTGATTCTTGAAAACTTCATCTAAACCTGAAAAGAATCTTATAAATACCAATCAAAAAATATTTTATGAGGAGAGTCATCTTCATTTTGCCTATGTTTCATTATCCCCCGGAGCATCAAAAAAGGCATCCTTGACAGCCTTCTAGGCTCCCTCTTTAATAGCCCCGTTCAAGGTGTTCGGGAAACCGGTGCAAATCCGGTGCGGACCCGCCACTGTAAGGGATGCACGATTTTTTTCGAAGGTCACTGTCGATAAGACGGGAAGACCCGAAAAGCAAATCCCGAGTCAGGATACCGGCCTTGGATGAAACGCCGAATTTTTGTGGTTCGGCATGGAAAGCAAGCCTCGAGGAATGGGCTTTGTGCTTCTTTTCGACCTAATCCATCCAAAGAAGTCTTCCCTCCCTCAGCTTTGCAAATGAAAGATGAAGCTTGGGGAAAGCATGTCACTCCTTGAAATTCAAAGCCTATCCTTCCGCTATCCGGCCCATTCCCAATTTGAACTTCATTCCACGAATCTTTCCATCCGCAAAGGTGAGCTTGTTGGGCTGTTGGGCCCTAATGGCGCTGGAAAGTCCACACTTCTGAAAATAGTGTCGGGTCTCCTATCCCCCCGGACAGGGAAAATTTATTATGAGAACCAAATGCTTAAAAGCATTCCGGTGCGTGAAAGGGCAAAGAAAATAGCTTATGTTCCCCAATCGCTTCACTTCACTTTTCCCCTAAGTGTCCTGGAAATTGTGGAGATGGGTCGCCACCCCCATCTTGGGCGGTTTGAGCCGCTAGGGAAAAATGACCAGTTCGTATGCGAAAGAGCTTTGGACCTTTGCGATGCGCTTGGTTTTAAAAATAGGTTTTATGAAGAGCTTTCGGGAGGAGAAAAGCAAAGGGTTCTTCTGGCCTCGGCCCTGGCCCAGAAGCCGCAGCTACTTCTCTTAGATGAGCCGACCTTATCCCTGGACCTTTCTCATCAAATTCTCCTTTTCGAAATTATCCAGAAACTTCATCGAGAAGAAGATTTAACCGTCATCGTCGCCACCCATGAACTGAACCTAGCTGGCCGCTACTTGAATCGGCTCGTTTTAATGAAAGAAGGAAAAGTTTTGGCCGATGGCCGAGCGGCTAAAGTTTTAACCCCTGACGCCATTCAATCCCTTCATGGGGTAAAGGTCGTGCCGATTCGTTTACGGGGGGAAATGCCTTTTTTCATTCCCCGCGCTCAGGAAAGAAAAAAAAAGGTTAAAACCAAATGATTTCTTCCGATCAAAGAAAACTGGTTCTTTTTTTAATCTTCGCCGGATTTCTTATAGTTTTAATTGGTTGCCCTTTGTTGGGTTCGACTTCCATTTCGTTCTCCAAGGTGTTTCGTGATTGGCCCCCAGATTTCGGAAACCAAGATGCCCAGATATTTTTTCAAGTTCGATTAGCCAGGAATCTTTTGGCGGCTTTGACGGGGGCCGCCATGGCCGTGGCGGGGGTGGTCTTTCAGGCAGTTTTACGAAATCCCCTGGCTTGTCCCTTTACCTTGGGAATTGCGGGCGGAAGCTCATTTGGGGCGGTGGCGGCGATTGGGCTGGGGTTGACGGAGGGTTTTTGTGGAATTTCCCTAGTTACTTTATTTGCGTTTGCGGGCGCTCTTCTTTCCATTGGAATGGTTTATTCCCTTGCTTCCTTAATCCGTTCTTTTTCTGCTACGACTCTTCTTTTGGCGGGGGTTGGAATCAATTATTTTTTTAATGCCCTTGTTCTTCTTTTCTACTTCACGGCGGATTTTTCCCAAAGTTTCGCAATGATGCATTGGTTGATGGGAAGCTTGGATGTGGTGGATTTTGCATCGGTGATGGGTATCGGCATAGTTTTCATTGTGGTTTTTTTAATTCTTTTTTCCTTTTCCCGAGAATTAAACCTTCTTTCAGCGGGAGAAGAATTAGCCCGGGTTAAGGGTGTGCCAACAGTCCAAGTCATATTGCTGTCCGTTTTTTCCGCGTCCTTTTTAACCAGCGCGGTGGTGGCCCAGACCGGGCCCATTGCCTTTGTGGGCTTGATTGTTCCCCACGTTTGCCGGTTACTTTTGGGAAATGATCACCGGGGATTGCTAGTGGCAAGCGCCCTGGGAGGGGCGACCTTTTTAATGCTCTGCGATACCCTTTGCCGATCCCTATTCGGAGCGACTGAGTTACCTGTGGGCGTATTGACCGCTTTGGTAGGGGTGCCGGTGTTGTTAATTCTTCTTTTTAAAAGAAGAACCTACGTCCAAAGTTGATAGCAAGGAGGGCAAAGGGAGGAGCATTTAAGTCCCTCCCGGACACCATGAACAAACATGCCTTTGAAGAAAATGAACGAAACGCGATTTACCGGGTTATTCGTGAAAGACGGGATATTAGACGTTTTAAACCAGATCCGATTGAACCGCAAACGCTTGAACGGATTCTCGGAGCGGCCATGTGCGCCCCCTCGGTGGGTTATAGCCAGCCTTGGAATTTCATAGTTGTTCGCGATCAGAATTTAAGGCAAAAGGTCTATGAGGCTTTTTTGAGGGCCCACGAAAAAGAAAAAAGCATGTTTGAGGGGGACAAGGCCGAACAATACGGTGCCTTAAAACTGGAAGGCATTCTTGATTCGGCCTTGAATCTTTGCATCACCTGCGACCGAAATCGGTTTGGCCCCATTGTCTTAGGCCGTACGGCCCAACCCGATATGGATCTTTATAGCGCGGTTTGTGCGGTACAAAATTTATGGTTGGCAGCCCGTTGCGAAGGAATAGGAGTGGGGTGGGTGAGTATCATCAAACCCGAGGAACTCGCGGGCTTGTTAAACCTCCCAGATGGCGTAGTGCCTGTCGCTTATTTGTGCTTGGGACAAACCGATAAGTTCTCTTTCGAACCGGAACTAAAAACTAAAGGATGGCTTCCCGAGATACCTCGGTCGGAGCTTATTTATTACGACCAATGGGGACGGAAAGGGACCCTGTGAAATTCACCTTTCTCTTTGTGGCTTTTCTCGGGTTTGGAAATGCCACCTGGGCCGCCGAGGTCCCGCATCGATTAATTTCGATGTCCCCTAATTTTACCGAGATTCTCTATGACATCGGCGCTCAAGATCAGTTGATCGGCGTTACTGATTATTGTCGATTCCCTCCCCAAGCAAAGACCAAGGAAAAAGTGGGCGGGTTTTACAACCCGAATATTGAAAAGATCGTTTCTCTCAAGCCTGACATGGTTCTATTGCTTCCCTTTCATGGGGATACCATTACAACTCTTCAGAAATTGAAAATTCCAACTTTTGTTCAGGACGATTCCACATTAAGTGACGTGTTTGAAAGTTACGATCGATTGGGTCAATTGCTGGGGCGGGAAAAGAAAGCGGTGAAAGCGAAAGAGAGACTACAGAATGGAATCGAGAAGGTTCGAGAGAAAGCCAGAAAGCGAAAGACGGTATCAATTCTTTTCGTGGTAGGGCATGACGCCGGTACTTTGCGACAGATTTACGCGGCCGGGCCGAAATCTTTTGTTGATGAAATTATTACTTTGTGTGGTGGAAGAAACATCATGGCTGGCGCATCCATGCCTTATCCCCTTGTATCAAAAGAGCAATTGATCGCCCAGGATCCGGATGTGATCGTTGATTCCATGCCCTCCGATCAGTCGACCAAAGGCATGGTGGAAAGCGCCCGGAGAGAATGGGATAAATTTACATCCCTAAAGGCGGTCAGAAAAAACCATATTTTTTATTTGACGAAAGATGAAAATTTAATTCCAGGTCCTACACTTTTGAGTTTGGCGCAGTCACTGGATCAGATTTTTGATGGGGTTTCTGGTAATTCAAAATAAGAAAAAGATGTCTTAGGTCTCGTGGTTTTATCCATTGACAGTGTAAATAAAGGAGCGTATTAAATCATTTAACTTAAGGTGCTCGGGAAGCCGGTGCGAATCCGGCGCGGACCCGCCACTGTGAGGGGCGAAGTTTTTCTTTGAGTCACTGTCCTTAGACGGGATGGGAAGGTTCAAGGAGTGAATTGCCCCAAGTCAGGAGACCGGCCTTGAGAAATTTTCGGATGCTTCTTCGGGAATAAGAAGCGGCGAGTTAAGCCCTTTTTTCAGGTTTTTCTCCCTGCTCCTTCCCCTAAAGCCTTCGGCCTCGGGGGTAGGGCTCATGTCAAAGTTTTCGTGTTATTTCCGGATTTTTCTTTTGGTTTCAGCCTTTTTTATTTCTGTCGGTTCTCCTTCATTCCTTTTGGCGGACCAACCCGTTCCGGAGCCTTTTGGTAATACCCTAACGGTCGAATCCAACACCAATACTTTTTCGGCTCAGGTCCTATTGGCATTGCCTGAAGTTGTGGTGACAACCAACCGTTTGGACACACCAGTCAGCCAGGTGCCTAATTCCATAACTGTCATCACCGCGCAGGATATTGAAAAGAAGCTATCGAGTACGGCCATGGAAGCCCTGCAAGATGTTCCGGGGTTAACCCTGGAACAATCGGGCGGACCTGGCGAGATAGCATCTATCTACACGCGTGGATCCGATGATGGGGACACTTTGGTGTTGTTGGACGGCATTCCCATGAACAATCCCGTGGGAACGGGCAGGTCCTATGACTATTTGGATCAGTTGGCACTGGGAGGGGTGCAGCAGATAGAAGTCGTCAGGGGCACCCAAAGCGTACTTTACGGGTCAAATGCCATGGCGGGAGTGATTAATATTATCACCCAGAAAGGATCAGGTCCTGCCAGCGGTTCAGTTTTGGTAGAGGGCGGGTCCTATGGTACGGTCCGGGAAACGGCCTTGGTCCAAGGAGGGGATTCCAAGTGCGATTACGCCTTGAATACATCCTATTTCAGCACGGCAGGTTTTCCGACTGCGGACAAGGCGTTTGGGAATAGCCTTAATAACCCTTATGACGATTTCTCGAGTCTTTTTCATTTAGGGGCTCCCCTGACTTCCAATATTCGTGAGGAAGTATTGGTGAATTACAACCAATCCCGTATCAATATTGATGACGGGGCAGGTTCGGCGTTGGGTGATCCCGTTATGGATGACCCTAATGATTGGATTGATCAGAAACAGGTCTTAATGGGTAGTAAAACCAGCTGGACCTTGGGTAACTGGGAACAATCTTTAACCTTATCCTTCATGGACAATTATTACGATAACAACGATATCCAATCCGCAGACTCTCCTAATTCTTACAACTATACCGACTCATATGACGGTCAAAGCGGGAAGTTAACCTGGCAGAACAACCTAAAACTTTTGCCGGAGGAAACCTTGGTTTTGGGGCTTGAAGGATATCAGGAGTGGGGTAATAGCCCATCGAGCTCGGGCACTACTATCCAAGGTAGCCAGTGGGAGGATAGTGGGTTTCTAGAATCCCTGGCGAAGCTGGATGAAGGATTTTTTTTGAACGTGGGGGGAAGGTTGGATAATTACAACGTTTATGGGACCCATGGGACCTACCAAGCTGGGGCGGCCTATTTCATCCCAGATTTGGAAACAAAGCTGAAGGCCACTTACGGAACCGGATTCTTGGCACCGACCCTGTACCAGTTATATGATCCCACCCACGGCAATCCATCTCTCCAGCCAGAATCCAATACCAGTTACGATCTCGGCTTGGAACAACCCTTTTGGGCGGGCCAGGTCAGGATCGGAGCCACTTACTTCCACAACGATTTTGAAAACTTGATCACCTATTATGGCCCCAGTGCCAATGGGGTATATGGAAACTCTGGATCTTTCCAAACCGAGGGGGTGGAAACCTTCGTCGAGGTCAAGGTGGCGAAGGTTTTGATCTTAAAAGGTTCCTACACCTATACCGATGTTGAAACGTCTATTCCCGTTACACTGGATTATTCCCCACTTCTTCATAAACCCGCCAACCAGGCGGGATTCGATATGGATTATCAATCGGATTCCATGGAGGCCGGGGTGTCCGGGACTTATGTGGGGCAAAGGTCCGACGTGGATTTTTATGGATATTACAACTCTCCTTACACTCCTATACCGGTCACTTTAAGCGATTATTTTTTGGTCAATCTTCGCGCGTCCTACCAGATCAATCCTGCCCTGAAGCTGTTCGCTAGGGTGGACAACCTTTTCAACCAGTTCTATGAGGAAGTGTATGGTTATGGAACCCCCGGACTTTCAGCTTACTTAGGAACAAAAATTTCATTTTAGAAACAAGACCAGGATAGGCGGCTCGATGGGGTACCGCCTATCTTCGGGGAATGGCCTGCCATCTTTCATCTAAAAGTTTCATAAGACTTGGATGAAACCCCAAAGGAGGGGCCAGCCATATATCAACGGCGGGATGTTGATAACGAAAATTGTCTAATTTTCTTTTCACTTCACCTCTCCACGAACCATTGAACAAAAGATAAGGAAGCACCACGATCCTTTTAGGGTCGTAACGGCAGGCTTCTTCGAGACTTTTTTTCAACGACGGTTGAGCGGCTTCGAAGAAACAAGGCAATACCTTTTTGAAGCGTCGAAGCTTTGAAAAATTTTCTATTTGTTTTTGGAAATCCTCCAAGGCTTCCGGATCCCTAGTGCCGCGTCCTAATATCAAAACAAGGCTTGAACCAGGATGTTTTAATTGCGGCTTTATTCTTTGAAGTGCGATTTGAGTCAGCACCGGATCTGGCCCAAGCTCTTTGGCGAGACATAAAATGACTTTGGGATGACGAGATCGGAACTGATCCAGAATTTCAGGGATATCCCTCTTCAAGTGGTTTGCCGAAAAAAGAAAAAGTGGAAGAATGTCGATTTCATTGGCTCGAAAGGAAAGATTTTCCAACCCCTCAAAGATGGAAGGTTTTCCATTTTCTAAGAAGGCTGACCGGATGATCCAGGTTGGGTGGTATTGGGCGTATCGGCGCGCCAAGTAATGAAATCGACGATTGGCAGAGGATTCCCGGCTTCCATGAGTGATAAGGAGGATAGCGGGAGTTTTCAAAATTCAGCACCTGTATTTAAAAATGAAGGTTGGAAACCCATAGCCCAAGAATTTCTGCTACCTCGATAGTAGCTCCCAATCCATCCCCCGTAAGTCCTCCGATTTTATTTTTGGAAATGGCTTGGATTAGGATTGAGGTTAAAAGACTTACTCCCAAAAGCAAAAAAGCATTCCACTGAAGATAAGAAACAAGAATCATAAGAGAGATAACCAGCGATACAAACAATGCGGTATTGGAAGTTCCCAACACCTTTTTTCCTATACCATTAACCCCTTTGGGCGAGGAAGCAAATCGGCAAGAAAAGGCCGCCCCGAAACGTGCGGCTGTGGGAATGGAAACAAGCCACTTCCAGGAATCGGGTTGAAGTAGAAGGTGATTTACCAAAACGAATTTGGATAGCAGAGCTAAAGTGATGCCGGTGACACCATAAGACCCGAGAGTGGAACCTTTCATGATCCGTCGTCGGTCGGAAGGGTTTTTACCGCCAAGCCAGCCGTCTAGGCAATCGGCCAAGCCGTCCAAATGGAAACCAAGAGTTATTACCACCCAAAGCAGCAAAATCAGGAGAGTTTGAAGCGATTGCGATAATGGGAGCAATATAACCAAACCAAGAAGGGACCCCAGAATTCCGCCAATCAAGGGGTAATAAGCGGGTGAGTTTTTAAAATCGGATTTCTGTAATTTTAGGAGGGGGGAGGGAAAGCAGGAAAGGGTGGTGAGGGCGATCCAAAAGGCTTTCATTATTCTGTTGCCTGCTTTCAAACCCTAAACGTCAAGAAATGGGTTAATCCTTTGATTTTTTCCTTCGGGCGGTTTGGGAAAGAGGATCTTTTCTCTTTTTGATTTTGGTTGGCACCTTGGCGGCTTCAAAAGTGGCCATTTCGGCATGGGTTCTTAAGGCTGATTCGAGAATATTCAAGGCTAAAGCCCCACCTGTTCCCTCACCCAGACGCATCTTCAAATTTAAAAGAGGTTTTTCTCCCAGCATGTCCAAAAATTTTGAATGGCCTGGTTCTTCAGATCGGTGAGAGAAAAAAGCGAAATCCAAAACCCTTGGATTCAACCGGTAGGCTACCAAAAAAGCGGCGGAGGTAATAAATCCATCTACCACCACCGGAATCCGATTTTTGGCACACCCAAGAACGACGCCGGTGAGGGCCGCGATTTCAAGCCCGCCTAAGCAACGCAAGGCTTCCAAGGGTTTAGAAGCTTCCGCTTGATGCCGTTGTAAACCTTCTTGAATGACACGGCATTTTATCAGCCACTGAGTACGGTCGATGCCGGTGCCAAATCCAGTGACATCTTCTACGGCGCAAGGAAGCAATGCCGCCATGAGGGCCGCAGCGGAAGTGGTGTTGCCAATGCCCATCTCGCCCAAAACGACCCAATGAATCTTGTCTTTCTTCGCCTGTTGCGAAAGCTTTAAGCCGAGCTGAATGGCCTGTGTGCATTGGCTTTCGGTCATCGCAGGTTCGACTTTAAAATTTTTAGTTCCCAGGGCGATCTTGTGGGAAAGGAGCCCCTTAGATTTTGGAAGTTCACTTGCGACCCCCGCATCCACCACTTGGACCTCCGCGCCGGCTTGCTTCGCCAGGGCGTTGATGGCAGCCCCACCTTTCAGGAAGTTCAATACCATCATGGGGGTGACTGCGGAGGGAAAAGCAGAAACGCCTTCTGAAGCGACCCCATGGTCTGCGGCGCAAAGTATGATTCTTTTTTTGCCAAGCCGTGGAATTTCAAGTCCTTGAATACCAGCAACTTTTATGGCGATTTCTTCCAGCCGGCCCAGGCTTCCGGCGGGTTTCGTCAATTGTGACTGTCTCTTTTCAGCCAATCGGATCGCCTTTTGATTTAGAGGCGCGATGGAAAGAAGGTTCTTGGGCAAGTTCATGATTTCCCCTTTTGAAGTGAATCTACCGTTCCGTTTTACCACAGGCATGAAAAGAGAATGAAGGACAAAAGAACAAAATGGGTCTATTTAATTTTTAGAGGAATTCCTGCGGTCATGAAGATAACTTGTTGAGCTATTTTTGCGGCCGCTTGATTGAACCGTCCTTGTAAATCGCAAAATTGGCGGCTTAATTCGTTATCGGAAATAATTCCAAGCCCCACCTCATTGGAAACTATTCTCAAAGCCCCTTGAAGACTCGGTACTGTATCCATCAGATTTTCAATCTCCGTTTGGGTCTTGGAGTATGAAAGCGTCGGCCCCCCGATTCCACAAAGAAGATTTGAAATCCACAAGGTTGAACAATCCAATACCACCAATCTTTGAGATTGAGTCATTTGTTCTTTTAGAGTTTTTAGAAGGTAATAGGGTTCCTCGAGGGTGGTCCATTCGGAGCCCCTTTCCATTTGGTGGCGGGCTATGCGGGTTTTCATCTCCAAGTCCAACGGCGTCGCGGTCGCCAGGAATGTTTTGGACGCGTAAAAATGTTCGTCCCCCTGAGTCAGAGCATATCGTGATTTACCCGAGCGCATTCCGCCAAGAATGAGTTGAATTTTAGATGTCATGATTTCATTTACCACCGGCAGTAGATTCATCTATTAGGAACACAAGATAGAGAAAGGTACAAAACAAGCGTTCCATTGACGGGTTTGAGGAGCCTAAGATAATATATCTCACTTTTCCCGGCTTTGATTTAAAGCTACAGGTAGACCTCCATCTTTATCTTTGTGCGTGTCTTGGGTAGGTCTAAACCTTTACGATTATTTAAAAAAGGAAAGAAATACTAAATGAAGAGAACTTTTCAACCAAACAAACGAAAAAGACAGAAGGTCCACGGTTTTCGAAGCCGAATGAAAACGGTGGGAGGTCGCAGGGTTTTAAGTTCACGTCGTAAAAAGGGTCGGCTTCGGGTTAGCGTTCAATAAGCCGCCTGTTGAAGGTTCTTCATGCCGCGGTTTGAAAAATCAGAGCGGCTGAAAAGCTCTAGAGAGTTCAAAGCGGTTTTCCAGCAATGCCGAAAATTGGAAGACCGGAATTTTATGTTTTATGTGCAATTCAGCGAAGACCCCAAACTACGGAAATTTGGTGTTTCGTTGGGCAGGGCCATCGGTAAGGCCCACCAGCGCAATCTTCTCAAGCGGCGTCTTCGCGAAATTTATAGGGTGGAAAAAGAGCGTTTTCGCGGGGGTTACCAGGTCATTCTGATACCCCGGCGGGGAAGCGCGGATCGGGCCTACGAAGAGTTAAAGCATTCCTTTCTCGAACTCTCGTTAAGAGCCGGATTACTCCCCCGGATGAGATGAATCAGGGACATTGAAAATGGACAAACTTTTGAAGCAAGGGCTTTTACTTTCCATCAAGGGGTATCAGATGATCCTATCGCCTTATCTTCCCCCTTCATGTCGTTTTACGCCCACTTGCTCCGAATATACCCGTCAAGCCATCGAACGTTTTGGTGTTCTAAAGGGCTTAGGAATGGGTCTTAAGCGTTTGAGCCGTTGCCATCCCGCCTCGTCCGGAGGATTCCACCCGGTAGCTTAATAAAAACCGGGGGTAATCTTTGGAAAATCAAGGCCGTTTAGTTTTGTTCTTAATTCTGTCGATGCTCATTTTATTCGCATCGACCTATTTTATGCCCGCTCCTCTACCCCCGCAGGTTCCACAAGCCTCCGCAACCCCAGGGATATTCTCAACTCCTGGCGGACAATCCCTACCAACAGCCTCTTTGAATTCCACAACCGAATCAGTCAAGCTATCAGCCCCAACGAAAATGCTGCCGGTTGCAGTTGCGACCTTCACCGTGGAAACTGATGAATACATAGCCACTTTTTCCAACCAGGGTGCTTTATTAACGGGTTTTGCCCTAAAAAAATACCCTAATCGTCAGACCCAAAAACCCATTCAGTTGGTGGATGCAGAAACAGGAAGAACCAAGCCTTTTCAAATTGACTATGCCGCTGTTCCGGATGCTGACCAAAGAATTTATAAGGTGGATGGATTATCCTCTTCAAAGCTTCTTAAACCGGGAGATATCACAAGCCTTTCTTTCACGACAGTCAATGAAGGCGGCACCCAACTTACTAAAACCTTTCATTTCAAAAACGGAAGTTATTTGATTGATTTTGAGGTTTCAGTTTCTCAACTGGGCCGGTCTTCCTTGGCCGCTTCCCCCTTGGCTGTTCAATGGGCCGATACTTTAGGGCTTGAAGAAATCACAGGCACCCAATCAAGGGTTCGAGGCTATCGGGTGGCGACTTTGGCTGGCGATCATGTTAGTTCTGAAACCCTCAAAAAAAGCCAAGAAAGTACTGAAATTCCTTCTCCTATATCTTGGACCGCATTGGCCAATCAATTTTTTGTGGCTGCCTTGATTCCTGACCCAACTACTGGAGGTGCTTCGGTCAGAGTGGTTCGTGATACACATCCTTTAAAGACGCCGACGGAAGAAAACCCTAATCCAGGCCTCGACCTTAATTCTTTTAATCCCAGGCCAGTGCTCTTATTCCCGGGTCAAGCACTTCAAAGGGGTCAAGCCTTTACACGTAAAGGGGAGGTTTTTATCGGGCCTCAGGATTACTCCCTTCTTAAGAACTTGCATTTGCAATTAGAGAATGTGGTGGATTTTGGTATGTTCGGATTTATCAGCGTCTACATGCTTTCACTCTTGAAATGGTTTTTCGCCTTTTCCCACAATTGGGGTCTGGCTATTTTATTGCTATCAGTTTCCATCAAGTTATTGCTTTGGTTTCCGACCCATTCAAGTTACAAAAATATGTATCTCACCCAACAAAAAATGAAGGAAATCCAGCCCAAACTGGAAGCTTTAAAACGCAAATACCCGGATGATAAACAGAAACAACAGGAAGAAACGATGAAGCTTTATCAGCAGGCGGGCATCAACCCATTAGGGGGATGCCTGCCCCTTTTCTTCCAAATGCCCGTTTTCTTTGCTCTCTACGCAACTTTGGGCCATTGCATTGAGCTCCGGGGAGCCAACTTTCTTTGGCTTTCCGATTTGACGCTTATGGATAAGTCGCACGTGTTTCCCCTTCTGATGGGCGTGTCCATGATTGTTCAGCAGAAGGTTTCTGGCCAGGCCTCCAACATGGCGACTGGCCAACAAAAATTTATGATGTGGTTTTTTCCGGTGTTCCTGACCATCATTTCCTTGCAATGGCCCTCGGGACTCTTGTTGTATTGGATGATTACTAATGTGCTTTCAATCGTCCAACAAAAGATTGTGAACCGGGAAATTAAAAATGCCAGGAAGAAAGTAGAGGCTTGAGACAATGAGAAATTATTCAAACCAACAATCTGGAAAACCGGGAAATTCTCGCCCCAGCCCCAGCGGTGCTCCTCCTCGAGATAATCGCAAACCCTATCCTCGGTCGGACCGGAACCCCAATCGGCCCGATCGAAGGCCTCAAGGCGGTCCTCCCCGTCATCAAGGCCCCCGTCCGCCCTATGGCTCCTCTCGGCCCAACCGCGTTGAAAGGCCCGCTTTTCAAGGTGATCGTAGTGCTTCTCATAGACCCTATGGGGCTTGGCTTGAGGTGGAGGGAAAATCAACGGAAGTGGCTCTTCAAGAGGCTTCCAAGCGTTTTGGTGTGAATATTTCTGATTTCAAATCGGAAACCGTGGATGAAGGTGCAAAAGGGTTCTTAGGGATTGGTTCTAAACCCGCCAAAATCAAGATAGCTTTAAAAGCTTCCGCCATACCCTCTTATGCGGATGCGTCATTGACCCATTTGCTTAAAGGCATGGACCTGCCTGATACGGTCAAGGTTTTGAAAGATTCCGATGGAAACACGGTGCTGAATATCATCGGACCATCAGGCGGAACTCTCATTGGCCGCCATGGACATACCCTTGAGGCTTTGCAATATCTGGTCAATAAAATGGTTCAGAGGTTGACAGGAGATGAAAGGACTTTGGTCATCGTGGACGTGGAAAGTTATCTGGAGCGGCAAAAAGAAAAATTGCGAGAGATGGCGTTGAATCTTGCCCAAAAAGCTAAAGAAACAGGGGTTGAGGTTCCTTTGAGGCCCATGAGCTCCAAGGACCGCCGGGTAGTGCATTTAGCCTTGAAAGATCATGAACACGTAACAACCGAGAGCCGCGGGGAGGGTCTTCGGCGGAAAGTTGTGATTGTGCCGAAGGTTAAAGCCCAACCAAATCCAGAAGTAAAGGAAACGGTTCACGAACCGACTTCGGATCCGGCATTGACTGAAACTCCTTTGACGCATGAGGAGGAAGAAAAACAACCTTTTATTTCCAGCCAACCTGAGCCGGGTAATACGGTTATTCCAGAACTGGAATTGGACGATAATATTGGAAATAAGGCTTAGTCGGAATACCCTGGAAGCCCTTCCCCTGGCCGGGGAAGGGCTTTTTTTTTGCATTTTGGAGTTGGTGGAAAGATGGATGTGAAAGTGAAATTATATGTATGAACTTGAAGATACCATTGCCGCAGTTGCTACGCCTCCTGGCATAGGCGGAATCGGTATTATACGCGTATCCGGTCCCAAAGCCCTATCCGTGGCCAACAGTCTTTTCAAAGCAAAAGGAAAAATCGAATCGAAGCGTCAAGTTTTGTTGGGGCGGTTTCATGATCCTGATTCAAACGAAATGATTGATGAGGGACTTCTGTTAGTTATGCCCAGGCCCCAAAGTTATACCGCTGAGGACGTTGTGGAGTTTCATGTCCATGGGAGCCCTTCTCTTCTACAAACACTTTTGAACTTATTGATCAAACTTGGAATAAGGACCGCTTTTCCAGGTGAATTCACCTATCGGGCTTTTGTGAATGGACGGCTGGATTTAACCCAAGCGGAAGCCGTGGAAGCCCTTGTATCTTCTCAAGGAGAATCTTCCCGAAGGCAGGCTATCCGTCAACTAACGGGCGGATTAGCGGTTCATTTGGAACCGGCGGAGGAGATTCTTAAATCTCTTTATCTCAAAATAGAGGCAAGACTAGAATTTTCCGAAGATGGAATAGAGCCATTAAATGTGGACAAATTTTTGATTAACGTTCATGAAGCTTCTGAAATGTTAATAAAGTTGATTCAAAGTTATGAACAAGGAAAGGTATTGAGGGATGGTTTGGTCGTGGCTCTCGTGGGGCCTCCAAACACTGGCAAATCGAGTCTATTAAATGTTTTGTTGGGAAGCCAAAGGGCCATTGTAACTTCTGAACCTGGAACGACCAGGGATGTCATAGAAGGTGAGTTGTGGATAAAGGGGATTAAAGTACGCTTATTTGATACAGCTGGTTTGCGAGAAACGGTCCAGCCAATAGAAGTTGAAGGAATCCGCAGAAGCCGAGTTTTGTTAGATGAAGCGGATCTATTGTTTTGGTTAGTTGATGCAACTGCGCCACATGAATCTTTACAAGCCTTGCAACAATCAAAACTTCCCAAAGATCGAACCTGGGTACTTTTCAACAAAATTGATCTTATTCAGGGGATCATTTCTAAAAATAAATCATTGGATCAGTTTAAGCAGATTGGAATTTCTTGTTTAACAAAAGAAGGTTTAGATTTGTTAATGCTGTCTTTAGAATCCATTCTCGAAAAACCTCTTATAGGAGAAAACATTCTTGTAACTCAACAGCGACATTTTTTAGAATTAGAAAAGGCCAACGATTGTCTTGAACGTCTTCAACAATTGATTCAATCTAAAACCTCATCCGAGCTTTGGGCGGAAGAACTCCGGGAAGCCCTTTTATCATTGGGACGGATTCGTGGCCGGAATCTATCGGCTTCAGCTTTTGAGGAAATTTTTAATAAATTTTGTATCGGAAAATAAAGAATACAAGCGTATACTAATCGCCTAGGTGATGAGCTTTCATGGTCGAATGGTAAGCCCTAAAAGTATTTCTTAGCTGTTTTGCGTGATACACCGCTGTATCGGCTTTTTGAATCAGGATATTCATAAGGGCCCCGTCGGTTGGAAAAAAGCTTGATCCAATACTACAGGTAATTTTTAGTTCCTGACCTGCAAGGGTTAGAGGCATTGAAATGGATTCAAGAATTTTTTGAGAAACTATTTCAACGTCTGTTTGCTTTGCCACGTGGGTCAAGATAATGGTGAATTCATCCCCTCCTTGGCGGGCTACGGTATCTCCTTCCCGTAAACTGTTTTCTAATCTTTGAGCGATGAGTTGAAGCAAGGTGTCGCCGGTTGGATGCCCAAGCGTATCATTCACATGTTTGAAGTAATCCAAGTCGATGAATAGAACCGCCAAATGTAAATTACTGCGCTGAGCGTTATGAATGGCTTGGCGAAGCCGATCATAAAAAAGAAGACGGTTTGGAAGTCCGGTTAAAGTATCGTGATGGGCCAAATGGTAAAGTTGCGCTTGTTTTCGAGCCGTAATTTCCTTCATCAATCGATGGCCCGTTCCAATGCCAAGGTATTTCCCTCCTAAAGTGATAATGAAACCCTCATAAAGATATTTTTCTTCCTCATCCGCAATAATGGAACTGAGGTCATCAAGGCTGACCGAAGCTTCAACAAGAAGTGGAGAGGATTCCATGATTTTGGAGATGGGTTTGCGCTCATAAAGTTCCCTAAAAAATCTTCGAGAGAATCGGTCAATTAAATAAAACCGGTTTACCAGACCAACTGGTTCTTTATTTTGAACCACAGCCACCGATTGAAGCGACTTGTCCTTTGCAAAAAGATGATAGACGTCCTCGCAAAGGGTTGAGGGGGTTACTGGATCCACAGGAACAAGAAGCCGATGAATAAAATTCTCTACCTCTGGCATATTGTCCTGTGTTGCTGAGAAGGTGGCAGAAAGGGGTTGATAGGTCATCTTTTTGCTTTCACATAGAAGAATCTCATTCATCGTAGAAAGTTCTCAGCTTCCTGGGTTTCTGGGATGTAAAAAGGGTTGTTAAATTTTTTTCAACATTTTCATTTTTTAGGTCTTTTCTTTGTCCTGAAATTCCATGTTCCACGTGGAACATTTACACCTTTATCTGAAATCACCCTTCATTGTTCCCATTCGCCGATTGTGTTATAAATTCGCACCAATTCTTAACGAGGAACTCCTTTGTCCGTCCAATCTTCTTCAACTTATGATGTGGTTGTAGTTGGAGCGGGTCATGCGGGTTGTGAAGCGGCTTTAGCTTGTGCGCGTATGGGGCTAAATACCGCCTTTATTACAATGAATTTGGACACCATTGCCAAGATGAGTTGTAATCCAGCCATTGGAGGGCTTGCCAAGGGTCATTTGGTACGCGAAATAGATGCCCTTGGCGGAGAAATGGCAAAGGCTACAGACGAAACTTCTATCCAATCCCGGGTTTTAAATCGAACTCAAGGTCCTGCGGTTTGGGGCTTGAGAGCCCAGTGCGATAAGGAACTCTATAACCAAAGAATGCGTCAAATTGTGCTTCACCAGAAAGGGTTAACACTCCGACAGGCGATGGTAGAACGCCTATTAATAACAAATAGCATTGTTCAAGGTGTTTTAACCCAATTTGGTGAAGAAATTCGGGCCAAGGCCGTTGTGATTACGACCGGAACCTTCTTGAATGGCCTCATGCATGTGGGTGAAACAAAAATAGAGGGCGGACGAACAGGGGAACAAGCCTCTAAAGGTCTTTCTGCCCATTTAAGGGAATTGGGATTTGAGGTGGGCCGTTTAAAAACTGGAACGAATCCCAGGGTTTACAAGGATTCTATCGATTTTTCTGTGACAGAAGCGCAAATGGGTGATGTTGACCCCAAACCTTTTTCTCATTTCACGACCCAATTCCCTCTTCAACCCCAAGTTGCCTGTTATGTCACTTACACCAATGACCATACTCACCAAGCCATAAGAGATAATATGTCCCGCTCACCCCTTTATTCGGGAGTTATTAAAGGGATTGGTCCCCGTTATTGCCCGTCGATTGAAGACAAGGTCGTTAAATTCCCTGATAAAGCCCGACACCAGATTTTTCTTGAACCTGAGGGGCTTTCAACCAGCGAGTTTTACTTGAACGGTCTATCGACATCCCTGCCTCTGGATGCTCAATATGCCTTTCTCCACACTATTCCAGGCTTGGAAAAGGCTGAAATTGCTCGTCCAGGCTATGCGGTTGAGTATGATTTTGTTCCCCCGACTCAAGTTTCCCCCGCCTTGGAAACATATAAGATTAAAAACCTATTTTTAGCCGGCCAAATCAACGGAACCTCAGGGTATGAGGAAGCCGCAGCTCAGGGTCTTTGGGCGGGTATCAACGCCGCAATGGCGGTTAAAGGCCTACCACCTTTTTTGTTAACCCGAAATGAAGCTTACATGGGGGTCATGGTGGATGATTTGGTTACAAAGGGGACCGAAGAACCCTATCGGTTGTTTACCTCTAAAGCTGAATATCGTCTTTTATTGCGTCCCGACAATGCCGACTTACGCTTGATGGAAAAGGGGTTCGAATTAGGTTTAATTCCAGCTTGGGCGCGAGAAGCTTTAATCGAGAAGAGATATAAGATCGAAAAAGGCCTCAAAGCTCTTAAGAATTTATCCCTTCCTTTGGAATCGCTTCCCTATGAACCTCTTAATCTTACAAACCAAGACAGATGTTTTAACTTGGAAGAGATTCTCAGACGGCCCTGGGTAACCTATGAAGGGTTGAAACCTCTTTTGCCCAAAGATCTTCATTGGGAGCAGGAAGTGGCATTCCAAATCGAGGTAGAAGTCAAATACGAAGGCTATCTGCGCAAACAACGTTTGGAAATTCAACGTCAAAATAGAAATGAAAATCAGCCAATTCCCAGAGATTTTTCCTATTTGGAGGTGATTGGTTTTTCACGAGAGGCCAAGGAAAAGCTCAACAAAATAAAGCCAAGTACCTTTGGGCAAGCTTCCCGCATTCAAGGCGTTAGTCAAGCAGATCTGGCCGTCTTGTTATTGGCTTTAAGCCGTTATTCCAAGAATCAAGCTGTTTCAGCTGCCCATATCGCTACCGAGGAACCCCTTTGAGTCTCACCCCCGAACGGTTTCGGGAGGTGCTGCAAGAAGCAAAGCTTTACGATCAGTTCCCTACCGATTCCATAACTTCTTTAGTTAATTTCACCCAAAAGATGCTCGAGATAAATCAAACCTGCAATTTAACCCGATGGACCGAAGATGAGGATGTCTTAACCTATCATCTTTTAGACTCAGCCTATTGCCTTCCCGAACTAAAGAAATTTCATGAGAAAATGAAATTAACTCAACCTCGGTGGCTTGATTTGGGTTCCGGATGCGGGTTCCCAGGAGCGGTATTGGCTGCGGCTTTTCCCCAAGGGGAAATCACCTTTTTAGATTCAGTGGCTAAAAAAATCAAAGCTTTGGAAGAATGCGTGAAAGCCGCAGGTTGGAACTCGTCACTATTGGCTTCTCGAGCCGAAGCATTGGGAAGAGATACCCTTACAAGGGAAAGCTGGAATGGAGTAACTGTCCGGGCCGTTGCGGACTTTCGAGTTGTTCTGGAATACGCCATGCCGCTGTTAACAACAGGTGGATATCTCGTGAATTGGTCAACCCAGGACCAGCTTTCTATTGTGGACAACTCGAAAAAAGCCCTAACAGAGTTAAAGGCACAAGTGGTTGAAAAGATTAGATATGAACTACCGAATACTCAAAATCCCCGATGGATCATTTTTGTGGAAAAAATGGGGACAACTCCTGAGAAATATCCAAGGCCCATTGGCCGTGCGTTAAAGCAGCCTTTAATTTAGGGGTTGATTTGTTCCACGTGGAACAAATGATTTGGAGGAAAAAAACCTTTTAATTATTTGCACATATTATTGTGCAAATAATTAAAACTCCATTCAAAACCCATTGGAAAGACTTGAATTTTAAAATGAATTTCCAGCAAGAGAAGCTTATAATGGAGCTAGTTTTAGAGCCTTCTTCCAATGATTTGTTCAGGATTTCTTCGTAAAACGAATTCATTTAAGACCTTTTCGGGGACTTAGTCTAAGAAATGTCCCCAAATGGGCAGGGTTTTGCATTGATAGAGGCCGGGAGCCCTTTTCCCTAGTTCAAAAGGAATGTTGAGTTATGAAAAGAGAGGGGTCGCTGGGTGCATGTTGAGTCTTTGCGGCTTTCGCAATTTCGGTCCTATCAAGCCTTGGAGGTGGATTTCGACCCTCAACTCAATCTCTTAATCGGATCCAACGCCCAGGGAAAAACAAATATTTTAGAAGCCCTTTATTGTCTTTCCACTTCTCGCTCCCTGCGCTCAGCGACCGATGAAGAAATGATCCGCTTCGATCAAGAAGAAGGGGCGGTGGAGGGAAAAATAAGACGGGAAGATGGGCCGGAAACTCTGAGGCTTGAGTTTCGCCGACGAAAGCCCAAGGCCCTTTTTGTGAACGGGAAAAAAGAAAAAAAGCTCTCTTCCCTTCTCGGCAGGCTTCCGGCGGTGGTTTTTTCACCCGACGATTTGTTCCTGATTAAGGGAAGTCCCTTGCTCAGGCGGAAATATTTGGATGTCACGATTTTGCAGATGGACTTGGGGTACTTAACGCATCTTCAAGCCTATGAAAGGGCTTTGAAGCAGCGCAATAGTCTTTTAAAGCAAAAAGGGCCGGGCCTGGAAAGCCAACTTTTAGTTTGGGATTTGCCCCTGGCCCAACATGGAGCCTCCTTGATGATCCGGCGCCGGGAAGTCACACAGAGGCTCGGCGATTTTGCCCGGGCCGCTCTAAGGGATCTAACGGGGGGGGCAGAACAATTTGAGGTGCGTTATGAGCCCCAGATTATTTCTGATGAAAAAGCGGGAGACCTGCCCGCGCAAATTTTAGACGCGCTGAAAAAATCCCGGCGGGAGGAAATGGCCCGCTCGGCAACCATCACCGGACCCCACCGGGATGATCTGGGGCTGTGGGTCAACGGCAAGCCGTTGCGAAAATATGGAAGTCAGGGCCAGCAGCGCACCGGCGCCTTGGCGCTCAAGTTGGCGCAATTATCGATTCTGGCCGAGGGTTGCCGAAAGGAGCCCTTGATCCTTTTCGACGATGTGATGGCCGAGCTGGATGAAAAGCGAAGGGCCTTTTTCTTGAACCGGCTTCAGCAGGGCGGGCAGGCTTTCCTCACGGGAACCTCCCGAAATGATTTTTTAAACGCCGGGTCCCACGCCCGGGTTTTTCGCGTGGAAGAGGGAAGGGTAGAGTCCGTTTCATGAAACGGCCCCAGCGAAAAAAGAACCCGGAAGGATGGGTTCAACTCTCCTCGCTCTTGGAGGGCGCTTTAAAGACCCTGGGGGTCAAGGGCGATTATGACCGGCTCCAATTGGACAGCCGGTGCCGGGAAATTTTGGGGAACAAACTTTCACAAGCCTTGGTCAGGACCGAGCAAAAGGGAACGATCTTAAAATTAGAATTTAACCATCCGATTTATTTGCAGGAGATGAATTTTCGTAAAGCTGAGATTTTAGAAAAGCTCAAGGTCGAATTACCTGAGGCAGGGGTGAAGAGCCTGGTTTTTTCCCTGGCCCGGACCCCCCGGCCTTAACGGACAAGAAAAGGACAAGAGACCCAATATGGCGAAAAAAGCAGTCAAAAAGGGGAAAGCTTCGGCCGAGCCTAAAAATGAAAAAGAGGTCAAGAAGCCAACCTCCCCTGATTCCGCCCCCGTCGCCCCAACCAAATCCCCTTCTTCCGGGGCGGGTTCTTATACCGGCGACAAGATCACGGTTCTGGAAGGGCTCGAGGCGGTCCGCAAGCGTCCGGCCATGTATATCGGCTCCACCTCCGGAAGCGGCCTTCATCATCTCGTTTATGAAATTGTCGATAACTCCATCGACGAGGCCCTGGCGGGGCATTGCGATTCCATTGAAGTCACCATCCATTCGGATAATTCCATCTCGGTGGTCGATAACGGGCGCGGGATCCCTGTGGACATGCATCCCACCCAAAAAATCTCAACCCTCGATGTGGTTCTGACCAAGCTCCACGCGGGAGGCAAATTCGACCACCAGACCTACAAGGTCTCCGGCGGTCTTCACGGCGTCGGCGCCTCGGTGGTGAACGCCCTTTCCGAATGGCTGGAAGCGGAAATCCGCCGGGACGGAAAAATTTGGAACCAGACCTATAAAAGAGGCGTTCCAGGCGGCAAGGTCAAATCCACCGGGGATACCAAGAAAACCGGAACCAAGATCACCTTTTTGCCAGATAAACAAATCTTCACCGAAACCGTCTTTTCTTTCGACATCTTGGCCAAGCGCTTGCGGGAACTGGCGTTCCTGAACAAGGGCATCTACGTCAAGCTGCTGGATGAGCGCGGCAAGGGCAAGGAAGCCATCTTCCAGTTCAACGGCGGCATCATTCAGTTCGTCAAGGACCTGAACCAAAACAAAGAAGTCATTTTCAACACGCCCCTTTATTTCGAGAAAGAAAAAGACCTCGTCACCGTCGAGGTGTCGATCCAATACAACGACAGCTACACCGAAAACGTCTTTTCCTTCGTCAACAACATCAACACCATCGAGGGCGGCACCCATTTGCAGGGTTTTCGCTCGGCCCTGACCCGCACCATCAACGACTACGCCAAGAAAAATTCGATGATCAAAGAAGCCGATCCCCCGATCTCAGGCGACGATGTGCGCGAAGGCCTCACGGCCGTCATCTCGGTTAAGGTTCCTGACCCCCAATTCGAGGGCCAGACCAAGACGAAGCTGGGCAACGGGGAAGTGGAAGGCATTACCCGCCAGATCTGTAACGACGGTTTGGGAACTTTCTTCGAACAAAACCCCACCGTAGCCCGGCGCATCGTCAATAAATGCCTGATGGCCGCCAAGGCCCGCGAGGCCGCCCGCAAGGCCCGGGATCTCACACGCCGCAAGGGGGCGCTTGAAATATCCTCCCTTCCCGGAAAACTGGCCGACTGCCAGGAAGCGGACCCGGCACGAAGCGAACTTTACCTGGTCGAGGGCGATTCGGCCGGCGGCTCGGCCAAGCAGGGAAGAAACCGTAAATTCCAGGCCATCCTGCCCCTCAAGGGAAAGGTCTTGAACGTCGAAAAGGCCCGTATCGACAAGATCCTCAATAACGATGAAATAAGAACGCTGATTACCGCCATGGGTACAGGCATCGGCGAGGATGATTTCAACATCGAGAAGGCGCGCTACCACCGCATCATCATCATGACGGACGCCGACGTGGACGGATCCCACATCCGTACCCTTCTGCTCACCTTCTTTTACCGCCAGATGAAGCCCTTGCTTGAAAAGGGATACATCTATATCGCCCAGCCTCCCCTCTATAAGGTCAAGCGGGGCAAGAAAGAGATGTACCTTCAAGGCGAAGCCGACATGACGAGGTTTCTCCTCCAAGAGGGAATGGATGGGGTGAAGCTTTTCCGCCTCAAGGGCAAAAACCGCTCGGAATTTCCACAGGAAAAATTGAAGGATCTGGTGGGGGACCTGGTTCGGATGGAATCCATTTCCGCAGCCCTTCATCGCGCGGGCCTCAACCTTCGGGAATTTTTGGAGGCGATCCAGGGAAAGAAAAAACGCCCGCTCTATGAAATCGAAAGCCCTCTGGGCGTGGAACATGCCTATACCGAAAGCGAAAAAGATGAAAAGGCCGAAAAGGTCAAACAAAAGCTGAAAGACATGAAAAAGGCCTCCGAGAAGGGCAAGGAAATTGACGAAGGCATGGATTTCGTTTACGACACTAGCCGTGATGTCAAAGACATGGTCCGCGTAAAGGCCATCCGCGACATGGCGGAAGTCAAACAACTTGAAGAAATTATCAAACGCATGGAAGCCCGAGGCGTGGAAGTGACCGAGCTTTTCCCCAAGGAGGAGGAAAAAGAAGATCCATCCGGCAAGGCCCGGGAAGTCAAACCCCAATACGTCATTCAGCACGGTTCCAGCGAATATTTTCTGGAAACCATGGACGAGTTCGTGGCAAAGGTGAAGGATTTCGGAAAAGAAGGTCTTTCCATCCAACGCTATAAAGGCTTGGGCGAAATGAACCCGGAACAATTATGGGAAACCACCATGGACCCGGAAAAACGAACCCTTCTCCAGGTGAAGCTGGAAGACAGCGTGGCGGCGGACAAGACTTTTGATGTCTTGATGGGCGATCAGGTCGAGCCCCGGCGTAATTTCATTCAGACCTACGCCAAACAGGTGAGGAATCTCGACATTTAACAGATGCTTAACTTTTTAAAAGGAACGACATGGCCCGGTTGAAAAAGAAAAAATTAACACCCGAATCCCCCGAGAACCCAGCAGAAAACGGGGAAGGCGCTCCTCCGCCCCCCAAGGGTGAAACGGCGGCCCTAGGCGGTGACGGAGGCGATGAGAACCGCGGCAACATCGTTTCGACCGATATCGAAGACGAGATGAAGGATTCCTATCTCGATTACGCCATGAGCGTGATCGTAGGAAGAGCCCTGCCGGATGTGCGCGACGGCTTGAAACCTGTCCACCGCCGCATTTTCATGGGCATGCACGATCTTTCCCTGACTTCCCGCAAGCCCTACCGCAAATCGGCCAAGGTCACGGGCGATGTCACGGGCAATTACCATCCCCACGGCACTGCCTCGGTTTACGACACCATGGTCCGCTTGGCGCAGGATTTTTCCATGCGCTATCCCCTCATCGACGGACAGGGAAACTTTGGCTCTGTCGACGGCGACCCTCCGGCCGCCGAACGTTACACCGAAGTTCGCATGTCCCCCTTGGCTGAGGAACTTTTAAAAGACATCGACAAAAACACGGTCGATTTCGTTCCTAACTACGACGGCACCCGGGAAGAACCTCTCGTCCTGCCCTGCGCCTTCCCCAACTTCCTCGTCAACGGCGCCCAAGGTATCGCGGTCGGCATGGCCACCAATGTTCCCCCGCATAATTTGGGAGAAGTCATCGAAGGGTTGATGCACTTGATCGACAACCCCCAGGCCACCGTCAAGGAACTGGTTCATTTCATCAAGGGACCTGATTTCCCAACCGGGGGTTTCATCCTCGGCCGGGAAGGCATCGTCGAAGCCTACAACACGGGGCGCGGCAGTGTGCGCATGCAAGCCAAGGCCGGCATTGAGACCGACAAAAAAGACCGCGAGCGCATCATCATCACCGAGATCCCTTTCCAGGTGAACAAAGCTCAACTGATCGAAAAGATCGCCGAACTGGTGCGCGACAAGAAGATGGAAGGTATCACCGACCTTCGGGACGAGTCCGACCGCGACGGTATGCGGGTTGTGATTGAAGTTTCTAAAAACATGAACGCGCAGGTTGTTCTCAACAACCTCTTCCAACAAACGTCTCTTCGCACTTCTTTCGGCATCATCATGTTGGCGCTTGTTAACGGCCAGCCGAGGGTTTTGAACCTCAAGGGCATGCTCCACCATTTCCTGGAGCACCGCAAAGATGTGGTCATCCGCCGAACCAAATTCGATTTGGACAAGGCCGAGAAGCGGGCCCATATCCTCGAGGGTCTTCGCATCGCTCTCGACAATTTGGATAAGGTCATCAAGACCATCCGGGCTTCCAAAAGCACCGAAGACGCCAAAACCGCCCTCATCGCTAATTTCAGCCTCTCTCCCATTCAGGCCCAGGCCATTTTGGAAATGCAGCTGCGTCAGCTGACGAACCTAGAAATCAAGAAGATCGAAGATGAATACCGGGAACTGTTAAAGACCATCGAAATCCTGAAGGGGATTCTTTCCTCCGAAAAGAAACTCTGGCAGGTCATCAAGGACGAATTGACCGAGATCAAAACCAAGTATGCCGATCCCCGCCGCTCCGAAATTATCGGCAAGGCCGAGGATTTGAAAATTGAGGACCTGATCGAGGATGAGCAATGCGTCATCACCCTCTCCCACGGGGGTTACATCAAGCGCCTGCCGATTGATACCTACCAGAAGCAGCGCAGGGGAGGGAAGGGCGTCACCGGCTCGGGCATCAAGGAAGAAGATTTCGTCGAGCGCATGTACACCGCCTCGTCGCACGACTACCTTCTCATTTTCACTAATTTCGGTAAGGCCCATTGGCTCAAGGTCTATGAGATTCCCGAAGCCTCCCGCTATGCCCGAGGCACGGCCCTGGCCAACGTCCTAAAACTCGGCGAGGAAGAAAAAATCTCGGCGGTCAAACCCGTCAAGGAATTCAACGAAAAGTTCAGCATCCTCATGGCCACGGCCAACGGTCTGATCAAAAACACCAGCCTCTCGGCCTTCGATAAGCCCAGGGCCGGCGGCATCATCGCCATCACTTTGGACAAGGGCGACGTGCTTGTTTCCGCCGAAATCACCGACGGCAAGAGGGATATCTTTTTAGCCACCCGTTCGGGCCTGTCGATCCGCTTCGCCGAGAAAATGGTCCGGGAAGTGGGCCGGGCCGGCAAGGGTGTCCGCGGGATGCGCTTGGGCAATAAGGACAGGGTGATTGGCATGGAAGTGGTCCAAGAGGGCATGTCGCTCCTCACCGCCACCGAAAAAGGCTTTGGCAAACGCACCAATTACTCCGCCTACCGCCGGCAGGGGAGAGGCGGCAAGGGTATCCTCAACATCAAGACAACCTCGAAGAACGGTTTGGCGGTCTCTATCGCCTCCGTGGGCGATCAAGATGAGATCATCGTCATGACGGCCTCGGGCAAGGTCATCCGCCAGCGGGTGAAGGAAATCAAATCCACGGGAAGGTTGGCCCAGGGGGTTCGTTTGATTAAAATGGCCGACGATGATCGGCTTGTGGCGGTAGTGAACGTGCCGAAAGAAGTGGACGGAGGGGAAGCCAGTGAAGGGTAAATATTTTGGGGCGATTTTTTTCGTCGGCTTCCTGCCCGTCCTGATACTGGCCGGTGTTTATGGTTGGATGAAATTCACCGAGGCGCCGCCGGTCTCCGCCCCGGCCGTCCAGGAAGTCAATTACGCCCCCGTTAGTTTATTAGAGGGACAAGTGGGGTCGATCGCCTCGTCCCTTTTCAGCAGCATCAAGAAAACGGTGGGGGATATCCCCACCCTGACGTCCGTCCATGGGGACGCGGATCTTTCCAATTTCGTGGAGTCCCATCCCGGGGTCCAGGGACTTTTCGTGGTCTCCCCTACCGGCAAGATTTTAAAAAACCTTCCGGCCACCCCTCCCTTGGCGGACGGCCAATACGCTTCTTCTGACGAATTCAAGACCATCCAAGAAAGATTGCAGGCTAAGCCTGGACAGACCTATCAGTTTTACACCCAGCGCCTAAACTACCCCGCCTTCCTCTTCGCTCAGCCCTTGACCGACAAATCGGTGGCTGTGGCGGTTTTCAATCTGGGCCATTTTTTTCCGCCTCTCGACCCCAAAGACACCAAGAGCGGGGTTTATTTCATCCTCGACGCTTCTTCGGGCCGTTACTTTTTTCATTCCGATCCCTCCAAGCTTTCCGAAACTTTCAACCCCGGCAACGCGCCTTGGCTGTCGAAGGTTTCCACCGACCTTAACAACCAACAGGCCGGCTCCTCCTTAGAACCCGGTGTCGGGGCGGTGGTTTACGCGCCCTTAGGCTTCGGGAAATTCGGCGTGGTGACCCAGGTTCCCTATAGCACTGTCATTCCTCCCTCCCCGGCGGCTAAGCCCGAACCCAAGCCCACCTTGGCCGATCTTCCCCAGTTGATCCTCAAGTGGTTTTACACGCCCTTTGGCTTGGCCATCGTGATCCTCTGGGCCTGGGTTTGGCTCATGGGCTCCCTCTTCTTGAGCGGCATTTTGGCGCCGGTGCGCAGGGCCAGCGCGGTAGTTTTGAAGGCGGCGCAGGGCGAAGGCTCCATCACACCTGAAACGCTCAAGGCTTTCGGCAAGGACGAAGTGGGCCAGATGGTGCAGGCCGCCGCCATGCTGATTCAAAATTTGGAACAGGAAAAACAAAAGATTGAGCAGGAAAAAAATGACTCCGTAAGGCAGATGCGCTCCCAAATGGATGAAAAGGCGCGCGAAAGCACGGCGATGGTATCTTCCGCCCAACAGACCGCCCAGGGCGCCAAGAGCGAATTGGCCGAAAAAAGCCAGGTCTTAAACGATAAGCTCAAAGAACTGGACGCCTTGAAAGCCATGTCGGAAGGCTTAAGAAACCAAACCGAGCAGTCCAAAAACGACACCGCCCTCCTCAAGGGCCAGCTGGCCACCGCCGAAAGGGCGCAGTCCGACGTCGCGACCAAGCTCCAGCAGACGGAAGCCAAGCTCAAAGAAATGGACGCCAAGCTCCTCAACGCCGTTTCCGCCGCTTCCGCCATCCAGGTTTCCTCGGTCCGCGCCGCGGCCATCCGCACCATGGCCGACGAGCTCAAGACTACACTGGGCATCATCAAGGGCTATGTCTCCTCGGCCCTCGGAACGGTCCAGGGCGGCATCAGCGAGAAACAGCAGGAATTTTTGGGCATGGTCATCAACCGTTCCGCGCGCCTGGAAAAATTCATCAATGATCTTTTGGATATCTACCAGGTGGAAATCGAGGCGGAAGACGCCAAGAGGGAAGACGTCAATCTGGGTTCTGAAATCGAAGGGTTGGCCTTCAACTTCCAAGCCCAGGCGGACGTGAAAGCCATCAAGTTAAGGATTGAGCCCCAGCCCAACCTTCCCAAGGTTCCCATTGTGCGCCGCCGCTTCAACCAGCTTTGGAATATTTTGTACCTTCAAATTATCAAGGACGCGCCTCGGAGTTCCATCATTCCCATTAAGGTGGAAGCGGTAGGCGAGAACGTGAAGGTCACGGTGGAAGACCCGGGCCTGAACGTCAAAACCGAAAGCCTGCCCCACCTCTACGACGAGTTTTACGATCCCAAACACACCGCCTCGACCCAGCTGGCGGGCACGGGCCTTAAGTTCGCGCTGGTTAAAACCATCCTGGCGGGCCATGGCGGGGGAGCGGTGGCTGAAAAGAGCGATCCTGGAACCCGGCTCATCCTGACCTTCCCGACGAAATACAAAAAGCCCAGCGAGGTCGCCGCCGCCGCGACCGCCGCCGCTGCCGCCGCCTCGGCCCAAGCCGTTAAAACTCCCTCGCCCGTCGCGGTGAAACCCGTTCCTCCCTCGCCCGCTCCGGGCCCCATGCCCACAGGCGCCCCAAGGCCGGCGGCTCCCGGCTTAACGCCCGCCGGGGCCAAACCCGCCGCCGCGGGTTCGGGTGTACTTGATTCTCTTCTCGCCGGCAGGGTTCCCCCTGTCGCACCAGCCGCTTCCTTAAGGCCCGCCGCGCCGGGAATTCCCGGGGCGGCTTCCGCTCCTGGGGCCCCGGGCCTACCCCCCAAGCCAGGGGCTCCCCCGCTAGGCGGGCCCGCTTTGGGCATTAGGATTCCGCCTTCTCCCGCCCCTGGCGTTCCCGGTGTAAAGCCGCCCGCCGCCGCGCCCGGCCTTTTGGACGCGCTCTTGGATAAAAAAGCGCCTGCTTCTCCCGCGGGGCCTGTTGCGGGCGCCGTTCCTCCCGCCGCGCCCAAGCCGCCGATTTCCCTCGGGGCACCCGGCGCTTTGGATGCCCTACTCGGAACCAAACCCGCGACGCCTCCAGTTCCTGGTGCGCCAACAGCAGGCGCTCCCGTTCGTCCCCCTGCCGCTCCATCTTTAGGGGCGATGCCCTCCGCGGCCCCAAAACCGCCGGTCGCTCCTATCGCTCCGCCCTCCTTAGGAGCTCCGAAACCGCCTGGTACCCCCATGCCACCTCCTGGGACGCCTATGACTCCGCCCTCTATGGGAGCCCCCAGGCCTCCAGGATTGCCGATGCCTCCTCCCGGGGCGCCCATTCCGCCCAAGGTCGTTCCCACTTCCTTGAAACCCACCGCACCCCCCAGCGGGGTGTTTGATTTGGATAATGTGGATTCCGTCAAGACCGGTGATGAACCTAAACCAGCTCCCAAGCCCGCGGGTCCCCCTCCCGGCGTTCCCCCCGGAGGCTTGGATGCGAACAAGCCCATGGCCACCGACCTGAGCAAGGAAAGCGACGGGGAACTGATCGAATAGGTTTCGAAGGAAGAGACCTGAACCTTAAAGCCCTGGCCGCCTCAGGGCTTTTTTATTTTGATTACGAATTTCTATTTCCGGGAGCGCGGGATGGGCCAAACCAACAAGAAAGCCTTGGTCGTGGTTTCCCTTTTCGTGGTGGGCATCATGATTTTGGGGGTTTTCACCGCCCTCAAGAGCGACCTGCCTAAATTGGCCGAGACCTTTCATCATCTCCATATCCAGTTCATGCTCTTCGCGCTTCTTTGCACCGCCATCGCCTACCTGGCCTTCACGCTTTCCTTCAACGGCTTGTTCGAGCTGACGCCCTATAAAATCCCCTTCACCCAGTTTTTTCCCATCATGTTCATTTCGGCCACCATCAATTTCATCCTTTCCTCCGGCGGTTGGGCGGGCGTGGCCATCCGGTCTTTCCTTTTAAAACAGCACAAGGTTCCCTATTCCACCACCATTCCCCTGTCCTTCGCGCAGAACATGATCTTTAACCTGGTTTTGGCGGGGGTCAGCTTCGGGGGGCTGATCTATTTGAGGCAGCATCCAGAATTCTTGGGCGGCGCTAACGAAGGGGTGGTCCTGGGATTCATGGTGGGGTTGGGGGCCTTGGTGGCTTTGATGCTTATGGTTTTTTTCCACGGCGGGTTCCGGCGGTGGTTCTTCAAGCTGGCCGTCAAAACCGCGAACTGGATCGGCCATGTCATCTTTCGCCGCAAGACGACCAACAAAAGACTAGCGGAAATAAGGGAAAACCTGGATGCCACCATCCGGTTCTTTCACAAGGGCTGGATCCAGCTGTTGGTGGTGCTCTTTTGGGTCTGCATGGATTGGTGCTTCACGGCCCTGACGCTTTATTTTTGCTTCAATGCCGTGGGGGTGGAACTGCCTTTGGGGCTTTTGATGGTGGGCTTTACGGTTTTCTTTTTAACCTCCACCATCAACCCTATCCCCGCCGGGTTGGGGGTCAGCGAATCGGCCCTGGCCTTTGTGTTCAGCCTCTTGGGGGTCGGGTTTGAACAAACCATGGTGGCGGCCCTGCTGTTTAGGTTCGTGTTCTTTGTTTTGCCCATGGGGGTTTCCACTGCCCTTTACCTGGATACCATGCGCCAGTTCCTGAAAAGCCAGGTCAGCGAAAACCCCGCCGGCTTTACCCCGAAGATTCATTAAGCCCGAATCCTATTTCCGTTGAAAAAATTCCTTTTCCGTTGGAAGAGTGGAAAATTCCCGTTGAAAAAATAGATTTTTACCATGCAACAGGAACAGAATTTCCGTTGAAATAAGGGTTTTGAGATGAAGGGTTGAGAAATTTCCGTTGAAATAAGGCTTTTTACGCTGAACAGGGTCGGTATTACTGCTAAACAAGTCGAATTTTCCATTGAAATAAGAGTTTTTGAGTTGAGCGGTTAAGAAATTTCCGTTGAAACAAGGGAATTTGAGCAGGAAAGACCATTTGGCCCCGAAGCCGGGTAACTAAATTGGCAGGTAGACCCTCTCCCCATGAGGAAAAGGGAAGGGTGGGGGTGCTACCCTGCGGAGAAGGGGGTAACAAACCACCTAAAAATATCTTCCCTTAATCAGCGCCTGCCCAAAGGCGAAGAAGCACCCCGCATCAATCAAGAAGAACACCCCGAAGCCCACCATGGTCCAGGTCGTAAGGTGGAGATTTAGCTTTTTGGCGTGCTCATGCAGGGAATCATGGTCAAAATCAATGTTCCGCCGGGCCATCAGGTAAATCCCCAATACCAGAATCATGGGCAGGGCATAGACGACGTTGTAGAACAGAATCCATCCGGTCACACCCACAAGCCCCAGGTTCATGGTGGAAAACTTGCCCAAGGCCAACAAGTAGGGAATGGACATGGGGAAGCATAAGACGGAAAAGACGAAGCCAATCGCGAAGGCAAACCAGGCGTTCATGGTTTTTAGTTTCGTCAGAAACCAATTCAATATGCGGTTCTTTACCTCTTTCTTCTTCTTGTAAAAATACCAAAGCCCCATGGCGATCATGATGATGCCGGTAAGAATCCGTGACCTGCGAGAGCGGAACGGTTGCGGGCAATGTCGTTTTCCTGCGGCCGAGTCCACGTTGCAGAGAGCAGGCGGTCCAGATGGAAGACCGGAGGCATCGACGGCGCAGCCCGAAAATGGTGTCGGGCAGCCGCTGATCGCGTGGCAATCAGAGCCTGCGCACATGTGGTCGAAGGTTACTTGCGGACTCCAATGGAACGTCGCTGGGTCGACCGCAGCGTCGGTCAGGACGCTGAAATCAGTTCGTCACCTGCCTGAACGGTGGTGCTCCCGTCCGTGGAAAAGTCGAGTGTGGAATCGCTCGCTGAGAGCAAGAGGACGGTTGCGCTACTAGGTACGCCTGGGCTACCAAACGATGCAATCGCCGTGTCGGTGGTGCTGGCAATATCGCTTAGGATTGTCGACGAGATCGGCGTACCAGCGAACGTCGAAGAATCGGTGGCATAGGAAGTGTGACGCAAGAACACCTGCACGGTGGCGGCGGTCGGTGCGTCTCGGTGGATCGACCCGGTGATGTTTACGGAACCAGCCCACGGCGCGAGCCAACCGACCGTGTTGGTGTCGGCGGCCCGAAAGTTGGTCGAACGCTGGAACGTCGTCGAGGTTCCGCCGGGAGCGCACGTCTGGTTCCCACTCGGTTGGCACGGGGTTCCCGCGATGTATGCGATCTGCGGGTCCCAGTTTGTCGGCGATCCCTGCTCTGACCCGGCGCCGGCGACGAGGGAATCGATGTGATCACCCGCCGCAACATCTTGAGTGATTGAATTGCCGCAGCACGCTCCGGACCCACCACAGGATGACGAAGGCGCGGGACCACACCAGGCACCGGAGAAACGGTCGCGGTCCATAGTTGCGCTGTCGTTAGGCCGGCCGTCGGATCGGTGTATTCGCGATAGATCGTTGCCTGAACCGAGTCCGTGCCGCTCAGCACGCTTGCAGCACCACCGATCTGGACTGTCACCATTCTCCTCTGAGATTGCATCGTCGAGCACCGTTACCCGGCAGCCAGCTTTCTTGAGACGTGCGCGAAGAGCCTCGAACGCGGAGCGGTCCCTCTTCTTCAGCGCGGCTAGTGACTTTCCCAATGCATCGGGTGCGAAGGGCGCGCCGGGATCAGTGGCGGTCTTCTCGACCAGCCCGTCCAGCGGATCGCATATCTCCTCGGCCGCATCGATGGTGGCGTCGATACGGTTGTCGTTTCGACCAGATTGTCGGTGGTCATCAGCGCCCCCTTCAATGTGGAGGGCGAGCGTGCCAAGCGCTTTCGGTGAAGGTAGAGGGTAAATAAAAACGGCAAAATATGGAATATAATAAAAGTATTTATACATGAGAAAACCAACCAATCTGAACGTTCATTCTGGTATTTAGCGAAAGTAGAACTAATATTTCAGACAATGTATATTGTTGAGGGAAAACACCTATCAGATTCTTCAGCTATATATATGTTTTACCGCGGCCGATGGTGAATGAAAAGTATAAAGACGAAGTGTATTGTATGAAAGTGTAAATATTTGTTAATATTATGTGTAATAATACAACTTTCATTTACAATGTGCTATTCGTCGGAGCGTTTTTTCAAACAGATGTCCAATTCTAATGGTTGAATTATAAATCTCTAGAAAACGCTTTTCCTTTTCCATTTATCGTTCCTTTGAAAAAATTAAGACGAAGAGGCGTTGTCAGATGATGCGAGACCAAGCATCTGGCGAAGCGGGGCAGTTGGGATGCGAATGCGACCCCCAACGCGGATCGATGGGAAATCACCGCGCTTCACGGCCTCGTAGGCTGGATTCTTCGAAAGCTTAAAAACCCTTCCAAGTTCCTCAACGGAGCATGTTGGCTGGTTGAGAATTTCTTTCGTGTTTTCACCATTTGCCCGCTCGTTCCTTTGTTGACGAGAATTTGCATATTTTCCTAGCCTTGTCCACGAAGTCACGGTATAAAACGAGAAAACGTACCAAATCGGGCTAGGGGCGGCGAATGAAGGGATCTGGGATCCATTTCAATGGACTTTGTCGCCGCCTAACGAAGTTGAAGGAGTTGCGAGAGAGCTGTTCGCGGGCCTCCAGTGAAGCTCGACTGAATCGGTTGAAGAGGCGCGCCAGAGGGCCTCGGCCGGTTGCCCGGCGAACCGTTAACGACGAGGCCCTTTCCTGGGTTTTTCAACGGCTCGCCGAGGCAGAGCCGACCATCGAAGGCCATAAGCGTTTGCGCTGAAATACGGCCTCCTCACCAATCAAAAATCGGAGCCCAATTTCCATCTGGCGGGATAAAGTGAATGGCATGCGCAGGCTGGTTGCGATGGTCGAGGATAAAGCACATTGGAAGATCCGGGACGGGCGATACGTCCCCTATGATAATCCGGGCAGCTTCACCTTTCGGTCTGTGCCGGACGGCGAGACGGGCGAAATGACCTTCAATGTTGTGCCGAAGGATCTTTATGTCGCTCTCGAGCTGCAATGTGTCACTCATAGCGCCAGCGGCGCACAGATTCGCATGTGTAAGTCTTGTGGTTCGCTCTTCGAAGCTGGCGGAACCAGCGGCACTCGATCTCATAAGACGTTTTGCTCGGACAAGTGCCGATATGATTTCGCTCACCGCAGCCGTAGAGGAAAACAATGAAGGGCCATATTCGCGAGCGCTCGCCGGGCCATTGGGCCATCGTTCTTGATGTGCGCGATCCGGCCACAGGGAAACGGAAGCGGAAATGGCATTCATTTCGCGGGACCAAGCGAGAGGCGCAAAACCAATGCTCTCGCCTCATCACAGAGTTTATGCAAGGCGCCTACCTGGAACCCTCCAAGGTGACCGTCGCAGAATTCCTCGAAAAGTGGCTTGGCCAGATCGAGCCCCGCGTCGCACCGCGCACCCTCGAACGCTATCAAGAAATCGCCCGTAAAAACATTGTTCCACTACTTGGCCAAACAATTCTGACGAAGTTGCGCCCGGACCAGATAGCAACCGCCTACGCCAAGGCGCTCAAATCAGGGCGCCGCGACGGGTCGGGAGGCCTCTCGTCACGGACTGTGCATCACATGCATCGCGTTTTGAAGCAGGCCCTGGCAACCGCCGTGCGCTGGAGGACGCTGTTGCACAGTCCTGTCGATAGCGTCGATCCTCCGAAGGTCGAGCGTACAAAGATGAAGGCGCTCGACCCCCATGAAACAGCCCGCTTGCTCTCCCATTTTCGTAGCACACGAATATTCGTGCCGGTTCTATTGGCTGTTCTGTGTGGTCTCCGGCGTGGAGAAATCACCGCCTTGCGATGGCGTTCCGTCGATCTTTCTCGCGGGCAGCTTTCGGTGGCAGAAAGCACGGAACAGACAACAAAGGGCACTCGATTGAAGGAGACGAAGAACGGTCGGGCTCGAACGGTTGCTCTCCCGTCCCTGGTCGTCGAGGAGCTGCGGCGACACTGCGTCTGTCAAGCAGAAGAGCTTTTGAGGGTAGGCGTCGGGATGACCGATCAATCCTATATTGTCGCTCGAGAGGACGGGTGCCCTTTGCAGCCGAATAGCCTTAACTCATGAGTTCGTCCGTATCCTTGCAAAGGCGACCGATGTGCCCCGCATCCGATTTCATGACCTCAGACACACTCACGCCACCCATCTTCTCTCAAACGGTATACACCCGAAGGTCGCGCAAGAACGCCTCGGGCATTCGACCGTGGCGTAACACTCGATCTCTATAGCCCACGTCCTGCCCGGGATGCAGGAAGATGCGGCAGCTAAGGTTGACGCCACCATACGCGCCGCAATAGACAGAAATTGAACCGTTCGGTAGCAATCCGGTAGCAAAGGCGGTTATCGGTCGGTTGTAGTTTTTTAGAAACGCTTTTGTTTACAAATACTTGGAAGGGTGGCCGAGTGGTTTAAGGCAGCGGTCTTAAAACCGCCTGTCCAGCGTCCGGAGAGACGTTGGCAAAAGCGGCCAATTGGCCGCTTTTGAGAGCACAGGATCGTCGGCTCCCTCTACAGGCACCAAAATCATACTTTGAAAAGCTGTCCCCGGATTTTCCCCAGACTAAAACGGCTGTTACCTGCGCCTAAATGTCTTTTGTGACGTCGAAAAGACCAACATTTTCAGAGGGTTTGAGTGGTGCTGCGAGAGAGGATTGAACTCTAGGCCTCTCCCTTACCAAGGGAGCTGCCATCCCACAACGGCGAAGGCGATGGCGCTGGGCGATATCCCGACGACGATGGGCGTTCCGGGATGGTTGGTCGAGGTGCGGATCGGGATGAGCAGATTGGGGCCTGCGGTCACGTAGAGCGTCTTGCCGTTTGGAGTGACGGCGAGGGTGAACGCCTGAGGCGGGACCGGAATGGAGGCACCCGCCCTGTTGGTGGCCACCCGGATCGGCGTCGCGCTGTCGCCACCAGAATTGAGGACGTAGAGCGTCCGACCGTCGGGCGTGAGGGCCATGTCGAAGGGTTGGTGGCCCACCGGGATTGCGGGCAGGGCCGTGTTGGTGGCGGTGCGGATGGGCGTCACGGTGTCATCGTCTGCGTTGGAGACATAGGCCATCTTCCCATTCGGGGTGACGACGATGGCGGCAGGGCCCATTGCCGACCGGAATCGGCGGCCCTGGCGTGTTGGTCGGCACGTGGATCGGCGTCACGGTGGCATCGCTCAGGTTGCCGACGTAGAGCGTCTTTCCGTCGGGGGTGATGGCGGCGGAGTTGGGGAACCCCCCGACCGGGATCGCCGGCCCGGCGGTGTTGGTCGACACCCGGATCGGCGTGACCGTGTTGTCGGTGTCATTGACGGTGTAGACGGTTCTGCCATCGGGTGTGATCACGACGCGGTTCGGCGCGTTGCCAACCGGGATGTCAGCCAGTGGGCTGTTGGTGGAGAGGCGAATCGGCGTCACCGAGTCCGAGTTGGTGTTGCCGACGTAGACGGTTCTGCCGTTGGGTGTCACGACGAGGGCGAACGGTTCGCCGCCCACCGGTATCGGCGGGCGGGCCGTGTTGGTGGCCGTGTGGATCGGAGTCACAGTGTTGAGCACGCCGTTGGGGACATAGACGGTCTTCCCATTGGGCGTCACCGCGATCGACTGCGCTCCTCCCCCGATCACGATGGGTGAGCCGGCGGTATGGATGACCGTATCCACCGGTGTCACTGCGCTGGCAGCAACTGAGCCGGATACCACATACGCGATCACTGCGCCCATCCCGACCTCCCCAACGCCGACCTTCCAATTGTGACGGTAGCGCCGCGCCCCCCCCTGCACCGCAGGAAGTCGCCGGACCCTCCATAAGAAGGGTCGTGCCATGCCCCTGCTTCCGTGACGGTGCGAATAGGAAAAATAAACGGCCTTTTTACGTAAAATCGTGCCGTAAATGTTCTCAAAGGCGGCTCAAGTCATTGAATTTCAGCGCGGTCGGCGGCGTCTAAAGCGGCAAGATTTCAAGTCCCACGCCGCCAACATTCGTCTGGATCGCCTATGTTTCGGACCCAAATATGCCCCGACCTAGCGTCTGGCAATGATCTGCCCATGAGAAATTCCGCCTGAAGCGATAGTCTTTTCTGGCTCCCGAATGGCCGCCGCTCGAAGCGGTCGATAGAATTTTGAGCCAATTCTATTCCCTGGTCCCAAGACTAGGGACGACGCGCGAGTTCATTTAAGTCTGTCTCAGTCGCTACGCCGTTAACTGATTTTTTTAATGTGATTGGTTCCTTGCCGCAAGATCGCGACGGCCATCACCTTTTTAGAGCGCGAAGTTTATTCCTCTGGCCGAGTGCTTCCTCCCGCTTAAGCGCCAAAAAGACAGCGCGCGAACACCGCCCTACAGGTCTAAACGTCAACCCCGGCCCGGCGCCGCCCCAAAACATTAAGGCGGTTGGCGCGGTGTTCTTGATGCTTTTCCCGGATTTTCCCCGGACCAAAGCGGCTGTTAGTTGCGCTGAAAAGACTTTAAGAAGTAAAAATAGCCCTTGATGCAACGAACATATTGGCCAAGAAATCCTGGTTCAACAATTGAAAGAGCGGACGCCAGTTCGTACGGAGGGCCGGGTAGGGGAGCGGAGAACGATCAGATTTGAGCGGCCTTGCGGGCCACGAAGGGCTATGTACCTTTGTTGCGTTCTGGCCTCGGCTCGATACCAACTCGTTTTTACTCAAAAATCGAGGAAGCCGCCATGGGTCGCGATCTGCGAGCTGGAGCATTGCGGACCGCTTCGAGCTGATAGGGTCGTACCATGAGCCGAGACAGAGAGCTCATTGCCCTAATCGATTTGATCTACGAGGCGGCGCTCGACAATGATCTCTGGCGTTCTGTTAAGGCTTGCCGACGCCGCCACATGCGTGAGCTCCAGTTCCCAGAGCCGTCGATTTATGCGTAAGGCCCGGGTGAGGTGCGGCCGGCGTCGAGCAGGAGACGGATGAGTTCAGCCTGCCGGTGGGTTCCGGTCTTCTCGAAAATGCTCGAGAGGTGGGTTTTGGCCGTCGCGTGGAGATGCCGCGCCGCCGCGCAGCTGCCGCGCGGCCGTCCCCTTTCGAAAAATGTCGGCGGCCATCTTTGCCATTCCGCGATGGTCAGGCCGAAGCGGCGGCGCAGATTCGAACTCCCGCCGGTCACGGTATCCTTGTCGGGCGCGTTGGAAAAGAAAATCAGGGCTGAAAACTGACCTTCGACGAGCAAATTGGCGCCGGCCGTCGCAAGACTAAGCTTGGCCGGACGCCAAAACTCATTAAAAACCGGTGTGGCGGCAAACTCTTCTCGCAGCATGAAGCTATCAAGTGTGTAGATTTCGCCCGCTTGTCGAGCGAAGGGTGGTTCGCACTAGAACCGGATCATGGAACACCCAATATTCCTGCCAGGATGCAAGACAATCAGGATCTAAGCGCGGCGCAATCGCAGCGACTATATTGGCGCGAAGGTCCATCGAGGGCATTGCAATCTGCGCCGCGCCCAGGCGACGGAGCGGCTTGGTC
>CAVTWJ010000017.1:0-29006 GCA_963738405.1 candidate division FCPU426 bacterium | reverse complement strand
GACGCATTGCTCCTTTTACGTGATGGATTATTTATTTTTCGTGGAGCACCTTTGGGGCGTGGGGAAGGACAACCTTACCTTTTGGAGGGCCGTGGGAATGATTTCGGACGCCGTGAGCGGTGTTGTTGGGGGTTTCTATCTGGGGCGGATATTGAACACCAAATGGGGTATGTTCTTCGGTGACTCTGAAACCCAAGGTGTGATTTGGATTGTTTTTATTCTGATCGGAATTGCCGCAGTGGTTTGGTTCAACAACAAGACCCGCCAGGGATGACCCGTCCACCACGACTGGGTACAGCTTCTTAATTTTCCTGTACCCTTCGATCCGGGTGTTATCCTGCACCCATGGAAAACTACGATGTCATTGTCCTTGGTGGAGGGGCTGCGGGCCTTTTCTGCGCCTCCGAAGCTGCCGCCCGGGGGCGCCGGGTGCTGGTTCTCGAGCAAGGGCGACGCCCGGCCCCTAAGATCCTCGTTTCAGGCGGGGGCCGCTGCAATTTCACCAATCTGCATGTAACCCCCGCCCATTATGTCAGTTCGAATCCCGCGTTTGTGCGGGACGCTCTCTCCCGTTTTACCCCCAAAGATTTCATATCCCTGGTTCATGCCCGGTCCATTCCCTATCACGAAAAGAAAGATGGGCAGCTTTTTTGCGACAAGAGCGCCAAGGCCATCATTGATCTTCTGGTCTCCCGGGCTGAGGAAAGGGGGGTGAAGATCCTCCTGGATCAACAAGTGGGGGAAGTGCGCCATTCGGAAGGCGTTTTTTGGGTCCAAACGGGAACGGATACCTATTCGGCTTCCCGGTTGGTGGTCGCGACCGGAGGTTTGTCCTGGCCTCAATTGGGCGCCACGGATCTGGGCTACAAAATCGCCCGTCAATTCGGACACGAAATCGTGGAACCCTCGCCCGCCCTGGTGGGGCTTACCTTTCCGCCGAGGGAAATGGAACGATTCAAGGACCTAGCCGGAATACACCTTCGTGTGGGGGTTTCCTGTGGCGACTGGAACCTGACAGATGACTTGATGATCACCCATAAGGGCTTGAGTGGTCCGGTCATGCTGAACGCCTCCCTCTACTGGGAACCGGACCGTGAAATTGAGGTTAATTGGGTCCCCGAGTACACCGTTGAAACAACCTACTGGCAGCTTCAGAAAGATAAAGCGGAGGGGGGGCGCGGAAAGTTCAGGGTATGGTTTTCTGAACGTATTCCCCGACGCTTGGCTGAGCGCATCGCATGGAATGCGGAAGCCAGGGGACCCTGGTCTGCGCTTTCCGATGAGCGGCTTTTGGCCCTTGCCACGGATATTCACGCCTACCGTTTTATCCCGGCGTGTACCTTTGGGTTTGGGCAGGCGGAAGTGACCCGGGGAGGCGTGGACACGAGAGGTTTTTCAGCCAGAACCATGGAATCGTCCAAGACGCCGGGCCTTTATTTTATCGGCGAGGTATTGGACGTGACGGGGCAGTTAGGCGGATTTAATTTTCAATGGGCCTGGTCCTCTGGTTGGGCGGCGGGGCAGGTGGTTTAAGGGATGGGGGCGGATCGGGGCTGGATCAACTTTGGAACTTGGTAGGAAAAACCTGGCAAGGGGAACGTGATTGATTTTTGGGATGATAGCGGATCATCCTGGTGAAATAGCAAAAGCAAAAAGGGGGGCTTGTGAAACTATTTCTTGCCTTGTTTCTTTTGGCGGTGGGCGGGCTGGTGGGTTGGTACTTTTACTGTGTGAATCCGGTGATGGATGATTTTCAAGCCGCAGTGGACAGCGGTAAACCCGAGACGCTTTCACCTTTTATGGATATTCCGGCGCTCAAGAAAAACGCGGGGGATTTCGTGAAACTGCGGTTCAATAAAACGGACAACCCTTCCGGCAATCTTGGCCCTGACCAAATTCAATCGATCGTCGATTCATATGTGACGCCCAATAATATCCTTCTGATAATGAAAGGGGTTTATCTGGAGCCTGGAATGAACCCGCCCGATTCTACGGATGACAAGACGCCCCATCCCATCGACAAGCATTTTACGGGTCCGGATGTTTACGCCATTGATATTTACAAGACCCAGGTTCAAACCCCGGATAACAAGCTGACGCTGATTTTTCAGCGCGATGGATGGTTTGGGTGGAAGCTGTCGGGCTACGGGTTTTCCTGGGGCGGTTAAGAGATTCCGGAGGGTTTAAACCATTTTTGTCACATCGATATCCAGGCAGAGAATGTGCGGTTTTTTTTCCGCCGAACCCTTTAACAGCAAGGCGGCGGTAACGCAGGGGTTTCCCGAGGCCAGTGAGACATAGGGCTCGGTGAAATAGCGCTCCAAATTATTGTAAACCAACGAATAGTAATAATCTTTCAGGGAGTGGTCGGTTCCCTTGGGCGCGGGCTGGAAAAGATATTTCTTCCGGTCGGAAAATTTGCGTGAATTCAAAACCGTTTCGGTCACTTGAATCCCGTCTTGGTTTAAAAGGTAAAGACATTCCAACTGGGGATAGGATTTCAAGATTTCGGCGAACTTGGATTCCAGCTTGTCCTCGGCGACATCCATCCATTGGGCGGTGATTTCGCCCGCTATTTTCTCGTAATGGGCCTTGCGGTCCTTGTCCCGCTTGAACCTCTCGTTTAATTGACGCTTGAACCTGGCGCCCAGGAAGACGATTCGAGCCTTAAGGCCCAGGGTCGTCGAGTTTTCGGTCCTTTGATGTTTTGAAAAATACCCACCCTGCAGCATGTCCACGCCCAGTTCCAGGGCCGCTAAGGCGTCCTCCTCGTTTTCAATGCCGTTCGCCACGATCAAGCCGCCCATGCGGTGACTAAGACTCACTAGGGAGCGGAGACAATCTCTCTTATATGAATCCTTGGACAGGGCGGAAGTCATGGAAGGAGCGGTTTTGAGGACGTCAGGGTTTAAATGGAAAATTCGGTCCAAACTTGCCCGACTTTCATCCAAATCTTTCAGGCTGATCAGGAAATTGGCGTTCCGGTAGAAATCGACAAACTTTTTAACGGCATCCGAATCGGCCGCAGAGGAACGGGACAATTCAATAACGATGCTGTTGGGAGCCAGCCCCAAGGCTTGTACCTTGTCCAAAAGATGGCCGCTTCCAACCACTTCCCGGGTCAAAACCGAGGTTTCCAGGGAGAGGAATAAAACGAGACCTGGCATCTTGGCTTGAATTTCCTTGAAGCCTTCCAAACCCTTGTGCCGCAGAAGGCGGTCCAAATCCAGGCTTTTGTTGAGGGGGCCAGAGGCCTGGAAAAGAGTTTCAGGCTCAATGAGTTGGCGGCCTTCCGGATCCACGCCCCTTCCCAGGGTTTCCAACCCGACCACTGAACCTTTTTTGATGGAAACGATAGGTTGATAAAAGGCCGCTACGCTTTGTTGTTCGAGAAGGGTTGGCAGATCAAAAGGGACAGGGTTGGGAGCGGAAAGTATTTCCATCGGTTACCTCGCTAATTTTTATGCTTATTCAAGCAACCCTTATGCCAAAAGATGTTTTTGGGTCCCGGGAAAAAATAGTCCAATTTGTGTCCTGTTAAGCTAGAAAGCGTAAGCCTTACCCAAAATGGGAATTTAATTGAGAAGCTGTGTTGCAAAAAAAGTATTGAGAACTACGTTTTTGTCATCATCGGAGTGATTTGAAAGTCGTAAGTTTTGGCAGCGGATGGCCGCACGGTTAAAATTTACCTATTTGGAACCTTTGGCGGAAAGAATTTGATAACCCTTGGGTGTTTGGTATGTATTTTTAAACCGTGTGGCACGAAAGTTGATACTCTTTTTTCAATCTTTTGATTCTTCTGTCTATGACCAAATCTGAAAAAGGTAACCATGCCCACCCCAATGCCTGTTCCTTCTTTTAATCTCCGGGATGTTCTTGATGGCGAATTTGTTTTCCCGCACTTTCAACCCATCATTTCGGTGGGTCGAAAAGCCATTGTGGGATACGAAAGTCTAGCTCGAGGGGTTCATCCCATCAGCCGTGAAACGCTTTCTCCAGCCAATCTTTTTGGAAAGGCGAGCCGAGAAAATCTGTCTTTGGAACTCGACCGAGTCTGC
Organism: candidate division FCPU426 bacterium; assembly: GCA_963738405.1. Classification (GTDB taxonomy): domain Bacteria; phylum Oederibacteriota; class Muellerivitia; order Muellerivitales; family Muellerivitaceae; genus CAVTWJ01. The sequence continues at coordinate 24,948 of CAVTWJ010000017.1, read as the reverse complement.
CGAAAAAAATCCTTAGAATATTTCAAGAACATTCAGGCGGTGAGGCCGGAATGTTTTCTTTCGCTTAACTTTGAGTCTTCGGTTATTGACCAAGGTGTCGTAGGTTCTGGAAATATTATTCAACAAGTAACTTCTTTAGGCCTTAAACCTGAAAACATCGCATTAGAGATTATCGAGTCCCAAGTAGAAGATATTAAGGAATTGCAAAATTTTGTGCGAACCTACCGCGGCTATGGATTTTTGATCGCCCTAGACGACGTTGGATCAGGCCATTCTAATCTCAACCGAATCCCGCTCATCCGCCCCGATATTCTTAAGATTGACTTGTACCTTATTCGTGGGATACAGAACGATTTTTATAAACAAGAAGTCTTCAAATCCCTGGTTCGGCTGGCGGGCCAGATTGGCGCCCTCGTAATCGCCGAAGGAATCGAAACAAAAGAAGAGGCGCTCAGCATCATGGAAATGGGAGTTGATCTTGTTCAGGGTTTCTATTTCGCCAGACCCCATCGTTTTGATCAGCTTGATGATGAGGCGATCCAGGTGCCGTTGCAGGAGCTTTGGAAGGATTTTAGGGAAGGCATCTACGAGAAGCTTAATGTCAAAAGGTTTAATTTAAGGAAATATGAGCTTTTGACCCGCGACATTCAAACTGAACTCTCGCAAATTCCCCCAACTGCTTACGATCAGAAAATGTATGAATTGATTCATTATTTCCCCCAAGTAGAGTCGGTTTATGTTCTGGATGAAGCGGGTATCCAAATGACGGATACAGTCATAGGCGAGGGCGTTTTAGGGTCAAAAAACAGGATTGTATTTCGCCCCCGCGAGAGGGGCGCGGATCATTCCCTCCGAGATTATTACTACATGCTGATCGGCGGGGGATTGAAAAAAACAACCTATGTCAGTGATCCCTATCTTTCCAATTCCACAGGAAACCTTTGCGTTACTTTTGGACGTGTATTTAAAGGCCTAGACGATTCGATGAGGGTTTTATGTGTGGATATTAATACTCAGTACCTCAAGCAGCTTCCGGGAGCCTCTTAATCCCACTTTCAGTCTAAAATAAGTCGCACTGAAAGGGGGCATCTTTGAATTGGGATCGAGGAAAGGTTTACACCGCCTTCGGGGTGATTGCTCTCAACCTCGTCTTGTTTATCATCGCGATGCAGTATGTTTTCTTGAAAAACGTTCACCATCATTGGATCCTACCCTGGGTTCCCGGGGTCATCATCCCTCAAATGATCCTGGGGGAGGTCATCTGCTTAATATATTTCAAAAATCTAACCTACACCCTGCGGACTTCGTTTTTGTGTTTACTCTTTTTTGGGTGCTTGGTGGGGCTTGCCCGTCATGAAACCATTTTAGAATGTTATAAGCATTGCGGTTACAAACTGGCCCTGATGATGGGGTTGTCCTGTTTGATATTTGGACTTTCCGCAATCAGATACACCAAAGATTCGAACGAAAGAAAAGGTTCCATCGCCCTTTCGTTGGTGTGGTTGGTGTTGGGTTTAGTTGTTTTGCATTTCAGCTATTAAAAATATAAAAAATCAATCGCTTCCCATTAACTCATCCGTTCATATATTCATCATAGGCAGTTAAATCCAGCATGCCGTGTCCTGAAAGATTAAAGAGAATGACCTTCTTTTTCCCTTCTTTTTTGGCCTGCTCTGCTTCCGAAATCGCCCTGGCAATGGCGTGGGAGGATTCGGGGGCCGGGATAATGCCTTCTGTTCCTGCAAATTTAAGCGCGGCCTCGAAAACCTCTTCCTGGGGAACCGCTGCGGCCTCGATCAGTTTCTGATGGAAGAGATGGCTGACCGTCGGGGCCATGCCGTGATAGCGCAAGCCTCCGGCGTGTATGGCGGGGGGCATGAATTGATTACCAAGCGTGTACATTTTCATTAAGGGGGTCATACCGGCTGTATCGCCGAAGTCGTAGCGGTATTCGCCTTGGGTGAGGGAGGGGCAGGAAGAGGGCTCCACGGCCACGATGCGGGTTTTCTTTCCTTTTTTCAGGTTCTGCTCAACAAAGGGGAAAGCGATCCCCGAAAAGTTCGAACCTCCACCCGCGCAGCCAATCACCACATCCGGGTACTCTCCCGCCAATTCCATTTGTTTCAGGGATTCAAGCCCGATGACGGTCTGATGCAGGCAGACATGGTTGAGGACGGACCCCAGAGAGTATTTGGCGTCGGGGGTTTTGACTGTCGTTTCGATCGCTTCCGAGATTGCGATTCCCAGGCTTCCGGGGCAATCCGAATCCTCGTGAAGTTTCTTCCGTCCAAATTCGGTCTCGTGGCTGGGGGAGGGGTAAACCGTGGCCCCCCAGGTTTGCATCATCAATTTACGGTAGGGCTTTTGATGGAAGCTCACGCGAACCATGAAAACCTTGCAATCGAGGCCGAAGAGCTTGCAGGCCATTGCCAGGGAGGAACCCCATTGCCCGGCGCCGGTCTCGGTCACGAGGTGTTTGGTACCCGCTTGCTTGTTGAAATAAGCTTGTGGAACAGCCGTGTTGAGTTTGTGCGAACCGGCTGGGGAAACGCCTTCATACTTGTAATAGATATGGGCGGGGGTATCCAGCGCCTTTTCCAGTCGAACGGCTCTTAACAGGGGAGTGGGGCGCCATAGGGTGTAAATATCCCGGACCTCTTCAGGGATGGGAATTCGGCTTTCAGTGCTCATTTCTTGCATGACAAGGTTCAAGGGAAAGATGGCCGTCATCAAATCGGGCGTCACGGGTTCCTTGGTTCCGGGATGGAGGGGAGGGGGAAGCGGGACAGGAAAGTCGGGGAGAAGGTTGTACCAATGGGTGGGAATGTCCTTTTGTGTCAGATCGAAACGATAGTTTGTGCTCATGTCTTGTCCTTTTGCGGTGGGATAGGCCCAAAGGGTGTGAAAAACCAATGGGAATTCTAAAGATGTTTGATAAGTGCCATCATGACAAGAATCAGGTTGGATTTAATTTATTGAACGACCTGTCAAGGCTGGATGGACGGAATATTCCCCCGGATGGCGGCCTCTTTTGAGCCTCTGTGCGTCCAAAGAACCGATACCCAGAAACATAGAAATGGGATTCAGGCACCACCCAAAAGAATGAAGGGGGTCTAGATGAAACGTGAAGAATTTTGGCTTGGGGTTTGCGTTTATCTTCTCATCGTCCTGGCGGGGCATTTAGGACCTGACTTTTCCAAGATTCCTTTTTTGAACGAAAAAATATGCCTCTTTTTGAATCCTAAAGGGTCATCATTTGGGGAAGAAACAAATCGAATGGTTAAGGCGAAAGAAAGCTTTATTAATACCCTGGCCATGAAGGCGCCTTCGGATTTGAAAGGGTCTTCTCGTTATGGCCAAGCTCGGCCCCAGAAGGCCTCATCTCGGTTTCGGTTAATGTTAAAAGGAAACTCGGTTCAGTCAAAGTCTCAGTCTCCTGCCCGGGGACCCGTTCAACCCATTGCCTTTTATCTCTAGAAATATTTTGTTTTAACAAACTTTTTGCGGGCCTATACTCGGGTTTGACAGAATTATTTTTTCCGAAGAGGCCCTATGGGATTGAACACCCTTTCGATTGATGTCGGAGGCACCGGGCTTAAAGCTTCCGTTTTGGACCCCGCAGGAAAAATGTTGGTTGAAAGACTTCGGGTTGAAACCCCACACCCCTGTCCTCCCCCTCTTCTCATTAAAAGTCTTTCCAAACTGGTTAAAAACCTTCCTTCCTTTGACAGGGTTTCGGTGGGATTCCCCGGCGTGGTTCGCGACGGCGTGGTCCTAACCGCGCCCAACCTTGATAACCAAACTTGGTTTCGGTTTCCCCTGGCCAAGGCCCTGGAAAAAGAATGGGGAAAACCCACACGCATCTTGAACGACGCCGATATGCAGGGACTTGCTGTTATTTCGGGCAAGGGTCTGGAAATGGTGGTAACCCTTGGAACCGGCGTTGGAACGGCCTTGTACCGGGACGGGGAACTCATGGCCCACCTGGAACTGGCCCAACATCCGGTCGTGAAGGATAAAACCTATAATCAATATATCGGCGACAAGGTTTTGAAGAAAAAGGGACATAAGAAATGGAATAAGCGACTACAAAAGGCTCTGTTTTTTCTTGAAACTCTTATCAATTATGACCGGCTCTATTTGGGCGGGGGTAATTCGAAGGATATCCGCTTCAAGCTTCCTAAAAACGTCAAAATCGTTTCCAACGACGCTGGAATCTTAGGCGGCTTGGCGCTTTGGGATGAAAAACGTAAATTTTATTGATCGGCTGGTATCGATAGGCCTGATGATACGGGAAGGATGTTTCTTTTCACTTATGCCCACTCGTTATCCTTCGCAGCGGCCCCTCCACTGTTTGGGCGTGTTACTTTATCTTCTGACGACCCACGCTTTTGCCGTAGATGAACGGAAGGACTATCGAACAGGTTTAGACCTTTATCGCCAGGGCCAGTACGCGCAGGCGGAAACCCTGTTTCAGTCGGCGGCCCTGGCCGACCCCTCCTTTTGGCAGGCCTATCAGGCACTGGGACAATGCGAATACCAGTTAGGGAATCGGCCCGGGGCCCTGGCGGCTTTTGAAAAGAGCCTGAAAATCCACCCCGATAATCCATCCCTCCAAAATTTCACGGATAAAATTCGCCAAACGATGGCCCCGGCTGAACCCATCCGTGAAGGGGCCCGACCCGTTTCATCCATAGGCATGAGCGCCAAGCCGATCGTCAACCCTGGATCACTCATGAAGCCCGCCTTCGCTCAGGTTTACGGAACTTTCGGGAATTCGGCCTTTACCGACCTAACGGCGGGTTACCGCTACATCAATAATCTCACCCAGGGCCCCGGCAGCAACAATCAAACCTATCTTCCTTACGTTGGAATGGGGATAGAAACGGGGTACCGCCTCGACCGGAATGACTGCTTCAGCGTGAATCTGGAGCTGGCTTCGGTTTATGGGTTTTCCATCGATAACGGCGATCCCTTGGACCATTTCACCCAGAAACTTACCAACCAACTTTTGACCCTCGGAATCAATTATTCCTATTTGACGCCTGATAAGGACGGGCCCTGGATCGCTCGTTTTGGCGTGGATTATTATTTTCTCAGTTTTTCCTATTACGAGAGTGAGGTGGATAATTCCGCCGCCGTTTCACAGGCTGTGAGCCTGCCCTCGGGAGGCGGCAGCGCCTTGGGGGCCTCGGTGGCTTTGGGGAAGGATTTTGAAATGGGGGGCTTGAGTTTGGAGCTTCTCGGGAAAGTTAAGTTGGGGACGATTCCTCAAATGACAGGGGCCTACACCGCCACAGGTGGTCCCAATCCTGAATTGTCGTCGAGCGGGACCGGAGCCCTTGTCACCTCTTCGGGTGGCGGGTTGAATTTGGTGGATCAATCGAATATCGCTTCCTCGGGTGAAAGATACGCGCTGATGGAACTTTTGGGTTTTGAATTGAGATTGGGACTGACCTATTGGTTCTAGGTCTGGATCGAACGGTCCATGAATGCGCGCATATCTAAGGGCATGGGAGATTCAAAAGAGATTTTTTTACCCGTGATCGGGTGTGAAAAAGACAGCTTGTGCGCGTGTAACATGAGTCGGGGAGCGCCTCCCGGCGTGGGAGGGAGATTCTTTCCTTCTTTAGCTGTTTTGACGAAATTTAAAAATTCCGCGTCGGTTTGTCCATACAACCTGTCACCGAGAACGGGGAATCCGGCAAAATCTAAATGCACCCTGATTTGATTCGTTCGGCCCGTTTTGGGAAGGCACCGGACGAGGGTCCTGGTTTTATATCGCTGAACCGCCTCAAAAAGCGTTTTGGAGGGTTGAGCTCCAGGAGTGCCGTCGGGAAGTACCTGGCGGCGGATGGAAACCTGGCTGGTGGGAGAGCGGCCGATGGCGCCCGCGACCTCGAAGGAATCCTTCTCAACGACGCCACGAACAAGGGCCAAGTATTCTTTTTCAATGGTCCCCATCTCGAATTGCTCAACTAAATTTCGATGGGCTTCCTTTTCTTTGGCCACCACCATCAAGCCGCTGGTTTCCCGGTCCAGGCGATGAACTAGTTTTACATCACCCTTCCACCCGGATTGCCGCAAGTTTTGGGTCAAGATATAAATGAAAGTATTCTTGATAAAGGTTCCATCCGCATGGGAGGGAAGGTTTCCGGGTTTTTCGACAACGAGAAAGGGTTCTTCTTCGTGAAGAATACGGATATTTTTTTCAACCCGGGGTTCCCTTAGAACCACTCGATAAGCGATTTTGTCGCCCCTGGTCAAGACATGGGATGCGTGGGTTTGAGCCCCGTTTAAGGTGACCTTGCCCTCGAGGATAAGCTTGTTCCAGGAATCTAGGGACTGGTAGCGGAAACGGCCCGCAAGGTAATCTAGTAGGGTCTTTCCGTCCCCTTGGGGCGGTACACGGGTTTGGAGGATGGTTTCCTCCCCCGGCGGTGGAAGGGATGGGATCTCATTCATGAACATCAAGCATTTTGCCTTTTTCCTCGCGTGTCTGCTACTGGCTTTCTTCGGCTACATGGCCTGGGATTGGAATGAAACGGCCAATGAAGTCCGCTCCAAGCAAGGGCCCAGGGATTACGTGGGCTCCGATAATGGAGGCGAAGGGGCCCCTGTGAGATATGTTTACGGTTTCCACGAGCCCGTAATCAACCATGATTATTCGACTTCCCAAATTGAAGCCATTGAAATGGGATTGGGCAACTTCGCAGACCTTCAATATCACATCGAAGGTCTCACTCAGGCGGGTTTTGAGACCAACACCGAATACCATTGCGGGGGCTACAAACGGTGGTTTGCGGATGAGTATGTCATGTGGATTGATTCGATGACGGTGGAATTTTCCTACAACACGATGAATGTCTATGTCACCAATGCCTTTCCCGAGGGGTCCTGCCAGTACGAGCAGATTTTGGCCCATGAGAAACAGCATGTGGAAATCCACCGGGAAGTTTACAAGGAGTTCCAGGAAAAAATTCAGGAAGCCATGGCCGCCGCCACCGGGCTACCCACCCATTCGCATCCCATCACCACGCTGAATTGGGATGAAGGCAAGGAGGGGTTGGGAAAAATGATCACGAAAGTCGTTGATCCAGTGTTTGAGGATTTTCAAACGGAACTTCAACAGCGGCAGGATCAATTGGACAGTCCGGAAAATTACACTGAATTGAGAAGTCGGTGTCCCAACTGGTAATTCGGTTGAAAGGAAAATCAGTAAAGGTTGTTGATACTGGCCATTTTTTTCGAGTAACGGCTCAGCACCGAGGAAGCATCCCTGAGGTGCAGCCAAATGTCTTTGAAACCCCAGCGCCTTTGATAACAGGCCTTGGTGCGGCGCTGGAGGATGGCTTGTCGCAGATCTTCGGGAGTGGAACCCTGGAATTCCGTGTAACCCATGCCGATAAAACGGCTATTGTGGGCGTCGCTTGATCCGATATGGGCAAAATCCATCTTTTCCAGAGACTTGAGGGCTTTGCGGTTGCTCCAGAAAGAAAGGGCATCCCCGTGGTTTACGGTTTCCACCCCATCGAATGGAATTTCGCGAATTAATTCGATTGCGGGGGGGTGCTTGGAATCCCGCCCGGTGTAGAGATGAAAGGGGTGAGCCAAAACCGCCAAACCGCCCTGCTGATGGATCAACTCCACTGTTCTTTTGGCGGTCAACCGGGGAGGAACGAACTTTGTCAGAAAGTAGCCAAGAACGTGGCCGTTGAGAGAGCTGACTTCTTCTCCGATGATGACCTGAACACCCAAATCGGGCCGTCGAAGAGAATATTCATGAGCGCGAAGGGCGCCTTCCATGGTGTCGTGATCGGTAACAGCGATGATGGGGAGACCGGCTTTAGAGGCAGATTGGACAACCTGGCGGGGGCTGTGGAGCCCATCGGAGAAGTCGGTGTGTAGGTGTAGGTCGGCTTTTGGCATCTATGGATCCTAAATGTAATTGTTATTCATTAGGGGAGAATCAAGATCGAGTTAACTCTAGGTAAAAACCAAGGGCTAAAGGTCAGTATCCCCTCGCTGCAACTTCCAAAAGATTTTTTTGTTTCCGCGAATCAATAAGTTCAGTCATTTTTTTTGCCACGAATGCGGCGTCAAAAGGTTTGGAAAAGGCCAAGTCCACACCCCAATCGAAAACCCGGCTAACCTGAACAAGATTGAACATAGAACTTAGGGCCATCACGCTTAAGGGAAGGCCTTTCGAGTGAAAACGAGCCTGCTGAATAAAATCCACCGTGTCGAAACCGGACATGGAGGGATCCAGGATCAAACCCGAGGGTTGAAATACTTTCAAAATTTCCAAGGCCTTGATACCGCGCCCGCAACTCAGAACGATAAAGTAAGGCGAAAGGGCGCCGCTTAATTCTCTCAAGTCGCGGGTGTTTCCGTCCAAAAGCATGATTTTTTCCATATGGAACTCCTCATTTCCCCGAATAGGCCGACTGTTTATCAAAATCATTTGTGAGTAATATTAAGAAACACCCGAATCGACAGGATGAAAATCTTGTAAAGGCATCGTAAAAGTTCATGGATTATTTAAGATTCAGGGCTTAGACAGGCGGATTTACACTCTTTTAACAGAGGTTTGGATGGGGTCACCTTATATAATCCGGTCAACCGATTGCCTTTTCCCGCCGGCCCTGCAAGACCAGAAAGGTTTCCATGAAACAAATATTTATTGTTGAAGACGAGAAGGACCTGGTTGAGTTATTAACCTACAACTTAGAAAAAGACGGTTACCGGGTTTTGTCCGAAATGGACGGCGAGACAGCCCTCAAAAAAATTCCTGAAAAAATGCCGGACTTGGTCCTGCTGGATCTTATGCTTCCGAAAACCGACGGGTTGACCGTTTGTAAGACCCTCAAATCCAATCCGAAGACCGCGCATATTCCGGTCGTCATGCTGACCGCCAAGGGAGAAGAATCGGACAAGATCGTGGGTCTTGAATTGGGCGCGGACGATTATATGACCAAGCCTTTTTCCGTTAAGGAGCTGTTGGCCAGGGTTAGGGCGGTCCTAAGGCGTTTCAGTAAAGCGCAGGAGGGGGAATCGGTCCAGAAGTTCAAGGACCTCGTCTTTAATAGGGCCAAGCATGAGGTGGTCCTGAAATCCCATAAGCTGGATCTAACCGCCAAGGAATTCGAGCTTCTGGATTATTTTCTCACCCACACGGGCCGTGTTCTCTCCCGGGACGTTCTATTGAATAATGTTTGGGGTTACGATTACTTCGGAACGACCCGGACGGTGGATGTGCATGTGAGGCGTCTTCGGGAAAAACTGGGAACCTATGACAAGCATATCCAGACGGTCAAGGGTTATGGATATTTATTCAAAGAGGAAGTTTAAATCGGTTGACCGATTCCGAAACTCCAATGATTAAAAAAAGTCTGTTCTGTGGACTTATTCAACAACCTGTTAAAATCCTGTTATGAAATCCGCTACCCGTTCTTTTTGGCTTTTCCTATTTCTCCTTCTGATAGCTGTGGTGATTCTCGCCTTGATGAAGGCCATGTTGTGGAAATCCGCCTTTTTCATGGTCCTGGGTATCTTGATGGGTTTTGGATTGGTCCGCCTTTTCCTAAACCCGGTTCCTGACGAGCCCCCCGCCGCCAAACTTCCGGAAGCCCCATCTGAAATAAAGCGCGGATCCATTCCCGGGCGGAATTTCGAGGAGATGATCCAGCGTTTAGGGTCCAACGAGTCGATGCTGAACGTGATCCTTAACAGCATGGGAGAGGGCGTCCTGCTTCTCAATCAGGCCGACCGGATCATTCTCATGAACCCCTCCGCCGAAAAAATACTGGAAACCCTGGAAGAAAATCATTTGGGCCGGCATTACCTGGAGGTGGTGCGGCATCCCGTTTTGGCTGATCTTCTGGCGGAATCGAAAAGGGAAGGCCGCGCCGGGGGAGAAATTGAATTTGGGGGCAGGGACGAAAAATATTTCGCGGTGAGCGTGGGAGCCATCCGCGTGGAGGAAGGCTATCCTTTGGGTCAAATTGTTGTTTTTTCCGATATTACCTCCCTCCGGCGATTGATGCGTATGAGAACCGAGTTTGTGGCCAATGTTTCACACGAACTCCGCACGCCTTTGACGGCCATTTTGGGTTATGTGGAGACTCTCTTGACCGGGGCGTTGGATGACCGCAAGAACCGGGGGCAATTTCTCAAGAAAATTTCCGACCAGGCGAACCGGCTCAATGCCCTCATTACCGACGTATTGGAACTTTCCAAGATCGAGAGCGGTCTTTACATCACCGGGTTGGAACCCGTTAAACCCGCCGAGGTGGCCCAGCAGGTGGTGGATCTTTTAAAGGCCAAGTGGGAAGCCAAGGAAATGAAGATTACCCAGGAGATTCCAACGGGTGAAATGGTGACCGCTCACCGCGAAGGGCTCTTTCATGTTTTCGAGAATCTGCTGGATAACGCGATTAAATACTCTCCCGCTAAAACGGAAATACGTATTTTTTCCAATCGGCGCGGGGATGGATTGGAGGAAATCACGGTCGCGGACCAAGGACCGGGTATTCCGCCCGAGGCGCAAACCAGGGTTTTTGAGAGGTTTTTCAGGGTGGATAGCTCCCGAAGCCGGGAGGCCGGAGGCACGGGTCTGGGGCTTTCGATCGTGAAACATTTGGCTGAAAAAATGGGCGGGGAAGTGCTTTTGAAAAGCGCGGAAGGAAAGGGAAGCGCCTTTACGATTGTCTTGCGCGCTCAAGAAGAGTAAAGGTTTTTAAGGAAATTTCACCTTGCGACAAATATCAAATCTTCATTACGGACGCAACCTTCTCCTTTTCGAAAAAACCGGCCGGTAATCAAAAAGAATAAAATTTTACAATTCGTTAAATATTTTCCGCAAGCTCACACAAGGTAACAAGTTGGGTAATGTTTTAACGATCAGCTTACCCGCCGAAGGAACTTTAAGAATTTTGTCGATTGTTTATTTCGGAATGGAAATTGCATTTTTTTACTCGATGAAGCCGAAGAGCCTAATCGAATAACGAGAAAAATATTTCCGTGACAGAAACCGACGCCCTACGAAATTCAAGAAACCCCTTGCCCTTTCTCTTGGGGGCGTTTCTCATCATTTTTGTCGCGGCCTTTTACTTCATTCTGCCCCGAGTGACTTCTAGAGGTATCGCTCCCCTCTCGGCTGAAGTGTTTCATAACCAGGATGGTTTGATGACCATTCCTGAAACTGAAAGGCCCTTGGATTTTGTGGTCATCGGAATTGATTCCGACAACCCATCTTTTTACCTCCTTCCGAGCATTACGCCAGGTCCTACTTTGCCGGCCGTCGATTATCAGAAGGTCCATGAACAACTTTATTGGCTTAATTTTGAGCTCTGCCATGGTCGTGTGATCAATGCCTTTCCGCCCCAAACTAAACTTTACGTGGCCCTTCCGGACCCCAGAAGGGTGAAGGGAGCATCCGGAAACGAGGAAAGATATTTTTTGGATTACCTCGCTTCACGATGCGGTTGGTCATTGGATCAAATTAAGAATCGGGTCCATTTTTTTAAAAGCCCCACGCCTTTGATTTGGGCTCAGGATATCGGAAAGATCATCGGGAGGGATGGGAAGGGCCGTTGGATCATCTATCGGGGCCCCCAGGACCTGCCCCTCTACCATCAAGCGGTGGCGGATTTATGCGCGGCTTATCCGGACCAGTTTGCCTACCGGGACCTTCCGGCAGGGGTGAGTGCCGAGGGCGGGGATGAGGACCTCGTAAGAACCCCGAGCGGTAACCAAGTGCTCCTTTTGGGAAGACACCGGGCCCTGAAGTTGATGAACAACTCTCTGACGCCCTCGACGGCTCCCGCGCTAAGCCAGGAACAGCTTCTCCAGGATCAAGATGAGTTTTCAAAGGCTTTTGACGGTCTTCCGGTTTGCCTATTACCCTCCGGAGCCCTGCTTAAACCCAGCCTGGGAAATGATGAGCTCTTTCACTTGGATATGTCCACGGCGGTTGTTGGGATGGCGCGGGAAGCTCAAGCCTTTGTGCCGACTTATCAGTCCAATCCTATAGACCGGGTGACAGGTCAGCCCCTTGATGGGGATTTTGTCAAAAGCCTGCAGGGAGAAATGGACCTGATCGCTTCCGAATTGGAAACCTTGGGATTCAAGGTGAACCGGCTTCCCTTCGGGGACCATCCGGTCCGCAGTCCGGCCAATATGGTGCGGTTTTACGACCCCGAAAAGGGGAAGTGTGAGGTGCTTTTGTCGAAATACCCGGTTCAAACAACGGAAGATCCAAACGCAACGCCCGCCCAGGAAGTATTGAAAGAAAAGCTGGGGGCACTCCAGTTAAAGGCGGGGGAATGGCAGAAACAACCAAGTGAAGGCCGGTTTAAGGATGTACTGGATTCTATTGCGGAAGTTTGGAAAGAAATGGATCAAACGGACAAGGAATCGAACCCGCTTTTCGATCAATGGGTCTCGATCTTCAATCGAGCCGGGATCGATGTGATTCCGGTTTCGGACTTCGCCTGGGGCGCGGGCGGACTCCACTGCCAGGTGCTTCATTAGAAAAAACGGCTAGTTTTGATCCGCCGGGTTTTCGCCGGGCGCCAAAAGGGCCCGCGCGGCCGCGTCGGCCGATTCGGTCGCGCTGAGGCGGGGCTTTTGGAGGTCCTTGAAACGGTTGGACCGTTCCGCCAGGATGCGTTCCACCTTATCCCTGATTTCTTTGGCGATGGAGGCCGGTCTGCGGTTCCCCTGGATCGTGGTGAATTTGAATTCCTTTTGCAGGCTTTCAAACACCTTGTGGATTCGGGTCTGATATTTGATGAAGTTGTCGTACATCCCGCCCGCGCGCTGGACGTCCATACCCGATTCCCAATAATCCAACATCCCGCTCTTGCTGAAATGGCGTTCCGCCAGCACTTTGGGCGAGACGTTCAGGTAGAAAACCGCGTCCGGCTCCAAAGCGAAACCGTAAATTTCCTTCAGCCAGTCCATCGAAGAACCCCGAACGATGTCCCGTGCCATCAGGGTATAAATATAACGGTCCGCCAAAACCACGAATCCCGCTTTCAGTGACGGGATAATCACCCTCTCCAGCTGATCGGCGAAGTCGGTGGCATAGAATAAATTGAGGGTGATGGCGTTGAGGGTATTGCCTTTCATCGCCTCCGCCAAGGCCTCTCCCACCAGCTCGCTGCGCTTGAGGCCCACTTGAACAGAGGGGAAGCCCTTTCGCTCCAGCCAGTTGGTAAGGTAGCCGATCTGGGTCGAACGGCCCGATCCATCTGACCCTTCGATAATAATTAAAGTTCCGTTTAAAAGCGCCGGGTCAACCCCGGGAAGTCCTTTGCCGAAAAAGCGTTTGGATTTCATGACTTGGCCTCCCGTCCCTTGATTTTGTAATCCTTCAAATCGATCCGGCGCCGAACCAGATCCCTCATCAAGGCCTGTTGTTCCTCCGACGGCAGGGTGGCGTCCACCCTTTCAAAGGGGTATTCCTTGCCGATGCGGCCGTATTCCTCGTAAATTTTCCCCTGAAAGATTTTAAAAGATTCGTAAGGGTCCTTTGAAAATCCCATATCCATGCCGGCCTCGTGGTACTTCAGCATGGGACGGCCCTCGAGGATTCGGCCCAGGGCTACGTCCAGGGGCACCTCGAAAAAAAAGGTAATATCGGGTTTTCGGGCGAAACGGTAAAGTTTCCTCAGCCAATCCCGGTCACAGCCGCGCACCGCGTCGCGCGCGTAGGCGGTGTAGACGTAGCGGTCCGCCAAAACCAGATAGCCCCCCTGCAAAAGGGGAAGGATCTGCCGTTCGTACCGGTCGGCGAAATCCGTGCAGTGGATCAGGGAAAAGGTGGTGGGGGTCAGGAGTTTCTTTTTTTTGCCCTTGCGGGTGGCCTTCTTGACCAGGTCCGAAGAGTTCCATTCGGTGAAAAAGACCTTATAGCCTTCCAACTCCAGCCACCGCTTGAGCAGGCGTATCTGGGTGGACTTGCCGGACCCGTCCAGGCCCTCCACCGCGATCAGCCGGCCTTTTATTTCACTCGTTGTATTGGTCACCATTGTCCTGGCTCCTCCCGAATCTTTTCCGCCCGGCCCTAGCGGGCTACGGCAAAGCGGACCTTAAAGGTCTTTTCAAACAAGTCGCATTTTTTCAAAAGCGCCCAGCGCTCCAAAAGCATATCCCCCTGGCCCTTCAGCTTGACGGCAAAGTGGCCCCTCTTTTGGGTCAGGTTGAACCCTGTTACTTTTGACGAATGTTCATGGTCCATGGCGTCGGCCACCCGCAAAATACCCGCCAATTTGTTCACCACCTGCCTTTGGGCGGGGGAAAGGGCGCGGTAATTTTCGTGCTCCATCTTCGGCATGGCCTTGCGGTGGTACCGCGCCACGTTGGCGATAATTTCCACCTGGTCGTGGTGCAGGCCCACCAGCTGGGTGGCCTTGATCAGGTAATAGGAATGCTTATGGTGGGCCCCATAGTTGACGAATTGGCCGATGTCGTGGAGCTGGGCCGCCACTTCCAACAGCAGGCGCTGGTCATCCCCCAGCTTATGAAGGGCCTTCGTGTGATCGAAGAGGTCTAGGGCGAGCTTGGTCACGGTGGAAGCGTGAGCCTCGTCGTAGCCGTATTTGAGGCCCACTTGTTTCAGGGCTCCCACCACTTCCTGCCGATGGAGGGGGCGTTTCCCAGTTAATAGTTCCGTTACCATCTCAATGAGCAGGCCTTCCTTCACGCCCACGTTGGGGATATAAATCCGGTTGATCTTTCCGACTTCCATCACTTTTTGGAGAACGGTGGCGGCGGGCAAAATGACGTCCGCGCGGTCGGGGCGCAACCCCAGGCGGGTCACCCGGTCTTCATAGGTCAAGGAACGGATCCGGTGCAGGATGGTCTTAAGCTCCGGCAGGGTTACGAAGAGGGAGCCTGCCTTGTGCAGGATTTGGCTCTTGAGGGACAACAGGGTATCCAGGTTGCCGCCGGTTCCGACGCAGATGTTGATGCGCTGGCCGGCCAGTTTTTGATTAAATCTTTTGCTGGCGGATTCGACGTATTCCTGAACCATTTGGTTAAAACGCTTTTCGCCAACCTTCTTTTGCTCTAAAACCTGAAGAAGGCGGACCGCCCCCATCTTGAAACTGTCGGTGGCGAGAATCTTGGCTTCGCGGGCCAGGGTCAGTTCCACGCTTCCCCCGCCGATGTCGATCAGCATGGCGGTCTTGTTTTCCAACGGTATCTTTTTAGCCACGGCCAAATAAACCAGAAGGGCTTCTTCCTCGCCGGTGATGGGCCGAAGCTCGATGCCGGTGGCCTCCTGAATATGGGCGATAAATTCGTCCCGGTTATGGGCTTCACGAACGGCACTGGTAGCGACCGCGCGGGTAATGACGACCTGGTGCTGGTGAATCAGCTCTTTAAAACGCAGAAAGGCTTCCACGGCTTTTTGGGTGGTTTCTTTGGATATGACGCCCTGCTTGAAGACGTCCTGGCCCAGGCGCACGGGCTCACGCATGTCCTCGACCAAATGAAGCTGTTTGTTATGGTCCAGGAAGCCGATGGCCAGCCTCATGGCGTTGGAACCCACGTCAATGGAACAAAGATTTGGCATGGAACCCCTTTAAACCAACATTTCGAATCCGAGATAGGGCGGAAAAGAGGCACATTATATGGTTTTTAAGCTTTTTTGTGTGTATTCCGTTGCTGTTTCGAGAGAAGTTTCGGCCTGTTTATAGGTTATTTACAGGCCTGAAATACATAAAGCCTAACCTTTAGCCAACTTACCAAGGAAGGTTTAGGCCTTATGGTTCAATTTATTCTTCGAAAAGCCAACAGCTGGGATGCCTGGATCTTTAATTTGATCTTTGGTGAGGCCCAGGGAAAGCCTTTGAAAAGGTTTTTTTATTATCTCTCCCATACGGCGGATGTACTGCCTTGTGTGGGCATTGGAATCATCTGGCTTTGGATGAAGCCGGCCCAATGGCCTTACGTTTTGGCCGGTCTTTCCGCTTTTTTGTTGGAACTTTCGCTTTACTACCTCATCAAAAAAAACGTGCGCAGGCCCCGGCCCTTCAACCGCCTCAAGGGTGTCCGTGCCCTCATCGTTCCACCGGACGAGTTCAGCTTTCCCTCGGGCCACACTGGCGCGGCCTTTCTGCTGGCAGTGGTTTTGACAGCCGCTCTGCCCGCCCTCGGGCCTTGGGTTTTCGCCTGGGCGGTTTTGATCGGCATTTCCCGAGTTTATCTGGGGGTCCATTACCCCGGGGATGTTTTAGCGGGCCTCGCCTTAGGAACTATCAGCGCCCATGCCGGAATTTGGTTGTGTGACTTTTTTTTAAAAACCAGTCTCTAACCCCGACACCCTTCTACATTCCTTTACGGTCCATTTTGGGGAGATCGATATGGCCCATTCGGGAAAAGTTTTGCTTGTCACCGCCTATGCCCCCCGGTTGAAAACCCTTCCGGTCATTCAAAGAAAGATTCGGGGTTTTCGCAGGCTCAAAAAAGGCCTTTACGGAAAGACCTCCAAGCAGTTTTTGCGTTTTCTTGACCGATATATCATGAAAGATATTAAGCGTGGGCGGCTTCTCTTCCTATCGGCGGCCCATCCTTATCAATGACTCTTTAAGCTGAATGAAATTGGGTGGGTTCAAAGTAAAAAGTCAAATTCCCCGCCTCAAATAACGTTAAAATCGTTGGACTCCGGTTCCCTCTGTGTTAAACTTGTGCCCTTCTAAAAGCCGGTTTTAAACGCTTTTAATAAAACCCCGGACTTCGATCCGGGGCTTTTTTTTGAATGACCAGGCCCTTTGGAGGGCCCCAGCAAACTGAGGTTGGAGGGCTTTTCGTGCTGAATTTCTTACTCGGGCTTTTTTCCAGCGACGTCGCCATCGACCTGGGCACGGCAACCACACTCGTTTACGTGAAGGGAAGGGGCATCGTACTCCAGGAACCCTCCCTGGTGGTGGTGCACAAGGCCACCAACCAAATTTTGGCCGTGGGCAACGACGCCAAACTCATGCTGGGCCGCACGCCCGGTTCCATCGTCTCCATCCGCCCCATGAAAGACGGCGTCATCGCCGATTTCGAAGTCACCGAACGCATGCTCCGCTTTTTCATTTCCAAGGTGCACAACCGCCGGTCCCTGATCCGCCCACGAATCGTGGTGGCCATCCCCTCGGGCTGCACCGAGGTCGAAAAGCGCGCGGTGCGCGATTCCGCCGAACAGGCCGGGGCCCGGGAAGTGTTTCTCATTGAGGAGCCCATGGCCGCCGCCATTGGGGCGGGCATGCCCATTGCCGAGCCGCAGGGCAACATGATCGTGGATATCGGCGGGGGAACGACCGAAGTGGCCGTTATTTCACTCGGCGACGTGGTTTACGGGCGGTCCATCCGCGTGGCGGGGGACGAACTGGACGAGGCGGTCGTGAACTACATCAAGAAAACCTACAACATCCTCGTGGGCGAGCGAACGGCTGAAGACGTCAAAATTCAGATCGGCTCGGCCTTTCCCTTG
This sequence comes from candidate division FCPU426 bacterium, assembly GCA_963738405.1. GTDB lineage: Bacteria > Oederibacteriota > Muellerivitia > Muellerivitales > Muellerivitaceae > CAVTWJ01. Next base: position 7,460 of record CAVTWJ010000017.1, on the reverse strand, counting down.
GAACAGGAACTGCGCATGCACATCAAGGGCCGGGACCTGGTGACCGGACTTCCGAAAACCATCGAGCTGACCTCCCAGGAAATCCGGGGGGCCCTGGAAGAGCCCTTGAGCCAGATCATCGAGGCGATCAAAATGACCTTGGAACGCACGCCTCCCGAATTGGCGGCGGATATCGTCGACCGGGGCATCGTCCTGGCGGGGGGCAGTTCGCTGTTAAAGAATTTGGACGAGCGCCTGCGCGATGAAACCGGCGTTCCAGTCAACCTGGCGGATGACCCCACCACGGCGGTCGCCATGGGTTCGGGCCTCCTGTTGGACCGCTCCATGGACTTTTTACGGCGTGTGTCTGTATTGGAAAAAGATTACGTCTGATCCGGATCTTCCGGAGAAGGGCGCCGATCCGATGAAACCACATCCCAACCTTTTCTCGGCTGCCAAGACATGCTGAAATTTCTAAAGCGAAATTTTTCCCTCCTGATGCTCTTTCTCTTGGTTTTCATCTGCCTGTGGGTCCTCGCCTACCGGCACAACCACCCCAACGCCCGCCATTGGAGCCTCAAGAACACTTCCTTGAATCTCTGGCTTCCGGTTCAAAACTCCATCGGGGCCCTTCTGGCGCTGCCGGAAAACATCCTCACCGCCCTCCAGGAGCTGGGCCACCTGCGCCAGGAAGTCAGCCGGCTCCAGCTCGAAAATCAGGCCCTTCGTCTTGAGCTTTCCAACCATAAATCGCTTCAGGACGAGCTGGCGCGGCTCAAAGAGGTCCTCCAGATCAAGTCGAAGCTTCCCCATCAGGCCAAGATCGCCCGCATCATCGCGCATGATCCCAGCACCTGGAGCAAGAGTTTCATCATCGACTTGGGGCGCGACGACGGCGTGGTGGCGGACTCGCCCGTCATCGCCGAGCAGGGAATCGTGGGGCGCGTGTTGGAATGCACGGCCAAATATTCCCGTGTGCTCATGATTTCCGACACCGATTCTTCCGTGTCGGGGGTGGATGTCAGGTCCCGGGTCAACGGGGTGGTGCAGGGAACGGGCTTGGGCCCCCTGCGCCTGGGCTTCGTGAGCCCGCTGGAGGACATCCAGGTGGGGGATACGATTGTTTCCTCGGGGCTGGGGGGAGTCTTCCCGAAAGGCTACGCCCTGGGAACCATCGTGAAAAAAGAGGTTTCGGACAACCATCTGGACACCGAAATCGAATTGGCCCCGGCGGTGGATCTCGGAGTCTTGGATTACGTTTTCATCCTGCCGCCCGTTGAAATTTTCAAGGAATAACCGTGAGAATCGCTCAAGAAACGCTCATTGTTTTGGGGTTGTTCTTTCTCCAGCAACTGGTGGGCGTGGCGGATTGGGGAGTGGACCTGCCGTTGATTTTCGTGGTGCTCAAGGGCCTTCGAACCACACCCGTGAAGGCGACGGCCTGGGGGTTTTTCCTGGGGGCGGCGCAGGATATTTTCACCGCCGATTGGATCGGCCTCCACCTGGCCTCCGACGCCTTGGCGGGTTATTTGAGCTCCCTTTCACGGCGCCATGTTTTTCGGGAAAGGGTCCTGACCCAAAGCTTCCTCGTTTTCGCCATGATGGCACTCCGCCAGCTGGCGATTTGGGGTCTTTTAAAATGGGATGGAACGGCGCCTCCGGCGGCCGAAGCCTTTACGGTCGTGCTGCATTCAACGGCCTTGACGGGCCTGGTGGGGCTTCTGGCCTGCTGGCTGGTGGTGAGGCTCCGGCCCCGCCGGCAGGATCCCGCGACCGCCTAAAGCTGTTTTTCCACGAAATCTTGAATCTGCTGAAGGGTCTCTTTTTCCAGGGCGATGAACTTGCATCCGGCGAATTTGCCGGTGGACCAGCACAGCTTTCCGTAGACCGTCACGGACCGGTCTTTTTGTATATCAAAATTGAGCTTCAGGATATGGCCGGGGGGCTTCGGGATCCCCAGCTCCAAACGGATCCCGCCTTCGCTTAAATCAACGGCCTTCACGGTTAAAAAATCCTTTTGAACCTCGAAAATATTTCCGGACTGGGATTCCACGACCGGATAAATTTGAACGGGTTTCGCGAATTTAACCCTGGGTTGTTTTCGTCTTTCCTCTGCGGCTTTTGAAGTTGGCAATTTCTTTTTCCCTTTTAACAACAACTGAAATGGTTGTTGGCTTTTACTTTCGATATCTCTTATGGCAAGGGGCGTGCCAAGGACTAATTGAGGAAAAAGCGCTATTTTAAATTTGGAAGTGGGTAAAGAGGGAGCAGGTTGGGTCAATTGGGTACAGGTTTTCCCAGGCTAGACCCACTATGGGTAAAGGATAACTTTTATAAAAAATAATGCGCCTTGACCCCGCAATGAAAATGATTGGCTCGGGGAAAACGTCATCAGCTTTCCGCCGGACTTTTTGCTGAATGGACGAAGGAGGCGCTTCACTTTTCGAAGGCGCCGGCTCAACAATAAACGAAGAATCGAAGTTCGAGGAGGTGAGGAAGAAATGAAAAAATTTCTTTCTTGGCCGACCGACATCGGCCTGAAACCCTTCGCGGTGATCTATTGGATGGCGCTGGCCGGCCATTGCTATGGGGCGGATTTATGGCCCAACCCCATCCCGCTCAGCCCTCAAATGACTGAGCCCAATGACGGTTGGATCGCCTATTTGCCCTTTGTGATTTTGGCGGGCATAGCCCTTCTGTACTTTGGAGTCTGCAAGTGGTGGATTGTGAGACACTCCCACCACTAAAGGCGGCTCCAAACCCACTTTCTTCCCGCTGGCGGGTCCATTCCACTGCCCGTTTTAGTAAGTGTGTGTGCCTTCGGCGCCGAAACCCCATCGTTCCCAAACTTTTTTTTGAAACTGGGTCAAAAGACCCCGCCTTGGTCATTTTTACCCACCCCATCAACGGCCCATTCAAAAATTTCCACGCTAATTTTCCCATCCCAACTTTGGCACAAGGTTTGCCTTATAGGGTGTTCATCTGCAGGACAAAAAGGGGAGGAAGCATGAAGACCGAAACAGGCGTGGATACTTCGAGGGGATTCTATCTGGATCTGGAGCAGGAGCTTCATGTCCTCATCACTCACTACGGCATGTGCTACGGCGCCACGGACGCTGAGGTTTTGGATTGGGCCCGCTATTTCGAGCATTGGGCCGAGTCCGCTTCCTGGCGCTGCGGCCCCTGGAGCAAAACGACCGTGGAAAAGGCCCGAAATTTCGTCCGCTTTTTGGAATTGGAAGGTTCCCAAACAAGCCATTCGGCTTACGTTTCCCTGAGGCGTGAGATGAGCGAGGCCTCCAAGAATTTAAACTCTGAGATCAAGAAAAGTTTGCAGTCCAAAAAAGTAACGAAAAAACAGGAAACCAAGTTCTATTCCCTGGCGGATTCGGGAAAGATGCAGCTGAGTTTCAGCTAGAGTTTAAGAACTCCAGTCCCGCCTAAACGTCCCTTTTATCAATGGAATCGCTTGCGGGCCCTATGGATCGGGCCCTCATGGCTATGGGTATTTCGGTTGTTATTTCGTTAAAATGGATCATTCTGATAGTCCCGCGTGTGAACCCGCAGCATTTCACGTTAAGAAGATTCCGTGCTTGAACTGACAAAAAAAATTAGAGCCAAAATCACCGCCACTTACATCCTCGGCGGCCTGGTCGGCCTTTTGTTTATCGCCGCCTTCGTCGGATTTTGGATGGCCCTGCAGGACCGGCGGGAGGACGCGCTTTTTGACCAGAAGGCCCAACTGGCCCAAAAGACCAATTCCGCTTTCCAGTTGGCCATTTCGAAGGCCAAAAATTTCGCCATTCTGAAGGATGAGAAGAATAAACAAAGGAGCCTGGCCTATTACCAGGAAGCCGCCGATGATTTCAACCGGCTTTCGCTTTTGGAACAGGAACCCGACGGCAAGGGCCTGCTTTTCCGCCTCGGGGCCGGACTTCGGGATGTCCAGTTCCCATTAGGAATTCTCGCCTCCACCGCCCAAAAGAGCGACTCCGCCGAAAAACTTTACAACCGCTACCTTAAAGACATCACCATCGATTTCGACAACGCCAGCCAGGCCTACATCGGCTACCTGGACCAAAAGGAAGCTGAGGAACAGAACGGTTTTTTACGGCTCATTCAAACCGATCTGGTTTTGGTGGTGGTGGGAATTCTTCTGGCTTTGGGTTTCTTGGCGGTCGGCTATTCCATCACCGCCGATCTTCGCCAGGCCCTTCGAAGTGAAATGGCTCTCTTGGAAGAGGAAAAGCGTTTCAGGGCGCTGACGGAAACGGCTACCGACGCCATCCTGAACCTGGATGATGAGGGGAAGATGGTCTATGCCAACGAGGCGGTCCGATCCATCTTTGGCTATTCCCCCGACGAATTGCGGGGCCAGTCCCTCACCATGATCCTCCCCGAAAAATCCCATGTGGGTTTTTTGGATTCCATCCTCTCTTACTTACGTAACCATAAGAAGGGGATGCCGGGCCTTTTGTTCGAGTTTGAGGGCCTTCACAAGAAAGGGCAGACCCTCGCCTTGGAAGGCTCCTTCGGCGAATTCAGCCGGGAAGGCCGGCTTTATTACACGGTGGTGCTTCGGGACATCTCGGAACGCAAAAAAGCGGACCAAGCCCTTTATGAAAGCGGTCAAAGGCTTCGGCTGTTTGATGAGCTGACGGAAGAAGCCATCATGATCCACGACCAGGGGGTCATCGTGGAAGTCAACCAGGCCCTGACCCGCCTCTTGGGCTATGACAGCTCTGAAGTGGTCGGAAAACACCTCTCGAATTTCATGGACCAGGCTTCCATCGAAGACACCCAGACCCGCATGGAAAGGGGATATCCGGAGGGAACCTATGAAATCAGCGCCAAACACAAGAACGGGACCGTTGTTCCCATCCTGGTCCATGGCCGGGATTTCATGTTCCAGGGGCGGAAGATGCGGGCCTCCAGCGGATGGGACATTACCTACCAGAAAAAGATCGAACAGGCCGTGCGCGAGAGCGAGGAAAGGTTCCGCCGTTTCTCCGAGGTGACGAAGGAAGGCATCATGATCCACGACCACGGGGTCCTGGTGGACGCCAACCCCACCCTTTCGGCTATGTTGGGATACACGATCTCCGAAATGATGGAGATGCCGAAATTCAGCTTTTTAGCTCCCGAATCGGTGGAAATGGTGCGCCGACACGCCGAAGAAAACTATTCCCACCCCTACGAAATTCTGGCCCGGCGCAAGGACGGCTCCACCTTCCCCGCGGAAATCATCGGCCAAAATTTTACCTACCAGGGAAGGGACCTCCGGGTCGCCAGCATCTGGGACATCACCGAGCGCAAGAAGGCCGAGGAGGCCCTGCGCCAGTCGGAGGAAAATTTTAGGACCCTCATTGAACAGTCTCCCGACGCCATTTTGGTGCATCAGGGGGGGAAGATCGTCTACGCGAACAAAAAATGCGTGGAGTTGCTGCGGTTTGGGAAAGAAGAGGAGATGTGGGTCCTGGCGCCGACGGACCTGATCCATCCCGAAGACCGGGAAAGGGTGCAAAAACGCATTCAAAAAACCCTGGAGGGCGGTGAAAACCCCGCCATTGAAATACAGCTTCTGAGAAAAGACAGTTCGTCGGTCCCGGTCGAAACATCCTCCATCGGCATCCGTTACCGCCAGCTTCCATCCACCATGGTGCTCTTTAGGGATATTTCGGACCGGAAAAAAGCGGAAGAGGCCCTGAAACAATCGGAAGCCAAGTTCCGCAGTTTGATCGAAAATTCTTACGACCTCATCACGGTTTTGGACCGCGAAGGTAAGAGGCTTTATGAGAGCCCTTCCTTGGAACGGGTTTTGGGTTTTAAGCCGGGAGAAAGGGAGGGTTTCGCTTTTGAGGCCCAGCCGCCGGAGGAACGGGCACAAGCCGGGGAAATCTTTAAGAAGGTTTTGGCGAATCCGGGTGTGCCGATCCACGCCCAAATGAAGTCGGTCCACAAAAACGGAAGCTACATCGACGGGGATATGATCGTCACGAATCTGCTGGATGATCCCGCGGTAGGCGGCATCGTCATCAACAGCCGCGACGTAACGGAAAAAATAAAGACCGAGAGGGCCCTGAAACAATCGGAGGCCAAGTTCCGGGGCCTGATCGAGAATTCCTACGACATGATTACGGTGGTCGACGCCAAGGGCCATCGGCTCTACGAGAGCCCTTCCCTGGAGCGCGTCATGGGTTACAAGCCCGGTGAAAGAGTGGGCCCGGCCTTTGACTTCCAGCACCCGGAGGACCTGGAAAAGAACCGAAAGCTTTTCGCCGAGGTATTGGCCCATCCCGGCGTGCCCTATAAGACCGAAACGGCTTTTAAGCACAAGGACGGGCATTTTATCCGGGCGGAGGTGGTACTCACCAACCTTCTGGACGACCCGGCGGTGGGGGGGATCGTTGTTAACAGCAGGGACGTGACCGAGAAGAAGATGGCCGAGGAGGCCCTTCGCCAATCGGAAGAGAACTTTCGGACCCTGATTGAAAACTCAAACGACGTCATTTCGGTGGTGGGCAATGACGGCCGGGCCCGTTATGTCAGCCCCTCGGTCCGAAAGGTCATGGGCTACGAACCGGCGGAAAGGGTCGGGAAAAGTTTCATGGAGATCGTCCACCCCGAAGACCAGTCCCGGGTTTTGCAGACCTTTCGGGCCTTCCTGGATAAACCGGGTACCACCGCCTACGCCGAGGCCCGGGCCCTTCATAAGAACGGCACCTGGCGGCATATTGAGGCCGTCGCCATGAACCTGCTGGATCATCCCACGGTGAAGGGGATCATCTTCAATTACCGGGACGTGACTGAAAAGCGGATGGCCGAGCAGGCCCTTTTAAAATTCGAGCGGCTTTCCGTCATTGGTGAAATGGCGGCGGGTATGGCCCACGAAATTCGAAACCCCCTGGCCGCCATCTCCACCGCGGCCCAGGTCCTCAAAAGACGGGGGGAAAAAGCGGGGGGGGATACGAGCTTGGTGGATACCATCGTGGAGCAGTCCCAACGGCTGGAACAGCTCATTCGGGACACGCTTGGGTACGCCCGAAGCGAGAAAACCGATGAAAACGAGCCTTTCGCCCTGAAACCGATATTGGAAAGCTCCCTCCGTTTGAGCCAGATCCAATTCGGCCCTGCGCACGCGAAAGTACAGGTAAAATGGGAACTCCAAAAGGGAGGCATCACCCTCTCCGCAAATCCCCAGCGCATTCAGCAGATTTTGGTGAACTTGATCATGAACGCCTATCAAATCATGCCGGAAGGCGGCACGCTGACCCTGGGCGTGAAAAGCGATGAAAAATACGCTCTCGTGCGCGTGGAAGACTCGGGCCCCGGAATCCAGGAGGCGGATATGCTTCGGATTTTTGAGCCCTTTTTCACCACCAAAAAGGCGGGTTCGGGGCTGGGGCTGGCCTTGAGCCAGAGGATCGCGAAAGAATACGGCGGGCAAATTATGGTCGAACGGTTGAAACCCCATGGAACCG
>CAVTWJ010000016.1:0-97506 GCA_963738405.1 candidate division FCPU426 bacterium | reverse complement strand
AATCCACTTTGGTTCGGATAGTATTTCAATCAATCTTTTTAACTGTGAATAACAGTTAACGATCTCGATGTTTCCCGGTGGTTATAGCGGAGGGGAAACACCCGTTCCCATTCCGAACACGGAAGTTAAGCCCTCCAGCGCTGATGGTACTTCACATGTCTTGTGTGGGAGAGTAGGACGCTGCCGGGATTTAAAAACGAACCCAACCCCCCAATTGAGGGGTTGGGTTTTTTATTTTGGGTACAATCAAATTTTGCGGACGTTTTTGATATTCCTGTTTCTTATTCCACTATTTTGAAAGCGGAAATGAAGCGCTTTTAAATTCCTTTAGCGTCTCATTGAAAAACATTGGTTCGGCAATGAGCTTAAGAGCCGATAAATGGTACCATTCCCAATGTTCGGTGTTTCCAAACAACTTTTCATAGCGCGCGGCGTTGAGCAGGGGATGGGCGCAAATTTCCCGAAGCAGGCCGTTGACTTCATTGGGCTGGCTTGTTTCGGGAGCTAGATAATGGCCGTAAAACTCAGACAAAATGGTGAAGTTGCTTTGTGGAACCGCTTTTTCACCAGGGACTAGGATGTGGGTCAAAAGGCCTTTAGGTTCAAAGACGAATCTGGGATAAAAGTTCAAATAGGATTCCGAAAAGGAAGCATTCGGGAAGGCGCAATAGAGGGGATGGCTCATTTGCGGGTTTCCGAGCGCTCGGAATACCTGTTCCTTCCCGTATTTACCGTCATGTCCTTCAAACAAAGGTCTTTCGGGAGCGAGCATGTGTTCAAATTGGTAGGGCTTATCCAAAAATGGCGTGAGTATCAAATGGGCGTCGGGGCGTTTGTGGAGGGTTTCCGTCAGGTAAAAGACGGAGAAGTAATCATAATCATCTTCTGCGAAAAAAACCGATTGTAGGGGAAGTGATTTGAGCGCGATGAGGCCATACCCGAAATAAAGAAACTGCCGGGTTTGATTGTCGTCCTGGATGCTGTTCCAGTAAGCCATGGGAAGCGTGGCGGCAAAACAAATCAAGGCAAGCGACTTTCTCGAACGGTTGAGCGTCGAAAGTAGTCCTAACATCCCGATACAACCTAAAAAGCCGGTGACCCAGTTGTTCGTGAGCAGATGGTCAGCGATATGCCAGTATTCGATGGGGTCGGCCTGAAGGTAAAACAAATTGACGAAGAGTACGAGTCCAACGAGGCCCAGGGAGGCCAGGCATAGGATTTTGTCCCACTTGAGAAGAAAATAAATTCCGCCAAGTGCGAAAAGCGAAAAGAAGAGACAGAATTCGCGAAGTGTGTGGTCGGAAATATAATCCACCTTGTGAAGCAGGGAAGCTTGGAAACCCGATGGGGCCGTGGCCATGGTTTCTACCTTCAGGTAGGTCGTTCGGGCGACGGTTTCGACAAAACGCTGAAAGTTCGTTGGCGCCCCAAAATCGATAATGGGAATTTGTTGGGCGCGAAGTGGCAGGTAAAGATAAAGACTTAGGGCGCAAAGAGAGAGCGCGAGGGCATAAACCAAGTCTTTGCTAATAAAACTTGAGGATACGATGAAAAACGATTTTTGGGCATAAATCCATGACGCGAGAAGAATCGCGAAAAGAACCTGAGTGGGCCAATGGTTGCAAAAACCTAAGCTGAACAAAAACATGAACAATAAAAACATCCTTACCTTTTTGGAGTCCTTTTCTTTTGCGAGAATGGCATGGGCAGCGAGGAAGATGGAAAGCTCTAGGACGATTTGAAAAACATAGACGCCTCCCTTGGCGGCGAGGGCGTTTCCCCAAAAGGTTCGGGAGAGGGAAAAGTTCAAGGTTGCAATGAGGCAAAGAAGTTCCGATAGAAAGGGAGAGGGGGAGTTGGAAAGTGAAAGTGATAGACGGATTAAAAGAAGACGCGCGTTGAGGAAAAATAAAAGAGAAGCAACCGCACCGAGAAAGGCCGCAAAGAGGTTAAGTGTCATGGCCGGGTTGCCGACTTGTAGAAATGAAAACAATCTTCCAGCCAGCATGAAGAGGGGATAACCCGGCGCGTGAATGACTCCCAGCCCTATGCAGCCCACGACCACCTCGGGCGAGTCGTTTCTAAAAAGAGCGGGATTGAAGGTTGCTAGATATAGAATGAATGGGATGAAAAAGGCGGCCAAGCAGAACGACTGGGTGACCGAAGGAGGCGCCGAAGGAAGGCCTTGGCGTCTTTTTGTCTGGAACCGTGCTGGATCACCCCGCCTTAAGCGGGACGAAATGGACTTTTTTTTCAATGCCACCTTGCCTCCTTAAATTATGGGAAATCGGCCCAAGAAGGGCTATTTTGAAGCTTGTTGGTTCTTCAATTGCTTATGCTTCAGAGCGTCGGGCTTTTCCGGGGCACCACGCCCGGTCTTGGTAAAATATTTGGCTTTGTGAGCCCCATCATGATAGGGCTCCTGAGGGGAATGACAAAATCATCCTGCCCTGAAAGAAGCGACAAAACATGGGTGAAAAGAGACAAAGCAATTGTTTTTTGTATAGCGCGATTCTATATTAACGAATTGGCGCCTTTTTAATTTAACAAAATGGGGAGAGGTCAATGAAAGTTGTCAATGAAGTATCGTGGATGATCGGCGGCCCCCAGGGAACGGGTGTGGATTCTTCAGCCAATCTTTTTTCTCAGGCTTGCGCCACCGCCGGTTTATGGGTTTTTGGTAAGCGCGAATACCATTCGAATATCAAGGGCAAACATAGTTATTTCCAGGTCCGCGTATCGGACAAGCCCATTCACAGCCACGTGGATGACGTCCATATTCTTGCCACCTTTGAAGATTCCACTGCTCGTTTGCATGCTCATGAGGTGGTCAAGGGCGGGGCGCTGATTTATGATCCCACGAAGATCACCCTCGACGACCTGAATTTAAAATCGGGCGTCATCACTCTACCGATTGATTTCAACATGGTCTTGCGCCATGTGGCCGAAGTGACTGGAGAGGAATACGCTAAACTTTCTATTATCAAAAACACCATCGCAGTGGCGGCTTCAATTGCCTTGCTTCGGATGAATATCTCCCACATGGAAGATACCCTCACCCGCATTTACGCGGGGAAGAAGGCGAAATTTATTCCACTTAACATGGCCGCGGTTAAGAAAGCCTATGAGGCTGTCGAGGCCTTGCCAGCCGAGATGCACGCCCAGTTTCCCTACCATTTGGAACCGAAAAAAAACACGCCGAAGCGTTTATTGATCAACGGAGCGCAGGCCAACTCATTGGGCAAATTAAAGGCAGGATGCCGTTACCAGTCCTATTATCCCATCAGCCCCGCGACGGATGAAAGTTATTACCTTGAAAGCCACCCGGAGTTTGGAATAGCCGTTGTTCAGTGTGAAGATGAAATTGCAGCGGTTGAAATGGCCTTGGGTGCTTCCACCACCGGTGTTCGGGCTTCCACTGCGACCTCCGGCCCAGGCTTCTGCCTGATGGCTGAAGGTTTGGGCTGGGCGGGGATGAACGAAGTCCCAATTGTTGTTTTCAACTATCAGCGTGGGGGACCATCCACCGGATTGCCGACCCGTCAAGAACAAGGTGATTTGATGTTTTCCGTTTTCGGCGGTCATGGTGAATACCCGCGATTGGTGATGGCGCCCGCCACCATCGAAGACCATTTCCAACTGGCTTTTGAATCTTTCAATTACGCCGATAAATTTCAAACACCGGTCATTATCCTCAATGACAAGTTTTTGACCCACAGCCTGCAAACGATACCGCCGTTTAAAGAAAACCATCTCATGATCGATCGCGGACGGCTGGCGACGCCTCAGGAGCTAGAGTTGGCCATCGCGGACGGGAAGGGTTTCCCACGCTTCCGGCCCGATCCAAAGCAAATTGTCTCGCCTCGTCCCTATCCCGGTCAGGAGGGGAGTCCCTATTGGATGACAGGTGACGAGCATGATGATTATGGGCATATCACCGAGAATCCAGAGTCCCGGAAAAAGATGCACGAGAAGCGAATGTCAAAATACCGCCTCATGCTGGAACAAATTCCGCTGGATCGACAATTTTCCCTCACGGGTGATGAAAACGCCGATTTGACGGTGGTGTGTTGGGGAACTACCTACGGGGTGATTGCCGACGCTATTCCAGCGATGAAAGAAATGGGCATTAGCGTGAATTGCCTGCATATCCGGATGCTTCATCCCTTCCCGCTTGCGTGTGAAAAAATACTGAAAAAGGCGAAGAAGCTTGTTCTCGTCGAGAGTAACTGGGGAACTCAGTTGGGGCATTTGATTCGCATGGGCACCGGGGTTTTTATTCCGGCGCAAGTCGTAAAATACACGGGACGTCCCATGTCGCTTAATGAAATTGTTGATTCGATTACGAAAATCGCGAAAAAACAAGTGCCCGGAGAAGTTGATCCGCTTACCGGACAGTCCATTGAAAAGGTGGTGTTGACCTATGGTCTCTAAACTTCAAACGCCGTTAACGGTCGCAGCTTATAAAAGTGAAGTTCACAACGACTGGTGCCCGGGTTGTGGCGACTTCGGGATTCTCCAGGCGATCCAGCAATCCTGCGCCGAACTAGCCCTGCCCCCCTGGGAAACCATGGTATTCGCCGGGATCGGCTGTTCTGGAAAAACATTCAATTATATGTCTTCCCACGGAGTCCACACTCTCCATGGACGGGTTCTTCCTTTCGCGGTTGGGGCCAAACTGGCCAACCCCGATTTGGAAGTGATCGCTTGCGGCGGAGACGGCGATGGATACGGCATCGGCGCCGGACATTTCGTGCATGCGGGACGCCGTAATGTTGATATGGCTTACATTGTTTTCACGAACGAAGTTTACGGACTCACAAAAGGCCAGGCCGCGCCTACTTTGGGAAGGGGCCAACAAACCAAGTCCTTGCCCCTACCCAACACGAACGACGCGATCCAGCCTTTAGCGCTGGCCTTGAGTTCAGGATATACCTGGATCGGACGCAGCTATGCCTTTGACGGAAAACATTTGAAGGAAATGATCAAGAAGGCTATTGAACACAAGGGAATGGCACTCTTGGATGTTTTGCAGCCTTGCCCAACCTTCAACGACCTTCATACCGCTGAATGGTTCAATAAAAAGATAAAGGGAGAAGGGGAGAACAATCAGGTTCCTCGCATCTTCAATATCAACGAAATGGGCCATGATGGGTCAGTAAAAGATCCGACAAACCTTGAAGAAGTCACCGACAAGCAGAAAAAAGCATTTCAAATGGCCTACTATCACGGCGACCGCATCCCGGTGGGTGTGTTCTATGAAATCAAGCTTCCAACCTATGTCGAGCGGCTGCAGGCGCAGGTGCCGATGCTAAAGAAATTCGCGCCGGCTAAGGCGCCTTATGAGGATGCCAGCCATTTGCCGACTACCGATTTGAGCAAAGCTTTTGAAGAATTTCTGTTCTAAGTAGGTCTTTTGAAAACCCGAAACCTAACGGTTTCGGGTTTTTTTGTTTAGGAATAAGTTTTCTTAAATTCGTCATTGAGGATTTTTTTGCCCAAAGTGGTCGCTTTACTTCCCATCTTCAACGAAGAAAAACACCTGACGGCGGTACTTGGCCTTTTGAGGCCGAGGGTTGATTATTTAGTTTGTGTGAACGATGGCTCCAGCGATGGGAGCCATAAAATTCTTCGAGGGTACGCGAGGAAGCACAAAGAGTTGTTCATAGTTGATTTGAAATCGAACACCGGTATGGCGGGAGCACTCAAACAGGGCTTCTTGTTCGTTTTGCACCTGAGGGAGAAGGGCATTCTAAAAGATTCGGATGTGGTCGTGACCCTCGACGCGGATGGACAGCACAAACCCGAATATATTCCCGAGCTTGTTCGATATATGCAGAAGAAAAAATTAGACGTGGTTCTCACTCGAAGGGACTTTTCGGTTTACCCGAAATATAAAATATTGGGCAACCGCTTTTTGACCTTTACCAATTCTATCCTTTCCGGCTACCCCTATCACGATGTTGAATCGGGACTCCGTCTCTTGAGGGTTAAGGCACTTCCCGCCATTTTGGAGTATTACACCGGCTTTAAATATTCCTGCGCGCAGGAAATAGCGTTAATTACTGCTCGGTCGGGCCTCCGAATTGATAATGAATTCCAGGTGAAAATCGCATACTATCGTGCCGGAACAACGATCAAGGATGGGTTCATTGTTTTAGCCTTGAGCCTCTGGTGTTTTGGAAAAATGTTGGCAGGGGCAAAAAAAACAGTTGAAGTGGATAGTCCGCTCAATACAAAAGCCTTTGCCGATTCATTGAAATTAAGGAAAAGATAAATTTTGGATTCCGCCGACTTTAACCTGCCCAAGGTCTCAAGCTTTCTTTGCTGCAACGCCGTTTATCAGGATGTTTTGACCAAGAATTTTGACTTGCGGGGAGTCTTTCAGGGGTTTGGCCCACTGGGCTATCCTTTTGGGGCTGATTTCATGACCTTTACTCGCCTGACCCAGGAGGTAAACGGGGAATACCAAATCGATATCAGCCTTTATGACGAAAAGGGCATCAAAGTTTCGGAATCCTCCCCACGCAAGATCACCTTTGCCGATTTGAGCTTTCATGACCTGATTACCGGTTGGCGGGTCGTTTTTCCAACTCCGGGCGTATATACGTTTAAAATCTTTTGCAATAACCTTCAAGTGGGCGGATATCGGGTTTTTTGTCGTTAATTGGGGAGTCTAATGCCCATTTGTGCGTTTTTTTTAAGTCGTGATTCGGCTATACTGCAACACGTTTTTTGAAATTCTCTGCAAATATCAATATTTTTCGAGGGCTTTGTGGCCTCAAAAAGCAATTTATCGGTCTGGAATTGGTACAAAGATCCTTCTTTTGTTGTTCTCCTCTTTATCATCCTTCTCGGTGCAAGTTTCAGGTTTTATAGTCCCAATTGGAATTTGGGCCATGAAATTCATCCTGACGAGCGCAATATCCTCAATGCAGTAAATGAAATTAAGTATGAATCCGGTTTTAAGGTCTCTTTTTTCGCCTACGGTCAATTGCCGGCCTACCTTTACCGCCTAACGGGCGAGCTTCTTTCGGCCCCCCGCTTTTTATCTGATGCTTTTGCGGGAAGAGTTTTTTGGACACTATCGGTTTATTGGATTTTTCTTTTCGGGCTATTTGCAGCCGCCATTTGGTTCTTTTCACGGGAAAAATGGAAACTTCAAGCCTTTGGAGTTTCATTTGCCTTGTTTTCTGCCGCGATCGTCATCCGATTTTTCTATGTATTTAACTCTTGGTTTTCGTTCCTAGACGGCCAGACTCTCACCCAAGATTTGTTCGGGCGGATCCACCTCAGTATCCCCATACTGCCTTTTGCCTCTTTTGGGGTGGTAGCCGTGGCATCTCTTGGGGTTTCATTCCTCGCGGCATGGATTTTTGAGACGGAATGGCTGGATTTGCCCTTTTACATCGCCGCTGGGGTCATCTTCCTTCTAGGTTTTGTGCCCGCCCTGCTGCCTTCCGACTGGCATTTGTGCCCAGTCCTCTCTTCGTTTAGTTTCACCCTGGGCCTGTTGGCATTGGCTGGTTTGTTTGCTTGGAATTCGGTCTGGGGCAGGATTCTGCTTGGGCTTTTTCCAATGTTAACGGTACTGGCCTCGCTGGAGCATTCATGGCCCTCCTTTACGGACGCGGAGCACATCATGGTGATTGGCCATGTCTGGGCGGCCTTTTTCTCCACCCTCACTATCTGGGCGGTCTATATCTTTGTTCGAAAGGCTTACCAGAGCGTCCCGATGGCGCTTTTGGCGTCAGCTGCTTTCGCCTTCTCGGCTGTCAGCATTGAGCAAGCCCACTACCTAATCACCGAATCTTTTATAACGCTCATGTTTGTCGTCACCGCCCTTTGTGCCCTGAAAATCAGCGAGGAAGGCAGCTGGCGCAGTTACCTTTGGGCGGGAACGGCATTCGGGTTGGCCATGGCGGCGAAAACCAGCTCTCTTTATTACGTTTTCATGATCGTAGCGGGACATTTGGTCTATCTGGCCAAAACCTCGGAAAAAGAGTGGCATAACAGGGACCGTAAGAACCGGGGCGAAAAAAACCTAAACAACACGGTGGGGGTCATGACATTAGTGGTGGGGGCAGGAGCCCTGCTTGGTGCTGGGTACAAATTGAAAGGTGTTATTAGAGACCTCTGTCCATTAGATCCAAATGGTTCCGTTTTTGTTTGGGTACCCCTGTTTATTCTGTTGGCAGCCATAGCTTCCGCTATGGTTGTGTGGGGTGTCTCGAAGTTCAACATCTTGAGGGCCCAAACTTCCAATTGGATTCAGCTTGCCTCGGCGGGTGCACTGGCGTTTTTGATCTTCTGCCTCCTTTCCCCCTGGTCTCTTCTCGATTCCGAGCATTTCCTACAGTCCATGGGGTACGAATGGGGTGTGGTGGCCGAGGCAGGTGCCTGCTATGTCTTGCAGTTTAAGGATACGCCTCGGTATCTGTACCATCTTCTTACCCTGATGAGCGTGGAACTTTGGTGGCCGCTGGGCGTGACGGCCGTGGCCGGCATGGGTTGGGTTTTGATCCGTTTTGTAATGGATATCTTGAGGCCCTCAAACCATGGAACACTTCTGCCTATGCCCTTTGCCTCCAACAAAGGATGGTCGCTGTCATTGGGGGATCTGCTAATCCTTTCCTGGTTCATCCCCTATTTCGGCTTCATTGGATCATGGAATACCAAGTTTATTCGGTACATGGTTCCTCTGATTCCAGCCTTCTGCATCTTTGGGGCCCGCCTTTTGACACAGGTGGCCGAATGGGCCAAGGGATTTTCTTTCGGTAAGGTGGTCAAGCCCATCCTTTGGACTTTGGTGATTGGACCCAGTCTTTTTTATTCGCTGGCCTACATGCATGTCTATACCCATCCCCACCCTTGGTTTGACGCCTCGGTTTGGATTTCTAAGAATGTTCCGCCGGGCTCCGTAATCGCCACCGACACCTGGGATGACGGATTGCCCCAAGACCTTTCGCCTCAGCAGGACCCTCGGCTCGACAAGCCGGTTAGCCCGGGCAATTACGGTCATGTGGATGTGGATGTTTACTCTTCGATGGGGCCCACCTCTTCGGATGATAACGATCAGAAGAAAAACTACTATGCGGACAGTCTCCAAAAGGCGGATTACCTCAGCCTGGCCACCAAGAAACTCTGGTACACCCTGACCGATGAAACTCCTGAATTCCGACCCCACGGCTACAACGTCTACCCGGTGACATCCCGCTATTTCCGCGCCCTTTGGTCGGGGCTTTTGGGTTACAAGATGGTCCAGGAATTCCATAATTTTCCAAGCCTCTTCGGATGGACCCATCCTGACGACATGGCCGAAGAAACCTTTTCCGTTTATGACCACCCTAGAGTGTATCTTTTCAAAAAGGTGGAGCAGGTACCTCGTGAACGCATTATCGAAATTCTTAGTTCGGACGATTATGTGAAGGGCATTGACCGGGACATCATGCGGACCATCACGCCTGAGAATGTGGACGATTTCATCAGTAAACACAATCAAGCCTTGGAACAAGCGGGTCTGCTTCAAAAGCTTGACGCTCTTACCCAACCGGTGACTCAAAAAGAAGCTGAAAATTCAAAAATCAAAAAGGCTCAGGTGACCGTTGCTACGACATCCAATGAAAAAGCTTCGCCTTCCACTCTTGTTAGCATTACTGACACTAACGAGTCTCCGGTTGTAGCCCCGGCCGGGGTTCCTGGTTTGCCGGATGCTAAAACCTTGGCGGCCTTAAAAGATTTATCAGAGCATCCTCTTATCATAGAAAACGTAGACCAAACCGCACCCGCCCAAGAGGACAGCGGTTCCTATCAGGTCATGGCCTGGTTGAAGTGGCTATTGTTTCTCATTTTCCTGGGGGTTCTGGTTCTCCCCTTCACCTTGCGCCTTTTGATGCCGTTGGCGCCAGGAGCCTACGCGCTTAGTAAAATTTTCGGCCTCCTGGTTTTTTCGTGGACGGTCTGGTTTTTCACTCAGTTTCATATGGGGCAATTTACGACCGGTATTTGTTGGGTTTGGGTTTCAATTTTGGCATTGCTTTCCGCCGCCTATGCTTACCAGACCAGGGCGAGCCTCGCTGCCGCCTTTAAAAAATACGGCAGGGGTTGGTTGATCCAGGAAGCGATTTTTACAGGAGCTTTCGTTCTTTTCACGATTGTGAGGCTCTATAACCCCCATATTCATGACCCGAGCGGGGAAGGGTACAACGGCGGCGGGGAAGCGGGCATGGATTTCGGCTTTCTCGCTTCTATTGTGAGGGGGGAAAGCTTTCCGCCCCAAAACATGTGGATGGCCGGACAGCCCATCGGTTACACCTTTTATTACGGCCATGTGGTTATGGGAATCGTGACGAAAACCCTAGCTCTGGTCCCTGCCGTCACCTACAACTTGGCCATCATCACCCTTTTCGCACTTTTGTTCACCGCTCCCTTTGGTTTGGCTTACGCCCTTTCAGGGCGCATGATTGGCGGATGGCTGGCGGGAATTTTTTGCGCGGTCGCCGGCAACTTAGGTGGAGCCAAAGAATACTTGAATGCGCTTCGCGACGCCTTGGCCCGGGCCGATTTATCGCCGTTACACTTTACTTTCGATTTTTGGGGCCCCTCTCGTATTATTCCCAACTCCATCAACGAGTTTCCCTATTTCAGCGTGATCTTTGCCGACATGCATGCCCACACATTGGGCATGCCTTTTGCCATTTTTATGATCGCCTTGATCGCTTCCCTTTACCTGACCCCTTCGGGTCCAAAAATTAATTGGAAATCCGATTGGCCTATTTGGGCCGCTATTGGTTTTTTGGTGGGCGCTATCGCATTTCTTAACACATGGGAAATTCCCACCTGGATGACCTTGCTGGGTTTGGCCCTTCTCGTCAAACACTTGTACGGATTGCCGGTAAAGACGGTGGTTCGCTCGCTCGCCACGATTGCGGTTGCACTGACCGTCGGGCTGGTGTTGGCAGGATGGTGCAGCCGGTTGGCCCGAAATTACGACAACCTGGCGGTCGGGGGGGATATCAAGATTTTCGCCCGTTTCCTGTTTCTCTCCATTGGCGCGGGCCTGGTGGTTCTTTGGGCCAACGCCAAGACCCGGCCTGCCGCCCAAAGACTCACTGGAATAGGCTTGATTTTAATCGGAATTTTTGTCTCAGCCCTTTTGTTATGGATTCCGCGTTTAGCCACCTTTAATCCGCAACAAACTCAGGTACTGTGGGTCTGGCCCAGTCTTCGAACGACTTTGGGAGATTTCACCACAATCTACGGCCTTTTTCTTTCCGTTCTCCTCTTTGGATTTCTTCTTCATTTTGGACCGTCGATTTATAAGTGGATCGAGAAAAAGAGTTCAAGCGCTTCCCGGAAACAGAAAAAAAGAAATTTCGATTGGGTGAGTTGGGTGGAAAAGGGATTTAAGAAATTTTTCGATCCACGCGATCCGATTCATGGAATGCTTTTGATCGCTTCTTGGGGTTTTGTTCTGATTGTCGGCGCCTCCTGGGCCCAATGGTGCCAAGAACCGGGAAAAGAGATTGTCGCGCGGTTTTTATTGACCCTCTCTGCCGGGTTTTTATTGACGGCTATTTATTTCGTGACCGAGTGGATTTGGTGGGTCCTCTTTGGGGCCGTGGTATTTATATGGGTCTCCTTGATGGCCCTGCGGTTTTTGCCGCTTTATCAAGAAGGTTCCTTCACACTTAATTTAGGCCTCTTTCCAATTTTATGGTTTTTCTCTTTTTTCCAGTTGGGGATTGCTATTAAAACCGTCAAAAACAAAAGTCTTTCTTTCATGTATCTGTTAAACGGAATGTTGTTTTTGCTGCTGGCGGCCTTGGAAATTTTTGCCATGAAAGAATACTTGGGCGAGGAATGGGAGCGGAACAACACGCTCTTCAAGTTCGGGATCAATGCCTGGACCATTGCCTCCATTGCCTCCGGGACTATGCTTCCCCTTGTTTTCGACGCTTTTTGGGATATGGTCAAAAAGGTCAAAAAAGAAACGGACCTAGCCCGAAAGGTATTGATCAGCATCAGCATTTTGATCGTCTTTTCTATTCTCCAAGTGGTTTTGTACCCCCTGCTGTCCCTCGTCTCGGGGCAACAAGAAACGGGATTGGGCGGAATGTTCGCCCATATGGTTTTGATTTTGGACTTTATCGCTGCGGTGGCATTATTGGTTTGGGTCTCAATCCGAAAATGGCTTCCTCTTTGGGTGACGATCCCCGCAGGTATTTTGTGTTTGGTGTTTTTAGGTCCTCCCTTAATTCCCTTAACGGAATTCGGCTCGATTCTTTCCATTTTCAAAAAGTGGGGAAGTGATTTTGAAGCCGCACTTTTGTTTCCCCTTCTGTTGGCGGCGGGAATTGTCATTGGTTTGAATTACCTTTTAGATAAAAGGAAAAACAAGGGAATTTATTTGGCGTTTTCCGCCTGGAGGATCTTATGGGTGTTCCTATTGGCCTTAGCTTTGGTTTATCCGGCCGCAGCCACCTGGCGCAAGTGCCACGGCTTTTTTGAGCAAAACCGACGCCAATGGGTCGGTTACGCGGAAACCCCGACGCTGGACGGCCTAGCCTTTATCTCTAAGGATAACCCTCTTGATGCAGCGGCGATTCGGTTTCTGAACGAACGGGTGCCAGGCCAGCCCTGCTTGGTGGAGTTTGTCGGCGCCGGTTACAATACATGGGGATCCCGTTTTTCCATTTTCACCGGCATTCCAGCGCTCATGGGATGGGATGGGCATGTGCATGAATGGGTTGGAAAAAAACAAGACCAGGACATAAGCGAACGCCGTTCAGCTACCGAGACTATTTTCACAACTAATGATATCAATTTGGCCAAGAAAACCCTGGACGCCTATGGGGTTAGGCTGGTTATGGTCGGCACCGTGGAACGAAACGGGATTCCGGGCCAAAAAACCGGGTACCCTCAAGAGGGTCTGGATAAATTCTCAAAGTTTCTGCCGTTGATTTATAAGAACCCCGGGGTTGAAATTTATTACAATCCCCCCGCGGTACAGGATTGATATTTTTACGCTAGTTGTCCTAATGGAGGCTTTTAAATGACAGCGCTTTTTGGCTGGTGGTTCATGATTGAGGTTTTGGGCATCCTGGTTTTGCCCATCACTTTAATTCTTTTGCGGCATCTGCCTGAAAAAGGCTATGCCTTCAGCAAGGTGGTCGCGCTTTTGATGATTGGGTATTTTTCCTGGATCTTTGGCTATTTCTCTTTCGGTTTGGGAACTGTCTGGTTCGCCATTCTGGCGGTAACGATTTTGTCCGGTTGGATACTTATGGACCAGTGGATTTCGATCAAGGAGTATTTGACGAGAAACCTTGGTTTTATTCTGGTTGTGGAAGCCTTGTTTCTCATGGCCTTTTTGGTAGCTGGTGCCTACAAGATGCGTACCCCAGAAATTGTGGGGACCGAAAAACCTATGGATTTTGCCATGATCAACGGTATTTTGGCCTCGCCTTCTATGCCTCCCCAGGACCCCTGGCTCTCGGGCGGGAGCATTTCTTACTATTATTTCGGATACCTCATCATGGCGGTTCTTTCTCTCATCTCCGGAGTGGGGTCGGGTGTGGCCTACAATTTGGCGGTGGCCCTCACTTGGGCTTTGGCGGCTGTCTGCACATTTTCCTTGGCTTATGGGCTTACCCGGCGCTACCGCTATTCGCTTTTTTCCGTTGGCTGTCTTTCCTTGTTCGGGAATTTGGATTATTGGTACCGTGCCGTTCAAAGTTTTCAAATTGGGGATCTTCGAATTCCTTACTACAACTTTCCAGCCAACCCAAGCGCGGATCGAGGACTTTCGGGGGCATTTGGCTTTCTTTTTTCGCCCCTTGCGCATGCCTGGGATTATTTTCAAGCCTCCAGAATCATTCCCGTGCCACCGACAGATAAAATGATCAACGAATTTCCCTCGTTTAGTTTCTTTCTTTCTGACCTTCACCCCCACGTGATGGGCATTCCTTTTGTTCTCTTGGCAGTCGCCGCTGCCTATTCGCTTTTGCGGACTCCCTTTGGAGGTATGCAAGTTTTGGGACCGAGGCCCGCGGTTCGATGGATTTACTGGATACTGTTGATGTTATTATTTGGCGGGCTATCCTTTATGAACAGCTGGGATTTTCCAACCCTGATGCTTTTATTGGGGACTTGCCTGTTTCTCCAACAGGGTTGGGCGATTGATAAAGACACCAGCCTTTACGCTTGGCTTCTTCAGACGGCCAAGATTGGATTCCCCATTGTCGCAGGAAGTTTTATTTTTTATTTGCCGTTTTATCTGAGGTTTCAATCGCAGGCGAATGGACTCGGAATGGTAGGAGATCGAACTGATCTTTATTATCTTTTCGTAATCTTCGGACTTTTCCTGCTGATCTTAATCCCTGCCTTTTTTTTCAAGTTCATTAAGTCGGAAAATGCAGAAAAGAACGGGAAATCGAAGCCTAAAAAAGCCGAAGAGCCCCTTTGTTCCTTTTGCGGAATGGAAAACCCCGGGAAAAAATATTGTGGGACTTGTGGCGGAGAAATGAGCGTTGCCGCAGATGCGGAAGTATTGGTTTTGCCCATTGTTGGAAACCAACCGTGGCTGGAAAAAATGGCCTCAATTTTCAAAGGAACCAGTGGACCATTGGTCCCAGTGATCTCTTTATTTGTTTTGGCCCTGATCCTCGGTTTATTGAATTTAGAGCCGCTTAAATTGGGAACGGTTTTTCTTTGTGTCCTTTTGGCGGGGTTGTCCGTCGCGGCGATCATGCGAAGGGCCGAAACACGCGAGACCATTTTTTCGGCTCTTCTGGCTTTGCTGGCCTTTCTTTTGATCTTGGGGTGTGAGATTTTGTTTATCAAGGATCATTTCGCGAGCGGGTCCCTTTACCGCATGAATACGGTATTCAAATTTCATTACCAAGCTTGGATATTGCTGAGTTTGGCCTCTGGTTATTGGCTGAAATGGATCATGGAAAATGCCTGGCCACAATGGAATATTTGGTGCAAAAGTGTTTGGGGATTGGCGGTCGGCTTGGCAGTTTTGGGGGCGGGGCTCTATCCGGCCTTGGCTTTTACGGCTCGTATGAATGGCTCTTCAGTCGATGATGTTACGCTGGATGGTGCGGCTTATTACGAAAGAACATTTCCCGCCGATTACCAGGTCGCCCAGTGGATCAAGGCCAATGTTAAACCCTTTTTTAAACTCGGGAGCGGATCGGCTTTAAAAGTGCCTGTTATATTAGAAAGCCCCGGCCTTTCCTATCACCAGGATACGGATACCGTGGCGACGTTGACAGGATTTCCAACCGTTCTCGGATGGGATTTTCACGAGGCCCAATGGCGGGGTTCATGGGACCAGGCTGCCATCCGGGGACAAAGTTCCGATGACACCATTCAGCATCGACAGGCGGATATTGAAGCCATTTACACCTCACCTGATTTGGGAAGAACAAAAGACTTGCTCTCCAAATATAATGTGGATTACGTTTATGTTGGGGACGCTGAAAGACAAAAATATCAGGCAAATGTAAGCGCATTTTCCAAATTCGCTCAATTGGGTAGCCCGGTTTTCGCGGTAGGCAATTCAGTGCTTTATAAGTTGAATCCATAAAACTAAGTTTAAATTGGAGGAATAGGGATGATTAAGATCGGCGAACGTGTAGTGACCCTCAAGGAAATCATCATGGCGGCACTTTTAATTTTAGTCGCTCTCGCGGCGGTTTGGGCCATGGTTTTATCAAAGCCCAAACCCATAATTTCCCACGCTCCCGCGCCCAGCGCGGCGGGATTGGTATTGCTCCAAGGCGGCAGCCCTGGATCGGGTCCTGGGCAGTTTTCGTATCCTAGGGGAATCGCAGTCAACAGCAAGGGTGATATTTTCGTGGCCGACAGTAAAAATCACCGAGTTCAAAGGTTCTCGTCGAAAAATTGGCAGTTTCAAGGAGAATTTGGCGGGTTTGGAAATGTCGGAGGAGGTGACGCGAAAAAACTTTCAACAGCTCTTCCTGGTAAATTGAATGAACCAAATGGCATCGCCATCGGCCCCGATGACAGTATCTACGTTGCGGATACATGGAACGAAAGGATTCAGGTTTTTAATAAAAACGGCACTGAAAAAATGGCATTTGCGGCCGAAGACGGTTTTTGGGGACCCCGGGAAGTTGCGGTGGATAGTAACGGCTTTGTTTATGTCGCGGACACCGGGAAGCATCGAATTGTTAAATTCGATCCCAAGGGCCAGAAGATGCGCACATGGTGCGCCGTGAACGCCAAAACAGGAGCACCTATTCCTGGTTCCAAGCCGGGAGAATTTAATGAACCTATCGGATTAGCGTTAGATCAAACCGGTAATTTGTACGTTGCGGATAGGTTGAATTTTCGAATTCAAGTTTTTGGACCGGACGGCCAATTTTTGAAACAATGGCCGGTGAAGGGCTGGGTGAAGGACCAAGTAGATATGGAACCCCACTTGGCTTTAGATAAGACTAAACAACTGCTTTATGTTTCGGATGGCCGAGGTAAACAGATTCTTTGTTACCATTTGGACGGGTCCTTTGTAGTTTCGATCGCCAAGGATTCGGCGGGTAATGATTTGTTCCATGTCCCCTTGGGAGTGGCCGTTGATAATGATGGGAATCTAATGGTTGTTGACGCGGGAGCGGGAAACATTTTCAAAATTAAAGGGCAATAATCTAAATGCACGGTTCAATACCCAAGGAGACATTTCATGGCAACTAATTCAAAAACCCAAACGAAGGTTGTTAAGAAGAGGAAAATTGGAAAGGGATTGGTTGTTTTATCCGTTGTTTTTGGGTTGGCGCTCCTTGCGGTTATGACTTATGTTGCCGTAGACCGATTGACGCAGGCTATCACCCTTTCAAAGACGGTCATGATCACTACAGACATGGAAGTTGATGGATCAGGACCTAAATTAGAAAAGTTTAAGGAGGCGCAAGTCGTAGCGGCGGCCCCTGATGGCGGATTTTATGTTAGCGATTTTAGCGCCCATAACATAAAGAAATTTGATGCCAACGGCCAAGTGGAGTTTTCGTTTGGAAGTCAAGGGAAGGCAGATGGCCAATTTGTCCAACCCAGCGGATTGATTGTAGACCCTCAGGGAAATTTGTTGGTCTGTGACACCTTCAACCACCGTGTTCAAAAGTTTGATAAAAAAGGAAAATTTATTTCCAAATTCAGCCATAGCTTTTTTGGCCCACGGGATCTAGTTGAGGTGGGGAACCGGATCTACGTTTGCGACACCGGAAACCATGGAGTTAAGGTATTTGATTTGGACGGGAACTTTTTAATGGAGTGGGGTGGGTTTGGGTCCGCCAACGGTCAATTTCAAGAGCCGGTGGGAATAACTGCTGATCCAAGTGGTTTTATTTATGTGGCGGATTCGGATAACAGACGTATTCAAAAGTTTGATTTAAATGGACATTTTTTGGGGTCTTTTAAGGTTTTAACGTGGAAAGGAAAAAATGAAGAAGTGCCCTATTTGGCTTTTTATCAAGGGAACCTTTTTGCGACCAACGCCAGCCGCAGCGCGGTCTTAAGATACACACCCGAAGGTAAACTTTTAGCCATCTATCAATGTAAGGAAGGTATGGGAGACACCGCGGGAATTGCAGTTGATGCGACAGGAAAGGTTTTGGTTGTCGAAAAAGGACTTAATCGGGTTGCCCGCTTTGTCCCGATTTTGAGCCCTGGAAAATAACCGCTCTTTGAACTTGCGTTGCGTGTGGATGCTTCCTGAGATAAAAATCTCCGATATTCAAAATGGTTTAGAGGTAAGTTAGGGATATCCCTCTATCGCTGTATGTTGGCTGGCGTTTGAAGAATTGATACTAAATTCAAACGAAAATCTTTTAAATTAATTATAAAATGGGGAAGTCAATGGTTCCGAAAAGAAACCAAACTTTAATTGTTGTGCCTACCTATAACGAAAAGGGAAACATTGAAACCGTTTATAGAAAAATATTTCTAGTGACGAAAGCATGTGATTTGCTTGTTGTTGATGACAATTCACCAGATGGCACTGGCAAAATTGCAGACCAACTCGCGAAAAAAGACAATCGAGTTCGTGTTCTCCATCGAGTATCGAAAAATGGCCTCGGCACCGCTTACATCGAAGGCATGCAATTCGCGTTGAATAAAGGATATGAACGAGTCATTGCGATGGATGCTGATCTTTCTCACGACCCAATTAATATTCCTAAAATGTTGGAGTTATCAAAAGAATATGACCTTGTGATTGGCTCCCGGTATGTCCACGACGGTGGGATGGTGAATTGGGGCATTGGAAGATTTTTTATCAGCCGATTCGCCAATGCGGTCACCAAATGGGTACTCGGGCTTAAACCTGAGGACTGTTCGGGAGGGTACAAGTGTTACCGAGCAGAATTATTAAAAATGATTGATCTGAAAAAAATATTCTCCCCTGGTTATTCGTTTCAAGTGGAAATACTTTTCCGCGCGGTTCGTTTAAACGCTAAGGTCAAGGAATTTCCGATTATATTTGTGAACCGGCATGAAGGGGAAAGTAAACTCTCGTTCAGGGAATTGGCCCAATTTGCGCAAACCGTATGGCGGCTTCGATGGTTGGCCTGGATGGGAAAGGTTTAAAAGCGCAGGGCGGTTTTAAACCGCCCAGGGGTTACATTTTTCTAAGAACGTTGTGTTTCTTCAAAGACGATTTAAGCGTTTCTCCTGGTTTGGGAGTAGGGACTGGGGCTTGGGCATCGGGCTTTGGATAGTCCACCTGTATATCTGAGCGGCTTGTTTCAGTAAAACCATATTTTTGGGCCAAATCGGGTCTTACCCACATTCGCATGTTATAACTTCCCAGGTCGGACCAAACATCTCGGTAAAGAACCCAATTTTTTAGATCATTCCAATCCACCATATCGGGTCGTGCGGGCTTGATGGGAATAAAGTTGCTGAAAAGCCAGTCGGTAAAAAGCCCGAAATTCATTTCGCTTCCGGGGTAGCCCTTCTTGAACCAAGATGGAACCCACCATACCCTTAATTTGTATTTCCGGTTGATATAACCGGCCTGACTAAGGATGGGGTAGGATTGGCTATCCGATTCAGTACCCGTAAGGATAATCGGATTATCGGCTTGGGTGATCATGGAAGGATGGTTTCGTTTGTCGAAATCCCTTAATTGCCAGGCAAAGGGCCAGGAACATTTGTCTTCAATGGTTAGAGGCAGATCGGTTCCTCCAGTCTCGCCGTAAGAAATTTCCCGAATAATTCTTTCGACCTCGTCACAGTCGGGCCCCGATTGGACATAAACCAAAGGTTCGACCGGATTAGCTTCGTGGTAAAAACTTAAAAGAACGGCTGAGTGAAGGGAATAGGACGCGAGTATTCCAAAACCAATTAAGGCGGCGATTCTGGCCGACCGCCAAGCATGCTGTATGGGAGCGGCGTCCCAAATTTCGCCGATGAAAAAAGCGGTAAGTAAAAGTGAAGGCAAAAGTGGATGCAGAATCAGCCATGGCATTTTTTCTCCCGCCCATGAGAAGAGAGCCAATGACCCTATGTACCAATAGGCCAGAAAAAGGGGTATGTTTTTTCTTTTGAAAATGCCGTAATAGAGGATTGCCACACCCGAGAATAAGAAAGAAACCAGTTCATTAGCAGGAAGTTCTAAAAGGTAATAATAAAAGGGTTCGTCGCCGCGATGAACATCATGTTGTCCCCACCAATATTCAAGACCCCCAAAAGCCCCGTTATAAAGTGCGTTTAGCAGATAGTGAAGTCGACTAATCCAATCGGGTTGACCCGCTCCGACTGTAAAAAAAGTTGTGAAAAGGAGTGTAAAGACCACTGAGATGATGGTGATGGAACCCGTTAATGCGGGGGCCACGTTACCCAGCCATAACCAAGCAAACCGGCCGACGATGACAAAATAAGTTAAAAGCAGTAAGACTGAAACAAAGGTGGGTTGGTTTAAATGCAAAAATGGAATTCGTAGAGCTAATAGACAGAGCACCCACCAACCAATGAAAGTAATTAGCTCGATTTGTATTTTTTCAATTTGTAGGCTTTGTATAACAGACCAAAGTTTGTTTTCTGAATTTTTACCTTGGGTTGCTTTCCAACGAATAAACAGGTTGTAAATCGTCCAACCAAGGGCGGCGCCCGCCAAAACGAGTAAAAAAACTAATCGAGTAGTTTGGGGCATCTCGGGAGCGACATTTTTAAGGACTAATTGTGAAAGAACCCCTAAACAGGTTAATCCTCCGGCGATAAACACATCTAGCCAAGGAAGAAGGCGTATAAATAGGTAGGTTCCAATAACCGCGATCGTAATGAAGATGGATTCTTTAGTACAAAAAGCAATGACAAAACCCAAAGATGCGAGCCACAAGTCCATCGGCTGTCGAGAACGGTAATAGCGAAAAAGAAAGACAACCATGGCAAAAGTTGCACCGCATATATAAGCATCCTCCCGAGTAAACCGATCGAAATACATAAAACTTGGAGAGAAAACAATGAGTAATGTGGCGAGAAATGTTCCTGTACGGCCAAGGAATGGGGAAAGAAACATTGCGAGGATTACAGTGAGAATACCGAAAAATGCCGCCAGATATCGGGATGTGGCATCGGATACCCCGAATAGGTAGTACATAAAAGCGTTTCCGTGAAACTGGAAAGGCCCATGCATCATTGGGTTGTATTCGTAGTCGCCATCTTTAAATAACTGGTAAGAGTAAAAGGAGTGCATGCTTTCATCATGATGATGAGGTTTTGCGCCTAGATGATCAAACCTTGTAAAAATTGCAATTAGCAGGAGAGCTGCATAGAAAAGATTCATCCAAGAAATCGATACACCACCGGCAACGAGAGAGGACGTTTGGGTGGGCGTGGAAGTTTTTTCTTTAATATCCGGCTCGCTGACAAAAGCGGGTTTATTTGACTTGACCGGTACCAGCTGTTTTTTTTCAGATTTCTCGGGGATTGGAGCGATGGGAATTTGAGCGCTTAACTTGCTTCCGCATTGTTCGCAAAAAGCGTTGGAGGTTGGATTTTTGGCGCCGCATTTTCCACAAATTTTCACATCAGGCATTCCATATCTCCTTGGTGAAGAAACTTAAATTGTTTTGAAAAAATCAAAAGTAAGGGAAATCGGGTAACTATACCCATCGGTTTATTCCTTTGTCAACAAATCGACAGTATCGATGCGAAGGGCCCTTTATAAAGGTTTTCGTTAAATTTAAAACCGGTATACCGGTTTATTCGACTCAAGTTGCTGTTTAGGTTACTGAACTGACTGTTTAATAATTTCTCTCGGCAAACAGTTTATCGTAAAAGTTGATGCAGTAAGTAAAAACAAGCTGAAGTCTAATCAAGTTGAATTTTCAATAGGTGATTGATAAACTTTTTATTGAAGCCCCAATTTTGTACGCCGTGAGAGGAGAAGTTCTGTGGCATCAAAACGTTATCTTTCGGTGTTAGGTTTGCTGGTCGTAATTAGTTTTGGGACTCTCCCGCTCTGGGCACAATCGACGGATTACACTGCGGAAGTTTTAACTAAAGGCGCTGGGGCAAGACCTTTGGCAATGGGTGGTGCATTTGTTGCTGCTGCAACTGATGCTACAGCAGCCTATTGGAATCCTGCGGGATTAGCCTTGATTGATGATATTGAAATTACGACGATGCACGCGGCGCAAAACGATCTTCAAAGTTACGACTTTGTAAATATTGCCTTTAATACCCATGACGCTGGTTCCTATGCCATTAGTTATTTACGTTTGGGCGTGGATAACATTTCAATTACCAATGCCGATAGCCCCACGGTGCTTGGAACAACTTCCTATTCTGATCAAGCAGGTTTTTTTTCCGGTGGGTGGAAAGTTGCTGACGAACTTGTAATTGGCGGAACCATTAAAATCCTTAAGACGGATGCTGCTGGGGCATCTGCATTCGGAATCGGATCTGATATAGGACTTCTTTTTAAACCGGCAAAAGAATTTGCAGTCGGATTGGTAGGGCGTGATATTACGGGCGGTTCTTATGTTACTTGGTCCAATACCGCGACTAATCCAACCCAAACACTTCAACCTAGCTTGACCCTTGGTCTTTCCTATACGCAGGAGTTAGGGAAACGCCAGACGACAAATAACGCTCCGGTTCCTGTTAGTACCCTTCAGGTAAATTTCGACGCAGACACCCTTTATGCTGGGCAAAGTTTGAACAATTATCATTTCGGTATGGAGTATTGGTACAAGCAATTCGTCGCCATTCGCGGCGGTTTTGAGACGAAAGGCTTCCAGTTTGATACGGACAGTTTTACTCCGTCAGTGGGTGTCGGTATCTGGGCCTATTTGTTTGAAATTGATTATGCTTTCGTTAGCAATTCAATTGGCGCAATAAATTATATTTCTCTCATCACTCGATTATAAATTCGTCGGTTGAAGGGGATTGGTTGAAAAAACCCCTTCTTTTATCGTTTTTTGTTATCATCTAAAAACTGCAGGGTTTTTGATCTATTTTACCTTTCGAGGTTCGCATGAAACGTCCTTCCGTTTTGTTTCAGCTTTCGATTCTCTTTTTACTCGCCGGAATTTGGACACCCGCCATAGGGGCCTATGATTTAGCCCCCTCTACGGGAGCGGATCTGCCCTATTCAGTGCAATTTAAAAACAACCTGAAGAATCTTCGTCACAACGCTTCTTTTATCGGCGGTCAAGTTATTGCTTTACGCGATACGCCGGGCAAGGAATACAGCGGCAATTATATTGATGTGGGCGATTTAGGAGGTGTGAAACGAGGTGACGTTTTCGCACTTTTTTCCCCTGACGGTGATCCGGTTGGTTTTATAAAAATAACGGAAGTCCAACGCTACACTTCCTCTTTTGAATTTCTTGAATTAACAGTTAACCCCTCTGACAACCTAGAAGCGAAAAAAGTTACCAATGATATTCGCGACAGATTGCCTTCTATGCTTTTGACTCATCCGGATATGCGGCGATATCATCATGAAATTAGGCTTGCGAGGGCCAAACAAACTCGAGCCTTGATGTCAGTACCCCAACCTGAAATGTCTAACGCAAGTGCGTCTGCGTTGCCTCCTTTGCCAGGGCAATCCTCGGCTGTATTGCCACCCTTGCCTGGTGCATCCCCTGCTGATTCTACATCTTCTGGTTTGCCGCCTTTGCCTGGTGCCGCTGATAATTCCGCTTCGATGCCATCAAATAATAATCTTCCTCCGCTTCCGGGGGCTGCCTCGGATTCTAACTTGGTTGCTCCACCACTTCCCCAAAATGTTCCCGCTTCCGCATCCGGTTCACCAAGTGGCTTACCTTCATTGCCAGGGGACAATAACGCTGGAATGATCTCCGGTGCATTACCGCCTGTTCCATCCGTTACTGGAAGCGATAGCTCAAATGGTTCTCTTCCTCCCTTACCTACGGATAATGCAAATCCTGCGGCCCTTCCACCTCTTTCCACAACTAATCCCGTTGCAGTGCCCGCTTCACCCGATGCGAATTTGCCAGCATTGCCTACCGACAATGCGGGTGTTCCGCCACAACCAACTTCTCCTGATTCAGGAATGCCCGCATTACCATCCGGATCAACAGCGCCTTCAACAACCCCTGACAACAGTCTTCCATCTCTTCCAGGAATGGACAACAGTTCCCCAGCAGGTCTCCCGCCCCTTCCCCAATCGGAATTGCCGGGATCGTCTCCGGAGCCTGTTGCACAGAGTTCACTGCCCGTGGCGCCTGATGCCGATTTTAATGGATTGCCCGTCGACAATTCTGAGGCTGCTTTACCCTCGCCTGGTATGGATTCAAATTCTGCTTTGCCAGGAATGGATTTACCCGCCCCTCAGCCGGACTTAGCTTCATTGCCTGAATCAGATTCCTCGATTGAGTCTGGACTTCCGGCTTTGCCAGAAGATGATTCATCCATTCTTCCCACACCCGGTGATCAAGCAAACGCTGTCTTGCCTGATGCATCGGGCTATGAACTACCAGTTCCAGATCAAATGGCAGATAGTACAATGGCCACTTTGCCTTCCCCGGACGCTTTAGCAGCAACCTCTACCGATTCGACTTTTTATACACTTCCGACGCCAGATGGACTTCCTGGAGAAACTTCACCGGCGATAGCTGATACCAATTTGACAGGGCTTCCCAATCCTACCGATACTGGGATCCCAGCTATTCCAGATGATTCAATGGCCGCAATACCTGGGATTGTCCCTCAACCGATGGATAATGGTATCCCGCAGGTCCCATCTGATTTGAATACAGCCGAACTTCCGCCATCTCTCCAAAATGAGACCCTTCCGCCTGCGTCAACTGATATTGCGATGGGAAGTGGAGCTTTTTTACCTCCTCCAGTTGTGGACAACGCTCTTCCGCCTGCGGGCTTGGATGGGTTGCCTCAAAACAGCAACGGAAATCTTGTTCCACCTATGCCGGTTGTTTCTGCTGAGGTTTCAAATATTCCAGGGGTTGATGATTTTGAAGTCCCCGGCGTTGCCAATCCTTCAGGCGTTGCCTCATCCGCCGAGGCGATGAATTTGGGTCTTCCGCCTGTTCCGAGCCGTGTCAATGGCCGGTTCCTTCAAGATATACCTACTTTCACCTCGCAATCAGTAAAGCCCGCCGCGTAACCAACTCGGGGACCCCTTACAGGCCCGTTTTTGAATCCGTTATAATGACCTGGTTGTATCTCCAGGCAGGGATTCAAAAGTGGGGTTCTGTTTTTTGAATTATTCCTCCCTGATCTTACCAAGGATCATTAATGCCAGTTTTGCTTCGGTATTGCCTTTTGTCTCTGGGACCGCCCTTTTTCCTAGCGACAGGATGCTGGATGATGATCATGAATCTCCTTTATTTTTCAATTCAATTTCTTAATTATCTTTTTCTCTACCATGCTGGATTATGGAATTGTTTTTGCCTTTTCATTTTTTATCAGCCGAGTGTTATGGTTTTAGCCATCCCGATTGGATTTTTGACAGCTCTAATAATTGTTTACGGGAGATTAAGCGCTGATCGTGAATTTTTAGCGCTCCAAGCGAGTGGAATTACTGTCGGATCTTTACTGTGGCCTGTGGCAGGGTTTTCACTGGTGGTTAGTTTATTTTTGGTTGTTTTCATGGATATGGTACTTCCGTGGGGTAATACCTCATTCATAAAATTGGATTATCAAATCATAACGGAACATTCCACGATTGCAGTTAAAGAACGGGTTTTTATAAAAGAATTCGAAGGCTATTTGCTTTATGTTGACCAAAAAGAGGAAGGCACCGGAAAACTTAAAAATATCACGGTATATATGTTGGATGAAAAGGAAAAACCATATCGTGTGATTTATGCTGAGGATGGTTCATTGCAGGAGAATCCAAGTTATCACATTATCCTGCGGCTCAAACAAGGAATCATGCAGCAACTGGGATCCCGGATTGATCCTGGAATGTCAAATCTTCTTCAGTTGAAATTTTCTCAATGTGATCTTGATTTAAGTTCTAAAAGAGTTCCGTTCGGCCCTCTCGATGCCAATAGTCCAAGGAATATAAAAATTAAGGACTTGGCTCAAAAAATTGCAAAAGAAAAAAGGGATAAGAAAGACAGCCGGTATGATGAAGTTGAATTTAACAAGAAGTTTTCTTTACCCTTCTCAACCTTGGCTTTTGCCCTGATCGGCATTCCGTTAGGACTTTTGACCAGGGCGGGGTCCTATTTGGGTCCGGTTTTAGCTGTTGCCTTAGTGGCCTCTTATGAGGGCTTCCTTATGTTGGGCGACAACGGTGGAATTTTGGGCCAATTCTCTCCTTTTTTGGCAATGTGGGTCCCGAATTTTTTTCTCATACTAGTGGGCGTCTTACTTACCCTTTGGATTGATCAACGACTTTGGCTTGCGTTTTTTCTTCGAAGATTTCTGCGGGATCCAAGAAAAACCATTGGGAAAAAGTTATGAGGAATCCTCGTTGTTATTTTAAAAGTATTTTAATTTCTGTTTTTTTTATTTATTTGAATATTTTTTTCACGGCCAATGCCGAACTTTCCTTTACCCTAAATTCTAATGTCAAAATTCAAGCGGATTATATTCAATACCTAAGGGATCAAGATCTGGTCGTCGCTAACGGCAATGTCCATATTCAACAAGGGACGGTTCATCTCTATTCAGACAAGATCCGATACGATGTTGTGGCTCAAGACGTTCACGCTGAAGGGCATGTCGTTTGGCAGAACGAAAGCGAAGAAATCGAGGCTCAAAGTCTTACATACAATTTAAAGACTCAAATGGGAAAAGCTTTTGACATCAGGACAACATCACCTCCCTGGATTAGCACTGGGAGCGAAATTGATATGGAACCACAAAAGGTGACAATCAAAGATGCCATAACCACAACCTGTGATTACGAGCCAGACTACCGCCACTTCCACATGAAGGCAGATAAAATAGTGATTTATTCTGGTAATTATCTGGTGGCTGAAAATGTGGTGCTTTACATTGGGAAAGTGCCTGTTTTTTACTTTCCGTTTTTTGTGCGAACGATTCATGACCTTTCCACGCCTTTTTCCGTTTCAACGGGGCAAACGGAGTATCTTGGGAATTATCTTTTGGTGACAACGAGTTATCTGCTTAATCCCAAGAGCTACGGGGCACTTTACCTCGATTATTTCGCAAAGACGGGTTTGGGCTTAGGTTTGCGACATGAAATTGCCTTGAATGATTATTCTGTTCTTTCACTTTATGGGTATGGGATTCAGGAAGGCAACAGCCAACGTTTTCGATGGGAATCCCGTGCGAGAGGCCTGTGGGCTATTTCATCCAGCCTGCAAGGAAGGCTTGAGGCTGATATTCCGGGAGATGGTTTTTTTAGTTCGGATTATTCAGTCGCTAGGAGAGATCCCTCACTTGTTTCGACTTATCGTGAATATGATCTTTCGGCCACTTTGAGCAAAACCCAGTACTCGCTTAGTCTTTTTCTGCGGCAACAGGAAAGCCCGAATTTCGGAGATCCCAACGATCCCAATGAGACTAATTTCCAAAGAAATCTTGAAAATTTGCCTCAAGTGGGCTTTAGCCTTTTCCCTCAAAGATTGATTGGAAGCAATTGGCTGAAATGGGATTTGACCTTAAATGGTGATCACACTTGGACATTGGCGGATAATTATTTTGTCAATCACTTATCTGGGGAATATGGACTAAGTCAGAGTCTTCTTTTACTTTCAACTCAAACCCTGTATACCCGCGCGGCTTGGGATGAGAATTTTCAAGACATCGCGGATGTTAACGGTACAAACGTCGGTGAAACACACAGTGTGAATCTAAACAATACCTGGAGCGGACGATGGACGGATTATTTTAATACTTCTCTTTCTTACACCTATGCCCAAAAGCTAAACAACCTTCAATCCAGCGATCCGCCCCACGGAATTACTTCCAATCTATTGAGTGGATCCCTTGAATTTGACGGAGGGACTTATTTTCGCGCCAGAACCAGCACCTCCTATGATTTCAATGCTCAAGTAGGTGCCGATTCAGCGCGCTTTTCATATCTGCGCCAAGAATTCTATCTTACGCCCTCAAGCCTTTTTGATTATTTGGCGATTTTTGATTATTCAATTAATGCCAATGCCTTAAAAGATGTTAATTCGGTCCTAGACTTAAAGAGTAAGAACGATATGTGGAGGTTTAGATTATCCGGCAATTTTGTTGACCCAAATGTTTCCAATACTGGCTTTATCTCCATGGGCGTTCCGCCTAGCTTTGATATGGCCGGAGAGGTGGACTTCGCATTCTTTACTAATTATCGAATGGCTTTTTTGGAAAGTTATGACGTCACGAATGCGAAACTTGAATCCAGGAGCATTAGTCTTTATCGCGATCTGCATGATTGGGAAGCTCAAATTACCTATACGGACGATCCTTTTAACGGGGAACAGCTAATGTTCACATTGAATTTAAAAGCCCTTCCAGGAAGACCCCTTTCGGTTTCCAATGCCCAGCTACAACAAATCAACGGAGTACGGAACCAGGGGTTGACGGGAGCCGCCACTCAATTTCAGTAATCCTTTATAACCGCTTGAAAAAGAACCCGACAAGTCGGATAGTTTCCCTTTGCCCAAATTCGTCCTGCATTCCCGATGAGGTAAAACATGAAACGCGACACCATTTATGTAAGCGGCGCCAGGGAACATAACCTTAAAAACATTACCGTGGAAATGCCGCGGGACCGGCTAGTGGTTTTAACGGGTGTATCCGGTTCTGGAAAGTCATCGCTTGCCTTTGACACACTTTTTGCTGAAGGTCAGCGAAGGTATGTTGAATCCCTTTCGGCATATGCGCGGCAATTCTTAGGTCTAATGGAAAAACCTGACGTTGATATGATCGAGGGCCTCTCGCCAGCCGTCGCCATTCAGCAGAAAGCGGGAAGTAAAAATCCGAGATCGACCATTGCGACAACTACGGAGATTTACGATTATCTACGATTACTCTTTGCCCGCATTGGAACACCGCATTGTCCGCAATGCGCGCGTCCTATAAGCCGTCAAACGGTTCAGCAAATTGTTGATCAAGTCTTGTCGCTTAGAACCGGAAGTAAATTGCATCTACTTGCGCCTCTTATTTCGAGCCGAAAAGGGGAATATAAAAAGATTATTGATCAAGTAAGGAAGGATGGATTTGTTCGCATTCGAGTAGATGGGGTGATTCGTGATTTAGAAGAAGATTTTCCGCTGGAGAAGAACAAAAAACATGACATTGAAGTGGTGGTCGATCGTCTCGTTTTAAAACCTGAAATCAAAAAAAGACTAACAGATTCTCTCGAAACCGCGCTCAAGTTGGGCGAAGGGGTTGTCAAGATACTGGAGGGAACCGGCAAAGAGGAAAAGGCACATCTTTTTTCCGAACGTTTTGCATGCGTTCATTGTGGGATAAGTGTTGAGGAACCGGCGCCTCGAAATTTTTCATTCAATAATCCCCACGGGGCTTGTCCAGCTTGCACTGGAATGGGCCATAAAATGGAAGCGGATGAAACTTTGGTAGTGGATTCCGAAAAATCCATTGCCGAAGGCGCGGTGGAACCCTACAGCTCCCCCAAGGCTCTTTATTATCAAAACCTTTTGGATGGGGTTTGCCAACATTTCAAGGTCTCTCAAAACGTTCCCTTTAAAAAACTGCCGTCAAAAGTACAAAACGCAATTCTTTTTGGAAGCCAGGAAGAAATTGAATTTAAGATTTTAAAGGGTACTTACCGTCAAAGATTTTCCGGTCCCTTCGAGGGGGTTCTTCCCAACTTAGAACGACGTTATCACGAGACGGATTCAGAATCTATTCGTGAGGAAATCGAGAAGTATCTTGTCAGTAAGCCGTGCCGTTCTTGCAAAGGCACTCGCCTGAAGCCTGAAAGCTTAGCGGTAACGATCCGCGGGAAAAATATCATAGAACTTACTCGATTGTCAGTTCAGCAATGTCTGATTTTTTTTGAAACCCTGGTGTTAGATCAAAGAGAAAGCGCCATTGGGGTTCAAATTTTCAAAGAGATACGTAATCGACTCGGCTTTTTAAAAAATGTGGGCCTCAATTATCTAACTCTTGATCGTATGACCGCGTCGCTATCCGGCGGCGAGGCTCAAAGGATTCATCTTGCGACACAAATTGGCAGCGCTTTGGTTGGAGTGTTGTACATTTTGGATGAACCCTCAATCGGATTGCACCAACGAGACAATGTTAGGCTCTTAGAAACACTCACGCATTTACGGGATATTGGAAACACCGTAATTGTAGTTGAGCATGATGAGGACACAATTGAGGCGGCTGACTATATCATTGATATGGGAGTCGGGGCCGGAATAGAGGGGGGGGAGGTAGTGGCTGTTGGAAATCTTAAAAAGATTCTAGAATGCCCACGATCTCTCACGGGGGCCTATCTCTCTGGCCGACGTTTCATTGAGCCTAATTTAAAATTGAAACGGTCTTTTGAGAAACAACTTGTTTTGACTGGCGCAAATAAGAACAACCTTAAAAATTTGACAGTTGAATTTCCATTAGGGGTTTTTTTGGCAGTAACAGGCGTTTCGGGCTCTGGAAAAAGCACGCTTGTGATGGAGACGCTTTATCCGGCGCTGATGCACACTCTTTTTGGGCTTCGAATGAAACCGGAAGGGTTTGTTTCTTTGGAGGGCGTTGAGAATGTAGACAAGGTTATTGAAATCGATCAATCGCCTATTGGCCGCACTCCACGTTCGAACCCTGCAACCTATACGGGTCTTTTTGCCCATGTCCGAGATTTATTCGCCCATCTTCCTGAGGCGCGGGCCCGCGGTTATAAGGATGGACGGTTTAGTTTCAATGTTAAAGGCGGCCGCTGTGAGGCCTGCGAGGGCGATGGGGTTCTTAAAATAGAAATGCATTTTCTACCGGATGTTTATGTCCCATGCGAGGTGTGCAAAGGGAAACGTTATAATCGTGAAACATTGGAGATTCAATATAAGGGAAAAAATATAGCGGAAGTCCTGCAGATGAGCATTTTGGAGGCGCTTGAGTTTTTTTCTCCGATTCCCAAAATAAAAAAAATATTGGAAACTCTCCGGGATGTGGGGCTGGGATATATCCATCTTGGACAACCCGCCAC
Organism: candidate division FCPU426 bacterium; assembly: GCA_963738405.1. Classification (GTDB taxonomy): domain Bacteria; phylum Oederibacteriota; class Muellerivitia; order Muellerivitales; family Muellerivitaceae; genus CAVTWJ01. The sequence continues at coordinate 66,914 of CAVTWJ010000016.1, read as the reverse complement.
TACCTTGTCGGGTGGGGAAGCGCAAAGGGTTAAATTATCAACCGAGCTTGGGAAAAGGGCCACCGGCCGAACTTTTTATATCTTGGATGAGCCGACGACGGGACTTCATTTCGCGGATGTGGACCATTTAATAAAAGTTCTTAAAAAATTGGTGGAGGCAGGAAATACTGTCGTTGTGATCGAACATAATCTTGATGTCATCAAAACCGCAGATCATGTCATCGACTTGGGGCCCGAGGGAGGCGATGAAGGAGGACAGGTGGTGGTTTCGGGTACCGTCCAGGAAATAATGTCCAATTCCAAGTCCCATACAGGGAAATACCTGGCCGAAAAGATCCAAAAGGACGAAAAACGCCTTCGAACTACCGGAAAGGTCGCCGGGGAACGGGGAAATCCGCATTGACGGGTATTTCCGTGAAGGGATATAATTTTTATGAAATTTAAGGAGTGAAAAGATTTGAAAAGGCTATCCAACCCCATTCCGTTTCTCAGTTTATTGATATTGTTATCAATCTATTCCCCGCTTTTCGCCCAAGGAGGGCCGGGCAGTACCGCAGCAGTTGAGTTAAAAATTCCGGTGGGACCACGGGCGATCGCGATGGGGGATGCCTTTGTGGCCGTAGCAAATGACGCGAATGCCGTTTATTGGAATCCGGCTGGCTTGATGCAGCTAGGCGGGACACACTTTACAGCTCAATACGATTTGTTTATTGAAACAGTTCAATATAGTTATTTTGCCATCGGAACTAAGTTAGGAAATGACGCGGCTTTCGGCGCCTCGGCAAAAGTCTTGGGTACTGGAACCGATCCCGCTACCGACGGCGGGGGAAATATCATCCCTGGTTCCGTAGGGGAAAATTATTTTGATGTGGATCTGGCAGGTGCCTACCGGCTAAGTTATTACTTCGATATTGGTTTGGTTGCGAAGTACATCTCGAAAAGTTTAGCATCGGTAAGTAACGCCTCCGACATCGCTTTTGATTTTGGCCTTATGTATCGATCTCCAGTTCCCCATTTGACCGCAGGGCTAGATGTTCAAAACCTTGGCCCCGGAATGAAATTTGATCAGGTCTCTGATCCATTGCCCCTTAATTTCAAGGTTGGGTTAGCCTATCGTCTCTTTGATGATAATTTCACTTTGGCTTACGATATGAATTTTCCGAACGACAATGCCATTATGGTTAACTTGGGTGGTGAATATTGGTATCAAGATACCCTTGTGGGTCGATTCGGCTACGAGTTTCAAGGCAGCTTGGACCAAAACCAATTGGGAGTTGGTGGTTTGGCGGGTCTAACCCTTGGCGCAGGTGTTAAAATTCCCGCCTTTAGTAATTACGTTGGAATCGATTATGCATGGCAAAACTTAGGTGTTTTAGGGCCTAATCATCATTTCGCACTCGACTTCTATTTTTGAGTTTTCAGTCTGCCTGATTTGTAATTCCTTTTGGGTTAAACTTTGATTAAATCGGCGGTGGGTTGACCTTCCGGGCTTTCTTATAAATAACGAACTTTTCAAAAGTATCAATAGAAGTTTGAGGGATGGTACCCCATACCGTAAGCCTAGGCTTTTATGAGGGTAAAGGGTCAAGTTGATTGGCGCTTCCCTTGACAGGGGAAGGGTGTTTGTTAAAATTCCTTGGTTTTAGTGGACTGAGAAAAGGCGGCTACAATGAGTTCCGAACAGGAAATATTCGAAAGATGCGGTCGATCCTATAACCCCGGGGATGTCATTTTCCGTGAGGGGGATGTCGGCAATGAAATGTTCATCATTCAATCTGGGAAGGTCAAAATCACAAAACAATTGAAAGATGGAGTCGAAAAGACTTTGGTCATTCTTGGACCGGGTGATTTTTTTGGGGAAATGGCAGTCATCGATAAGGATGTTCGTTCGGCAAACGCGATATCACAGGATTCATCGCGGCTCATTGCGCTCGACGAAGAAGTGTTTGAGATGCACATGCAGACCAATCCGAAGATTGTCAAAAAGATACTCAAAAATTTGACCTCTCGCCTTCGCGAAGCGAATCAACAAATCGCAAACTTGATGATTAAAGATGCCAACAGGCTCGTGGCCAACACCATTTTATTGGTCGTTCATAAGCATGGAGAGGAAGGCCCGGGCGGTATCGCAATGAATATCAACTTTACCGTATCGGAATTAAGCAAAATGTGCGGACTGGATCAAGCCAAGACGCGAGAAGTAGTCGATCGGCTTCTAAAAGCCCGGGTTATTAACCTAAACGGGGAAGCGATTCAAGTAACAAGCTTGGCAAGTTTGGAGCAGTTCATCAAGTTTCTTGAGATGAAAGAACAGTTTGGGGAGTGATCTTTACTCCCGCCCTTTCCGCATTTCATTCACGGAAGTCTTGAATACTGGCCCTGATCAAAGTTTAATGCTGTTCCGCGTTGCGGTTTATTTTTTTCAAGCGAGAGTTTGTGGACCTCAAGCAATTAACCTATCCCATCCAAAAAGATTTAGACCGCGTTGAAAAAGTCATAGCCGAATCACTCAAAACCGATAACATTTTCATTCAACAGATGGTGGATTATTTAGCTCAAACCGCAGGTAAAAGAGCTCGACCGGCCTTGGCTATTCTCTCGGCGCGTTATTGCGGAAAAGTGAAAGAGGAAACGTTATATTTGGGCGCTGCGCTTGAAATGATTCATGTCGCCACTCTGGTCCATGACGATATTATCGACAACTCTGCAATTCGTCGGAAGCAAAAGACTCTCAACTTTAAGTGGGGAAATGAAATTTCAGTCTTAATGGGTGATTATGTCTTTGCCTCCTCCTTTTATTTGATGGCTAAACATCTTCCGAAGGAAGTTCTCGGAACCTTGGCAGATACAACCAATATCATTTGCCGTGGTGAAATTTCTGAAACCTTCCACCGCTTTAATGTGGGTCTAACACAAGAACAGTATTTTCAAGTGGTCCGCGAAAAAACCGCCTCTCTCCTTGCGGCCAGTTGTCAATCTTCAGCAATGCTGATGGGTGGTGACAAAACAACCGTCCAAAGCCTTTACAATTTTGGTTTGGGTGTTGGGATGGCCTTTCAAATCATTGATGACACTTTGGATTTTGTGGGAAAAGCTTCTCGGGTTGGTAAACCGGTTATGAGCGATTTGCGCGAAGGAAAATTGACCTTGCCGGTGCTTCACTGCATGGCGAATGCCACTGCCGCCGAAAACAAACGACTTAAGGCTGGAATACTGAAAAAAGTGAAAACGGCCTCCGATATTTCTTTTTTAGGAAAGCTTTTGAGAAAATATGACGCTATCGCCTATTCAGTCGGCGTCGCACGCCGATTCGCGGAAGAAGCCAAATCTTCATTGCGCGGTTTGAACGGACGAGGAGACAATACCGAATTGCTTCAATTTGCTGATTTCATTCTCGAACGGGATTTTTGAACCTCTCGGGGTTAAGCTTGATATTTTACTGCGACGTATGTATAGAATACGTTGTTCGGGGCCAATCATTAACCAAAGAGGGGGGCGCTGATGTTGGAGCAATATGGCAGCGTTTTGGTTTTCCTTTTGGCGGGAATATTTTTCATCGTGATGGCTTTCGTGACAGGTTGGGCTCTAAGCCCCAACGGACTTTTAGGGCTTCAATACAAATATAAAAAAGATGTCCTTGTCGATACCTACGAATGCGGTGTGGAAACCTACGGCACCTCATGGATTCGATTCAACGTAAGCTTTTATCTTTATGCTCTCCTTTTCGTTATCTTCGACATCGAAACGGTTTTTTTATACCCATGGGCCCTTTCTTTCCGGCAATTGGGCGTTTTTGGCTTCGGAGAAATGGTTGTTTTTATTGCCATTCTTCTCGTGGGCTTGGCCTATGCCTGGAAAAAGGAGGCGTTGAAATGGGATTAACCCTGCCGGGCATTTCTAAATCCGAAATACAACTCATGGAAGATGAAAGCAAGATCCCGGGCCTTTGGACCTTAGAAAAGGCCATGGGGTTTATTTTTAAATGGGCCAGAAAAAATTCATTGTGGCCTCTTCAGTTTGGAACGGCTTGCTGTGCCATCGAAATGATGGCAACGGCTGGGGGGCGTTATGATTTGGCCCGCTTTGGGGCCGAGGTTTTCAGGCCTTCCCCCAGGCAAGCGGATCTCTTAATCGCCGCCGGGACGATTACGGAAAAAATGGGATATGCCCTTAAACGGCTATATGAACAAATGCCAAAACCCAGCTGGGTGATCGCAATGGGAAGCTGTACGATAGCCGGCGGTCCCTACTATTACGATTCCTATACTGTTGTGAAGGGAATTGATTCCTTTGTGCCGGTGGATGTTTACGTTCCTGGATGCCCGCCGAGACCCGAATCGTTGATCCATGGTTTGATGGCCATCCAAAAGAAAATAGATGATGAGCCGGTTTTTCGCAGACGGCGAGGCGTTTGAATTATTCGCTATTTTAAGGAATTATTTAAATGACGAACGAAGATCTCAAAAATAAAGTCGAAACCGATTTTAAGGATTCGATTTTATCAGTGGCCCTGTCTCCTCAGGGAGAAGTAATCATAACCTCCAAATCGGAAACCTACCTTTTTTTGGCAAAGTCCTTAAAAGAAAACAATGAATTCGACTTTGACCACCTTTCCAATTTGACAGCAGTGGATTACCCAAAAGAAAATAAAATCACGGTGGTTTCCCACCTTTGGTCTTATAAGAAAAAACATCAACTGACCCTCAAGTTGGACGTTCCCCGGGCTACACCCCTGGCGCCTACGCTGGAAAATATATGGAAAAGCGCCAATTGGCTTGAAAGGGAAGTGTTTGACCTTTATGGGGTTATTTTTGACGGCCACTCGGATTTACGCCGCATCATGATGCCGGATGATTATTTGAAGTATCCCCTCAGGAAGGATTTTTCCGATGACGGATTTATTGTTAAGCCGAATTAAGGGGGACGTTTCTTCCATCGGCACGGACGAGTACGTCGTCAATATGGGGCCCCAACACCCGGCGACCCACGGCGTATTGCGGTTGATCGTCAAACTCGACGGCGAGACCGTAAAACAAACAACGCCCGTCTTGGGTTATCTGCATCGATCCATCGAAAAAATCTGTGAAAACCGTACCTATCCCCAATGTATTACCTATACCGATCGGGTGGATTACGTTTCGGCGATGACAGTTAATCTGGCATTTGCTCTGGCTGCGGAAAAGCTGATGGGCATCCAGGCGCCTCCAAGGGCCCAATGGCTGAGAATGATTTTTTGTGAACTTCAACGTATTGCCAGCCATCTTCTATGGTTTGGCGCTTTCGCGGGCGATATCGGGGCCCTGACCCCATTCTTGTATGGTTTAAGGGAACGGGAGCGTATTCTCGATCTTTTTGAAATGACCTGCGGGCAGCGCCTTACCTACAACTACATCCGAATCGGAGGGGTCATGATCGACATCCTTCCTGAATTTACCGCCAAATGCCGAACCTTTCTCGACTATTTCGAACCCAAGATTGACGAGTATGAGGACTTATTAACTTATAACCCCATATTTCTTGAAAGGTCCCGCGGGGTAGGAATTGTTACCCCGGAAGTCGGCATCAACTGCGGCTTCACGGGGCCGTCCTTGCGGGGTTCCGGGGTTTCCTGCGATGTTCGAAAACAACAGCCCTATCTTTATTACGATCAAGTCAAGTTTAACGAGTGCCTTCAGACGGCGGGGGATTGTTGGAGCCGTTACAAAGTGCGGATGAACGAACTGCGGGAATGTGTTTCCATCATCCGTCAATGTTTGGATAAGCTGGAACCCGGGCCCATCGAAGCTAAGATGCCTCCTATTTTGAAGGCCCCTGTGGCCAGCGAGGCTTATGTGCGGACCGAATCTTCCCGGGGGGAAATGGGCATTTATTTGGTGGGGGATGGCACTCCGAAACCCTGGAAGGCCAAGTTCCGCTGCGCTTCCTTCAGCAACCTTTATCTCCTCGACCAGTTGACCCGCGGATGGAAAGTCGCCGACATCATGGCAGTCCTTGGCAGTTTCGATTTAATCGTCCCAGAAGTTGACCGGTAACCCATCATGAAAGGGCCCTTCCCATTATGAACCTGGTCTCTAACTTGATTTTTCAAATCGGGGAAACGCTCCATTGGCTTTATCTCTCATTGGGAGTGGCGAGGTGGACGACCCTTTTGGATTCGGTGGTGATTGTGGTGGCGATGTTTGGGGCCACATCCCTATTCGTCATGTTCTTGGTCTGGATGGAACGCAAAGTCTCCGCGCACATGCAAAGCCGCATAGGTCCCAATCGGGTTGGCCCTTTGGGTTTATTACAGACCCTCGCGGACGCGATCAAGTTAACCATTAAAGAAGATGTCAAACCCGCTCACCGGGATAAGATTCCCTATACCATCGCGCCCATCGTCGCTTTTGTGGCGACCTTTATGGGCCTTGTGGTGATTCCTTTTGATAAAGGAGTAGTCGTTCAGGATCTCAATGTAGGTCTACTCTATATTGTTGCCATTACAAGCTTCACCGTGATCGCAATCTTAACGGCAGGATGGAGTTCGAATAACCGTTTTGCCCTACTGGGCGGGTTCAGATCCGCCGCACAGATCGTCAGCTACGAGGTTCCACTTGTCCTTTCTTTGGTTCCGATCATTATGACGGCGGGCACCTTGAGCTTGAACGCCATCGTGGAATTTCAGCATTCGCTTGGAATGTGGTTTGTGGTTCCCCAAATCGTGGGATTTCTTGTTTTTGTCACTTCCGCCACTGCGGAAGCGAACCGGGCTCCCTTTGATATTCCTGAGGCTGAATCGGAACTCATCGGCGGGTTCCACACCGAATATTCCGGTGTTAAATTCGCGATGTTTTTCTTAGGCGAATATATCGCCATTGTGGTTTCCTCGGCGGTCGCTGTTTCTGTTTTCCTTGGCGGCTGGCTTCCATTTCCCTTTATGTCCGGCCTTCCGGTCCCCGGGTTCGTATGGTTCATGCTTAAACTTCTGGCGATGATTTTCCTGATTATGTCGTTCCGCTGGACTTTTCCGCGCTTGAGGGTGGATCAACTGATGGATTTCGGGTGGAAAGTTTTGATCCCCATCTCCATTATTAATATTCTTCTCACGGGGTGTGTTTTGTTGATGATGCAGAAGGGAGGCTGACATGGGTACGATCTTTAAATATTTTTGGGGCGTTCTGACGGGCCTTTGGAATTTGCTGGTTGGTCTTTCTGTCACCATTGGATATTTCTTCAAGCCTGTCACGACCGTCCAATATCCGGAAGAGCGCCTGCCCTTGCCGGTCCGCAGCCGCAGCATGATCAAACTGATTTACGATGGCGAAAAAGACCAGTTCAATTGCGTGGCCTGCATGATGTGCGCGAAGGCCTGTCCCAACAGCTGTATCAAGCTGGAGGGAGTGCGCATGCCGGATGGCAAAAGGCGTATGACGACCTTTAAACTCGATTTTTCCACCTGTATCTTTTGCGGTTACTGCGTGGAGGCTTGTGGATTCGACGCGCTTACCTTCGTTTCTGAAGAATATGAAAATTCAGTCTACCGGCGGGGAAGCCTTCTTCAAGATGAGAATGCCATGAAGTGGGTACGTCCTCCCCATTTGGCCCCCAAGCCGGAAGAGGCAACTCCCGCTCTGGTTCCTGCGGCCGCCACCGGAGCCCAAGCATGACCCCCTATGTTTTTTACGCCATCGCCGCGATCGTGATTCTTTCCGCCCTCATGGTGGTGGCGTTGAAAAATCTTTTTCACTGCGCTTTGTTTCTGGCGGTGGCCATGTTCGGCGTCTCGGGCGTGTTTCTTTTCCTCGGGTCCGAGTTTTTAGCCGCCGTCCAGGTTCTGATCTACGTCGGGGCTGTGACCATTCTTGTCATATTCGGGATCATGTTGACGCGGAATGTGATGGACGAAAAAACCCCCGCTCGAAATTCACAGGTGCCCCTTTCACTTCTCGTGGGCGCTTCCTTTCTTTTTGTGACTCTCTTCGCCCTGGTCCAATCCATTTTTCAGTGGTCCGATCAGCCGCCGGGAACCCTGGCTTCGCCGGCCGCATCCGCCATGAACAACGTTTATGCCCTGGGGCCCGCCCTCATCCTTCCCTCGAATGGGTTTGCCTTTGCCTTTGAGTTTGTTTCGATTCTCCTTCTCTCCGCCCTTGTGGGAGCCATTGTGATCGCCCGAAAGGACCCCTCATGAGCCAATACTCCTCAGTGAAAATCATGAAAAAGGGTTCGGCTCTATGCCGTCCCCTTTGTTCTTTTTTCTTGAAAGGACGGTCGGCATGAATTCCGTACCCGTCGTTCATTTTCTTTATCTTGCCGCGATCCTCTTCACCATTGGTCTTGTTGGGGTATTAACCCGAAAGAACGCCCTATCGGTTTTGATGGGCGTTGAATTGATGCTCAATGCGGTCAATATCAATTTCCTGGCCTTCGGAAAATACTGGGGTTCGGCCTCGCTGCCGGGCCAGGTTTTCGTTGTATTTGTTATCACCATCGCCGCGGCGGAAGCCGCGGTGGCGCTGGCCATTGTGATTTCCATTTACCGTCAATGGCGCAACGTCAATGTCGACGAAATCCATACCCTGAGAGGCTGATTCCCGTCGAACGGCAGGGAGTCATTCGGTTTTGGGGCAGATCTTTTTGTGTGTTTATGCTTAAAGTATTAATCTTAGTGAGGTGGTCATGATTCGGTTCGCCTGGCTGATTCCGGCTTTGCCGGCCCTTTCCTACGCGGTCATTACCCTGTTCACGCGCAAGTCGCGCCAGCTATCCGCAACGATCTCTATTTTCTCCATGGCGGTCTGCCTGATTTTGTCGCTGGGCATCCTGGCAGAACTTTTAGGGCTGGACCCAGCGTCCCGATCCATTTCACTCAGCTTTACCTGGCTGGACCTTCCCCCCCTATCCGCCCAGTTCGGGGTCTTGATTGACCCTCTTGGCGCCAACATGCTGGTGGTGGTCACCTTGGTTTCGCTGTTGGTTCAAATCTACTCGCTTGGCTACATGCATGACGATGAAGGATTTGCCCCCTATTACTCCTATCTTTCTCTTTTCACCGCTTCCATGCTGATCTTGGTGCTTTCCACCAGTTTCCTTCAGCTCTTCGTGGGCTGGGAATTGGTGGGGCTTTGTTCTTATCTTTTAATCGGGTTCTGGTTTCACAAGCCCGAGGCCGCGGACGCCTGCAAAAAGGCTTTCATTGTCAACCGGGTTGGGGATATGGCCTTTCTCATGGGGGTCATTACCATCGGAATGGTTTTCAAGACTTTCGATTTCGCCCAGGTTCAAATCCTTGTAGCTGACGGATTGGCCAAACACACCATTCCATCGCTTTATATCGCGGGTATCGCCCTTTTGCTTTTTGGCGGAGCGGTAGGCAAGAGCGCCCAGTTTCCGCTTCATGTGTGGCTTCCCGACGCTATGGAAGGCCCCACCCCGGTCTCGGCCCTCATTCACGCCGCTACCATGGTGGCGGCCGGTGTTTTCATGGTGGCGCGCACCTATCTATTGTTTTCCGCTGATCCAACCGCCATGACCGCCGTGGCCTGGACCGGGGGTTTTACCGCCATCTTCGCGGCTACCATCGCCCTGGCTCAGGACGACATCAAACGCATCCTGGCCTATTCCACCCTTTCCCAACTGGGCTACATGATTTTGGCTCTGGGTGTGGGCGGTTATACCCAAGGCATGTTCCATTTGACTACCCATGCCTGCTTCAAGGCCCTGCTATTCCTGGGCGCGGGAAGCGTTATTCACGGGCTGCATAACCAGGACATCTGGAAAATGGGCGGCTTAGCCAAAAAAATGAAAATTACCGCCGTGACCTTCGCGGTCGCGACCCTTGCGATCGCGGGGATATTTCCCCTGGCGGGCTTTTTCTCCAAGGACGCCATCCTTGACGCCGTGAGGGAAAGCTCGGTTCCGGGCCATGAGATCCTTTACGCCGCCGCCGTCTTCACGGCCTTCCTGACCGCCTTCTACATGTTTCGCCTCTTCTTCGTGGTCTTTACCGGGGAGCCTCGCGATCCTCACGCCCATGACCATGCCCACGAATCACCTCTTTCCATGACGGGCCCCCTTATGGTTCTGGCCGTCCTTTCCGTTTGTGTGGGTTGGCTCAACTGGCCGGGTTTTGACGGCTATTCCAAGTTCCTGCATTACGGCGACTATCAGCCCCACGAATTCGACTGGACGATGGGCTGGGTTTCAGTCGGTATATCCCTTTTAGGGATTGCCCTGGCGGCCTGTTTTTATTACTGGAAGATTTTCTCGGCCGACAAGGTGGCGCAAACCTTCCGTCCCATCTATTTACTCTTGAAAAACAAATATTATGTCGACGAATTTTACGGTTGGATGGTCCAGAAGGTGGTCTTTGGAATGGCTACCGTCTTTACTTGGTTCGACGACAACGTGATCGATGACGGCATGGTGGACGGCGCCGGTTGGACGGCCCGCAAGATGGGCGGCTTTTTCCGCCTCACCCAAACCGGCTATGTTCAGAACTACGCACTCGTTATATTTGGCGCTGTCGCGGTTCTTTTTCTAATCGTTAGTTTCTAGCAGGCTGCAAAAAATGAAATAGGCTGCAAATCAGCCTGCTATCCCAAAGATTCCGCAGGAATCGTGGGGTTGCCTTGAATGTTTTTGAAAATAGTCCGGAGGATCTAATCGAATGCTTCCAGTTCTAACCGCTATCATCCTGCCTTTCCTGGCCTCTTATTTTGTTTTTCATAGTGCGGGCCCGGGTTGCGCCTGCCTCCCGATTTTGACATCCTTTATCCTGATCCCCAACCTGGCCGCGCTGGCCATTTTGGTCGCGGGCGAAAAGATGATCCGGTGGATCAGCCTCATTGCCGCCTCCTTGGAACTGGGTCTTGCCTTCTATGTGTTGACGTCCTTTTCGGTGGCTGAGGGCGGGTTCCAATTCGTCGAGAAGGTGCCCTGGCTTTCCAACTTAGGGATTAACTATCTCCTGGGCGTGGACGGCATGAGCACCCTCATGGTTTTCCTGGTGGCCTGCGTTTATTTCGCCGGCACGCTGATTTCCTGGAATATCACCCTGCGCACGCGTGAATATTATGTGCTCTTTTCCCTCTTGGTCGGCGGGGTCGCCGGGGCCTATGTCAGCCTCGATCTCTTCTTCTTTTTCCTCTTTTACGAGTTCGCGGTGCTTCCCATGTATCTTTTGGTGGGCATTTGGGGTTCGGGGCGCAAGGAATACGCGGCCATGAAGCTGACGGTTATGCTCCTCGCTGGTTCGGCCTTCATGCTGGTGGGTTTCCTTGCCATGTATTTCACTTCCAGCGTCCACACCTTCGACATCCGTATCTTAGGTCACCTCTCGCAAACGGGCTTCACCCCCGAATTTCAGAAATTCTGGTTTCCGCTGTTGTTCCTGGGCTTTGGGGTCATCGCGGCTGTTTTCCCTTTCCATACCTGGTCGCCTGATGGATATGGTTCCGCCCCTACCGCGGCGTCGATGCTCCATGCCGGGGTCTTGAAGAGCCTGGGCGGCTACAGCATCATCCGGGTGGCCCTGCCCGCCTTTCCGGATGGGGCCAAATACTGGCTTCCATTCCTGGTGGTCTTAACCCTGATTAACATCCTTTACGCGGCCTTCGTGGCGCTGAAACAGAAAGACTTCAAATATGTCATCGCCTATTCTTCCGTCTCCCATTGCGGGGCCATCCTCTTTGGCATTTGCACTCTGCAGGTGGCGGGTTTGAATGGGGCGGTCATTCAAACCTTGTCGCACGGCATCGTGGCGGCCATGACCTTCGCCTTGGTGGGAACGGTCTATGGCAAGGCCCATACGAGGGAACTGGCCAAGTTAGGCGGTCTGGCGAAGGTCATGCCCATCCTGGGCGGACTTTTTGTGGCAGCGGCCATGGCCAATGTGGGCTTGCCGGGCCTCAGCGGCTTCGTGGGCGAATTCCTGATCTTCATGGGGGCCTTCAAGAGCGGGTTCAGTATTTTCCAAATCATCTTTCCGATCGCGATTCTTTCCATCGTCATGACGGCGGTTTACTACCTGCGCCTGGTTCAAATGGTGTTTTACGGCCCCGTCAAAGACCCGCACATGCTGGAGGGCGCCCAAGACGGGGGATTCATTGAAATTCTTCCCATCGCCTTCCTCCTCATCGTGTCCCTCGCGGTCGGGCTTTACCCCAAACCTTTCGTGGATCTTTCCAATAGCGCCATCGCTCCGCTGGTGGATTTGATCGGAGGCTTCAAGTGATCCAATACTCCGTTTTTCTTCCGGAAATTTGGCTGGTATCCACCGCGGTGCTGATCCTTCTTTTCGATTTGGTTATGAAAAAAGAAACAGATCGCGTTGTATTGAGCTGGGTGGCCGCACTCGGCATCCTGGGGGCGCTGGTCACACTCCCTTGCCTCGGCAGCCTCTGCTGCTCGGGGGCTTGCTCGCTCGGCCTTTTTCCGAGTGAAACCTTCAACGGCTTCCTCAAATTGGATGCCCTTGCCGTTTTTTTCAAAATGGTGGTGTTGCTGGCGACCCTGCTGACTTTGGTGATCACCCACCGGCATTTCAAGGCCCAGCCCACGCCCTACCCGGCGGAATTTTTGTCCATTCTGCTTTTTTCCGCCGCCGGCGCTTCCGCCTTGTCTTCCGCCCAGGAAGTGGTGACTCTTTATATCGCCCTGGAAACCCTCACCATCAGCAGTTATCTTTTGGCCTCTTTCATGAAAAAGGACACCAAGAGCAACGAAGCCGGAATGAAGTATCTGCTCATTGGGGCCTTCTCATCCGCCCTTTTGTTGTTTGGATTTTCCTATCTCTACGGACTCGCCGGAACCACCACCTTGGCGGGCATCGCGAAGGCCTTGGCTCTCCAACCGGTTTCACCCCTCGGGGTCTTGGCCGTGATTTTGGTGATCGCTGGGTTGTCCTTCAAAATTTCCCTGGCGCCTTTCCACATGTGGACGCCGGATGTCTATGAGGGAGCCCCCACGCCCATTACGGCATTTCTTTCAACGGCTTCCAAGACGGCCGGGTTTGCCGCCTTCGTCCGGCTCTTTTGGGTGGGGCTGGCGGTGCCTTCGCTCCAACCGGTTTGGGTCGGCCTCTTCGCGGTTCTTGCGGCTGCCAGCATCGTTCTCGGCAACTTGGAAGCCCTGCCCCAAACCAATTTGAAACGCCTCATGGCCTATTCCTCCATCGCCCAAGCGGGTTACATTTCCACCGGGTTCCTGGCGGGGGGGCAACTGGGCCTGACGGCCGTTCTCTTTTACCTTTTTGTTTACCTCTTCGCCAACATGGGGGTTTTCCTTTCCATCAGCCTGGTTTCCGCCAAGACGGGAAGCGAGAACACCGCCGATTTCGCGGGTCTTTGGAAAAGATCGCCGATTATCGGCGTGATGCTTTTAGTGGGCCTGCTTTCCCTGGCGGGTGTGCCGCCCTTTGCCGGCTTCTCGGGGAAGTGGTACCTCTTCGGCGCTGCCATCCACCAGGGCTATACCTGGCTGGCCTTAGTCGGCATGGTTTTCAGCGTGGTGTCTCTTTACTATTACCTCATGGTGGCTAAGACGGCTTTGGTTTCGGACGCAGCGGACCCATCCCCCATTCCCGTCAATGTGCTCGAAAAGGCCGTTCTCCTTCTATGCATCATCGTGACGGTGGTTTTGGGCTTTTGGCCAGCCCCCATCATGAAACTCGCCGAAGCGGCCGCCTCCAGCATCTTTTAAAAGTTAAAACTTCCCATTCCGAAACCCCGGCCGTAAGGACCGGGGTTTTTTTATTGCGGAAAAGGGTCTTGAGTTGCAAAGGCCTACCCGTAAGTCGAAAATAGCTTTCTCACAACGAAGACCGGCAAAAGGAAGGGCAAAATGGCCGTCCAACTGTTCTCTGCGGTTAGCGTCATCCTGCTGGGCCTGGCGGCCTGGTTTTCCATGCGGTATTACCTTTCGATGGATGAGGCCCAGGATGGGAAAGCGGGTTCCTGGCTGGGCGGGGCCCTCGCCGTCCAATCCGCCATGATACTGATTCAATGGGTGGAAACGGGTTATCCGCCCCTTTTGACCCTGAGTGGGATTCTTTTGGTCATCACCTATTGCTTAGGGATCGCGCTTTGGATGGGCAGGCTCCGTGCTCCCGTCCCCCTCCTGACTTCGCTTTTTCTGCCCCTGGTGTTTTTTTTGGCCTTGATGGGATTCGCTTTGAGTTTCAAGGATTCGGTTTTTCCCAACCCATCCCTCATGACCCTCTGGATGGCCTGCCACATCTTTTCGATCTTCTTGGGGTTCGCCTGTTTCACGCTGGGCTTTGGGGTGGGGGTGGCCTTTTGGATCCAGGAAGGCCAGCTGAAACGCCACCAAATGAAGCCCTGGAGTTTTCGTCTTCCGCCGCTGGAGCTTTTGGACCGCCTGACGGTTTTTTACATCGGTTGGGGATTTCTCTTTTGGCTCATCGGCCTCGTCCTTGGAACCTACCAGGCTTTTTTGGTCTGGAACCGCCTTCCCATAGGCGACCCCAAGATTTTGGGGGCCTTTTTGGTGCTCTTGATTTACGCGGGTTTCTTTTTGGCTCGATGGGGTTTCAAGATCAGGGGCCGTAAGACCATGGCGCTGGTGATGGCAGGCTACTTTTTGGCCCTCTTTACCTTTGTGGGGGTCCAGGTTTTTCTCCAGACCCAGCATCTGTTCTGGAAAGCCGTTCCATGAAATTCATCGCCTACGGGCTCAATCACCGCACCGCTCCCGTATCGGTCCGGGAAAAATACGCCCTGACCCCTGAGCAGGTGGGGGAAACACTCCAAGGTTTGAAAGAATCGGCTCCCCAGGCGGTTTTTCTTTCCACCTGCAACCGGGTGGAGTTTTACTTCGCCACCGACCGGGAGAAAGAAGCCCTGGAAACGGTGCACCGGAGTTTGTTCAAACACCACCGGCTTCGTCCCAAGGAAATTTCCCGGTACTTTTACCATTACGAGGGGCCCGAGGCCTTCCTGCACTTATTTCGGGTCGCCAGCTCGCTTGATTCGATGGTGCTGGGGGAAGCCCAGATCTTAGGCCAGGTCAAGGAAGCTTATGAAACCGCGGCATCCAATGGCACCCTCGGTTCCACCTTGAACGGCATTTTCCACCGGGCCTTTTCCGCCGCCAAAAGGGTGCGCACCCAAACTGAAATCGCGCGCATGCCCACCAATGTTTCCTCGGTGGCGGTGGATTTGGCGGGGAAAATCTTCAGCCCGCTCGCCCAAAGGCAGGTTCTCTTAATCGGCGCCGGGGAAATGAGCGAGCTAACCGCCAAATACCTGTTCGACGCGGGGGTCAGGGGTTTCCGCCTGGCCAACCGAACACTGGAAAAGGCGAAAACCCTGGCCGCCTCCCTGGGCGGCAAGGCCCTGCCCTTGGAGGATGCCCTCTCCCAATTATCCCAGGTCGATATTATCCTCACTTCTGTGGCCGGGCCGCAGCCCCTCCTGACCCGCGAAAGGTTGGAGGAGGCGATGAGACAAAGGCAGGGCAACCCCCTCTTCATCATTGATACAGGGGTACCCCGCAACGTGGAGGAATCGGCCTCGGGAATCAACTCCCTCTATCTCTATAACATCGACGACCTTTCCCAATTGGCCAACCGCAACCGGGATGAGCGCCAAAAGGCCTCCCAAAACGCCGAAGCGATTCTAAAAGAGGAAGTGGAAAAACTTTGTTCCTGGCTCAACACCCTGGAACTGGTGCCTACGGTGGTAAGGTTGAGGAATAAATACGAAACGGCCCGTAAGAGGGAACTGGACGAGTTTTTCAAAAAGAACCCGTCCCTTGGCGAAAAAGAACGCAGGGCGGTGGAAAAGCTCACCCATGACCTGGTGGGGAAGCTTCTACACGAACCTTCGGTCAATTTAAAAACCATCACCCAGGAAACGGACCGGTTTGAGTATGCCCGCATGTTGAGTGAAATCTTCAGCCTTTTTGAGGAACATCCCGATGCTTAAATTCAACAGCCTCCCCTTAGGCGTTCCATGCCTTTAATCATCGGCACCCGCGGAAGCCAACTGGCCCTAGCCCAAGCGGGCATGGTGCTAAACGAAATGGCCAAGCTTTTGCCTAATGAACCATTGGAATTGCGGGTAGTTAAAACTCAGGGCGACGCTTGGGGCGTGCAACCGGCGCCTACCGATTTGACGGGCATTCCTCCCGGCCTTTTCACGAGGGAATTAGATGACGCACTCCTCAACGGCACCATCCGGGCCGCCATCCACAGCCTCAAGGATGTGCCCACGACCTTGCCCCACGGCATCGTCTATGCCGCACTCATCGCCCGGGAAGATCCCAGGGATGCTCTCATTTCAAGGGAGGGCCATCTGCTGGCCCAACTGCCCGCCGGTTCCAAGGTGGGCACCAGCTCGCCCCGCCGGGAAGCCCAGCTGAAGGCCGCCCGTCCCGATCTAACGGTGGTGCCTATCCGCGGCAACGTGGATTCTCGAATCAAAAAACTTCAAGCGGGCGAGGTGGACGCCATCCTTTTGGCCGCCGCGGGCATGAAGCGATTGGGAAGGGAAGCGGAAATCACCGAATTTTTAGACCCCGAAGTCATGGTTCCCGCCCCGGCCCAGGGCATCCTGGTCATCACGGCGCTTTCCCACGACCATGACATGCTGGAAAAGCTTCGCCCCTTGAATGACCCCGCCACCCGCATCTGCGCCATGGCCGAAAGATCTTTCCTTAAGGCCCTGCAGGGCGGCTGCCGGGTGCCGGTGGGCGCCCTGGCTATTTTGGAAGGGGAAGTACTCCGTCTCACGGGGGTCGTGGCCGATTCCACCGGTGAAATTATCATTAAAGACAGCATGAGGGATTTGAAAGATAACCCCCTGGCCTTGGGCGAGCGTCTCGCCCAGTTTTTCATTGAGAACGGCGGACAGGAAATTCTTGACCATTATGGACGGGTCTAAATGAACCCCATGGGCAGGGTTTATCTCGTCGGGGCCGGTCCGGGCGATCCGGGCCTCTTAACCCTTCGGGCTGTGGAGGTTCTAGCCAAAGCGGATGTGGTCATTTACGACGCATTGATACCCCAAAGAATCCTAAGCCTGATTCCCCCAAGTTGCGAAAAAATATTCCGGGGGCACCGTTCCCAAAAGGGGGCCTTGAGCCAAAAAGCTATCAACAACCTTCTGGTGCGTAAGGCCCTCCAGGGCAAAATCGTCGTCCGGCTCAAGGGCGGCGACCCCTTTGTGTTTGGCCGTGGAGCCGAAGAAGCCCTGGCCCTGGTGGAAAAGGGAATCCCCTTTGAAGTGGTGCCGGGGATATCCTCCGCCATTGCCGTTCCCGCCTATGCGGGCATTCCGGTGACCCACCGGGCCTTTAATTCGATGCTGACTATCCTGACGGGCCATGAAGACCCGGCCAAGGCTGAAACGAGCATTGATTGGGCCCATTTGGCTCAAACCGAAGGTACGCTGGTTTTCCTTATGGGTCTGCATACTTTGCCGGGAATCTGTGAGAGGCTCATAGGCGAAGGCAAAGACCCCTCGACCCCGGTAGCGGTCATCCAATCGGGAACCACCGGATCCCAACGGGCCGTTGTTGGAAAACTAATTGATATCGTTGATGGGGTCAAAAAAAGGAGCTTAAGGGCTCCCTGCACGGTCGTGATGGGAAAGGTGGTGGAACTGATGAACCCCTTGAGTTGGATGAAATATAAAGCCCTTTCGGGCCAGAAAATACTCGTAACCCGATCCAGGGAGCAGGCCAGTTTTCTCACTCAATTGTTGGAAGACCAAGGCGGGGAAGTGGTTGAAATTCCTACCATTGAAATCGCGGCCCTGCCCCTCAAAGCTGAGGGGAAAAAGATTCTCAAAAACCTTTCCTCTTACGATTGGTTTATCTTTTCCAGCGCTAATGCGGTGGATATTTTAATTTCCCACCTGACGGTTTCTAAATTGGATGTGCGAAGCCTCTCCGGCCTCAAGATCGCCTGCGTGGGCGAGGTCACGGCCATGGCGCTGAAAAAGTACGGACTCAAGGCGGACCTGGTTCCTAAAGACTACAAACAGGAAGGGCTGGTTCAATCTTTCGGCAAGATAGGCCAGAAGCTGGAAGGGAAGCGGATTCTTTTCGCTAGGGCCAAGGAGGGAAGGGATTTACTGGAGAAGGCCTTGAGAAAACAAAAAGCCCAGGTTACCCTTTGGTCCCTCTATGAAACCCGTGTGCCGAAACAAGCCAAACAAAGTCTTCAAAATTTGTTTTTCAAGGGAGGTGGGGTGGACTGGCTGGTGTTCGCCGCTTCCTCGACGGTGGATCATTTCTGCGGAGCCTTTACTTCCGTTCAACGGAAACAAGTCCTGAAAGATGTTTCAATTGCGGTGGTGGGGCCGATCACGGGCGATACCGTGAAGAAGTGGGGGGGCAAAGTGGCGGTCGAGGCCAAACCCCATACCCTTCCGGCCCTGGTAGAGGCGATGGTCAAGCGAACCAAATCGAACAAGGCCGGTTAATCGCTTTACGGAAAATCTATTTTAATTCTCCCGGATGTAACCCTCCGCCCCCCAGTAACGTCTTAATATTGGCGTTCCGAATCCGCAGTCGGGATCGGATTAACTTTGAGAGGGAGGGTTGCATGAACGTTTCGAATTATTTGAGAGTTGGGGTTTTGGGAATGGCCTTGTTGGGACTGTTGGCGATGCCCGTGGTTGTGAAAGCCGATGGAGTCGATTTATCGGTTAATGTTGGGAGCGACGATAACGCCCATTTCGATTTCAAGGCCGGGGCGAGGCATTACCACCCCATGATTTGGAAAGCCGCCCAGCAATTGCGCAACGCCAAGCATACCCTTTGGGAGGCCAAGAATGATTTCAACGGCCATAAAATGGACGCGATCGGCGCCATCAATGCGGCTTTGGACCAGTTGAAGATTTGCGCCGCCAAGTAATTCTTTTATTTATTCATAAGCCGCCGGAAACCCCGGCGGCTTTTTTTATTTCTGAGGGTCTTTGTCCCAAAGCGACAGCCCTTTTTATTCGCAAATTTGAATTTATCTAAGGATAAAGCGCGGTTGTTTCAAAAAACCGCACAATAATTGTCCAAACTGTTTAAGTGTTTCCCCCGTTTTTTCTTGAAAATTATTTCTACACAATTTAAATATCCAAAATCAGCCGTACAACCCTATAGGCCGGAGGTATGTATGCCCGTAACCATCGAAGATGTTTTGGCGTTATTGCCGGAAATGTTCCCAGGCAAACAGCCCCTGCCCAGAAAGAATCTCCGCCGCAACCCGGACAACCCCGGTAAGCCCACCGAACAAGAAATTAAGGATCAGGCGGATGATATGGCCCAAAGGGGGCTCCAGAATCCCATCCAGGTGGGGCCTGATAAGGCTAACCCCCTGGCGGGGGGAGCCCAACTTCATCCCGATGACCCCCGGCTAAGGGCGGATGGCAAGCCTTGGGAGCTGGGGGATTTCAATTACCTGATCTACGGCGGGGAACTGCGGGACAGGGCCGCCGAACTGCTTCAATGGGAGACCATTGACGGGTTCATCCACAACCCGACCCCCGAAGAAGCCGCCGATCTTCTCTATTGGGACAATAAAGTCAGAAAAAGGGGCTGGTGGGCGGATTACCTTTACATAGAACTAAAGATTAAATCCAACCCGGACATTACCCAGAGGCAGATTGCGGACAAATGGAAGATAGATGAAGTAAAAGTAAATCGAGCCATACGCTTGTTACCGCTCCTAAATCCTGAATCAAGGGCTTTAATTGCTAGCGTTGCTAGCAATTCATCCACCCTAAAGCCGTCAATTGCTAGCAACGCTAGCAATTCGAATCGCAAAAAGTGGGAATTTTCGGACCGAGCGGCCTTTCAATTGGCGGGTTTGGGCCCCGGAACGGGTCTAAAGCCGGGGGTGAAGAAGAAAATGGTGATCCCGGCTCCTGATACCCCCATTGAGCCGGGACAAGCAAGTCACGGGCCTCGGCTTGAGGCCTCGGCCCAGCTGGCACCCCAGAAACTATGGCCCTACCCGCCCATTCCCCCCGAAACACAAGACCTGGTTCTACGGGCGCTAAAGGTGGCCATAGATCACAAGATGACCGAAGCCAAGGTGAAGGCCCTGGTACAGGCGGTCTTGGCGGGTACCCCGCCCGAGGAATATGAGAAACAAAAGACCCATACCACCATTCCCGCTCAGGGCGGGTTGCACAAGTTCCTAACGGCAGTGGCCGGTCACCTTACCAAAGCCTCCTCAGCCTTGGGCACGGCTAAAACTCAGGGCAAGCCAAAGTCTGGGTCCAAAGGAGGCGGTAAGGGCAAAACAGCCTCAAAAGCTAAGGCATCCAAATCCCTATGGTGGAAGTCTTTGGCATGGGTGTGGCACAAGCTGATTGGGGCAATTGAATGGTTAGTGAAATGGCCCTATCGAATGCTGGAAAAGGGCATCCGCCTTTGTGCCGAGGGGAAATGGGTCAACGGGCTGATCCAGCTGGGTTTCACCGCCCTGGTCCTTTGGGCAATCCTTTGGGCTTGGCGCCACCCAGGCCGGGTGGTGGGATGGGTGGAAGGGGAAGCCGAAAGGGTTTATGACTCTGCCACTGGCTGGGAGCAAGCCAAAACGTCTGGCTCTCCGCCGTCGCCAAAGGCGATATTGACACCAGCCGCGTCATCTATACTCGCCGCGGTTGCGCCGGCACAACCACGGCAACATCAAAAGATCAGAAAAAGCGCGGCGGCGCCAAATCAAGGGCCTCCACCTGTGGTTCCGGCCCAAGCGGCTCCAACCCTTTCGATCCCTGTTCAATACCAAAGCCGGATTCCATCCGAAAAGATGTTCGTTCAGGATTTTGCCGGTTATTTCTTCGGGGCGACCTACCGGGACACTCCCGTCTGGCTGGGATACCTCAAAAACGAGGTATGGGAAAACTATTCTGAGAAGTTCTTTTACGACTTTTTTCCCCCGTCCTATCTGCAAAAGGTTCAGGACGAGAAGCTCAACGTCTTTTTCAAGGCAACAAAACCAGCCGAATGCGTCAAGGCGGACTATTTCGAGGATGATTTCCGGGTGGAGGGCGCTTTGACGGTTCAAAGCGATCTGCATTACCCCGGAGAGGTGGTTGCCACCCAGCCGGTGGCGATTATCTTTGGGGTGTACCCCGGCCCGCCGCCGCGGGTTTCTAAGGTGGAAAAGATACATGTCCAATAACAACAAGTTATTGGGTGAGTTTTGGTGATGCAAATGCCTGTACGAGCATTTGCATACCTACCCAATAATATACTTACCACGAACCATCAAGTTGAGTGAATGGAAAATGTAGGCCTGACCCCTAATTCTCTTACAGAATGTCCGCTTCTTGATGAATGATGGCGGGCAAATTACCGATGCCTATACCTGGGACGCCTTTGGGAATTTGATTTCCAGTTCAGGCGCGGGAACTGCCAACAACGTGGGCGCATTCGGTGAATACGCCGACAGCGACACAGGCCTAATTTATCTAAGGGCGCGGTGGATGAACCCAGGCCTGGGGCGGTTCATGAGCATGGACACAAATGAAGGTGCCCAAGAAAACCCATTGAGCTTGCACAAATACGTTTATGATTCTAATGATCCAGTTGATCGTATCGATCCAACTGGGAATGATGACATGATGTCATTGACTGCGTCTGAACCAAAAGTTTTATGGCCTAATTCACTTCAGTTTTCGGCAATCCGAGTTGATCAATTGGTATATAAAGGCATTTACATATCAAATGATTCTGAGTTGCATCATGAACAAACAGCGGGGCTTCAAATTATTTTAGGTGCGCTTACAAAAAATCGATCAAACCCAAACGTCACATTTAAAAATCCGATTTATAACTGGGTTCAATATGTAAATGCGAGTTATTCAATACCTGGAGAACCTTCTGGTTGGCATTTGGATGTACCGCCAAAAAGTTCAATACCGTATTACTATCAAAACGCCACTGAGGCAAACAATGCGCAAAAACTTTTTCCATCTTACGATGAAGTCTTTTTCGATATGCCGCGTGCTGTATTAACTACGAAACACACAACATTTGAAGCGGACCTTTCATTTGTAGCTACCGATTCTCTGAACGACCTTAACTTTCAACCAATGGTTTCATTTCGTTATGGTTTTGCTTTTGATGTTATAAATGGACGCACGCTGAATTTAAGACCAGAGCCAATAACGATTGATTACCAAGGGGGTTATTAATGAAGGCCATAAATATATTCTTATTAATTTTTTGCTGTTTATTCCTTTTCAAATCACTTTTTGCTGGGATAACCCAAAATAAAAACGATGAAAAGTTTAATGCGATATGGGTTGAATATTATGGCTCGGAAACACACCCGACATTTCCAATGATCATTAGTATGAAAAAGATGGATTCCAAAGAAATAAAACTTTTTTTTGGTAATACGAATGGTTTCAAAATCTTGAATACCGAACTAAATAATTTGAATTTTTATGACTTGATTAATCAATATGTAGTTACCAAGGTTGATTTTTTAAAAATATTGAACGAATTCAAAGGTTATTTTTCTAAAGAATCGGAAGTTGAGATTGGGAAAAGCTTTGGCGTTTCGGTTTTTGATGTCGGCAGTGTAAATAAACCGGTAACCAGTACTATTGAACTCAAATATCCCGTAAAAAATAATCGAACAAGTAACATGGATCTGCCATCCGGAAAATTTAATGTTGTGGTTGTCGAAAGCGGGAATGCAGATGAATGCAATAAAATGAATGTTTTGAGTTTAAAAAAATCAAAATTGATTTTTGACCGTATAAAAAATATTTCTAAAGAAAAATACAAAGACCTTTATGACCATATTTCTGATCTTGAAAGCCGTTTTGGAATGTAAGGTGTGTTGGCTATTTCGATTAAAGAGGTTTAAAGGGACTACCAAAGATGAAATTATTAATTTTTATTCTTTTTTTTATTGTGGTTCAAACAACCGTTTTTAGCGCGGGAATGCCAACGCCCACCGCCCCCAAAGTTCTTCCGCATACCCCTATGAACCGCCTGACGATCCGGCTTCGTCAGCAGAACATTCAAATCCAGAGGGAAGTGAAGGCGGGCAAACTGACCAAGGCCCAAGCCAAAACCCTCAAAACCCAGGTGGACGCGATCCGCAAGCAGGAATCAGCCGACCTCAAAGCCAACGGAACCAAAACCCTCACCGACGCCCAGGTAGCCGACCTGAATGCGCAGTTAAACACCCTCTCCAAGTCGATACCGATTAGATGATCTACGCACCAATGCCCATTTCAGGCATTGGTGCAACCAAGACGTGCTCCTCGACTTGTGGTCTCGAAGCAGGTGACGACCTCTACCGGTTAACTGGGGAGATCATCCAAAACGACCCGGTGAGCATAAATGGGGCTATTGGCTATACCTACGATCCCGTAGGCAACCGCAACCAAAGGACCTCCGACCTGTCACAGATTCCCGGCCAGACCTTCACGGGCCAATATGACCTAAACGACCGCCTGACGGCGGGTTACACCTACGACAGCGATGGAAACACCCTCACCGACCCCACGGCCAAGACCTATACCTATGATTCCCTAGACCGCCTTTTAACCGTGACGGGCTCAGGCTTGAATGAATCTTTCATCTATGACGGGGATGGTAACAAGGTTTCCCAGACGGTCAATAGCGTGACCACCAACTACTTAATCAGCTCCACCAACCTTACCGGCTACGCCCAAGTGATGGATGAACTCCAAGGCGGGGCAGTGGGAAGGACTTACACCTATGGGATAAGCCGAATAGCGGAAGACCAAGAGGCAATTTCTAACGGCTCCTTTGTCCCTGGCACCTTCACCCTTTCTTACTACGGATATGACGGACAGGGATCAGTTCGTTACCTGATGAATTCAGCCGGCCAAGTTACGGGAGATACCTACACCCTGGATGCGTTTGGGAATTCTATTTCTTCGACTGGATCAACCCAGAATGTTTGTCAATTCGATGGGGAACAGCTCGATCCGAATACAGGTTTTTACAATCTGAGAGCGAGATGGATGAATCCAGGCATCGGAAGATTTGAGACGATGGATAGTTATGAGGGGGAAACGGAAGACCCGCTAACACTCCACAAATACGAATTTGCTTCTAATAATCCCGAGAACAGGTTTGACCCAAGTGGGAATGATGATGGCGGAATTAGCAGTGAGCCACATGTATTTTGGTCGGCTTTGGCTCATGATTTGGCAGGAACAATTAGGTTCGAATTTTTACCAATAAGCGAAGTAGACAACGATGGCCATAGTTGTGGTTTTTTACTTAATGCGCATGCCTTAACTGTAAATAGAATACCGAAATTTAATGTTTATAGATGGGTGCAAAGGGTAAAAACAGATATACCCTTAACATCCAGGCAACCGAAAGATGATTGGTACTTTGATGGATTTATTCCGAATAGTCCGCAAGCAATTGCAAATGGATTTCCACAAGGTTCGCCATGGCCTTTGCTTTATCCAACCACTATAGAGAAAGCATTACAACAAACAGATAAGGGGAATGCCCGTTTTACTGACCAATCACAGAGACCGAGAAAGGATATTGATAATAATGGAGGAAGTTGTCACTGGGAAGCTCAAGCTTATCTTGTTGGGTTAGATAATTGGAATACGACTAGCTTTAATAGTTACCTTGGAGAAATTGATTGGGGTTGGAAAGTTACTAAAGAAGGATCAATATATAACGTAACTGCTGATCCCGTTGTATTTAATTACCTCTACTAAACGAGGGAAGAGTGAAAAATATAATTTTTGTTTTATTACTTTTTTTGATGGGGATATTTTCTATAAAGTTGTTTGCAGATAATAACCTTGTAAAAACACACAGTTCGATTGCGAGCGGCCCTTTGGGGGGTGTCGGTATTGATAAATATTCCAATTGCACAAATGGAATATTTATTTATTTCATTGGCAGTTCTGATTTGATGCAACCTTTAATTACGATTACAGAAAAAGAACTAAGCGTTAGTGAATTGAATTATTTGATAAAAGATACGTCGATGAATCCGAATCAATTCATTGTCAGTGACTCTCTTTTAAAGGGGATGTCTTTAAAAATTAAATCATTGTTTTTAAGCACTGAAAAAATGCAATCAGAGGCCAATTATCAGGTCTTGTTGATAATTGACAATTACAAAATAGTTCAAGAAATCGACGATAGTGAACTTAAAAAAATGATGGGAATAATCAAAAAGTGTTCTGCAAACAAAAACGAAAATCTCAATAAATTTGCCTCATCAATGGAAAAGGCGTTTAAAACGGATGGCCATGAAAGATAGAAATCTACTAAAGCTGAAATGTTGTTTTTTGTTTTTTTAAGTATGGCTTCGCCTTATGGTGCAAAAATTCCGTCGAGGTCATTAAGCCTCCCGGTTGAAGAAATTGAGTAAGTAATAGAGAACTGTGCTAATACTAAATTTTGAGATAAAGAAGGAATTATGAAATACTCATCATTCGTTTTTGCATTGGTCCTGACTCAAAGTGTGGCCTTTGCCACAACCATGCCCACCCCCACCGCACCCAAAGTCCTCCCCAATACTCCCATGAACCGCCTGACGGTTCGCCTTCGCCAGCAGAACATCCAAATTCAGAGGGAAGTTAAGGCTGGGAAACTGACCAAAGCCCAGGCCAAGACCCTCAAAACCCAGGTGGACGCGATCCGCAAACAGGAATCAGCCGACCTCAAAGCGAACAACTCCAAAACCCTCACCGATGCCCAGGTGGCCGACCTGAATACCCAGTTAAACACCCTCTCAAAATCCATTCCGATTAAATGACCAATACACCAATGTCTTTCTCGGACATTGGTGCAACCAAGACGTGCTCCTCGACTTGTGGTCTCGAAGCAGGTGACGACCTCTACCGATTAACTGGGGAGATCATCCAGAACGAGCCCCCTTTGTATCCTCATAAAACTAATAAATAACCATTACTCTTGCCCTTTCTGCGTGCTTTGCCTTTCCGATTCGCTTGGGTAAACTGAATAAGCAATGGCGTGAATTTCGGTTTTAAGAGGGGCGATATGGACCGGGAAATAAGCGTTCATCTCAATGCCGGGCTTTTTCGTTTGGCATTTTTATATCGGATTAAATCCATCATTATTGGGTTCGCTTTTCCTATTTTGGGGGCTGCTGCAATCCTGCTGCACTTGATAACTAGCGGCCCTCTTATTCCGCGCGATTATTTTGGAAAAATCATGCCCATCGTCCTCATTCTTCTTTGGTGCTGGTTTATTTTTTACAACCTCTATCACAAGAACATGGTCATGATTCAAAAAATGAAGGAGCCCCTGATCAAGTACCGGTTCACCGATGAATGGTTTTATGTTAATTCTGAACTGGGTTCAGAACAAAACCCGTGGAACGTGATCAAGAGAATTCAAAAAGACACGAAACTTTGGAGGCTGATCTACGGATCGGAAAAGGCCTATGTCATCCCTACGGAACTTTTGGATGACGAACTAAAATATTTTTTGACCGAAAAAGTGCTGAAGGAAAATGGAGGGGTGAAAGGTGGATATATGAGGCTGGCTTTTTTTCTTTTTGTTTTCGCGGTTTGCATGTATTTGCTGATGCGCCACTCGCCCTAGGAGTTATATGGACCGTGAAATAAGCGTTGCTTTAACTCCGAAATTGATCCGATGGGCTCTCTTTTACCAATTCCAAGGGTTCTTGTTTTATGGACTTTTCATGTTTCTAATTTTGGGTTTTTATTGTATTTCTTCAACCACCATCCGCACTAAGGGTTAGCTTTTTTGATCGATAACGAATCCGCCTCTTACGACGATATCTACGAAGTGCCCCAACCTGGCTATTGGGCGGGGCAGTTGTTGGTGCTGGCCATTATTCTGGTCCTTCTCTTCGGCATGGGCCTTAGTTACTCAATCCACGACAATAGCACCAAAAGTACGATCATCATTTTTGGGATATTGGTGGTGATATGCCTGGCTGTGGAAGTGATGATTTGGGCTAAAAGAAACCGTAGAGTGGCCTATGACTTCAAGGGAATTTACGATCTGCTGGGAAAGAGACCGAAAGAATTTATCTCTTGGGGGGAAGTAGCCTATCTTCACGAACATTACACGAAGGAAGCCTACCTGCTTCAGGACCTTACCCGAAAAAAGACCATTGAGATCAGCCGCAAGTTGAAGTTCTATGACGGGCTTTTGAATGAAATATCGAAACGATGCGGCAAAAACTTAAGGCTTCCCGAATTTCCGATTCGCCTAAGCTCCAAAACCACCTACATCCTTGGGACCCTCGCTTGGTATGGGATTATCTTGCTGACCTTGACCTTAGTCTTTTCTGATCAGGAGATCAGGCTGGACCAATGGAGGGTGGTGTTTTTCCTCGCGGTCGTCCTTGTAGGGCTTTATCCCTTCCTTGTCGGCAGGGTTTTTGCCCTGACGGTCAACGATAACGAGGCGGCGGTCCGGACCGCCTTTCGGCGCAAGGTCTTGGTGAGGGAAGATATCAGCAAATTCAACGTCAAGTACGATTCGAACAGGGGAAACTTTAAAAAATATTATTTAGCCATGACAACCAAATCGGGAGATACCTACCATCTCTACGAAAACCTAGCCCCGATTTCGGAGCTTCGGGAGATTTTTCAAAAATTCCTCGCGGATCGGTATTTTGAATCGTAAAAAAAGGTTAAAGTAGTTCGCTTTTAGAAAAAATCTCAATTGGTAAAATTAAATGAACGGAACTTCAATGCGAAAAGAATTCGATTTGTCATTCATCGGTCTCCAGGCTTTATTGTTTGTTTGCGTGATGGGTTTGGCGGCACAAGTGAGAGGGCAAGAAGCCACTGCCTCGCCTACGGCCCAAGACGCAACTCAACTTATAATCCCAACCCCTGAAACGACGCTCACCATCCCTGTCTCTTTACTTGGCACTACATCGGGTTCTGATCTATTCAAAAGAGGCCTGGCGGCCTACACATCCCAAGATTACAAGACAGCCCTCGATTTACTGCCCCAGGCCTTGGCTTCGGTGGATTTAGGAACTAAAACGCCCGAAGTCGCGCAAGCGAACGCGGACTTAGGGGATATTTACCAGAATCACCAGGGGTCCGAGAGCCGTTTGAATTTGGCCAGGACCTATTACATGGCCGCGTTGGAAGCCGACCCGCAAAATGAAACGGCAAAAAAAGGTTTGGAAAGTCTTGGAACAGAACAGACCACTCCTTCTACGACGCCCCAGGTTGAGACCCCATTAAAAGAAACTCCCAACAAGCTACCCGCGCCATCCGCAACCTCAGAAGCGGGTACTGGAAGGGAAGCGAAAATTGAGGGAGCGGGAGATTATTTCCGTGTAGGGGCTTCGTTGCCGGGTCTTTGGAACAATTTCGACGGGAATGAATTGGGCCAGACAAACGGTACCGCTGTCGGGTTGGGTCAGGCCCAGCCTTATTTTTTCCTCCCCAAAGTCACCGGGGGCTACGGCTTCAACGGGGCCATTGGACGTTCTTTCGGCGGAAATATCTCCTTGGAAATCGGCGGGTTTATTTCTCTTTTTACGTCGGAAATCACCAAGGATCAAACGGTCGATCAAAGATCCTATCTTAGCGGCAACGTAAACCCGAACCTGACGGCCATCGGTTTTGATATTCGGTTTCTTTACGAATTGCCTTTGGAAAGCCCGCTTAAAATCAGTCCCTTTGCCGGGTTGACCTACCAAAGCATCAGCATGACCAATGTGATGATTGATAAAACAGTGCCATCGGCAGGAACAACCGTTGCCTATGACATTCCAGCCCCAGATTACACCTTCGGTTCCTATGGTCTCGAGACGGGGCTTTATTTGGGTTACGACCTCAACGACGATTTTCAAATTTTTCTTTCCGGGCAATTCCCGGTTGTCAGCCTTTTCTCAAATAATCCAAGTTATCCGCCCCAGGTCATTTCACCGAGCGGGTCCAGCGCGCTTAATACCAGCTATCAAAGCTTTTCAATAGGAATCAAAGTGACGCTCGATAAAAGCCCGGAAGTGGAAAAATAACCTACCTTTTAACGGACTTGAGAAGCGGAAAATAGGTTGATCAGGACCTCAAATAAGAAGTTCGCTCAATAGACTGTCGCAGAAGCCAAAAAAACTAAGGCGCGGAAAATAACAGCAATGAGAGATAACATTGGTAAAATTGAGGTTTCATTATCTCCGCAAGCCCAAAAGGAATTTGCGGAGTTGTTAGAAAATCCTTCCGTGTGTGGGCTTGCAGGACGTTACTTAAGAGAGTTAGATGATTTCCCGCCCGAAAAATGGGGAGACATTCATGAAAAGGAAGGCAAAGGTTATTTCAAATCGGATAACCATGTCATTTTCGATATTCAAGGTAAGATCACTTACGATAAACAACACCGAATTCAGGCTGTGGAAATTGACCGATTTCGACTACGTCCAAAGCCACAAAAAGCATCATAAAAGCATCTTTTAGTAATTATGTTAATATGTTAATATATTAAATAACAATAGAGAGCGGGAGGCGTGTTATGGAAGCTCCAATTAGCTATCGCCCTGCAATTGGAAAGCGAAAACTAGAACGTTTGGTAATAACCAAGCTTCATTACAAGAATATGAACCAATTTATCGACCATGCTGTTAGTGTTGTTCTTAGTGATGAAGTTGGTGCTAATACGACTATTCGTAAAATTACTCACGAAATTGAGCGTGTTATTACTAAACATGTTCCTTTGAATTTCATTAATGCGAATGAAAAAGAGGCTAAGGAAATAGAAGAGTCTATTAACCGCTCTAAGAAAAAGGGTGGATGGGTTTCTACAAAGGAATTAATGAAGAAACACAATATTCGCTAAACACTATGTTTGAGACGGGGGAGTCCAAAAAGACAAGAAAATGACCCTCGCAACTTTAGACGAAATCGAACCTCGTGAAGACAAAGTAATGTTTTCGCGGGGTTTTTCTTTTTCGTTTGATCAACCGGTAGCAGTCGTTTTACCAAAAAAGTTAAAATCTCATATAAATCCGTGTTTATTTAACTTATTTGTAAGAGGCGGAGCTGGGCCAAAAGGGTAATATGTGATGTATTTTAGTTCAGAAGTTTGTTTATGGCCCTGAACGATTTAAGGAGCGCAACCATGCCTGATGCGAAAATGTACCTTGAGAAAAGGGTTCACCCACGGGTTTCGGCCCATGTCCCAGTCAAATTCCGCCTGATCGAGGATTCGAAAGAAATTGAAACGGTTTTCAACCGTGAACATAAGAATAAAACCAGCCGGACAATGGACTTAAGTATGGGCGGGCTTTATTTGGTCGCCGATGTCGCCGTCAATGTGGGAAGCATCCTGCGGCTGGATATGACCATTCCGGGACAAACCACGGCGATCGCGGCCTTTGCCGAGGTGGTTTGGTCCAACTCGGAAGGCTTAGGGCTTCATTTCTTGGCCATGAAGGAAGAAGATATCGAGGCCTTGAAGGTTTATCTTTCGCAGAACCCGCCCGCGAAGTAAGAACCAAAACAAAGCCGATTCAAGACCCGCTTTTCGCCACCGAGTGAAAAGCAGGAAACAAGGAGTTACTTTGTCCTATCCCACGAACCGTATGCGCCGGTTGCGCAAGACCAAGGGCATTCGGGCCCTTTTTCAGGAAACCCGTTTATCCGCCGCAGATTTTGTTTTGCCCCTTTTTGTGGCGGAGGGCTTAAAGGGTTCGGAGGCCATTGAAAGCATGCCGGGGGTGAGGCGCCACAGCCTGACTTCCTTGGTCCATGAGGCCCATCAGGCCCATACCCTGGGCATTCCCGCCGTCTTGTTGTTCGGCCTGCCTAAAACGAAAGACAACCAAGCAAGCCAGGCCTTCGCCAAAACCGGGATCGTGCAAAAAGCGGTTCGGCTGCTCAAAAAAGAAATTCCAACCCTGGTCGTCATTACCGATGTCTGCGCCTGTGAATACACCTCCCACGGCCATTGCGGGTTGTTGAACGGCAAGGAAGTGGATAACGACTCCACATTGGGACTGCTTCAAAAAATCGCCCTGTCCCACGCCGATGCCGGAGCCGATATCGTCGCCCCTTCGGACATGATGGATGGGCGGGTAGGCGCCATACGAAAAGCCCTGGACAAGAGCGGCTTTCCCGACACATTGCTTTTAAGCTACGCCGCCAAATTTTCTTCCGCTTTTTATGGGCCGTTCCGGGACGCCGCCGATTCCACCCCCGCCTTCGGCGACCGCAAAAGCTATCAGATGCCCTCGACCAATAGCAGGGAAGCCATGAAAGAAATCATGCTGGATTTAGAAGAGGGGGCTGACGCCGTGATGGTGAAGCCCGCTTTGACAGCTTTGGATATCATCACCAAAGCCAAGACCCGGTTTCTCGCGCCCATCTGGGCCTACCACGTCTCTGGCGAATATTCGATGATCAAGGCCGCGGGGAAGATGGGCTGGCTGAACGAGGAAGCCGCCATGGCGGAAAGCCTGCTGGCCATCAAACGCGCCGGGGCGGACAGGATCGTGACCTATTGGGCCAAGGAAGCGGCGAAATATTTCCAACATTCCTAATTTCGATTTTTCTTTGTCCACGACGGGGACCCGTCGTGGACAGGTAACATGTTGAGAGGCCTAATGAAACTCATGAAGAAAAATCTTTTGGTAGGGCTGGTTATGGCATTATTTATTATTTCCAATCATGATTTGTTTTTAGGGAAACTCAACGCTGAAGAGACCACCTCTCGCGGAACTGATTCCGGGCGAATTTCAAATTCAAAAGCAGAAAAACTAATTGAGGCATGGCTTTTTAACGAGTTTAAGAATTCCGTCCCAATTGAAAAAGATCAAATATTTCCCGTCAAAGAAGTAACGACTAAGGAAGTTTGGGTGGGTTTAAATGGCCAGGTGTTTGTAATCGATGAGCTCGACAAGAATGATAAAGTGCAAATTAACGCAGGGGATACCTTTTTAATAAAAGATATGAAAGTTTATCATCTTGGATTTAATGTTAAGGAATATTGCATTGCGGATTTGAAAAGAGATGGGAAGCAAGAATTAGTTTTTGTTAGGAGCATACCTGGAGACCTTTGTTATAGTGCCGATTTGGGTGTTTTTTCTGATAGCCTTCCGGGTTCAAAAGTACTGAGCTTAAAATCTTATTATTCTTGCGGTGATTTTCATTTAAAAAAATTAAACGATCAAAGTGTTGAGGTGGATGTTCAAAACGAAGCCTCTTTTACTTTTGTTAAAGGGCCAATTTACCCCTTGGGAAGGGTGGGGCTTTTAGATCGCAATGGCCAGATAGAATGTAAAATTAATTTTTATCCCAACATAACTAAGGTGGCGATGGAAAAAATGCAGTTAAAGAATTATTAAAAGGTTCGCACTTTTTGGAGCTGTCCACGATGGGGACCCGGATTGGACACTAAAGCTCTCGCATTCCTTAACCCCGGTCGTTGTCACTCTCTTCCTCTTCAGTTAAACTGACCAAAACACCAACACACTTACTACGAGCCCCCATGCCCCCTGAATATTCAAACCAACGTTCCAAAAAACTATTCGAACTCGCCAAAAAACATTTGGTGGGCGGCGTTAACAGCCCGGTTCGCGCCTTTAAGGGCGTGGGCGGAACACCCATCTTTTTCGTACGGGGCAAGGGACCTTATCTAATCGACGCGGATGGGAACCGCTACATCGACCTAGTGGGTTCCTGGGGACCGCTGATTCTGGGCCATGCGCCCTTAAAGGTGCTGAACCAAGTTCAAAAGACCATGCGCAAAGGCTTCACCTTTGGCGCTCCTTCCCCCTTGGAAGGGGAATTGGCGATGCTGGTTAAAGAAGCCTATCCCTCCATCGAGAAAATCCGTTTTGTTTCTTCCGGCACCGAGGCCACCTTCAGCGCCATCCGTCTGGCCCGCGCGGCGACAGGGCGGAAAAGAATTCTCAAGTTCGACGGCTGTTACCACGGCCATGGGGATTCTTTGCTGGTAGCGGCCGGAAGCGGCCCTGCCACCTTGGGGCTTCCGGACAGCCCGGGAGTTCCCGAGGAAATCGCCTCGTTGACCCTGAGCCTGCCTTACAACGACCTGGAGGCGGTAAGCCAAGCCTTCGACCGTTTTAAGGACATCGCGGCGGTCATTGTGGAACCCATCGCCGGAAACATGGGTCTGGTGCCTCCCGCACCCGGTTTTTTGGAGGGTTTGAGGGAAATGACCCTTAAGAATGGCTCGCTCCTGATATTTGACGAGGTCATGTGCGGCTTCCGGGTCGCTTTTGGCGGAGCGCAGGAACTTTATAAAATTAAACCCGACCTGACGACCCTCGGAAAGATCATCGGCGGCGGCATGCCGGTTGGGGCCTATGGGGGCAGGGAAGAACTGATGGATCAGATAGCCCCTCTTGGGCCCGTTTACCAGGCCGGAACCCTATCCGGCAATCCGGTTGCCATGGCGGCAGGTTTGGCCACTTTGAAATCTTTAAAAAACGGCATTGTTTATTCCAAACTGGAACAAACCGCCTCTTTTGTGGAAGAGGGAATAGGTAGGGCGGTTCAAAAAAAAGGCATTGAGGCCTGCTTCCAAAGGGTCGGAAGCATGGGAACCCTCTTTTTCACAAAGGGTCCGGTTAGAAGTTATTTGGAAGCAAAGAAAAGCGATGGGGCGCGGTTTGGAAAGTTTTTCTGGGCCATGGCCCGCAGGGGGGTCTATTTACCCCCTTCCCAGTTTGAATGCTGGTTCTTTTCGGATGCCTTAACCCCTGATTTGGCCAAGAAAATAGTGAGGGTTGTTGGAGAAAGTTTGGAGGAGACGGCCAAAAATTGATAAACTTTCATGTGAAACTTGGAGGTAGATCATGGTTTTTGGGCTGAATCTGAAAAGAGTTTCTACGGCTCTTTTAATCGTTCTTTTGGCCGGTTTGGGCCTTCAAAAAGCCTTTGCCGAAGTCGAAATTGATATGTCCGATTTAAATAACCCTGCGCCAACGGCCACGTCGATCCCCATGCCGGTTGCTACCCCCACCCCCATGCCCGCCGCTGCCCCCCTGCCGACCGCTACCATGATAATGTCAGGTGGCTTGGCCCCGAAGCCCACCGCCACTGTTCAAACCCAATCGGCTCCCGCCTCCGAAACCGCGATGGAAGCCGAACCCACCGATACCCCGACCCCTGCCGTTAAATATTTTCACGGTTCCGTCCATGCCAGGGAGTTCTACGATGCGGGAATTAAGCGTTACAAACAAAAGGATTACGAAACGGCCATCACCTATTTGAAAAAGACTATTAATTTTTCCGATCCCACTATGCCCAAATATAAATATTCCGAGGCTTATTCCACCCTGGGGCTTATTTACGAATTTTATTATCCGGAAAAGGGTCACAACAAGAAGGCTGTGATTTATTACAGGGCGGCCTTGAGATGCGATCCCGCGAACCGTACCGCCCGAAAGTATCTGAAGAAATTGACAAAACATTCCCGCTGAGACGCTTCGATTTGAGGCGGAAAGCGAAAAAGGGACATTCTTGAAAACTTACCGCTTCGCCTTGACCGTCGGTTTCTTCCTGTTGGCCGTTTCCTTCGCGGGAGCGGCGGATGATCTAGCCCCCCTTTCGGCCTCCCTTTTCTTTCTCTATGGCACACCGGTTCAGCCGTTATCCCTTGGACAAACAAATTATGACGGACTGGGTTTGGACTTTCTGGCCGAATACCAACCCAGCCATTATGCCTCGGTGGGACTCAGTTACGAGACCGCCACCTTTTACGGACTCCAGGCCTTTACGGCGGGCAGCTTAAATGTGGAAGGAAGGCTTTTTCCTTTCGCGGGAATGAAGCTGCCTTACAACCCTTACATTTCAGGAGGGGCGGGTTTAAACCTGGCTGGAGCTTCCCCAACCCAATGGGGAGGAAGCACGGCGCTTAAGGCCGGGATTGGCACCAAGGTAGCGTTTGTGGGCCCCATGTCCTTGGATTTCGCCGTGGAAAGCCACTGGATGGGGAATTCGCCGAATTTTTTTCAATATGTGGACGCCAGGGTGGGGATTGATTACGCGATTGCCTTGGAAAGTTCGGCGGCTCCCACGCCTACCCCTGTTCAAACTCCCGCGGCTTCTCCTGTGGAAAGCCCTATGCCTTCTCCCGTGGTCCGGATGACACCGACCGAGACACCCACTCCCATGGCTCCAATGGAAACGGACACGCCCACTTCCGTGCCTTATGTTTCAAGCCCCAGCCCGACCCCGACCGAATCCGAATTGCTGATTGAAAACACTCCGACTCCCGCCCCGGGCGAGGGCTCGGTTTTTCATTCAAGGGTGAAAAAGTTTTATCTCATGGGCATCAACGCCTTTTACGCCCATAAATACCAGACCGCCGTGGCCGATTTAAAGAAGGCCGTTTCGATCAAGGAAAAGGTGGCTTATTACTACTATGCGGAGTCCTACGGCACGATCGGGGTGATTTACCAGTTCCATTTGAAGGGGAAGAACCATTTAAAGTTAGCTTTGGAGAATTACAAGAAGGCCGCGAAGATCGATCCCACCACGCCTGCCGTCAAAAAATACTATAAAAAACTAAAGGCTCAGTTGGCCCAGGTCTCCGCTGTTTCCGCGTCCGAAGATCAGGGAGCCGCCGCGACTCCAACCGATTCATCTATCCCAGCCGCTACCGCCGCGCCCCAAGATGAAAATGCGGCCCCTACCGCGGTCCCCGAATCACCGGCCCCCACTTCAACGGGCAATAGCGCAACGGTTCCCATTGATACGGGGAACACGAAATAGGGATGGGCGGTCGGGGTTTGAAAAAAGCACGATTAACTGATGAATTGCCGAATGCGCTCGATTTTGGTGGCCTTGCCGTTTTCGGGGTCCACCGAAACGAGGGCGGCCTGGAAGAGGTAGGGAAGTTCTTCCGAAACCTCGAAACGGGCCGGGGCTCCGGTTAAAAAGCGCTGCAGGATGGGTTCGGGCTTCATCCCGATCAATGATTTCGAAGAGCCCGACATGCCGATATCCGTGAGATAGGCCGTTCCCCCCGGCAAAATTTCCTCATCCGCCGTCATGACATGGGTATGGGTTCCCGTAACCGAAGAAACTCTTCCGTCCAAATAAAACCCCATAGCCCTTTTTTCGCTGGTGGCTTCGCAATGCATATCCACGATCACAATTTTGGCCTTGCCCTTGACCTGTTCCAGAGCCTTGTCGGCGCTCTTGAAAGGACAGTCGATGGGATAGAGGTAGACCCGGCCCATGAGATTGAGCACCGCGACCGGGATGCCCTTGCAATCGTAGATGCCAAGTCCTGAACCGGGATTTTCGGATGGGTAATTGTGCGGCCTCAAAAGACGGGGATCTTTACCTAAAATTTCACGGACTTCTTTTTTAGAAAATATGTGGTTGCCCGAGGTGACCACATCGACCCCCATATCAATCAGGTTTTTGAACTGTTCGGGCTGGATACCCGTACCGTTGGCGAGGTTTTCGCCGTTGGCCACAATGAAATCGATGGTGTGGTCGGCCCGAAGGCGGGCCAGACTGTTATGAACGGCGTGGCGGCCTGGTTTGCCGATAATATCGCCGATAAGTAGGATGTTCATTGAAAAGCCTTTCGAAGGTGGAACTGGCCCAAAGAGTAATCAAAACACTCCAGAAAAGCAAATGGACCCATTTGTTTTAGGATTATAAATTTTTAAAAGTTGAATAGATTCGTACAGCTTATTTAGCGCAGTGGATGTACCCGGTCTCACAGAGAATAGCCTTTACCGGTACATCATGAATGCCGGCGGGAACCTGTTCCACCAGTTGGAAGGCATAGCCCAGGCCCACAATTAAACAGCTCTTTTTCAGGCGGGGAAGAACCCTGTCGTAAAAGCCTTTGCCGAACCCCAAGCGGTTGCCCTTTCGGTCAAAGGCCAAGCCGGGAACCAAAACCAGGTCCAGGTCTTCCCAATCCGCGGCTTTGGTTGAGGTGGGTTCCTGGATGCCGAAGGGTCCCGGCTGGAGATTTTTAAGGTCGGTGACGGGGTAAAACTCGAAATATTCTTTATCTTTACTGACCTTCGGAAGGTACAGCTTTTTACCCGAGGAGAGGGCGCCTTCGAGGATAGGGTAAGTGTTGATTTCGTGCGGGATGGAGGCAAAGGCGCCGATACCCTTGGCCTTTTGGTATTCCACTCGGGCCTTGAGGATATTCCAAACCATCAGGGAGGAAGTTTCCGCGAGCCCCCGATCCACTGAATCGCGGATATGCTTGAGCTTTTCCCTCAATTCGGACTTTTCGTCCTTCGGGGCGGGGTTATCAGGGCGTTGAACCATTGGGACCCTCCTTTTCCTTGGGTTGGGTCAATTCTTTCAAGTGTTCCATCCAGGCTTTGATTTTAGCCTCATAACCTAGGTGGGTCGGGATGTAATAGACCGGCAGGTTGGGCGCGTATTCCTGGCTGACAAAATGGTCTTGAAAATCATGGGCGTATTGGTAGCCCACCCCATGCCCCAGGGCTTTCATGCCGGGATGGGGAGCGTTTCGAAGGTGATCGGGAACCTCTTTGGTGGATTCCTTTTTCACGTCCTCCGTGGCATTTTCAAGCCCCATGTAGGAAGCGTTGCTCTTGGGGGCCGTGGCCAAATAAACCGTGGCCTGTGCCAGGGGGATTCGTCCTTCGGGCAACCCCAAAAATTCGAAGGCCTGCTGGGCGGCCGTGGCGACCAAAAGGGCCTGGGGGTCCGCGTTGCCGACATCCTCGGACGCTGAAATAACCAGCCTTCTCGCGATGAACCGGGGGTCCTCGCCCGCGTAAAGCATCTTCGCCAGCCAGTAGAGGGCCGCGTCCGGATCTGAGCCCCGGATGCTTTTGATGAAGGCTGAGATGGTGTCGTAGTGGCCGTCGCCGTCGGCGTCATAGCGGACCATCCGCTTTTGAATGGATTCCTGCGCGACTTCCAGGGTGAAAGGGATCGTTCCATCCGCCCCGGCGGGAGTGGTCAGCACCCCGACCTCCAGGGCGTTCAAAAGGGAGCGGGCATCCCCGCCGCAGGCCTTGATCAAATGTTCCCTGGCCTCCGGAAACATTTGAACCTTGTGCTGGCCGAGGCCCGCTTGGGGATCGGATAGGGCCCGATCCAAGATCAGGTTCAAATGGGATTCCTCCAAGGGCCGCAATTCACAAACCCTGGACCGGGAGAGAAGGGCGTTGTTGAGGGCGAAAAAAGGGTTCTGGGTGGTGGCTCCGATCAAAATCACCGTGCCTTGTTCCAAATGGGGAAGGAGGGCGTCCTGTTGGCTCTTGTTGAAGTGGTGAATCTCGTCCAAAAATAAAATCGTGGAACGTTGGTAAAGTTTCTTGTTTTCGGAGGCCTCGTCAAAGACCTTGCGCAGATCAGCCAACCCCGAAGTCACCGCGTTGAGGGCCGTGAATCGGCTTTTGGTCCGCCTCGCCACCAAACGGGCGAAGGCGGTTTTTCCGGTTCCCGGAGGGCCATAGAGGATTAAAGAAACGATACGGTTCGATTCCAGCAAACGCCGCAAAAGTTTTCCGGTCCCCAGAAGGTGCTCCTGGCCCACGTAATCCTCGAGGGTTTTGGGGGACATGCGGATGGCGAGGGGGCGGGCTTCGTCTTTTTCTTCCGGGATGGAATCGAATAAATCCATAAGTTTATGTTAAGCGCGGGGGCGAGGAGGGGCAAGGGGTGTTAGGATTGAGAAAAATAAAAAGCCCCCGCCTGTGCCGGTTGAAACAGTACTCTTTTGAGGCCTGACAGTTGTCAGGTGGGTTCCCGCCCGTTCGGTTCAATCGCTTCCGAAGAAGACTATCCCCGGCAGGTTGATAGAAACCCGTTTTTTGTTTTGTGGCTCAAAATTTCCCATTCCAAGATCGAACACCGCAGAAGGCCTTGAGTTATTCTAGGACCCGTCCTGCGGGTGTCAAGTTGCCTACTTTTTTTCTTTGACGTTTAGCCTATTGAAAAGTACAAATTTCAAGTCTCCTGTGGGTGTGGCACTTTCCATGAAGAAACCCAATCATTCGGCAGTTGAGAATTGGGCGGAGCTTCGGCACAATGCTTCCCATTCCGTTATCGTTTTACTTCCATGTGACTTGTAATCGTGAAAAGCAGAGGTTGGGGGAGGGGATAGAATGCGAATGGTGATAAGGTCTTGGAATGCCCCCGCTTGGATGGGGCCTCTTTTGGTTTTAGCGGTTCTGGCCTTGATTCCCGTGGCCTTCATGCTGGCCATTTCCCTCGCGGTTTTGGGTTCCGGATTTCTAATATTTCGTTCCCTGCTGGCACCCTCCCAGCCGAAGCAAGGGGCGCCTTCTTTTTTAAATGTTAAAAAATCCAAAATGATCGGACGAACACCCCAAGTTTATGATGCCCAATTTGATGTAAAGGAAACCCATGAAAAAGAATAACGCCAATAAAACCTCAAAGGCCAAACCTCTTTCCAAGGCATCCCAGGGTACCAATCCGGTCACCATTGATCATGATTACCACAAAGGGACTTCCCCCGCGGATTTCCGACATTCTTACGAGAACAACCTCAAATATAGGCTCGTCAAGGAACCCTTAACGGCTACCAATTACGACCGGTTCTTAAGCCTGGCTTACGGCATCCGGGACCGGCTGGTGGAAAACTGGGTGTCCACCCAGCGGATCTACCGTTCGCAAAAAGTTAAAAGGGTCTATTACTTTTCCTTGGAATTTTTGATCGGCAGGACCCTGGGAAATTCCATCCTCAACCTTCAGGTCGAACCCAACGTGCTGGAAGCCTTGGATGAATTGGGGCTCAAACTGGAAGAAGTACGAGAGGCGGAGCTGGACGCAGGGCTGGGGAACGGGGGCCTGGGACGTTTGGCGGCTTGTTACCTCGATTCACTGGCCACCCTTGAGATTCCGGCCTACGGATACGGCATCCGCTACGATTACGGCATTTTCCGCCAGAAAATCGTCCGGGGTTTCCAGGTGGAGGAACCCGACGAGTGGCTGGCCAAGGAACATCCCTGGGAAATACCGCGGCCCGAGTACAGCTACCGGGTGAAATTCGGCGGTCATGTGACCCAGCGCGTTTCCCGAAACGGCAAGGTGGTGTTCGATTGGGTGGGAACCGAAGATGTTTTGGCCCAGGCCTACGACACGCCCGTGCCGGGATACGGCAACAAGACTGTCAACAACCTGCGGCTTTGGTCCGCCAAGGCCACCGAGGAATTCGAGCTTGATTTTTTCAATCAGGGCAACTATTTCGCGGCCACTTCCCACAAAACCGAATCCGAAACCATTTCGAAAATTCTTTATCCCAACGACAACAACCCGGAGGGCCGGGAACTGCGTTTGAAACAGCAGTATTTCTTCGTTTCGGCCTCGATTCAGGACATCCTTCGCCGTTTCAAACGGGAACAGGACAATATCCTCAACCTTCCCGAGGCGGCGGCCATCCAGCTCAACGACACCCATCCCACCATCGCCATCGCCGAAATGATGCGCGTTTTAGTGGATGAGGAAGGGGTGGAGTGGGAGAAGGCCTGGGCGATGACCAAGGCGATCTTCGCCTATACCAACCACACCCTTTTGCCGGAGGCCCTTGAAAAATGGTCCCTCTCGCTTTTTGGGAGGCTTTTCCCCCGCCACCTCCAGATTATCCAGGAAATCAACGCCCGTTTCTTAAGGGAAGTCTCTACCCGTTACCCCGGGGACGTGGACCGGCTCCGCAGGGTTTCCATTTTCGAGGAGGGTGTGGAACCCCACATCCGCATGGCCTACCTGGCCATCATCGGAAGCCATTCCATCAATGGGGTTTCCGAACTGCATACCGAACTTCTGAAAAAGACGGTGGTGCCAGACTTCTTTGACTTGTTTCCTGAGCGGTTCAACAACAAGACCAACGGCATCACCCAGCGCCGCTGGCTTCGCAAATGCGACGCCCCCTTGGCGAGCCTTATCACTTCCCGTATTTCGGACAAGTGGATCACCGACCTGACCGATTTGAAAAAACTCGAGAAATACGCCGCCGACAAGAAATTTCAGGCCGAATGGAGGGCGGTCAAGCGCTTGAACAAGGAAAAGCTTTCCGCGCTCATCGCGGCCGAGCACCGGGTGGCGGTCAACCCCGACACCCTTTTTGATGTGCAGGTAAAACGGATCCATGAGTACAAGCGGCAGCTGTTGAACGCCCTCCACGTCATCGCCCTTTACCGCCGCCTCAAGGCCGATCCCCGGTCGGTGATCACGCCCCGAACTGTGTTTTTTGGCGGAAAGGCGGCCCCGGGCTACGCCACGGCAAAACTCATCATCAAGTTCATCGGCTCTATCGCGGACGTGGTCAACGAGGATCCGCAGATCCAAGGCAAGCTGACCATGCTCTTCTTGCCCAATTACCGGGTTTCCCTGGCGGAGAAGATCATTCCGGCCACGGATCTTTCGGAGCAGATTTCGACCGCCGGCTATGAGGCCTCAGGCACCGGCAATATGAAATTCGCCTTGAACGGAGCCTTGACCATCGGAACCCTGGACGGAGCCAATATCGAGATTAAGGAAGAGGTGGGCGACGAAAACATCTTCATTTTTGGCCTGAAGGCCGAGGAAGTGGCCCAAGTTAAAAGGGAAGGTTTCAAGCCCTGGGAATACGCTGAGAGATCGCCGGAACTCAAGGGGGTCCTGGACCTGATCTCAAGCGGTTTTTTCTCGCCAGAGAATCCGAACCTCTTCAAGCCTCTCGTGGATTCGCTTTTGAGCCGCGACGAGTACCTGCTTTTGGCGGATTTTGACTCCTATTTGGAATGTCAGGATCGGGTGTCCAAACTTTACCAGGATCAGGAACAATGGACGAGGATGTCGATTTTAAACGTGGCGCGGATGGGAAAGTTTTCGAGCGACCGGGCCATCCAGGAATATTGCGACGAAATCTGGAAGGTAAAATCGGTCAAGATCCAATAGGAAAAAGGGGCAGGGCGAGGATCGACTATTCGAGAATAGCGTCGATTTTCCGAAAAAGGGCCTGGAGCTTTTCATCGGGCGGCAGGGAAGGGGCGGCGGGGGGCCGGGATGGGGTTAAGGGTTTCCCCGAAAGGCTCCTTAATCTTTCCATCTCGGTCTTGGTGAATTTCAGGTCGTTTTGCGCCCTTTCCAGTTCTTCCAGC
Source organism: candidate division FCPU426 bacterium (assembly GCA_963738405.1). Taxonomy (GTDB): domain Bacteria; phylum Oederibacteriota; class Muellerivitia; order Muellerivitales; family Muellerivitaceae; genus CAVTWJ01. Next base: position 24,892 of record CAVTWJ010000016.1, on the reverse strand, counting down.
AGCTGCTCAGCGTCCTTTTCGGATTTGTTTTCCTCGGACTTGGCTTGGTGAAGTTCTTTCTGTGCCATTTCAAACTGGGATTTGAAACGCTCGGCATCTTCCTTGGTCTTTCCCAGTTCCGCCTTGGCTTCCCCCAGATTAATCTTCAACTCGTTAATTTCCCGCAGGTTCCCATCGGCCTTGGCCTTCTCCGAATCGAGCATTTGTTGGACTTTTTCCGTCTGGCTCTTAAGGGAGGCCGCGGTTTCCTTGGAACGCGTGAGTTCGGATTCGAGCTCCGCCAATTTCTTCGAGGCGTCCTCCAGCGCGGCTTTGGATTTGGCGGCTTCTTCGTTGAGGTTGGATTTTTCGCCCGCGTCGGCCTTAAAACGGTCCAACTGGTCTTTCAGCTCCAGGGTGTGGCGCAGGGAGCCGTCGGAAGACCGTTTCATTTCCAGAAGGTTTTTTTCGAGGGTTTCGATCAATTTCAGGTTTTCGGCCTTGGCTTTTTCTAGCCGATGGTACTCATCGGCGATGTTCATGGCCGCCAGAATGGCGACCTTGGCGGCGGGCGCGGAGGATTTTCGCCCAATATCGGCCATTTTGGTGTCGACGAATTTAGCCAGCTCGGCGATGTAATGGGGGTCGGCCTCGCCCTTGAGGGTATATTCGTTGCCGTAGATTTGAACGGTGACGGATTTTTTTTCGCTCATTCTTTTTCCTCGACTAAAGCATCCGAATCCTCAAGGTGAAACTCGCGGGCCAAATTCTCAAGTCTTTGGAGGTTGGTCTTTACCTTTTTCAAATCTTCCAGGGCTTCGTCATATTGGTGGCGCAATCGGGTTTCCTCCGGGCTGGGTCCGGCCGAGACCGGCTGGGAGGGGAGGGCGGGGGCTTCCGTTTCCTTGTCCTTTAACTGGTTTTGGAGAATGACATTTTCTTTCATCAACGACGCGTTGGCGTTGCGAAGCTGCACAATGGCTTCTAAAAGCCGATTGATGCGGTTTTCAAGAAGGGGCCAGGAGGTTGGCGGTTCGGACGGAAAGAGCTCATCGGATTGCAATGGAGAAACTCTCCTTCAAATAGGCCAGGATCTTAGACAGTGAATCATTAATTTCGGCTTCGGTCAGGGTGCGGTCCGCGTCACGGAACCGCAGGCGATAAGCCAAACTGCGGGCCCCTGAAGGAATCCCTGTTCCCCGGTAATGGTCAAAAAGGGCCATGGAAACCAAGTGAGCGGGTTGCAGAGCCTGGACCCCCTCCGATACTTGGGCCGATGTTACACCATCGGGCACGATCAGGGCAATGTCTCTCCAAGCCTCCGGAAAACGAGGCAAGGGACGGTATTGGGGCCGGGCGGTTAGAGATTGGCCCAGAAGAGTCAGATCAACCTCCATGGCGGCGACCCCGCCGTTAACGCCATAGTTTTTCAAAACCTTGGGGTGGAGGGTTCCCCCCCAAAGCAAGGTTTGCCCCCCGCTGTTGAATACCTTAAAACTTTCGGAGGTTTGATAAGGCATGCCCAGAGTCCCATATTCCCATTTCAAGCTCTCAAGTCCCGCATGCCCTAGAAGGCTTTCAGCTAGGCCCTTGGAGTCGTAAAAATCGGCGGGCCTTTCCTGGGCCGTCCAGGTTGGCTCTTGGATCAAACCGGCCATCAGCGCTGCGGCTTGGTAGGATTCGGCGGGTGACTGTCCGGCAAGGTATTTAAAAACCTTATTTAATTCGTAAAGCGCGACCCGGGGTTGTTGGTGGGAAAGGTTCAATTGGATGTTGGAAAGAAGAGATGGAAGAAGGCTGGGACGAAGCACCTTTTGATCCTCGGCCAGAGGATTTAAAAGGGTTGGACCTTCACGAAGGGGATCCTTTTCGTTTAAACAAAGGCGATCGGCGTAATCAGGAGGGAGGAAAGTCGTGTTTACGGCCTCGAATAGGCCCATCTGGTGAAATAGCTGGCGGGTTTCGGTTTCGTATGGAATAGAGGAGCCGACAGCGGAGAGATGGGAGGAAATTTTAGGCGCCAGGGGTTGAATCTGTTCATATCCCGAGACCCTGGCAACTTCCTCGATGAGGTCGATTTCACGGTTCAGGTCCAACCTGGCCGAGGGTGGCGTCACCCTGGCGGACCCCGGGTGGGTTCCGCTGGTCATTTCGCAACCGAGGTTTTTTAAAATCAACAATTGGCGGTCCTCTGGGATTTTCAAACCTAAAATCTTATCGGCGCGCGTGGAACGGTAATCCACGGCAGAGGGTGAGGGAACCTGTCCGCGTTTCTCCAAGACCCCTTTGCAGAGGGCGCCGCCCGCCACTTCTAAAATAAGTTGCGCGGCCCGGTTCAGCGCCCGTAGGACGCCTCCCGGATCAACGCCCCTTTCAAATCGATACGAAGAATCCGTGGATATCGACAAACGCCGCGCGGTTTTACGAACTGCTCCGGCATGAAACAGAGCTGATTCTAGTAGCAGGTTGCGTGTGGTTCCGATCACCTGGGAATTGCTTCCTCCCATAATGCCGGCCAGGGCGACCGGTTTTTCGCGGTCGGCAATGACCAGCATCGATTCTTGAAGTTCCCGAAGCGAATTGTCCAAAAGTGGAATTTTCTCGCCCTTGTGGGCGGTTCGAACCACAATTTGGTTACCCGCCAGTTGATCGTAATCAAAAGCGTGGAGGGGTTGGCCTAGTTCCAGCATGACGTAATTCGTTACATCCACAATGTTGTTAATGGACCTATGGCCTAATCTTTCCAGGGTTTGGGAAAGCCAACGGGGGGAAGGGCCGACCGTGACTCCTTCGATCATCCGGCAGGTGTAAAGCGGATTCAGGTCTGGATTTTGCACGGTTACGGACGCTCGAGACGAAATATCCGTGGAGGTTTCTTGCGCGGCGGGGGTTTGAGGCTGCCGAAGGGAACAATTGAAAAGGGCCGACACTTCCCGGGCGACCCCCCAGTGGCTTAAAAGGTCCGGGCGGTTGGGAAAAATTTCCAACTCGAAGAGGGTATCGGGAAGACCCATGTACTTGAGAAAATCTTCGCCCAAGGGAGCGTCCTGCGGGAGAATCAGGATTCCCTCCGCCTCCTCGGCCAAACCCAATTCCTTTGCCGAACAAAGCATTCCAAAGGATTCAATATTTCGAATCTTGGCGGCTTTAATGGCGAAATCGCCGGGAAGCACGGCCCCAACCCTGGCCAAGGGGACCCTTTGACCCGGGGCGATATTTTTGGCCCCGCAAACGACCTGAAAGGTTTCCGAACCCGTGGAGACTTGGGTGACCGAAAGGCGGTCGGCTTGGGGATGTTTATTTACTTCTAAAAGTTCCGCGATGACGACTTGGGTGGTGTCCTTGCCTAAAGTGCGAACCGACTCCACCGGAACCCCCGCCTTCACCAGCTTGTCGAGGATTTCGGGAAGGGCAGCGGGACAATCCAGAAAAGTTCGGAGCCATTTTTCAGAGACGAGCATGAATGATCCTTGCGGCCTGAATACAGGGATGAGACTTGGAAACGCAAAGTTTAGAGTAGGGAAAAATACCTGTCAACAAGACCCCTCGCCGCATTTCTCCAGTAGTGGTTTTGAGATTTGAATGGTTTTTTTGATGAAGCGGGAGGGCCTATCCCTTAAGCTAAACAGGCCCTTCGAAAGGCGGAGCCTTCCGGAAGGGCGATTTTCCCAAGAGAGGTGGTGGTGGTTTTGGCGTTGTTTGAACTGGATGTTAGGGAATTGGAACGCAAATTCACCGAAGTGAGGGATCATCTTTGACCCCGCTCAAGTCAACCGTGACATTGAGCGCTTAGAGGCTCAAACCACCCAACCCCATTTCTGGGACGATCCCAAATCGGCTCAACAGGTGACTTCCCAGCTTTCCCGGCTCAAAGACACCCAAACGCTGGTACGGCATTTTGAGAAACAGTACCACGATCTCCTGGCCTGCCAGGAACTGCTCAAAGAACAGCATGACCCGGCTTTGCTTGCCGAGATGGAGCAAAGCTATTCCCGGTTTGAGGTGGATTTCCGGAAATTCGAGCTGAACCGTAATTTCACGGGAAGGTACGACTTTAATAACGCCTATCTTTCCATCCATCCGGGCGCGGGCGGCACCGAAAGCCAGGACTGGGCCAGCATGCTGCTTCGTATGTATCTGCGCTGGATGGAATCCAAGGGATATGAGGTGGAGACCCTGGATTACCAGGTCGCGGACGAAGCCGGGATCAAGTCCGTTTCTCTTTGGGTCAAAGGCCCCTGGGCCTTCGGTTTTCTGAAGGTGGAAAGGGGGGTTCACCGTCTTGTCCGCATTTCACCCTTTGACGCTAACAAAAGGCGTCATACCTCCTTTTCTTCGGTGGATGTCATGCCCGAGGTGGAGGAAGTGGAATTCGAGATCCGGTCGGATGACATCAAACTCGACACCTTCCGGTCTGGAGGCAAGGGCGGCCAAAACGTTAATAAGGTGGAAACGGCGGTTCGCTTAACCCACTTGCCCACCGGTATCATCGTGGCCTGTCAAACCCAAAGGTCCCAGCTTCAAAACCGTGATCAAGCCATGAAAATGCTAAAGGCCAGGTTGTTTCAGTATTATCAAGACATCCATGACGAGGAAATGGCCAAGGTGGCGGGAGCCAAGAAGAAGATTGAGTGGGGAAGCCAGATTCGTTCCTACGTCTTTCAGCCTTACCAGATGGTTAAGGACCACCGCACGGAAGTGGAAGTGAACGATATCAGCCGGGTCATGGATGGCGACCTCGATCCCTTTATTGAGGCGGCGTTGAAAGCGAAATTGGTAGAATGATTTGGTTTGCGAAGGAATTTATTAGGAGAAGGGGATTATGCCAAACAGAAAGCCCGTGAGACGAAAACCCTCCGCTGGGAAGGGAAAGACCCTCAAGGTAAAAGCAGGGTCCCCGGCGTCTCTAAAAAAAGTTTCAGCGAATGCCGTCGGTTCGGTTCCACCGGCCCAACCCATTGATCTTTCCTTTTTGCTCGCGGGCGGCTTTGGATTATACGCGGCCTATTGCTATCAACATTTTCAAGATATGGTTTCCGCTGTTTTCTTCGGCGTCCTGGCCCTGGGGCTTGCCGCGCGAGGGGTCTATCCCAAGTGGAAATATGAAAAGGGCGCGAAACATTCCTTTTCGTGGCTTCATTTTATCGCGGGGGTGGTTTCGGGCACCTTCGGCGTCCTTTCCTTTTGCCACAATCCTCCCTTTTGGCGGGTCGGGATTCCCATTCAGCTTTTTTCCTTTTGGTCCCTGATCTTGTCCCTTCCGCCCAAGGGCGAGGTTTCCTTGGCTCCCCTTCAAACACCCCTCAAACAATCGCCGAAGAATCTTTCGGAGGATTACATCCGTCTGCTTTTGACGCTCCTCGTCGTGGCTCAAGCCGGCCTCTTTCAGATGCAAAATCTTTTTGGCCTGTCGGTCGCCGCTTTCGCGGTTCTTCTGATTTGGACGATCCGTTTTAAATGGGGAGAATCCGCCCCCGCTCCTTCCGAACCCGTAAAACATGAAACCATTTGGCTGGGCCTTATTCTTCTTTTGGCGGCGGCCCTTCGGCTTCCTTTCATGGCGGCCAACGTGGTGGGTCTGCAAAACGACGAAGCCAACATGATTATGGACACCATGAACGTTCTCAACGGCACAATGACCGATCCCTTCGGGGTGGGATGGGGCGCGACGGCCTCACTGCCCTATTATGTGACAGCTTTATTTTACAAATTACTGGGGCCCCATCTTTGGGTGGCGAGGTTTGTTTCCGTCTTGGGAAGTTTTTTGGCGATTTTCATGTTTTTCAAATTCTGCCGGTTGTTTTTTTCATCGGCGTCCTCCCTTTTGGTGAGTTACTTCTTCGCCGTGTCCTGGTGGACCCTCTTTCACAGCCTTTCCCCTTTCAACGGGATTTTCACCGTTCTTTATTGCCTTTGCGGATTGTATTTTCTGGAAAGGGGTTTGAGGGAAGGCAAAAGGATGCATTTTTGGTGGGCTGGTATTTTCGCCGCTCTCTGCCTGGATACCTATGTTCCGGGCAGGCTGGTTCCCCCCATGATGTTCATGGCGGCCTTTGGCGCCCTTTTTCTGGGAAGGGAGCATTTTATCAAGGCCTATTGGAAACAAATCCTGGTGACCTTAGCGGCCTTCATGTGGCTGTTCGGCCCAACCCTTTGGGTTTGCATCATTAGCCCCGATGTGGTGACAGGCCGTGCTGGGGAACTTAATATTTTTAAGGTGGCGGCCGAGTCCCATAAATGGTGGCTGCCGATTGAGAATTTTGGCCGTGCCTTTTTGGCTCTGGTTCAAAATCCAGGGGATGGCAACGACCTGCGGTTTGACCCGGCGGGCAACCCCATGTTGGACCCCTTTACGAGCCTTTTCCTGATCGGGGGGGTTGCCCTATCGATCGCCGGTTTGGGGAAACGCCTCAGCTGGATCATGCTTCCTGGCTTGGCCATCGCCCTGACCGCCACGGCCTTCGCCCAGACCCATCCCGATTTGGGTTATTTCAGTGCGATACGCTGTTACCTGGTTTTGCCTTTTTCCTTGATGATGGTGGCCCGCTTCATCGACTGGCTTCTGGCATTGGAATTGACGCGAAGGCTTCCGAAAACCCTGTGGCAGGGAGGGCTTGCCTTGATGATGGCCGGCTCCCTGGCTTTTAATGTCCATGCCTATTTCTTTGGCTGGCCAGTTGGTCAGGGCCAATGGGAGCAAATGGGATTTAACCATCTTCTCCTATCCAAGCAGGTCAATTTTTACGGTCCCCAAAGGCAGTTGTTTATCCTGCTGGAGGATTGGAGCAACCCGGCGCGGATCATGAGCAATGAAAATTATCCCGTTGCCGAGTTCACCGATAACACGGTCCTGCCCATTTTGAATAAGGTGGATAAGGACGTGGTTTTCATTTTTTGCCCCTGGCAATGCCCGAACTTCCAAAAACATTTAAAAGAGGTTTATCCTAACGCAGTGTGGAAAAATGTTCCTAATCAGTATCAGGCGGCTTATTTTGTGACGGTTGAACTCAGCAAGGATGACTTTTTAAAAGCCCAAGGGGCCAAGGGGATATCTGAACCGCTACCGGATGGACCCCTTCATTGACCCTCCTTGAGACCCATTGGTATGATTCACCAGCCTAAGGTCCAAGCAAAACTTGTAAGGAACATTTCTTGTCCGAACTCAACGAATTCGTCAAAATCCGAATTGAAAAACTGAAGGCTCTTCAGGAAAAGGGAATCAATCCCTATCCCTCGGCCGCCTTTCCCCAGTCCCACCATTCCACCGACATCCTCGCCCAGTATCCCCATTTGCAGCCGGGGGAGCATGCCGAGGGTGACAAGGTTTCCCTGGCGGGCCGCCTCATGACCATCCGCGGGATGGGGAAAAGCTCTTTCGCGCACCTACAGGACGCAAAGGGCCGCATTCAAATTTATGTACGATTAGACGTGATTGGGGAATCCGCCTACGAGGTGTTTAAGACCTTGGATTTGGGGGACATTATCGGCGTCAAGGGTTTTCCCTTTAAGACCAAGACTGGAGAAGTTTCCATCCACGCCGAATCCTTTCAATTGCTTTCAAAGTCCCTCCATCCTCTTCCTGAAAAGTGGCATGGTTTGACCGACGTGGAAACCCGGTACCGTAACCGATATGTTGATTTAATCGTGAACGCCGAGGTGCGGAAAACTTTCGAGGCCCGGTCCAAGGTCGTGGCCGCCATGCGAGCCTTTATGGACACCCAGGGATTCTTAGAGGTCGAAACGCCTATGATGCATCCGATTCCGGGAGGCGCCGCGGCCCGTCCCTTCGTAACGCACCATAACACCCTGGATATGGATCTTTATCTTCGGGTTGCCCCGGAGCTTTATTTAAAAAGGCTTGTGGTGGGCGGTTTTGAGCGGGTCTACGAAATTAACCGCAATTTCCGTAATGAAGGGATTAGCATCAAGCACAATCCCGAGTTCACCATGCTGGAGGCCTATCAGGCTTATGGAAATAACGAAACGGCGATGGCCCTAACGGAAAACCTGCTTTCGGAAGCAGCGAAGGCCGCGGGACAAGGACTTCAAATGAAGGTGGGCGGGGAAGAGATAGATTTTACTCCGCCTTTTAAGAGGATGTCCCTGCTTGGAGCCTTAAAAGAATTGGGCGGAGTGGATTACGACACCATCAGCCTGGAAGACCTGCGCCTAAGGGTGAAGGGAACCAGCGCCAATGTGAAACACCTCGAAAAACTTTCCAAGGCTGAGCTGGCCTATTTGATGTTCGGCGAACTGGTGGAAAATAAGCTGATCCAGCCTACCTTTATCACCGATTTTCCGGTGGAAGTGTCCCCGCTTGCCAAGGCAAGGGCAGATAAACCCGAATTGACCGAGCGGTTTGAACTTTTCATTTTGGGGCGGGAGATCGCCAACGGCTTTTCTGAATTAAACGATCCGATGGATCAGCGGCGCCGGTTCGAAAAGCAAGTGGAACTTCGTAAGGCCGGTGATGAGGAGGGAATGTATCTGGATGAGGATTATATCCTGGCCCTCTCTTACGGTATGCCTCCTGCCGGAGGAGTAGGGATCGGCATCGACCGTTTGCTGATGCTTTTAACCGACAGCCCTTCCATCAGGGACGTCATTCTCTTTCCCCTTCTCAGGTCCCGAGAAGATGAGGAAAAGATGGTTTTTGAATAAACACTGTTTCTTGCTTGGACGGATCCTTACCTCTTTTTTGAAGGCCTTAAAGTGAAATTACCATTTGAAGTTTTTCTGGGTCTCCGCTACCTGCGTTCCAAACGTAAACGGAAAGCCATCTCGATCCTCACCTGGCTGTCGGTTCTCGGGGTCGCCATCGGGGTGATGGCCTTGAACGTCGTTCTTTCGGTCATGAACGGGTTTGACGACGACTTGAAATCGAAAATTGTCGGGCTTAACGCCCATATTGTGGTTTCGGGATTCAAAAATACACCCCTTTCCGATTACCAAAAAATCACAGACGCCATTCGCTCCATGCCTCATATCAAAGCCGTGGGCCCCTATGTGGAGGGACAGGCTCTCGCCCGTTCCAAGGAAAGGTCTTTGGGCGTGATGGTATGGGGAGTGGATCCCAACGCGCCCCAAGCCATCGCGGATTTGGACAAATTTCTCTGGAGCGCCAAGTCCACCGACCTGGTCATGCCGGCTAATGGGGGCGCCGGACGAAACGAGCGCATTTTTTTAGGGGCGGAACTGGCTCAACGGCTCCAAGTAAGTGTGGGAGACGACTTGATCCTTTTTTTGCCAATCCTTCAGCAAACGCCCTTGGGGATGATGCCGCGCAGCATGAAATTCCAAGTAGTCGGCATCCTATCGACGGGAATGTACGACTATGATTCGGCTTACAGCTATGTTTCTCTGGATAACGGACAAAAGATGTACCAACTGAATCCCAATGTGACCGGGGTGGCGGTCAAGGTGGATGACGTGGACTTGGCTCCGGCGGTGGCTAAGTCCATCCGCGAGAAGTTCAACGGGGTTTATTTCGTCCAGGACTGGCTTCAGATGAACCATAACCTTTTCGTGGCGCTTCAGACTGAAAAATGGGTCATGGCCATCATCCTCTCTTTGATCGTGCTGGTAGCGGCCCTCAACATCGTCAATCCGCTCACCATGATGGTGATTGAAAAAACCAGGGAAATAGGCATCTTGAAGGCCATGGGAGGAACGGATAAAAGCATCACCTTTCTTTTCATCTTCGAGGGAATGTTCATTGGCGTTATCGGAATAATAGTGGGGGTGTTCGGAGGGTTTGTCCTTTGCGAAATTATCTCAAAAGTTCCCATTCCGATGCCCGGCGGGGGAATGGTCTATTACATTGACCGCCTACCGGTAAAGGTGGACCCCGCCTTGTGCTACCTTTTGATTCCATCCCTTGCCGTTGTTCTTTGTTTTTTAGCCACCCTTTACCCAGCCCGTCAGGCGGCGAAGTTGGAGCCGGTGGACGCGATTCGTTACAGTTAATTTGGATAAGCAAGGCCAAGGTTGAATATGGAAATTTTAAAGGTTGAAAAAGTCACTAAAACCTACCATTTGGACGGTCAGGAGATTAACGCCCTGAATGACGTTTCCTTTTCTTTGGACGCCGGGGACATCACGGTCATCTTGGGACCTTCGGGATCGGGAAAAAGTACATTGCTTACCCTTTTGGGAGGATTAAGCAGTCCTTCGGCAGGAAAAGTTTATTGCCGGAATCAATCCCTTTACGATCTTGAGGGAGACAAATTGGCGGCCCTGCGAAACAAATTCTTTGGCTTTGTTTTCCAGTTTCACCATCTGATGCCCGAATTGACGGCTCTCGAAAATGTGATTTTACCGGGACGAGTCGGCCGGAAACCCTATGAGTTTTGTTTGGGACGGGCCGAAATGCTTTTGGCGCAGGTAGGCCTTTCCAACCGTTCGAGCCATAAACCTGGTGAGCTTTCGGGAGGGGAACAGCAAAGGGTGGCAGTTTGCAGGGCGATGATGAATGAGCCGGAAGTCATCCTAGCCGACGAGCCTACCGGAAATCTGGACGCCAAGACGGCTGAGGGAATCCATGACGCCCTTTGGAAAATATGCCAAACCGAGGGCAGGACCCTTATCGTAGTCACCCACTATGAGCCCTTGGCCAAACGCGCGGACCATGTCTTGACTCTTCAGGATGGAAAAGTCACCCAAAAGAGAAACTAAAACATAAAATTATTTGGTGCTAGGGGTTTTAAAAATGAAACTTTATTTATTTGCCTTTCTCTTGTGTTTGTTGGGTATTCAAAAAGGATTTTCAAAAGATGCTGGAATTGCTTATGGATCGGATGATTTCTGGAAAGAAAAGGATATAGCAGCTACTTCACTGCCATTTGTTGTAGTGGATGCTGCAGAAAACAACGACGAGAAAAAATTTTTGAAATGCATAACAAAAAAATACCTAAATGAAAACAATGGGAACCAATGGCGAAGCGATTTTGGAAAAATTCGTGACTGGGTCAAAAAACACAAAAATTATAAAGAAATGCGACCAGATTTTATGTCTAGTGGTGGGTGAGCTTTTACATATATTGATGCTAAGGCTAGATATTTGCCAATGATGATCGTTTTTGAAAATGGAGAATTTAAAATAGATTCAATTTGGTTAAGTTTTAGCGAGTATTTAAAACGCGGGAAATAGTTTATTTAATTCACGGTATATTCATGTTTTAGGAGTGAAGATGCTTTGCCAAAAATGTGGACAGAGACAAGCGACCGTCTTCTTTTCTCAAACGGTGGGTAATGAGACCACTCAAGCCCACCTGTGCGAAGTCTGCGCCCAGGAACAAGGTCAAACCTTTGGTGTTTGGAATGCCCTCAATTTTCATCCCTTGGCGGCTTTGACGGGTCTGCTTCAACAGATGCTTCCGTGGGGTGTTGCGGAATCCTCAAGCGGAGAACCAACCCCGGCTTCAATTTCTCATGAAACCCAGCTTCAATGTCCCCATTGCGGTTATCAACTTTCAACCTTTAGGCAAAACGGACGTTTGGGTTGCACGAAATGCTACGATTCTTTCTCGTCTTTTATGGAGCCTCTCATCACCAACATTCACGGCCATGCTAGGCATGTGGAAGAGCAACCTGAAAACAAAGAAGCCACTCCACCGCCTGCATCCAAAACGCCTTCTACAGATGAGCCTCTGACCGCTATGAGGGAAAAAATGCGTGAAGCAGTAAAGAAAGAAAAATTCGAAGAGGCGGCCCAAATAAGGGATGAAATTCAACGGATGGAGAAAGGCTAGGATGGCTTTCGAGGAATTGCTCAAGAACGGCGAGGAATGGTTTACACAGCCTGGACCCTTCGGCGGGATCGTCGTCTCGACAAGGGTCCGCTTTGCCCGCAACTTTGAGGGCCGTAAATTTCCCCACCATGCCAGCGCGGCGGAACAGCGGGAGATTGTAGAGACCCTTCAAAGGGCGATCCTCACCGAAACGGGTTTGTCCCATTTAACTTTCGCCCGGTTGACCGGGATATCCTCACTTGACCGGCAGTTTTTGACCGAACGCCAGTTGATTTCGGCTGAGCACGCCGCGAGCCTCGGTGAAAGGGCCGTCGCTTTTGACGAAAGAGAAGGGTTTAGCTTTCTGATCAATGAGGAAGACCAGCTTCGCCTTCAAGCCTTTCGAAGCGGTCTTAATTTAAAGAACGCGGCTTCGGCCCTAACCCAAGTTGAACGCCGGTTGTCCGAACGGCTTCCCTTTGCTAGGCATTCCCAATATGGGTTTCTGACCGCTTGTCCCACCAACCTGGGACTGGCTTTTAGGGCCAGCGTAATGGTCCACCTTCCCGCCTTGGTCTATTCCAACCGTATCGCACAGGTTCTCCAGGGAGTCGCCCAGGTCGGTTTGAATATCCGTGGGCTGCAGGGGGAAACCACCCAGGTCGCCAGCGCTTTTTTCCAAATCTCCAACCAGTCCTCCTTGGGGAAAAAGACCTTTGAAATCGTGGAACACGTCGAGCAGGTGGCGCGTCAAATGGTAGAAGCGGAAACGCAGGCTCAAAAAGCCTTGTTTCAGCATGAAAAAGAAAAGGTCGTTGACCGTATTTGCAGGGAACTGGGCGCGCTTAAATTCGCCCGTTTAGTGGATCTGCAGGAGGGATTGGACGGTCTTTCGGGCCTTCGGCTGGGGGTCACCCAAAAAATATTGAAGGGTATCGACTTGTCAAAATTGAACCGGCTTCTGATCATGATTCAACCGGCCCATTTGGCCAAGAATTCCACCGGAGAAATGAACCCCCAAGCAGAATTGACGGAAAGGGCCAAGCTTCTGAACCAGGTACTCAAAGAGGTGGAGCCTGAGTGACGAAAGCCCTAAGGTGCTAATAACACCCGAAAGAATATGAGCTTTAAAAAGCCTTAAAAGTTGATTTATATACCCGGTTCAGTTGAAATAAAGATTCGAAGCCCCGTTTTAAGGAGAATTTCATGTTCGAGCGTTTTACGGAGAGAGCTAAAAAAGTCATCAACCCCCTTGCCAAGGAAGAAGCAAGGCGGCTTAACCATAATTTTATCGGCACCGAGCATTTGCTTTTGGGCCTTATCCGCGAGGGCGGTGGAGTGGCTGTGGCGGTCTTGGAATCCTTGGGTGTTGATTTGGAATCTGTTCGGATTGAAGTCGAAAACCTGACCACCCCTTCCTCTGACACCCTGACCATTGGAGATCCCCAATTTACGCCTTCGGCCAAAAAGGTTCTGGAATTGGCCGCGGAAGAGTCTCAAAAACTGGGCCATAACTACATTGGAACCGAACACCTCCTATTGGGAATTATCCAGGAAGGGGAAGGCGTCGCGGCCCGGGCACTTGAGAATTTGGGCGTTACCTATGAAAAATCCCGTGACATGGTCATCAATCTTTTGGGCGGAACCTTTCCAAAGTTTTCCAAGCAGGTTAAAAAATCGAAAACGCCGGCTTTAGACGCCTTTGGCAGAGACCTCACTCAAATGGCCCGGGAATCTAAGCTGGACCCTGTTATTGGCCGTGAAGATGAAATCGAAAGGGTGATTCAAATCCTTTCCCGCCGAACCAAGAACAACCCCGTTTTGATCGGGGAACCAGGTGTCGGCAAAACCGCTATTGCGGAAGGGTTGGCCCAAAGAATAAAAGAGGGAAATATTCCCGAACTTTTATTGGATCGCCGAATTGTAACCCTTGACTTGGCCGCCTTGGTGGCCGGCACCAAATACCGTGGTGAATTTGAGGAGCGCCTGAAGGCTGTAATCAATGAAATTCGGCAGTCGGGGAAGGTGATCCTATTCGTGGATGAACTCCATACCTTGGTGGGAGCCGGCGCGGCGGAGGGTGCCATCGACGCTTCCAACATGCTCAAACCCGCTTTAGCCAGGGGAGAACTGCAGTGCATTGGAGCCACGACGCTCAACGAGTACCGTAAATATATTGAAAAAGACGGAGCTTTAGAACGTCGCTTCCAGATGATCATGGTGGACGAGCCATCGGTGGATGAAACAGTCCAAATCATTAAAGGCTTGAGAGACCGATATGAAGCCCACCACCGAGTCCGCATCACCGATGATGCCGTCGAGGCGGCCGCTCAATTATCGCATAGGTACATTTCTGGGCGCTTCTTGCCAGACAAAGCCATCGATTTAATCGACGAGGCGGGGAGCAGGACCCGCCTTCGTATTACCACCATGCCACCCGAAATCCGCACTCTCGAAAAAGATCTGGAACGCGTGAAACAAGAAAAGGAAGAGGCGATCAAAACCCAGGAATTCGAGCGGGCCGCAGATCTTCGCGACAAGATGAAGAAAATGCGCCAAAGGCTATTGGAAGAAAAGGAAAAATGGGAAAACCTGAAGAGCAAAGAAGAGGCTTTGGTTACATGGGAAGATATCGCCTATGTGGCCTCCAAGTGGACGGGCATCCCCATGATTAAATTAGGCGAGAAGGAAAGCGAAAAGCTGCTCCGCATGGAAGAGGAACTACACAAACGGATTGTGGGGCAGGAGGAAGCCATTGATTCCTTGGCCAAGGCGATCCGCCGAAGCCGCGCTGGGATAGGCAATCCTAAGAAGCCCATTGGAAGTTTCATGTTCATGGGCCCTACCGGCGTGGGGAAAACCGAGTTGGCCCGGGCCCTGGCCCAGTTCCTGTTTGACGATGAAGACGCCTTGATCCGTTTTGACATGAGCGAATACATGGAGAAATTCAACGTTTCTCGTTTGGCGGGAGCGCCCCCGGGTTACGTGGGGCATGACGAGGGCGGACAATTGACAGAAAAGGTTCGCCGCAAACCCTATAGCGTGGTTCTATTTGATGAAATAGAAAAGGCCCATCCTGAGATTTTTAATGTCATGTTGCAAATTCTTGAAGACGGTCGTTTGACCGATTCACTGGGCCGGGTTGTGGATTTCCGAAATACGGTCGTCATTATGACGAGCAATCTGGGCGCGCGCGAAATGGGAATGGAAAAAACGCTGGGGTTCAATCCGGAAACAGAAGGGATTTCCTACGACAGCATGAAGGGGAAGATTCACAATGAACTGAAAAAGGCGTTCAACCCTGAATTTCTGAATCGTGTGGATGAAATCATTACCTTCCATCCCCTGGACCGGACCCATATTGAGAAGATCGTCGACATCCAGTTGGCGGATGTTCAAAGCCGCCTCAAGGAAAAGAAAATTTCCTTGTCCCTGAACGCCTCGGCAAGGGATTTCCTCATTGAAAAGGGCTATGACAAGGTTTACGGCGCCCGGCAGATGAAACGAACCATTCAAAGGTATGTGGAAGACGCATTAGCCGAGGAACTCTTGAGGGGGAATGTTAAAGAAGGCCAAGATCTCGTCCTCGGTTCCGCCGGTGAAAAACTTGCTTTTCAAACGGGTGAAACCCAACCGGTAACTCCCGCGGCCGTATAGAAGAAGGGCCCAATGGCCATCTCCTCCAGGCCCCGTCGGCCTCGCTGGCTCTTGGGGTCCATGGGTCTATTGGCTTTTTTGGGCCTTATGTTTCTTCTTTTCAATCGGCTAATTGAAGTAGAACTCAAGCCGCTGATCGTCAAAGGGCTGGAAAAGGTATCACAGGGCCCTGTATCGCTTTCATCGGTGGGGGGAAACCTTACCGGTGAGGTTGTTCTGAACGACCTCACCATGGATTTGCCTGGTTCACCTTGGCAAGTCCATTTGAAGGCAAGCCAAGTCGCTGTCAACATTGACCTCTTCAATCTATTGCTTAAGAAAAAAGCCCCGGAAAATTGCGTTCGTTCTCTAACAATCATCAAGCCCCAAATTACTTTGGTTCGCGTCGCATCTCAAATTCCGGTTACTGTTTCATCCAATTCTGTTTCCGCGCCTCTCCCGGTTTCCCTGGCGTTTAAACTCCCTGTTTTCTTGGTTCCTGCCCCCAAGGTTTTCATCAAAGAAGGGTCACTTCAGGTCAAGGCGGGAAAGGAACCGCAAAACCTTTTGACGGGAGTGGATTTTGAAGCTTTTTCGAACGATGGGAATGATTGGTCTTTGGTTTTTTCAGCTCAACCGGCCGATCCCACCGCCGGAGGATATCTGCGGTTCAACGGAGCCCTCCATATGGATCAATTAAAAGTCTCAGGCAAAATCACGCTTGAAGAGTGGCCCCTTGCCCAGGCAGGACTAGTGCTCCAGGATCTTGCGGGTTGGCAATTAACGGGGGGCAAGATCGATGCCGAATGCCCCATGGTTTTTCAACCGGACCGGGGTCTTTGGTTTGACACCCGGGCCGATTTGCACGATGCTTCAATCCTTTCACCCAAACCTTTGGCGGCATCATTTGACCAGATCAACGGCAGGGTTTCTGTGCGACCGAATGAGATTGAGATTCCTGGTGTTTTAACCTTTAGTACAAGCGGAACGCCTTGGACTGCGCATGGCTTGATGCCGTTAGATGGAAGGCTTATCCAGGTCAATGCATCCACAAACGGTCTATTACTCTCCAGCCTTTCCTCGGGTCTGCTTAAGTTGAAAGGCCCGTCCTGGCAAGGTCAAGGAAAGGCTTTATTGACCGTGGAGGGAACTTTTCAAAATCCCCTCATCACGGGTAATGCTGAATTAGGAACCTCCAAGCTGGGGGAGATTGTGCTGGATGGGTTTAAGGCCCAGGCTCATTACCAGGACGGCACCCTTCAGTTCTCCCGCTTAGAGGGCAGCCTCTATGAAGGAACTTTTTCTGCCCAGGGCCAAATCGGCGTGACCGGACAGGAAGACGCGCCCCTTTCCATTACCGCCGATTTAAAAGATTTGGACACGGGAAAATTATTTCTGGCTTACGGGTGGAAGGAATTTTTCGGAAAAACCGAAGCGCAGATTCAACTTTCCGGCACTCTTCAAAATCCGGTTTTCTTAGCCCTGAACAGCGTCAAATTTGACGCCACTGATACTCATGACGCCTATTCAATGGAAAACGCAATCAAGATGGCGGATGGGGTATTGACCCTCAATTCCACCATCAACGGCCAAGACCAGATGAAGGGCGTGATCCAAGAAACACCCGATGGGTGGAAGGTTGAAAAAGCCGATCTCACCTTTCCCAAAAACGGAGGACGCTTGACAGCGTCGGGCATCTGGCCCAAAGACCCTGACCAACCCCTAGGCCTGACGATCCAGGGTAAAGGAATCGCCTTGGAACAGCTTCCGCTGTTTCGCGAACGGTTTCAGGATGTAAAGGGCAGGGTTGATATGAACGCCCAGTTTTTGGGAACCAAGCATAAGCCATCAGTGGCAGTGCTTCTTTCAGGACAAAACATTACCGTTGCCACGCTCCCTTCCTCTTCCATTTCAGGGGATTTGCTCTGGACCCCGGAATCCTTGGTTTTTAAAGATCTCGAATTGGGTCAAGTTGTTTCCATTCATGGAGTTTTGGGTTTGGAGGATGCTTCGCCCCTGGATTTAAAAATTCAAGCTCAGGGAATTCCGGTTCCAACCTTGGCTGAACTCTCTGGTTGGACCAATACCCCACAGCCTTTGGAGGGTATTTTGACGGGTCGCCTTCATTTGGCGGGATTGAAAAAAAATCCGGTTGTGGAGGGCGACGCGGTGGTCTCCCGCTTGAAATTAGGGGATTGGTGGGCGGACCAATTGGAAGCCTCCATGAACCGAGACCAGGGGAAACTGCTCATCCGCAAATTCAAACTCACCCAAGGGGCGAATAGTTTTATCGCCAGCGGAACATGGGATACGAATACCCAGCCGGGTCAAATGAACCTGAGGTTATTCGCCAAGAATTTTCAACTCGGTCACGGGCCTTTCCTTAACGGGAATTTTCTTTGGGAAGCTCAAACCGGAGAACCTTGGATTAAGAACTGGACAGGACGGTTTTCGTCCGACGTCTTTTCTTTGGGCGACGGGGCCAAAAACACCTTTTCGTTTTCTCGCTTGACCCTCGATGCGGTGACTCAAGACATGGTTTTGGAGGGAAAGTTTCAGTTAGGGGACGCCCTCTCGGGCCGGGCCAGCCTTAATTTAGGGCTGAAAAACCCCCCGCTGAAGGGCTCCCTGGCCATCGCGCCCACCCTCATTTCCAATTTGCCTGAATTGGCGCAGTTTTTTCCTGCCGGCCTTAAAGTGGATGGAACCCTCTCGGGAAAAATGCACTTTGGACCCGGTCCCTGGGAAACCTTGCCTATAGAGGGTGACCTGCAAATCGCCGATGGCGCCATTTCCAAAAAATTCACCTTTGAGAGTTTGGGCTTTTCTTTCACGGGGAGCAGGACCCATCTTGAGCCTGCTTTTAAGTTGGAAAACAAGAAAACCGCCTATGAACTTTCCGGCACTTTGGATTCCCCGAAGGGCTTTTGGGACCCTGAGTGCAAAGTTGCGGTCAAGGGACCCTTTAACGATAGCCTGGACCGTCTTCTTTTATTCTTTCCTGATTTGAACCCAGTCAAACACCGAGCGGGGGGTTCTTTGAAAGGGAATCTTGTGGTGGGCGGAACTTGGTCCGATCTTAATTTTGATTTTTTGATGAACGCTGAAAATCTTCAATTTGATGATGATCAGGTCACCACAGGTGATCTCCATTGCGGGTATAACGATGGCCGATTGTTTGTGGATAAAACCCGATTGACCCTTCCGACGGGTGAAATTAACATTGAACGGGGCAGCCTTGTTTTTGACCCCGCCGATGCCTCTCACCTTTCGCTCTCTCTCGCTGGAAACACCCGGAATCTTTCGATTTCATTGTTTCATTTGACAAGCCGGATCAGCCTGGCTGGCGATCTTTATCTCGCTGAGACCGAGGATAAACCCACCTTTGCCGGAAATCTCTCCATTTTGGATTCGGATCCCACAGCGCCAAAATCGAATCCCTTTGAGCTGAATATTCGGGTGAAACATAAGGTGTTGGAACTTCTTCCCCTTTCCGTCCAGAAGGCGCAATTGGTCGGCGTTTTGGACTTATCGCAACCAGATAAGATCATCTTTCAACAGATAAAACTTTTAAATTCCACTGGTGATTTCGCTGTTGATGGAACCCTCGATTTGAATGGCGAGAGCCATTTAACTTCCGACGCCAAGGGCATCCCCATTCAGGATGTGGCCAAATGGGTCACGCCCGATTTTCCCCTCTCGGGAATGGCGAATTACCACATGGTCTTTGATGGTCCCTTGGCCCATCCCCTTATGACCACGTCTCTTACTGTGAATGATGGGCAGGTGGGACAGTTAAAATTCGATCTTTTTACCGCTGGTCTCTCGGCGAAAAACGACACCCTTTACCTAGGCAGCGAAGAGGCGCCGGTGGAAATCAGCCGGAGCGGACTTTATGATTTTTCTGTTTTTGGAGAATTGCCGCTGGCTTTGACCGCCACCACCCGCGCTGAGATTAAAAACCGTGAAATGGACATTACCGCGAAGATGGACAAGGGCGATTTCAGCCTTCTATTGGCGGCGGGCTTGGCCAAGGAGGCCCAAGGGACCATGTATTTCAACGCTCATCTGAAGGGAACATTGGATAACCCCGTTTTAACCTCAATGGACCTGGGGCTTGCCAACTGCCGAATGGTTCCTTCCATGATCGCCCAATCCCTTGACGACATCAACGGACGCATCAAGGTCCGTGACAATAAATTGGCTGTGGAGGACCTCAATTTTCTGGTGGGACAAGGCCGTGTTTTTATCACCTCTCCCCCAATCGAAAAATCCAAGATGGTTTTGGATAATTTCATTCCCCAATACCTCGATTTCATGGTACGGACCGTAGGGGATCACGGCCTATGGCTGAATGTCCCCACCATCATGCGAAAGGGAGAATGGGGAGAGGTTTATTTTTACGGGCAGACCCCGGAGGACCCCATGTTGATTACCGGGTCTATGCACGAGCCTCATGTCATTGGAACCGCGCTTTTGGACACGGGACATTACACCTTTCCCCCGGAGGAGACCTTAGATGAGCACGGCCAAAAGATCGAGTTCCGAGAATTGGCAAATGTGTTCTTTGAGTTGAATCTGGTTTCGGGAAAAAACACATGGTATACCAACGATTCCAATACCAACTACCTGGAACTCAAGGTGGACCCGGGGGACGTGATTACCCTTGAGGGCAAGGACTCGGACAGGACTCCTGAGGTAGCTGGAATCAAATGCCATGGAACGGCTGGGTCCAGTAAGGGAACCCTCCGATACCTGAGCCACGAATTCAAGGTTCAGGATGCTAACCTCAATATACCCGAAGGGAAATTGCCGGTCATGGAGGGAAGCGCCTCGGACAAATTTCTGGATGTTGAACTGATGACCCCCAACGGTTCGGTCCAACACACTGACATGGATGTTTATGTCAACTTCAAAGGGACCTTTGGGGATATTAATTTCACTTTGGATTCCAACCCCCGTTTCAGTTCCACCGACAAGGATATCCAGCAAAAGGTCCTTCTTTCGTACATCATATTCGGGAAGGACATGACGGGTTACTCAGGCCAGGCCTATTCCAGCCAGCAGCTCCAGCAGATTTACCAGCAAAATGCCGGTCAGGTTGTCCTTCCCGCGGTGATTGATGCCGTCAACCGTATTGGGACGAACTATCTTTCTTCCCAAATCCGGCCCTTCTTTTCCAGCACCTTTGGGATCGACGCCCAAGTCAAGGGTAATCCACTTGGAGGCGGTTCCGGGCCCAGTTCGGTGCCGACCCCCGGAACCCAGTCCCCTGAACCCTACGGTAACACCCTGGCCGGAACGGCCCTTCCGCTGGTTCAGCTTCAAATGATAAAACCCATCGACCGCCGCCTTTCGGTGGAAACGGACGTGGGCGTGGGAAGGGATATTTACAGCGGCGCGGCGGAATGGCAGGGCAGATTTGGATTGGATTATTCCCTCACGCCTAAACTTAGCGTGAGCGGTTCAGTCGGCCAAAATGATATCAACCAAACCGAAACCCGGGTCGATTTGAACTATAAAGAGTACTTGCCCGATATCATCTCGCCCAAACCAGGTGACAAAGAAAAACCCCGTTTCGAGCAGGCGGATTTTTACCCACTGCCAAAGGGAAAGTATCATTTGGTTTGGACCTTGGACAAGTACACGAAGAGCGAGGTTCGCGTTTATGATTCCTCCGGAACCATGACTCAGGTGCTCCCTGATAAATCGGGCTGGGGCTACAAACACGAGATGGACGTTGAAAATTTGAGCGAAAGTCAGGATTACAAAATACAAATTTCCGCGAAGGATCCGAACGGTAATGAAGCCTTTACGGTTTTGAAAATTCCAGCCGTCTCCGATTAAAGCGTCTTCCCGGCCCCTTTCCGCCTCCTCGGCCGTCCAAACCGGCGGCAGGGGTTTCGTTTGCCCATTTCACTTTTATCATGCTAGAATTACCGCCTTTGCGTGGCCCCTTCGGTGCATCTTGATGGACCCAACTGGGGGAGACCTTCTGGAGTGTAAGATTTTGCTCAATAAAATATTTAGATTTTTTCCTGCCCCTATACTCGCCTGGGCTGGTTTAACCCTTTTGCTCTGTTGCTCTTCTGCTGAAGCCCAAAACCCAGCGCCCCCTCAGGACATCACGGCCAAAATTTCAGCCTTGAAAGTGGAAGGTAATAAGAACGTTTCGGCCCTCCTACTCTTTGGACATCTTACGGAAAAGGAAGGTGACTCCTTCTCCCTCCGCAAAATTCGGATGGATCTCCATAATCTTTTCGCCATGGGGGATTTCACGAGCGTCAAGGCTGACGTGCAAAAGGGCGACCATCCCGGCGAACTTATCGTGACCTTTAAGGTCGAGGAACGTCCCCTGGTGGGCGAAATTGTTTTCCGGGGAAACAAAAAATGGGATTCTCACAAGTTCCTAGAGGATATGAAAACCTCCCCGGGGGAGGCCTTCGACCCCGCCAAGTTGAATGACGATTTGGACGGAATCCGCAAACTCTACCGGGACGAGGGTTATCCAACCGTTCTCGTGTCTTCCTCCTCCCAATTAAATAGCGACACGAATAAAGCGACCGTCATTATCGACATCACCGAAGGCGACCAAATCAAGGTGGGGTATATCACGGTGACCGGCAACCAAGCCTTCAGCGCTCAAAAGGTCGCCAATCAGATTAAGAAAAACCGGGATGGTGAAAAATACCAGCCTGAGGCCCTTTCTGACGACCTCAAAGCGATTGAGGATTTTTACCACGATGAGGGCTATTTAAAAGCCATTGTTCTGGACCATAAGGAAAAATTAAGCGAGGCCCGAAAAAGGGTTTATCTGTATATCACGGTCGAGGAAGGCGTCCAGTACACCCTTGGGGACGTTCAATTCCACGGAAACGTTCAATTCGATGATATCGATCTGAAAAAATCACTCAACCTCTCATCCAAGGATATTTTGAGGCAAAAGGATTTGGACGACGGCCTCAAGAAAATGAAGACCCTATACGCCGATAAGGGGTACATTTACGCAAGCTTGACCCCGCAAATCGCCTATGACGATGACCTTAAAAAGGCCGATCTTACTTTCAATGTGATTGAGGGCCAGGTGGCTTATGTCCAGGACATTAAAATTGTGGGGAATTACAAGACTCAGGATTACGTGATTCGCAGGGAACTGCTCATCAAGCCGGGGGATAAGTTCGAGGCCGACATGATCAAGGCTTCCGCCGGAAACCTTTATAACTTGGGCTTTTTCGATGAGGTCAACCCCGAGGTGGAACCCGGCGACTCGCCGGGAAAAGAGATTCTTGTTTTCCGTATTAAAGAACGCAAAACCGGTACTATCAGCTTGGGCGGCGGTTACAGCTCCGTGGATGGTTTTATTGGAAACCTAAAATTGGAAGAAGCCAACCTTTTTGGAAAAGGCCAGAAGGTTAATTTGGACCTGCAGTTCGGGGCCTCCCAAACCAGTTTTGACATCGGTTTTACCGAGCCCTGGCTGTTCAACACCCCAACCTCGCTGGGCCTCAATTTCTTCGACACGACCCGCATCTATACGACGGCCGTACCCGATCCCATTTATGGTTCCACACAGTTTTATACGGAGGTGAGCTTGGGCGGTTCCATCAGCGTGGGGCGACGCTTAAGCCGCTTTTGGACCGTGAATGGGACCTACCTTCTTGAGAATGTGCAAATCAAGGACGTGGGCCAATATTACCAAACCGCCGGAACCTCGCAATATATCCAAGCCACCAGTTCCACGACGTCCAGCTTGACCCCCCGCCTGACCTATGACGACCGGGATAATTATTTTGATCCCCATACGGGCTGGCGGCATCAATTGTCCTTGGAAGTGGCCGGCGGTCCCTTGGGCGCTGATAACAATTTCGTCAAGTTGATTGAGGATACAAGCCATTTTATCCCTCTGCCGTTGGATTTCGTCATCGGCGAGCATGTGCGCTTTGGTGCGGCCCAGGGCTTTTGGTTTTCCGGCCGTGGCTACTCGGACGTTCCCATCTACGAGAAATTTTACGCCGGCGGCACTGATACCATCCGCGGCTACAACGAAAGAACCATTGGACCCGTCCAGGGCGGGAACGCCCTTTTTGTCTCCAATACCGAACTGAAGCATCCCATTGCCGGCCCTCTTCGCGGAGTGATCTTTTTCGATTCGGGCGACGCTTGGACAACTCCCTATAACATTTTCTCGGGGGAAAACCAGGTTCAATTTGGGGCGGGAATCGGCGTCAGATTAACGATCCCGGGCACCATCATGGACATCCGGCTTGATTACGGCTGGCCGATTTCCTCCTCTCTTCCCGCGACCGCGGCGCCTCCCGGGGGCGTGCTCCATTTCAATCTGGGCAATCTTTTTTAAATAAGGGAACGGTGCTTTGGGAGCCATCCTGAGTCTTTGTCATGGTTGCCCCTTTAAGCCGCGGGGCCTATCCTAACCCCATGAAGATACTCCTCACCAACGACGATGGGTTTGACGCGCCCGGCCTGAGGGCCTTGTTTGAGGCGCTCCGCCCCCTTGGGAAAATTTCCATTTCCGCGCCGGATGAACAGTCCAGCGCCAGCGGCCATTCCATCTCCCTTCGGGAACCCTTTCGGGTGCTCAGCGCGCCTTGGCCCGGCGCTTCCCAGGCCTACCGTATTTCCAGCACGCCGGCGGACTGTGTGCGCACGGCGGTCCTTAAATTGATGCCTGAAAGACCCGACCTTATTATCTCGGGGATCAACCAAGGCGCCAATTTTGGAAGCCTCATCCTCTATTCGGGCACGGTCGCCGCCGCCGCCGAAGCCGTTCTTTTAGGTATCCCTTCGGTGGCGGTTTCCCTGACTTCCCACGAATCCAAAGACTTTTCAACCGCGGCGGTTTTTACCGCTAACCTTTGCCGGAAAATTCAGGCCCATCCTCTTCCGCCCGGTGTTTTTCTCAATGTGAATGTCCCGCCCTTGAGGGCCAGCGACATTCGGGGAGTTTCATTGACGCGCCAGGGTCTCTTCCGCCATATTGACGATTTGGAGCCCCATTTGGAGATTGAGGGCCATTTTTCCTACATCCTCGACTCGCCCCATGAGCCTAAGGATGAACACCCCGAAACCGACGTGGCGCAGGTTCAGGCGGGTTATGTCTCCGTGACACCCCTTCAACTGGACCTGACGGCAAAAGAGCACTTTGAGCACTTTATCGGCTGGCCCTGGGGGCAGGGGATGTGGAGGGATTAGGCTCGGATCCACGGAATTCCCAATACCGGGGCCAACGCAAGGGAGAGACCATGCTGGAAAAGATCAAGCAAGTCATCGATGAAATCCGCCCCATTCTTCAGGCCGACGGCGGCAATATCGAGGTGGTTTCGGTTTCAACGGACGGAGTGGTACGGGTCAAACTCTTGGGGGCTTGCGTCCACTGCACAAGCTCGATGATGACGCTCAAACAGGGCGTAGAAAAAATTCTGAAAGAACAAATCCCGCAGGTCAAGGAAGTTGTCGCAGTTTAATTTTTCGGCTTCGCCGTTTTATCGTTTTTGTTTGGGGTTTCAATCGAAGTCTTTTATACTGCCTTT
>CAVTWJ010000015.1:0-20222 GCA_963738405.1 candidate division FCPU426 bacterium | reverse complement strand
ACAGCAATATTCACCGGTGCAGTAAGCACCGCAATCGAAAAACTTAATATTCGATTGTGTGGGTATCGTATTTAAAAGAACAACTTCACCACTCACCAAGGGAGAGGGGGGCCACAAGCCATAGTGGCCGGGAGGTTTGTTATACAAAAAAGAGACCTTATCGTCAACTATTATTTGAGTTTATTTTAAGTATTCGGCTGTGGCCATCGACAATTTTGAAGGCTTGTAAATTGGAGTTTTTTCTGTGGAATCGTCGGATATCCAACTCCCAATAAAATCCTTAGCCTGATAAATGGTCTTTTTTAGATCATTCCAGCTATGGATTTTTTTCAATCTTTTATAAATATAAGATGGCCGAAGATAAAACTCCCGATAGGCTCTGATTCTTGCCTTTTGAAGCTGTTCCGAAGATAGGGTAGGCAAATTCAATATGGGTTGGTTAAGCTCGTATTTGGCATAATCTTCCGTCGTGATCCATCCATTTTTTTTGCCCATCTCTTCCAATTCTGTTTTAGGGAAAGGAATCGCGCAATAAAACTGGGCGTAATCAGGATCCATTTCTTTTACATATTTAATCGTTTGGGCAATCGTTTCTGGGGTTTCCCCCGGCAAACCAAAAATGATGTGAGTTAACACCTCAATCCCAGCCAGTTTAGTTAAACGCACAGCATCCCTTGCCTGCTGGGCATCAGCTCCCTTTTTCATGTTGTTTAAAATCTCATCAACTCCCGACTCCACCCCATAAGAAACTCCGATACATCCAGAAGATTTCATTTCGGACAAAACTTCCGAATCAACATGATCAACTCTACTATTTGCCATCCAACGGATTTTTTGGTCCAATCCACGTTTTTTTATCTCCGAACAAACTTCCATAACAAACTTTTTGTTTTGATTGAAGGTATCCGACCACATCGTAAAATTGCGAATATGATATTTTTCTAAACATTCCTGCATTTCATCAACAACGTTTTCAGCACTCCGGAGCCTGAGTTTTTTTCCGTAATACTGATGGGCGGTACAGTAAATGCAGGAATATGGGCATCCGCGGCTTGTAATGATTAGAGTATAGGGTTCATTGATCACCGGCAGGGTGTATCGAGCGTTATCCAAAAGATGCCTGGCAGCAAAAGGCAAATCATCTAAATTTTCATTGAACGGCCGATCCTCATTGTTTACCACCGTCCCGTCTTTGTCTTTAAAAGAGATTCCCAGAACTTCTCCCAGGCCCCTCCCCTTCTCAACAGCATCCACTAGGTCTTGCGCCGTCAATTCAGGTTCCCGGCGAATAACCGAATCCAGTTCCGAAGCCAAAAGGACTTCTTCAGGTAAAGATGTTGCATGGTTTCCGATAACAGAAAAATGGGCCTTGGATAAAGGCCTCATCAGATTGATGACTTCAACATCGCTGGATGATGTCGCCGTCGACATGTTGAAAATAATCAATCCCGGGTTAAATTCCTGTATAGACTTTTTTAATCCCTCCACATTCACGTCATTGGCGATGCAATCCAAAAGCTTCACCTCATGTTTTTTTGCTTCCAATGCACCAGCGATCATTGGAAGCGATATTGGAACCATGACGTATTGGAAAGAATTCAACCGTTGCTCACACCGCCCCTCGCGGATATATTTCATCCCACTGCAGGTTGGTGGATTTACTATAAAAGTTTTCATGCTAACTCCCCAAAAGAAGTAATTAGGTTAATTTTAATCAGGAATAAAAGGTTTTCGACGGGCAGGTCTAATTGAGATTCATTATCAGTTTACTACTATTTTCTTTTTTAATCCACTTTTAGGCAGATTCCCTCAATTTAGGACCTTCCAACACGCTACTTTCCAGTTGGGTCCCAACTCTTTCAAAGCTTGATTTTCTTCAGTACACCTTTTTTCGGCAATTGGACACCGGGGACTGAATGGACAACCCTTGGGTAATTGGGTTGGACTCGGCGGATCTCCCGTGATCACGGTTGCCTTCCCACTACTCGCAGAAAGTAAAATTTGTGTGTAAGGATGCAGCGGGCGGGAAAGAACATTCTCCGTTGGACCCGACTCCACAATTTTCCCCAAATACATTACGACTACCCTGTGACTTAAAATTCCAACAACTTGCAAATCATGAGAAATGAACATATAGCCAATTCCAACGTCTTCGTTAATTTTGCGCAAAAGGTTGATAATCGAAGCTTGTATCGACACATCCAAACTTGAAAGAGCCTCATCCAAAACGATGAGTTTTGGCTCCAAGGCCAAAACACGGGTTAATGCAAGTCTTTGTCTCTGTCCGCCGGAAA
Source organism: candidate division FCPU426 bacterium (assembly GCA_963738405.1). GTDB lineage: Bacteria > Oederibacteriota > Muellerivitia > Muellerivitales > Muellerivitaceae > CAVTWJ01. Next base: position 17,928 of record CAVTWJ010000015.1, on the reverse strand, counting down.
ATTGATGGGGATATTTTTGCAAGTCAGAAAGTGACAAGCCAACTTTTTCGATTAAGGTTTTAATTCTCTCATCCCTCCCGCGGGCTTGATTCGCGGAGTCTCTCTGAGCGAGTGCTTCTCGAATCATCGAAAATACTTTTTGCCGTGGATTCAACGAAGCGTAAGGATTTTGAAACACCATTTGGAACTTTGAACGAAGGTATTGAGGAGCTTTCTCGCCCATCGAATTAACTTCATTTCCTCCCCAATTCACCTCGCCCAGCAAAGGCCGAATCAAGCCTACAGCGCATCGTCCAAGGGTTGTTTTTCCGCATCCCGATTCACCCACAATACCTAGTATCTCTCCGTGATCCAAGTTTACCGACACGCCTGACAGGGCCTGAACATAGGAATCGGGCCTGCCCCAAAATGTTCTTCGACCTGGGAATTGATGGCTTACATTTACAATGGATAAAAGCAACGCACCCTTCTCTCTTCTTGGGTTTTTAACAATAAGGGCGGGTTCAAGAAACAATCCGGTTTCGACCTAGTACAGCGAAAGGCGAAAACGCATCCCGTAATGTCATCAGATGGGTCCGGAACTTTACCGGTCAAAATGTTTAAATTTTTCTTCTTTTCTCCAATTTTTGGAACCGAGCTTAAAAGCTGTTCCGTGTACGGATGTTTAGGACTTGATAAAACATCCGAAGTCTTCCCCTCTTCCACCACCTGCCCACCGTAAACAACCGCCACCCTTTCGCAAAAACCATCCACGAGCCTTACATTATGAGTGATAAACAACAAAGGAAACTTCAAGTTAGATATTTCTTTGGACAAAAGTTGAATAATCTGGCTTTGGACCGTGACGTCTAATGCCGTGGTCGGTTCATCCGCAATTAAAAGTTTGGGCGAAGATGCGAGGGCCATCGCGATGCAGATGCGTTGACACATTCCTCCGGAGAGTTGATGAGGAAATTGCTTGAATATCCGTTCCCCGTCCGGCAGTCCCATCTCCCTAAATAATCGCATAACCTCCAAAAAAGAATCAGCTGCAGACATATTCTTTCGATTCGCCCTTATGGATTCCATCACTTGTTCGCCGACCGTCATAATCGGATTCAAGGCTGCCATCGGGTCCTGAAAGATAATTGAAATTTCTTTTCCTCTGATCCCGCCCCATGCGTTCGGGTCAAGATCAACCAGGTTTTTCTCGTTAAGTAAAATGGACCCATCGATCGTTTTTATTTTATCCGAGGGGAAAAGGTTTATTACGGCCAGGGCGGAAATGCTCTTTCCGCATCCCGATTCGCCGACCAACGCAACTTTTTCACCTACATTCAAGTGAAGGTCAAAGCCTCGGAGAATGAGGCCGTGAATCTTCCCCGCCTTGTCAAAGAGTCCGACTTTTAAGTTTTTAATCTCCAATACTGGCGGCAAAGGAGTCCTTATGAATAAAAGCTAAAAATCGTTCAAATTGCCAAATCGTATTTCTTTGGAAGGGTAATCGATCATGGCGTAATTTCCCTCAAAAAGGGGCCCGGGATTCACAACCGTCGTGCCGCCCATTTTAACGACACCTTGACCGGATTTGGCCCTTCCACACAAAACCAAACCCGGAGATACCAATTCAATAATTTCATTCACCAGCAAAATCCCGCAATGTTCGCCATCGGATAAATCCAAGCGGCTTACCGGCGGGGTGTGAAAAATTAAAATCTTTTCGCCGGGAAAATATTGCAGCCGGCGAAGTGAAAATTCCGCCCACGATTTTGAAAATTGAAGCGTCAGTTCCCGGTGATCCTCACCCAAGGTGATTTCCCCGCCAAAACCGGTCACCAAAAAATTCTCCTCATGATGCAGCATTTCGTGTGCCGGTTGCAGATTAGGATAGATGCTTGAGAGGTTGTAAATGGTTTTAAAATAAAGTGATTCAGGGGCATCCTCCAAACCGGGTATTTCATAAACCGTTTTTTGAGTGTCCGCTAACGCCAAAAGGAATTGTTGAAGGTGGATGCTATCCTCCAGCAGTTCCTTTTGAATAATAGGAGAATCAAGGTCAGGCTTGCTGTGAAACCGTCGGGCGGTCGTATATTCCGACAAGCGTTTCTCCCCGCGCATGGAGCCACCGCAATAGAAAATAAAATCCGGTTCTTCATTTCGAACTAAAAGTGGTATGAGCGGGAGGTATTTGGTCGCTCCCTGATAATCTGAAAGACAAAGAAATTTCACCCTGAGACCCCCGAATCGGCGTTTCTTCAAACCGGAATAAAATTGTCCCTATTTCTAATCTGTCGCATTGCTTCAAGTTCTTCATTAATTTACAATTCAATATAACATTTTCCACCCACCAAATGACCCCAAGAAGGTTAGATGAGAAAGTTTGAAAATCTTTACCTATCCATGCCGGATGGAACCTTAAAACACATCAATCCCCTTACCGGCACGGAGGTTTGGACTGTGCCCGACCGGGCTCACCGACCCTCGAATCGGTCCTCCCCCCCCCCTAAATCCATTGAGCCGCTTTCCAAGGAAAATTACTGCGACTTTTGTTCCTCCAATTATTTTTTAACCCCGCCAGAAAAATCACGTTTAATCCAAAATTGGGATGGGCATTTCCAGAGGCTCGATAAGGTCAATCCCGACATGATTGACTCCACAAAGTCAATTTTCCGCAGGGTAGCTAACCTTTTTGAAATCGTAACCATCGATTATTGGGTTAAGAATCACGGCTTCAACCTATCGAGTTCCCAATCCCATTGGATGCAAAACTATTTGGATAATCCCAGAGGGTGGGAACACGTCTTGAAAATCATTCAAACGAAACTCCGGTTGGTGGGAAAAACGCCCGAGGAAATCGAATCCATTCCGCCAGAAGAAATGAGGAGATTATCCGCTTCTTTTTTTGGAGGTGCCCACGAACTCATCATTGCGGGCCGTCATTTCAAGCCTGGGGCTACCGTTGATAACGAATTCTATTCCTCCGGTGAAATGTCAGACGAAGAGCATTTTCGGTTCATGAAATTTACAATTGAAGCATTGATGGACATCTACCAACATAATCCGCATATCCGTTACGTAACCATTTTTCAAAATTGGCTGCAACCCGCCGGCGCCTCACTCGACCATCTTCATAAACAATTAGTGGGTTTGGACGAATGGGGCACCTCCATTCAAGCCGAGGTCGAAATCGCCCATGAACGCCCAAACATCTATAACGAAGCCATCATTAATTTTTCAATCCAGCATAATCTCATTTTCGCTGAAAACGACCATGCCATCGCCTTAGCCGAATTGGGCCACCGTTATCCCACACTGGCGGTCTATTCCAAAAGCAAAAATGCCAGACCCGAAGACCATACCCAAGAGGAGTTGAGAGGATTCTCCGATTTGGTCCATGCCTGCCATGCCGCCATGGGAAGCCAAATCCCATGCAATGAGGAATGGTATTACTCACCCAGGGACGCGGTGGATGTGATGCCTTGGCACATACTGATCAAATGGAGAACCGTCAATCAAGCGGGTTTTGAGGGCGGAACCAAAATCTATATCAACCCCATATCCCCGGTTGCTCTACGTGATATGGTTGTTCCCCGTCTTTACGAGCTGAGGCACACGAGGAAAATAAAGAATCTTCGCATTGCAACCGAGTGCGTCCTAACACCCAATCCGCTTCTATACTCCCAAAAATAAGCCCTAATGAATAACAAGCAGTCGTTTGGTTTGGGTGCCTAACGGCAGTTTAAGCAGAAAAAAATAAACTCCGGAAGCTACCAGGTTAGAGCCTGTATTCGTTCCATCCCATTGAATGGTTACAGGAACATTAGCGGTAACGCTTGAGTTATTCTTAAAATTCTTCACCAACTCGCCGGCGGAATTAAATATTTCGAGGGACATATCGCCATCATAGGGCGCAGAAATAACAACGTTCACCATCGCATTCGGCCCTTCTTGGAGAACGTTATGGTCCAAGTTAAAGCTGGCGCTTTGGGCTTCAACAACACAGGGCAAAAAAACTAAAAAAGCACTAAACGCCAAAAGCCATTTCATGCGTCCTCCCTATTTAAGAGTCAAAACAAAAATTGTCCTGGCTCAAATCAATCTATATTTAGTTTATCGAAAACCGCTTCCCTTTGACACTCTCCCTAGAAAAACTTTTTTCTAATTCATAACCCAAATGCCAAGCGGGATAACGCTTTAAAAAAGCTCTTGTTTCGATCCAACCTTTACCCGGATTCGATTGAATCAAACGGATCAGGTTTTCTTGCAGTCCAGGCAAATCATTAAGTTTAAAAGCGGTTCGAGAGGGTGTATCCAAAACTTGATAAACCGAACAATTCCCAAAGGTTATAACGAGTTTTGCGTAATATTCCCAAAATTCAACATATTGTTTTTCAGGCATGCCTGTCAAAACAAAATCTTTCTCCTTTCCGGACATGGCGACCGCCTCTTTCCTTTGATAAAGAATGTACGTGGCGCCTTCCTCTTTTAGTTTCAAGGCTAAATCGGAGGCCACGGAACAAGTGGAAGCCCACTTAAGAAGAAAGGGTTTTTTCCAAAAAAAATCAACATAGGAAGTCCTGCGCAAGGGGTAGGTCTGGAAAACACCGAAAGCCAAAACCTTATCCCGGGGGATAGAAAAATTTTCAATGGCTTGGTAAGCGCGATAGGTGTCGAAATCAAAAGAGTAATTTCGCTTCAAGCGCATCAATGGATCTTCCATACCCATGGCGGATGCGTAAGGAGCGGTTGTTTGGATTTGTGCTAAAAGGGTCATCCCTAATGAAAAGAAAGCGGCTGAAATAAATAGACCCTTTTGGATTTTTCCTCCCTGCAGGGCCTTCCCCCACAAAAAGGACGCAGTCAGCACCAAGGCTATGCACCCTCCAGAGGCGTGGCGCAGGTTTGTGCAGAGGAAACCCCATGTCACCAAAAAAATACCGCAAAAAATCAACAGTCGTTGAAAACTTTTCTCTACCAGCCCTTTCCAAACCCAAGGCAAGGACATGAACACGAGGGGAGGCCAAAAAGCCCCGATTCCGTTATCCACTGTAAAAAAAGCATGCCAGTAACGAAGTAATAAATCTAAAATTTTTATTCCAAAAACTCTTCCTGTATCAGTCCAAAGGGCTGTTTCCATGCCGGAATCAAATCCAGGGGGGCCTCCCAGAAGACCCGTCAACAAGGGATAAAAGGGGTTCCCGTTGGCCAATTCGTTTCGCAAATACCAGGGCAAGGGACAAAGAAAAAAAGCCAGAAGAAATATCCCTTTTCCATTCAAACTCAGCCTATACCTGCCGTAGTCTAAAAGAAGGGACAATAAAAAAATTCCTAAGATCATCATGAATGCGGTGTATTTGGTTCCAACCGCTGCGCCCATAAAAAACAAGGAAATCAACAACCAAGATTTTCTCTTAGGGTTTTCGTAAAACTCCAAAAAACCTATCACGGACAGACATTCGAACAAGGCCAAATGCCCTTCAACATATCCCCAGGTAAAGAGGGCTAAAAAATAGGGTCCCGTTAAAAACAAAAGGGGCCCCACGAATCCGGGCATTCCTTTGGAGCGTGGGTAAGCCATTAAAATCCAAAGCGTCAGAAAGATCGAGATGCCCATGGATGCCTTCGATAAAAACTCGCCCCCCATGGCCCAAAAACCCGCCCAAATCATTTCGGTGAATTTGGGCATGTCCCCCGTATGATTCGTCCAACGAAAGGGGACTTCCCCCTGCCGGGCTACTTCCTCGGCAAATCTGAAATGATCTAAAACCGCGTCCCAAATCAATGGCGGAGACAATAAATCCGAGACCCAAACCACAAGAGCAAGAATTCCTATTCCGAATAGCCATGGGTTTAAAGAAGGTAGTGTCCCTTTTTCCAAACGGGAAATGAGGCTTAAAAAGCCTTGGGGAACGAAGGGCAGAAAGAAGGAAACCGCACTGTAGGGAGAAAGAAGCTCATTAACCGACCAGCCAAAACAATAGCAGGAAAAAAAGCACAAGACCGAAGCGTAAACAAAGGGGCTCCGTAATTTCTTGTCAAATTTCGATAAAAATAATCTCGAAAGCATTTCCGCCCAACCTAACCATCCCAACAAAATGGGGACACACATCAGAAGTGCCGGAAACCTTTGACTCCAAGTTCCGCCCGCGAGACTTGCGTTCCACAAGGTATCGGTCAGTGCCCGTAAGGATGGATGCAAAAAAGAGAACTTGGTTCCTAGAAGAGAGAGGAGGAAAAAGAAGGAAGAAATAATGGTTTGGGTCAATCCAAGGCCTTTAATCCAGAATTACCAGTTGGTTTGACAATCGGGTTTCAAAAAGTATAATACGCTTCCTTTCGTTGGAAGGAATCAACCTTCTACCGATCGAAGCCCGGGTGGTGAAATGGCAGACACGTACGCTTGAGGTGCGTATGGGGAAACCCGTGCGGGTTCGAGTCCCGCCTCGGGCACCATTTTTTATCATACAAAAGCCGTGGAACCGATAAGGTTTCACGGCTTTTGTATATGGGGGGATTCTTCTGTTCGACTTTCTATTTCATCTTAGCCTGTACTGCCAAAGCGTCCGGGTTATCGCCTTGGAAGGTCAGGGCGGTCTTCAAATAAAAGGCCGAATCTTTTTTCGCCCCCTTGTCTAAAAGCGCCTGTGCCACTGCCGCGTAATAAGTGGCGCGCATGGAGGCGAAATCCTTTCCTCCAACTCCGCTTTTGTGGACTTCCTGAAAGAAAGAACTGGCTTCCTGACCCAATTGGATAATCTTATTCTTTCCAATGAGATCAGGAACTATTTCAGTTTTCAGCTCCACAAGAGACGCCTGGGCGTTCAAAGGTTCGTCCCACCAGCCATTGGCTGATTTCTTCGAAACCGCCGCTACGACCACCGGTGTGGAAGAGGCCGCGGCAACCACCGGGGCCGCAGTGGGAAGGGGTGTGGCGACCCGGAGGGAGCTTCCCGACCAACCACCAGCGCTTTGAACCACGATTTGATCCGTGAATTGCGACTGGGTTTCGTCCCAATCGAAAATATGATCGGCGGTCGCGTGATCCTTGGGTGTTGCTTTGGCGGAGCAAAGGATTTCGGCCTTTGGATCGTTAGGATTGACGTTGGCATAAAGCTGGGGTGATGAAACTTCCAGCACCGGTTTGAGCGCACCAGCCAAATAGGTATAGGTCCGAATAACCTGGTTTCCTTTTAAGTCATCCCGTTGATAAGTTAGAAAAACATGGCGTTTTTCACTGTCCGTAAAAATCTTGACCCATAGGATAGGTCCGCCGTCATCCGTGAAATTCTTCACATATTTCTTTTGGGTTGGGTCGTAGAAGCAAACGGCTAAGGTTTGACTATGGGGTTTATCCAGATCGCTTACCGGAACCGTCTGCCGGTAAATCAAAACTAAATCACGCTGATTCAGTCCCCTTACATCCTCAAAATCAAAAAGCCCCTTGCTTTCGATCTTTCCATCATCAGATAACCACGGAAAATTCTCGAGTAAATGATCCTTCGGAAGAACTGAATCCGTCAGTGAATCCTGCGCCAAACTCCGGCCCGGCATACCGATCCACGTCAAAACCGCCAAAATGATCAGACCTTTCATACAATTAGACATGCGCTCCTCCAATGGGTTTAGCCTCTTGCTTCATTAATTTTTGATCCAACCCTCTTTAAGATAAAAAGCGGCTGTATCCCCTACTCCCTTTTCAATGTCCCAGGCCGGTTTGAACCCGAGTTGGGAACGAATCTTTCCGTTGTCACAGGTCCAATCGGTATAAAAAGCTTCCTTCACCTTGTCGACATTGAGCATAGACGCTTTCCCGCTTATTTTTTCAGCCAGTTCTCCCAAGTGCGCGACGACTTTTACCATTCCCATGGGAATGGCCAGGGTCTTAAAGGTTCGGTTCGTCGTCTTTCCAATTCTTTCGGTTAATTCTTGCCAGGTGAAAGTTTCTCCGTCTGAGACAAAATAAATTTGTCCGATGGCCTTGGCCGATTGCCCGGCCAGGAGAATGGCATTTACCAGATCCTCCACATAAACAAAACTGACTTTCTGTTTTAAGCTCGGAACGAGAACCCAACCGTCCCTGACCATTTTAAAGTACGCCAATATGTCCGTCTCGCGCGGCCCATAAACGGCGCCGGGTCTTAAAACCGTAACCGGCAGTTTTTTTCGGTAGGCCAATGCGATTTCTTCACCCTTCAGTTTCGTCTCACCATAAAGCGAAACCGGCTGACAAGGCAAACTTTCTTTCAAGGGTTTCCCATCCCGGCTGGGTCCCGCCGCCGATAACGAGCTGACATAAACAAGCCTTTCGAGGCCCTTCACCCCCAAGGCCGCCTCGCAGACATTTCGGGTCCCCTCTGCGTTGACCTCGTTTAATTTCTGAAAGCTCGACCCTCGAAGAATTCCGGCAAGATGATAAATAACTTTGACGCCCTTTGCGGCGGCTTTCACCGAATCTAGGTCCGTCACATCCCCATAACACAATCGCATCAGGGGCCCCGGTTTAAAGGGTATTTTACTCGTCTTGCGGACCAGCAAATGGACTCGAACCTTGTTCTGAGCCAGTTTTTCCACCAAATGGCTTCCCACAAAACCGCTGGCGCCGGTGACCAAAACTGGGGATGAATATTTCATGTTGTTCCTGGAAGGGGGTCAAAAAGTTTGAACTGCCAAGCGGGCACCATTATAATGCACCCGCTTCTGGCAACAACCTTTCGACATGTATTTACGTGAAATTCGGCCTACCGATCGGTTCTGGATTCGCCCCAAGGGCAAGCCGGAAAATGAAAATAGATAAACAACCGAACCAACCCTGATCACAAGAGGAACCATGGATATTTTTGAAAAGGCTAACATTTGGACTGCGGCGGACGATGTTCGAAATGCGGGTCTTTATCCCTATTTCCGTCCCAATACATCCCAAATGGGCACCGAAGTCACCATCGGGGGCAAAAAAATGATCATGGTGGGCTCCAACAACTACCTGGGGCTCGTTACCCATCCTGAGGTCTTGGAAGCCATGGTCCAAGCCGTCCGCAAATACGGTTCGGCCTGCACTGGCTCACCTTTCCTGAACGGAACCCTGGATATCCGCGTGGAGTTGGAAGAAAAACTGGCCGATTACGTTCATATGGAATCCGCTCTGGTCTATTCCGCTGGCTTTTTGGCCAACCTGGGGGCCCTTTCCACCATCGCCACTCGGGGGGACTATATCATTTCTGATCGGGACAACCATGCCTCCATCGTGGACGGCCAAAAGCTTTCCTTCGCCAAGACGGTCAAATACGGCCATAGCGACATGGAAGATTTGGAGCGTGTCCTGTCCAATCATGCCGATGCCCCCAAACTGATCGTGACCGACGGGGTCTTTTCCATGGGCGGGGATGTTTGTAACCTGCCCAAAATTGTCGAACTGAAGAACAAATACGGAGCCCGATTAATGGTGGACGAGGCCCATTCCATAGGTGTCCTGGGGCCCAACGGCGAGGGTACAGGCGCCCATTTCGGGGTTCAAAAAGACGTGGATATGATTATGGGCACCTTTTCCAAATCATTCGTCTCCATTGGCGGCTTTATCGCCTCCACCCATAAAGTCATCGACTATTTGCGCCACAACAGCCGTCCCCTTATTTTTTCCGCCAGTCTTTCCCCCGCCGATACCGCCGCGGTTTTAAAAAGCCTCGAGATCATCAAACGCGAGCCGGAACGCCGGGAACGCCTTTGGGTCATCGTCAAACGCATGAGGGAGGAATTCAAGACCATGGGATGGAACACCCTCAACACCAACTCCGCCATCATTCCCCTCATGGTGGGCGACAACCTAAAAACCTTCGCCATGACCAAAGAACTGGGCGAAATGGGCGTTTTTGTCACGCCCGTGGTCGCGCCAGCCGTGCCGCCGGATCAAACCCTCATTCGCACCTCCTATACCGCCACCCACACGGATGGCCAGTTAAGCCATGTGCTCGACAGCTTCCGAAAAGTGGGCAAAAAGTTCGGGGTTATCCACGGATAGGTTCCAAGAAGGTTAATTCCCTTTCCCGGCTCCATAAAAACTTGTCCTCCTCCTCTTAAAAACTATAAAATCTTGCCTTATTTGAATCACCTTTTCTATTCAAGGGGGATACCTTGGGCATCACGATTAAAACCGCAGTCACCAAACAGGAAATCGAAATTTTCCTTCATTTGCCCTGGAAAATTTACGCCCCCGGCGGTCAACGCGATCCGAACTGGGTCCCTCCCTTTTTGGATGACCAGCGCAGCCTGCTGAACCCGCAAAAAAACCCTTATCACCAGCACAGTCGCTCCCAACTCTTCATGGCATTCAACGATCAAAACGAGTTGGTCGGCCGCATCTCCGCCAGCGTGGACGATAATTTCAATAAATTCTGGAACGAGAAGGTCGGTTTTTTCGGCTGGTTTGAATGCGTCAACGACCAGGCCGTGGCGAACGCCCTCTTCCAGGAAGGGGAAAAGTTTTTCAAATCCCAAGGCGTCAGCGAAGTACGGGGGCCGGCCAGCTTTACCTCCAATGACGATTATTTCGGGTTCCTTTTGGAAGGCTACGATTCCCCCGCCCGCATCGCTATGACCTACAATCCGCCCTATTACCTCCCTCTGGCTGAAAAAGCGGGCTATACCAAGGCCAAGGACCTCTACGCCTGGTATCTTTCGGCGGAAATTGACCTCCCCGAACGCATTGTTAAAATCGCAGAGCGCACCAAGAAGCGGGAAAGGATCACCATCCGCCCTCTCAACATGAAACGGCTCTATGAGGACGCGAAGGTGCTTCAGGATCTTTACAACAAGATCTGGGAAAAAAACTGGGGCTTTGTGCCTATGACCGATGCGGAGTTCAAGTACCAGGTCAATAAGCTAAAGGACATCGTCTGGCCCGATTTCGTGGTTTTCGCGGAAGTGGATGATAAAGCCATCGGCTTTAACCTGGTGGTCCCAGACGTCAATCAGGTTCTGAAAAAGATGGATGGGGAACTTTTTTCTTTGAAAACCCCCTTTGCCCTCATCACTTTCCTCACAAACATTGGAAAGATCAACGACACCCGGGAGATGGCCATGGGAATCCATCCCGATTACCGAAAAAAAGGGTTGGAGGCCGTTCTTTATCTGGAAGCCCTCAAAACTGGAAAGAAGCGCAAAATCAAGGGGGGAGAGCTTTCCTGGACACTTGAGGACAACGAGGGTATTAACAGTGGCATCGCCGCCATGGGCGGTAAAATCATCAAGAAATACAGGGTCTACTCCAAAAAGATATAAACCATTCCCCTGTTAAACAAAAAGGCCGCCTCCCTCAGGAAGCGGCCTTTTTTATTTCCCCGACCCGGCTATTCCATTCCCAATCCCGTCCTTACCTCAATATCAACAATTTAGATAACCAACGGTCCGAAGGCGTAGTGACGACCGCGTAATAAAGACCGTTGCTGGTTGCCCCCAGGTTGAAATCATCCAGGCTGAAGCTATAGGTCCCAGCCGGAACAAAGGTCCAAGTGCGCTGGTAAATTCTTCGATAGGCCGTCGTGAAAATTTTAATCGTCACATAATCATGGGGCTGGCTGAAGGCCGCCGAAATTTGAAGGGGCCCGTTCCCTTTTACCGGATTGGGGTACAAAACGGGCGTTTGGTTTGCCAGGGGCAGGGTCGTAGGGGTGAAGGTCAAGCCAGATGTCGCGGTTGAAGTCGCGGACCAAGTCGGGGTCGGGCTATTCGTCGTGGATGGGGTGTAGGTGGGCGTGTCCGAAACCGTCAAGGTGGAAGTCTGGGTGGGCGTAGCGGTCACCGTTCCCGTAGGTGTAGGGCTTGAGGTCCAGGTGGGAGAATCGGTTTGGGTGGGCGAAACCGTGAAGGTCGGGGTGGCCGTCCGAGTCAGGGTTGATGTAGAGGTGGTTGGGGGCGTCTGTGTTAAGGTCGCGGTCAAGGTGGTGGTACTGGTATTTACGGGGGTAAAGGTCGTGCTCGGAGTGTTGGTCACTGTTCCCGTGTTGGTGGCAGTAAAAGTGCTGGTAGGGGAAAGGGTGAAAGTAAGCGTATTTGTAACGGTTGCGGTCAAAGTCACCGTCAGGGTTTGGGTCCCCGTGGAGGTCAAGGTGCTCGTTGGGGACCAGGTCGGGGTCATGGTAGTGGTAAAGGTTTGGGTCACAGTCGGTGAATAGGTAGGGGTATAGGTCAATGTTGCGGTCGGGCTATTGGTTGTCGTTGGAGTGAAAGTGAGGGTTGGGGTCCAACTCGGAGTCTGCGTAATGGTGGGGGTATCGGTAATGGTAAATGTTGAGGTGTTTGTGGGGCTATTGGTGATTGTAGGGCTGGGAGTAATGGTCAGAGAATTGGTCGGGGTGGGGGAAACCGTGGGTGTATTGGTAACCAAGGAAGCCGGGCAATAGCTTGCATATATCAGATCGTGAATTCCGGACCCAGTGTTGTACAAAACTGGATAGCTGGAAGCATTCTGATCCATGACAAATGAAGTAACCGAACTCGAAGGAGCATAAGCCAAAGTACTGGCTGGACCGGATAATTGGTAATCCAAAACAAAGCTAGTTGGGGCAGAAAATATATAGGCCAACCAATAGTTTCCAGGCGGCAATAACGTTGCCGGAACGTTAAAGGTATTCCAGCCAGCCGACAAGGCCGGGTTGGCTGGAGCTGCTTGTTCAATAAGGGATCCCATTGAAACGGATTGGGAAGAATAGATTCCCACGATGGCCGTCTCGCCTTTGCTTTGAGGTAAGCAATATATGGAAATGTCTTCGATGTTACCCGTTACCGGCAAATTATAAACACAAGCTCTGAATCCATAAAGATAACCTGCCGTAATAGGGCCGCTAGTTTCATCAGTTGGGTCTGTATTTCCAAAGTTCATAGCTAACGCGCCGCAATCCGGAGTTATGGAAAGATTGGGAGTCGCTGTCGAGGTGCTGGTCGCGGTACCCGTGTAGGTTGGGCTAGGAGTAAGGGTATTCGTGGGTGTCGGCGTGTTCGTGTTGATGGTGCCTGTCACCGTGGGCGTGGAAGTAACGGTGGATGTCGGGGTTACGGTTGGGGTGTAGGTTTGGGTGATCGTAGGGGTCACGGTTGGAGTTGCCGTGGGAATACGGCAAAAGTTGGCATAGATGGGAACATTGCCCACCCCATAAGCGATGCTAACGGGTGTGTTGGGGGGAAGACTGCCAAAGGTTTGAGCCCCCGTAGAATAAACAATGCTGCCGGATCCGCTTACATAATTTACGGGATAACCTGATTCGCTATACATATAAACCAGCCAATAGGTACCGGGATTTAATTGGGTTGCCGGAAGCGCGAGGCCATTCCATCCATTCACATTGAGTTGGGCAGAGGATTGAACCGCCAGGGAGCCAATTGCGCTGGCACCGCCGTTGTAAATACCCGCGATGATAGAACTACTGCCGCTGAGCGCCGCGCTGTAAACGGACAAGCTGTAAATGGAAGCCGGATAACTGAGCGTAAACATACTTCCATAAATGCCTGGGCTAACAGCCGCCGGCCCTCCTCCCGAACCGCTGTTGATATTGCCAAAATAAGTCGCCGAGGCGCCACAGGGCGGAGTCAGGGTCAGGTTGGCGGTGGGAGAATCGGTTGGGGTGTAGGAAATCGTCGGAGTATTTGAAGGCAGAGGCGTGTTGGTAATTGTCGGCGTAAGGGTAGGTGTGGGGCTTGGGGCCGCATAGCTCCTCCGAACCCACGCTAGAGACAAGCCAACCAAAGCGAGGAAAAACAAACACCTTGAGGTCGTCATTGAATGGGTATCCAGCCTTAACATGAATAGACTAACGGCCAAAACAGCTAAAACTTGATCCAACCACCGGTTTTAAAGGTTTTTAATTATCCGTGCGCCGAAGAACCTGTCCGGGATAGCCGCTCAAAAAACCGCCTTTGCCAAAAACTTCCTGTCCGTTGACGAAAACCATCTTCATGCCAGTCGGCGGCACCCCAGGGTTCACGGCCGTTGCGCTATCGCCAATGGTTTGGTAGTCGAAGACTACCACATCGCCCCAAAAACCGCTCTTAAGCTGGCCCCGGTCTTTCAAACCCAGGATGGCCGCCGGTTCTTTCGTAAGCCTCTCAATGGCCTCCGAAAGCCGAATCACCTGGCGGTCCCTCACATAGGTGCCCAGAAGCCTTGGGAAAGCCCCCACATCCCTGGGATGGGGGATGGTGGCGGCGGAATCGGAGCCGAAGAGCACGAAGGGTGATTGGATCTTTTTGATCAACCCCTCTTCCGAGAGGCCGTGGTAACAAATCTTGACGTCTTTGCCGTTCTCCAGCAAAAGCGCCAGGACCGTGTTTTCTTCGGATAATTTCCTTTGCGCTGCCAGTTGTTTCAAGGTCAGGCCCAAAGCGGTTTTGGAAGATTTAGCCCGCACCCGGGTAATTTCAATTTTATCCCCGCCCCCATATTCCTGAAGCCTGCGCTTGATGCGGGCCATCACATCCTCAGTCTTGTCCTCGTTATGGTATAAATTCCATCCCGCCGAGTCTTCGGGAAGGTAGAGGAACTGATAAAGAGGAATCTGAACCTCGTTTCCCCAAAAATCGTATGGGTACACCGTGGCGTAAGCTTCCAGGCCCTTCCCTCTCGCCTCTTCGAGCAACCGCAAACCGCTTTCCGTCTGGTCCCAATTGCTGGGAAGTTTAAACAGCAAGTGCTGGATCACTACCGGCACCTTATCCGCCTCTCCCAGATGAAGCGCTTCCCTAATGGCGTCCAAAACCCCTGAACGGTAATTTCGAATGTGGGTGTAATAAACCGCATGGGGATATTTGGAAAGAACAGAAGCCAAATCCTCCAGCTCCGCGCTCTGGCACCATTCCCCCGGCTCGTAGCCCAAACCGCTGGAAAGGCCGAAAGCTCCCGCTTTCAACCCGACCTCGACGAAATTTTTCATCTTGGTCATGGCCATGGCATCGGGGACTTTTTGTTTTTGCGTCTTCACGAACCAATCGCGAACGCTCCCCTGACCTAATAGGGTGCCAAGGTTCAGCAGACCCCGGTGTTTTTGCAGTTTTTGAAGGTTCTTTTCAACGTCGAGAATGGAAAAGCCGCAATTGCCCGCCAAACCCGATGTCACCCCCCTGCGGAGAGCTTTCTGCTGTTCAGCCAAGGACCATAACAAGTCGTTATGGCAAAGCAGGTCGATAAAACCAGGGGCCACCACCAGCCCTTTCACATCCACTTCACGCTTGGCTACATAGGGGGGTAATTTCCCCACATCCGCGATCTTGCCGTCCCTGAAGGCGATATCGCCTTGATAAGGTGGTAACCCGGATCCATCCACCAGGGTGCCGTTGAGCAAAACCAGGTCATACTCAACCGGGTCCTCGGCGAAGATGGGGCCAACCACCAAAAATAAAATAAAAAGAAATATGAGTTTCTTCAAAAAAACCTCACGGTTTAATTTCTGTTTTTCTGAAGCACCGATAAAAAGCCCCCGTCTCGGTCTTCGGTCGGCAAAAAGGTCACACCCCACTTGTCTTTCATCACATGCGTCACGCCGACAGGCGGCTCCGGTACCGCCACATCCCAACCCGGGTGGGAATCCAAATATTTCTGAATCACTTCCTGGTTTTCATCCTTTTCCAAAGAACAGGTGCTGTAAACCAGATAGCCCTTGGGATACAAATGCCCGTGCACCTCATCTAAAAGGATCAATTGCTGCCCGGCGTGGTTTTTAATCTCTTCGGGCTTCAGTTTCCACCTCAAATCAGCTCTGCGGGACAAGACCCCAGTTCCGCTACACGGGGCGTCCACCCACACCAGGTCAAATTTTTGGGAGGGTGGAATTTTATTAATCATTTCCTCGTAAACCCGCACCTTTGTTAAGCCCAAACGGCGCAGATTTTCGTGTAGTTTTTCCCGCCGGACGCTCGAAAAATCGGTGGCCCAAACCTCGCCCTTGTCGCCCAGTTTCCAGGCCAGTCCCGCAGTTTTGCCGCCGGGCGCCGCGCAGACGTCCCAGGCCCTGAAGACATTGGCAAAAGGGAGCATCTCCAGCATGGCCTGTGGAGTCCAATCCTGCACAAACCAATCCCCCTGGCCGAAACTGTCGCCGGAAAAAAGCCCGCCCTCGTGGCTTTGCAGCCGAAGGCTGTTCGGCGGCCAAAGAAGCTGTTCCACCCGGATATTTTGAACCTTCAAATCATCCTGAACTTTTTGTCCCATGTCGGGTTTGGATCTTAAGAAAACAGGATGGGGTTTGTTATCGGCCGCCAGAACTCCTTCCAAATTTTCACTCGATAAACCATCCAAAGAAAGACCGGTGGCCCAGCGACGGACTAGCCAGGTAGGGTGGGAATACTTGATGGCTAAGGTGTCCATTTCATCCTCACCCACGATTTTAAATTCGGTCTTTTTAATCTCGGCGTTTCGCAAAACCGCGTTGGCAAAGCCCGCCAGCGCCTCCTGCCCCGCGCCCTTGACCAGGTTCACCGCCTCATGCACTGCCGCGTGGGCCGGTACCCTAGTTAGAAACAAAAGCTGGTAAATGCCTAACCGCAGGGAAATCTTGACCTCCACGGGCAGTTTGGCGAAGGGCGATTGGCAAAGTTTGTCCAGGTGGTAATCCAACAGCCTTTTTTGTCTGGTACAGCCGTAAACCAATTCGCGGAAAAGGGCCATGTCCTCGGGGATCAATCCCCTCACTTCCATCACATCCGCTACCTTTGCACCCTTTTCAATCTTCAAAAGCGCCTTTGCCGATTCCATACGGGAAGGCGAAATGGTATCGCTAGCACTAGGAGGCCCTGAGGGTCGAGGACTAGACGGCCTTGAACCGATAGGCCGTGGGCCAGAGGGTCTCGGGGTAAAGAGTCTTGGGCCGGATGGCCCTTGACCCGAGGCTCCAGAACTGGACGGGCGTGGGATGAAGGGTTTTGGGCCAGAAGGCCTTGTGCTGGACGGTTCAGACGAGGACGGAGCACCCAGTCTTGGCCGAAAAGAGCCGGGTTTGCGGGGTCCGCGAAAAGGAGGTCTGACTCCGCCGGGTCCAGTCGGCCGTTGGCCAGAAGGCCGGAATCCGGACGACCCAGGACGATAGGATCCTTTTAGCTTATAGGGCCCCTTAGGCCGCTCGAAAGATTTGGGATTGGGAGAAAATTTCGGCGCGTTTGAAGTAGGAGGCGCAGGACTTTGTGCCGGAGCCCCGATTGGGGCCGGAGGAGCCTTTTTAACCGTCGGCAATTTCGGTGTTTTTATATCAACAGCAGGTTGAGCCGAAGGGGCGACAGGAAAGCTCATAGGCACAAAAGTATTTTCAGGGCCTTTGGGGCCGCTTGTTTCTTGAGATTTGTAAGACCTCTTCTCTCCCCTGGGTTTATAGACTTTTTTTGCCCCCGTCGGTCCTTTGAGGCCGTTCGGCCCTTTTGTTTTATATGGGCCTTTTGGTTTAAAGGGCCCTTTGAGTTTACGAGGACCCTTCGAAGAGGGTTTGCGCGGCGGGGGTGTCATGACAACCTTTCACCTGACTTGAAATCCGGATGACCTAATGTGAAATCGAATGCGCCCATGCGTTTTTTCCCCGGCGGCTGTATTTCTTTTAAAAGCACACGTCCCTGGCCAGCCGATACTTCCACTCCCTCTTTTGTGACCGAAAGAATTTCACCGGGCGCGCCCTGCCCCAGTCCGGTCTCCAAAGCCTTCGCGGAAAAAAGCCGCAGGTTTAAATCACCCCATTGCGTTTCGGCAATCGGCCAGGGCGACAGGCCTCGAATTTGGTTCACCACTTCCTGCGCGTTCTTCTCCCACCGCACTCGGCACTGTTCCCGCTTGATACTGGGAGAAAAGCTGGCTAATACGTGGTCCTGGGGTATTCGGGGCGCCTTGTCCATCGCCAGTAACTCCAATGCCTCCAGCAGGCCTTGTGCCCCCAATTGGGAAAGCCGGTCGTGAACTTCCCCTGTCGTTTCCTCGGGCCCGATTGAGGG
>CAVTWJ010000014.1:0-279150 GCA_963738405.1 candidate division FCPU426 bacterium | reverse complement strand
CGAGGAATCCGAAGAGGCCTCAAGCGAAGAGGTGGCGTCCGAGGATTCGCACGCAGTGGCTGGGGCGAGGAACGGGCA
This sequence comes from candidate division FCPU426 bacterium, assembly GCA_963738405.1. Taxonomy (GTDB): domain Bacteria; phylum Oederibacteriota; class Muellerivitia; order Muellerivitales; family Muellerivitaceae; genus CAVTWJ01. Next base: position 279,072 of record CAVTWJ010000014.1, on the reverse strand, counting down.
TGCATCAAGAGTACCCCCGAAGAACGCGATTTTCGTCGGCCACGGCAGGAACAAGGTGCCTTTGCAGCAGCTCGTGAAGGTCCTGACCGAATATAACCTTTCTCATAAGGTTGCCACTGAGGAAGCAAACAAAGGTCAACCATCTCGCAAAAGGTAGCTGACCTCATGAACGAATGCGGGGCCGCCGTCATCATCTTCACCGCCGACGAAAAGTTTGAGGACACAACGGGCCGAGCTGTTTATCGTCCGAGTGAAAACGTCGTTTTCGAGCTTGGCGCGGCGAGCGTCCTTTATGGATCGAGAGTAATAATTTTCAAAGAGAAGGGCGTCGACTTTCCGACGAATTTTAGGGACATCGGGTTTATAGAATTCGATTTATGACAAGGCTCATAAGTTAAAGGGTTCCTTCGATTCAAAAAGATGGAAGGGAACGCTCCCCATCGGGTTTAATGCCTTCATGGTTTCCCCCTCCACTCCCCCTCAGGTAAATATTCTTTTTGAAAATGAATGGCTCGTCGTGGTCGATAAGCCCGCGGGGCAGGCGGTGATCCCTGGCCGAAACCTCGGGGACGAAATCCCGCCCCTGGTGGAGACAGTCTCAAAAAAAATCGGGAAAAAGGCCTATGTGGTCCACCGGCTGGACCGGGAAACCAGCGGGCTGGTTCTCTTCGCCAAGGACGCGCCTACCCACCGTGAAATCTGCCAGCAATGGGAAAACCGGGAAGTGCTGAAAATTTATAGGGCCCTGGTTTGGGGGACCCTTGCCCAAGACGAAGGCCGTATCGAATTTTCCCTCAAGGCGTTCGGCTCCGGGCGAATGGGGGTGGACCCGAAGGGAAAAGCCAGCCTGACCCGCTACCGGGTCCTTCAAACCTTTTCCAGGTCCTCCCTTTTGGAAGTGAAACCGGAGACCGGACGAAGGCACCAGATTCGGGTTCACCTGTACCATCTGGGTTGCCCGGTGATGGGCGACCCCCTTTACGGCAAGGATCGTCCGGTGGGCGGGGCGCCCCGGCTCATGCTCCACGCCGCCCAGGTGTCCTTGAACTTTCAAGGGCGGGATTTAACCCTCGTCTGCAAACTCGGGGATGACTTTGAGGAGGTTTTGAAAAAAGAGCGGGAACTTGGGGGAAATGGCCCCGTTATGATTTGAGTCATGAAGGTTCAGCGGTGAAACTCCTAATCTGAACGGCAAATGCAACAAAGCCTTCAAAATTCGGCGGGCAAGCCTGCCGGGGAGTCATTATGAAAGTCAGCCCCGAACGGGCGGTGAGGGACATCGCCTCACAAATTCAAGCCGCCATTCCCCTCTTTGAGGACCTCAAGATCGATTATTGCTGTAACGGACAGCGTTCCCTGGACGACGCCTGCGCCGCGGCGGGCATTCCGGTGGAAAGGGTCGTCCAATCGCTGGAACGGCTTCTGAGCCATGCTCCCTCCAATCCCGATGCCCCCACCCCCTGGATCAAGAAGAGCATCCCCGAACTCATCGACCATATCCTCCAAACCCACCACACCTTCACGAAGGTCCAGCTTCAAAAGCTTTTGAAACTGTCGGAAAAGGTCTCCCGGGAGCACGGCAGCCGTTATCCCGATTTAATCCGTTTGCACGGGCTATTGGGAACCATGGCGGAGGAGTTGGAAGGCCATTTGGCCAAGGAAGAGGAAGTGGTTTTTCCCTACCTTCGGCGGCTTTGGGACAGGAGCCAAAACAAGGACCTTAAGGCGAAACAATTCCCCAAGGAAGTCTTCCAGGAAAACCCGATCAACCAGCTGGTTTGGGAGCATGGAATGACCGGCGAGGAATGGCTTGAAATCCACCGCCTCACCCGCGATTACACCACCCCGGTGGACGCCTGCGCCTCTTATCGGGCCCTTTACCAGGGCTTGAAGGAACTGGAAGAGGATCTGCACAAGCACATCCACCTGGAAAACAACATTTTGTTTTACCGGCTGAAGGAAATGGGCCTTTTGGTTTAGGCGGCCTGATTTGAGGTTTCGGATGGAAAGGCACGACCTGACCCCCCGTCCCGCCTGGGTGGAGCAACTGAACCCCTCCTGCGGGTACTTTTTGGATATCCGGCCTTTGACGGTGAAGCAATTGGACCCTATTCCCTTGGTGGTCCGTTCCCTGGGGGAACTGAAGACCGGCCAGTACCTTCATCTGGTGCTGACGGACCCGCCCGAAGCCTATCGGAACGTCCTGGAACGGCTGGGATACGAAAGTTACGCCGAAATGAAGGAAGGGGCTTGGAACGCCTATTTTCGAAAAAAGAAGGACGGCCCTTTAGATTCGCTGGTGCTGGAATTGGACGTGAGGGGGATGGAGCCGCCTCTTCCCCTTTTGAAGGTGCTGGAGTCCCTGCCGTCGATCGCGGAGGGCGGGCTGTTGAAAGTGGTTTCTTCGAACCGGCCGGAAAGTTTGGCTGAAAAGTTGAGCACCCACGGCTTCGAGGTGGATTGGACCGAAACCGACAGCCATTCGTTTGTTCTTTTTGTCCGTAAAAAAAATTAAACCGCCTACAGGCGGCGTGAATTCACAGGGGCTTTTGAACGGCCTGGGATCCATGAACCATGGTGAGGGAGTTTGGAATGACGGAACCGTTGATTATTCAAGGGGGAATGGGCGCGGGGGTATCCAACTGGGTGCTGGCCCGAGCCGTTTCCCAAACCGGACAATTGGGCGTGGTTTCGGGAACCGCGCTGGACTGTATCCTGACCCGCCGACTGCAAAACGGCGACGAGGACGGCGCCATGCGCCGGGCCCTGGCGGCCTTTCCCGATTCCCGGGTGGCCCGATGGATCTTGGAAAAGTATTTTTTGCCGGGCGGTAAAAAAGAAACCGAACCCTACAAGCCCTTCCCCATGTTTTCCCTTAACCCCCCGAAGGAGCTGGTGGAACTGAACATGGCCGCCAATTTCGCGGAAGTGTACCTGGCCAAGGAAGGCCACTCGGGCAAGGTGGGCATCAATTTCCTCGAAAAAATTCAAATGCCCCTTTTATCCGCCCTCTATGGGGCGCTGTTGGCGGGCGTGGATTACATCCTGGTGGGCGCGGGAATCCCCCGGGCCATACCTGGCATTTTGGATTCCCTGTCCAAACACGAGGAAGCTTCCATGAAAGTTTATGTTCAGGGCGCCTTGCCCGAGGAAGAGCACGTGATGACCTTCCGGCCCAAGGAGTTCCTCCCGAACACCAGCGCCCCGCTGGCCCGGCCCCGGTTCTTGGCTATCATCGCGTCGGACGTTTTGGCGCTCACGCTCGCGAAAAAATCGAACGGCAAGGTGGATGGTTTTGTGGTGGAAGGGCCCACCGCGGGCGGGCACAACGCGCCGCCCCGGGGTCCGCTTCAATTGGACGGCCAGGGGGAACCCCTTTACGGCGTTAAGGACGAGGTGGACCTGGAAAAAATAAAAGCCCTGGGACTGCCCTTTTGGCTGGCGGGCTCCCAGGCGGACCCGGCCAAATTGGACGAGGCCCTGAAGGCGGGGGCGGCGGGATTGCAGGTCGGCACGGTTTTCGCCTATTGCGAGGAATCGGGCCTGTCCGATTGGATCAAGAAAAACGTGATCGAGGGCTTGCGGGAAGGTTGGGCCAAGGTGTTTACGGACGCCAAGGCTTCCCCCACGGGTTTTCCCTTCAAAGTGGTGAACCTGCCGGGAACCAATTCCCAGGAACAAGATTACCTGGGCCGGGAACGCGTCTGCGACTTGGGCTACCTGCGCGGACTTTACCGGCGCAAGGACGGCACCACGGGGTACCGCTGTCCGGGGGAACCGGAAGCCACCTTCCTCCAGAAATCGGGAGAGGAATCCGAAATGCCGGGGCGCAAATGCCTTTGCAACGGTTTGATGGCCAATATCGGCCTGAGCCAGGTTCGGGAAGACGGATCGCTTGAAAAACCCCTGGTGACCTCGGGCAATGACCTTCCGAAAATTTTGAAGCTTCTGAAACCCGGGAAGGATTCTTACACGGCCCGGGAAGTAGTGGAATTTCTTTTGGGCCCCCGGGTGGGCACGGCGATGGCTTGAGCCGTACGGGAATCAAGGAATTATGAAACTTAAACTCAAATCCAAATTTCCTTTTAGGGACCGGGACCAGGCGGCCCGGATGCTGTGCGAGAAATTGTTTCATTTCCGCGGCTTGAACCCCTTGGTCTTGGGGTTGTCGCCTGACGCGGTGCCCATGGCCTGCCTGATCGCCCGCTATCTCAAGGGGGAGGCGGATGTGCTTTTAGTTGAAAAGGCGGCCTCGCCGGAAAATCCCCATTTCGCGCTCGGCGCCATGGCCGAGGGGGATCTTTTTACCTACGCTCCCGGATGCGAGTCCATGTGGGTTCCCCTTCATTTTTTGGAAGAGGAAAAACACAAACTGTCCCACAGCCTCAGCGAACGCCGCAAGCTTTACACGCCCCACCGGGAACGCCTTTCACCCGCCAACCGGATCGTGATTTTGGTGAGTGACGCCGCCCATTCGGGCTTAAGCCTTTTGGCCGCCTACCAGGCGGTGGATGGGGGCCATCCTGCCCAGGTGGTGATATCGGTCCCGGCCGCGACCTCCCCGGCCCTAGAACTATTACGCCATGAAACGGAAGAGGCCTTCGCCCTTTGGACCAGTGAACATTGGACCTGCGATTCCGAAGTTTTTGAAATTAACACACATCTTGACGAAAATGATGCAGCATTTTTTCTCCAGCCCCTGGACCCTGACCTTTGCATCTCACGGGGCCGGGATTCCTATATCCCCGAATAAGGCCGCTTAGGCCCCTCCAGTAAGATTCGGTTCACCTCTTTTTTCCTCTTCTTCTTATAATTTAACTTCATAGAATGATTTGTGAGCGAGGTTTCGATAGATGACCCCCTTTCTTTGGATGTTGTTGAGCGTGATTTTGGTTAGCCTGCTTTCGCTGATCGGCATTTCCTTGCTGGCTTTAAGCCATAAGACCTTTCACGCTCTGGTGTTCGTGTTGGTGGCCCTTGCGGTAGGCGCCCTTTTTGGGGACGCGTTCCTCCATTTGTTACCCGAAGCGTTTTCGGATCCCTCCCGTTCGATGCAAGTCTCCCTCACCGTGATCGCGGGCATCCTTCTTTTTTTCATGCTGGAAAACTTTCTGCACTGGCGCCACCAGCATTCGGACGAGCATGAGGAAATCCAGCCCTTCGGCTGGCTGAATCTGGGGGCCGATATGGCCCATAACTTCATCGACGGGCTCTTGATCGGCGGTTCCTATTTGGCGGGCATGAAGCTGGGGATGGCCTCGACCCTTGCGGTTCTACTGCATGAGCTTCCCCATGAGTTCAGCAACTTCGGCATTTTGGTCAAATCGGGGTTCTCCAAAAAAACGGCGTTGTTCCTGAATTTTTTGACGGCCTTAACGGCCATCGCGGGCGGCCTTGCGGCCTGGTGGGTGGGCGGGTCGGTGGCGGGATTTCTTCAGTACCTTCTGCCCCTCACGGCGGGCGGCTTTATCTATATCGCGGGAAGCGACCTGGTCCCCCAGCTTCATCGGGACGTCAAAAGCGCCCGGGCTCTCATCCAGTTCGTCGCCATCTTGGTAGGCGTGGGGATGATGTTGCTGATTAAGTTGATGGAATAAAGCTTCGGAACTTTGCTTTGGGCGGACTAAATGGGTTTCGATAAAGTCCTTATTTCTGTATTGCTTGATAAAGGTTGTTTCGATTGGAGATTGCACGCCTTGGAAAGGGCGGCGGAACGGGGTATTTCCCAGGGTAAGGTTTTGGAAGTGCTGAGGCAGTGGGATGTGCTTGAAAAGGAAGATGATCGCAAGCCTTTTCCCACGGCTTTGATTATGGGTTGGAACGGCCAACAGCCTATTCATGCCGTTGTGGCCGTGGATGACGCCCAGGAATGGTTGTATATTATTACCGTGTATGAACCCGACTTGGAGCACTTTGAGCCAGGCTTTCGGGCAAGGAAAAAACCATGACCGAAAATTTATCCGGAAAAACCTGCCCCCTTTGTGGTGGAACCAAAAAGCCTGGAAAGGCCACTTTCACGGCTGAGATAGGCGACGGGGTGGTTGTGGTCCGCAATGTTCCAGCCGATATCTGTGACTTGTGCGGGGAAGAGTGGATTTCCACCGGAGCCGCGAAAGACCTGGAAGCCCATGTTGAAAACGCCCGCCGAAAACACCTGCCAGTTGAAGTCGTCCCTTTTTAACTTTTACATCACTGAGACCGACTTGTTCCCTCAGCTTCATCGGGATGTTAAAAGCGCCCGGGCGCTCATCCAGTTCTTCGCCATCCTAGTCGGGGTGGGGATGATGCTTCTAATTAAGTTGATGGAATGAGAAGGTATAAGGCTGATTTCCCTGACCTCGTCAGCAATGGGAATTCTTAAGGGATAAGTTTTTGTATCAAAAGTTTAAAATAATATCTCGGTAAGTTATCTGCGATTGGAAGGTGTTTTATATGTCAGTTGATCCAACGAATCTCCGGAATGATTGGTATATCGCCTTATCTTTCCTAGTGGCGATTCTTTTTTTTGTATTCGGGTATGAAGATCTAGGACATTTGGCGACAGGCGTTATGTTTGTCATTATCGGGTTCATCCTTGTTTTCACTCAAGAAAAAGAGTTGAAAGTCAGAAGGGCGGACCCATCCGATGTTTCATATGCCGGATTCTGGGTGCGTTGTGGAAGTTTAATCGCTGATTGGGGCTTTATCAGTTTATGGTGTTTGACTTTATATGCCATTTGGGGAAGCACCTTTTACGATTATTTCAAATATAGCTTTGCTTTGATTAGCTGGTTGATATTGGAAATCTACATGTACCGTTTTTGGGGCCAAACCCCCGGCAAAATGCTTGTAGGAATCGTAGTTGTTAGATCAGATTTACAAAAATTGACTTGGAAAGAGGTTTTGCTTCGAGAATCACTCACAATCCTGAATGATGCAGGTTATTTATTAAAAGCAATCCTCGTATATTTTATGGTAATTACACCGGGAATGATTTTTACAAACCCCTCAATGTTTTCCGCGTTGCCTTCTGATTTTTTTGGGAAAATTTTCGATAAAATGAGTTTGGTTTGGTGGATTTGGATTTTAAGCGAAACTGTTATCCTCTTAATTAACTATAAAAAACGAGCGCTTCACGATTATTTAGCGGGTACGGTTGTGACCATTCAGAAACGAGTAAAGTTTCGCTCGTGGATTTTGGTTTTTATTCTGGGCGTATTTGCTTTGGGTGATTATTGGTATTTCTTTATCGACAATGATTTTATGGTCAAGTTTTTGGCCGAAAAGGGTGAACCGAAATGGGAATTTGGTCTTGGTTCGAACTATCAAATGGGAGGTTGTGGCGAGCCGAAAGATTATGGCTTGGCCCTCAAATGGTATCAAAAAGCTGCTGACCAGGGTTTTCCTGCGGCTCAATTTAGTTTGGGAATGATGTACGAAGTTGGTCAAGGTGTAACAGCCGACCCTCAAAAAGCAATTCAACTTTATACTCTAGCGGCTCAAAAGGATTTCTATCCGGCGAAAATGTTTCTTAAACAATTAAACGATGAGAAATTAATAGAATCAAAGCACAAGGCTTTGCACTAAGAGACTTTATTCCTGTGGTGAACTTGTCATGAACAATCTAAAGGTCTACCGGTTCTCCGATGCTTCTTTCCACAACTGCGCAAGCGCGCTTAAAAGACTTTTTCTCATCGCTAACGGATAGGGGTTTTCCTCCGGCAGTTCCTTCATCAACTTCCGGTGGGCCTTTCCCAGGTTGTGGTAGGGCATGCCGGGAAACAAGTGATGGGTGGCGTGAAACCTTAACCCCACGGGGGCCCACAACGGCGTCGTGAAGAAATTTCCGGGGATATCAATGGAATCCAAAAACTGTTCGGAGAATTGCATCTCCCGATCCGGCGGGTTGCGGTAGCAATGGGCCACCAGGGTTCGCAGGCCGTTGGTAAAAAGAATAAACACCGCCGCCAAATACCAAAGCACCAAAACCTTCCAGGGCCAAATCCCAAACACCATCAGGCTTACCCCGGTGGCCGCATAAGCGAAGGTTAAGAATTCCTGAATCCACCAGATATATTTTTCCTTATCGGTGGGCGTGGGCCGTTTGTTTCCCGTTCCCACCGCCAAGGAAGAAGCGTATTCCCAAAGGGGTTTCCGAAGAGGTTGAATGATGTAAGAAAGCGGGGTTAAAAGAGCAAAGCGGATTAGAAAAATCCCCGGGGCCAAAAGCATAGTGAAAAGAAACAGCGGAATTCTGAAAGGCTTGGAGATGGCGAAGGGGAAGTATTCCTTGTCGTTTTTAGTTCCGTAATAGCTTTGCTTGTGGTGGTCGATATGCACTCCCATATAAAGCTGGGAGGGAACCATCAGTGGAAAACCGGCGAGAAGATTCCAAACAATATGAAAACCCCGGAAGGTTCCTTTTTTCAAATGGGTCAGCTCGTGAACAAAAATCACCGCCCGATAAAGGGTGAATCCGGCCAATAAAAAGGCCGCTATTTGAAGAGGGGAAAAATTGGGCTCACGAGCCGCCAAAACAAAGGCGCCCCAGCCTACGCAGGCGTTAAAAAGAAAGTCGGTCCAATAGATTTTGGGGTCGGCCTCGAAAAGGTCCTTACAAATGCCCTTGGCCTCGGCCATGGGAAATTCAATCGCTTGGGGTTCCATTGGCGCCTCGCTTGGGTTGGGTGACGAATTTTTACATTTTGCCATCGACGGGCCTATGAGACGGCTCACAATCTCCGAAAAGTTAAGAAGAAATACTTTGTCTTTGTGATTATGTTTTTTATATATTGAATCCCATTTGTGGGGCCTATAATCTACTGCCAACTTTTTGGGGAGGAACTTTCTCGAATGCCCTTTTTTCTAAGGTCTTTAGTTCTGCTTTTATCGATATTGGTGATCCAAACCCAAAGGGTTTTAGCCGATACGGCTCCCTGGTTTCCTAAAAATATCTCAGCCGACGGCGACCGAATCGATAATTTGGTCATTTTCTCCTTCTGGCTTACCGGGGCCTTTTTTGTCGTGGTCGTCGCCGCCCTGATCCTATTCCCCATCCTATACCGCAACCGCCCGGGCCATAAGGCCTTTTACACCCACGGCACCGGTTTGATCGAACGGGTGGTCACCTTCGCCCTGGCCGCCACCGTTTTCGGGGCGATTGACTTAAACGTCATCCACCGTTCCAACGAAGATTACGACCTGTTATATGGAAAGCAATATGACCGGGCCCAATGCCTGCGCGTTGAGGTTCAGGGCCGCCAGTTCGAGTGGCGCATCCGCTACTCCATGGACAACAAAACCTTCGGTACCGCCACCGATATCACTACCCTCGACCAGCTTCATATCCCCGTGAACCGCCCCATCTTCGTGCAGGTCACCTCGGGCGACGTGATCCACAGCTTTTACCTTCCCAATCTACGGGTACGGCAGGACGCCATGCCCGGCCTGGTGACCCAGGTGGCTTTCGAGGCCAAAGAAACCGGACAATATACCCTGGCTTGTTCGGAGCTTTGCGGGCTGGGCCATTACCGCATGAAGGGTTATATGACGGTTGAGGATGAAGCCGATTTTGAGAAGTTTTTAGCGGATGCCGCCAAAGACCGCGACCCGGACCCCGCCAACAATTGGGGCTGGGGCTGGGAGGAGAGATAACATGAGCGAACACGAACACTCTGATCCGAGTTCTTTCTGGACGAAATACATTTTCTCGCTGGATCACAAGGTCATCGGCCGCCAGTTTCTGTTTTACGGGCTGTTTTTCCTTCTCTTCGGCGGGATCATGGCCTACCTGATCCGCTGGCAGGTCGCCAACCCCTGGACGCCGGCGCCCATCTTCGGAATGCTGATGTTTCCCGGTTCCGGCGGGGCCGCCACGCCTGAAATTTACACCACGCTGATTACCCTGCACGGGACCATCATGATCTTCTTCGCCATCACGCCGATCGCCATCGGCGCCTTGGGCAATTACTTGATCCCCCTGCAGATCGGCGCTCGGGACATGGCCTTCCCCGTTCTTAACATGCTTTCCTATTGGCTCATGCCCATTGCCGGTGTTCTTCTTCTGATGTCCTACTTCGGCGAGCAGACCGCTTCCGCCGGATGGACGGGCTATCCTCCTTTAAGTTCGGCCACCTACACCCCCGGCGCGGGTGAAACCCTTTGGGCCCTGGCCGTCGTGATTCTTGGTACCTCCTCCATTATGGGCGGTATCAACTATGTCACCACGGTGATCAACCTAAGGGCCAAGGGAATGACCATCTGGAAACTTCCCCTCACCATCTGGGGTCTTTTCATGACCGCCGTGCTGAACTTGGCTTTCGTACCTGTCATCGCGGTGGGGCTTATCATGCTCATCTTTGACCGCACCATGGGCACACACTTTTTCACCGGCGTGGCCATCAACCCCGCACAGGCGGGCCAGCCCCTTCTCTACCAGCATATCTTTTGGGCCTTCGGGCATCCGGAAGTTTACATTCTCATTCTCCCCGTCTGGGGCGTGGTGTCCGACGTGCTGGCGGTGTTTTCCCGCAAGCCCGCCTTCGGCTACAAGCTGACGGCCCTTTCCATGTTCATCATCACCTGCCTAAGCACGGTCGTTTGGGGCCATCACATGTTCATCTCCGGCATGAGCCCGGCCATGGGCAAGGCTTTCCAATCCCTCACCATGCTCATTTCCATCCCCTCGGCCATCTTCTTCTTTAACTGGCTGGCCACCATGTGGCGGGGCAATATCCGTTACACCACCCCCATGCTTTTCGCCATCGGGGTCATCTTCGTGTTCGCCATCGGCGGGCTCACCGGAATCCTTTTGGCTTCCCGCACCATGGATATCTACTTCCACGGCACCTACTTTGTGGTGGCGCACTTCCACTACACCATGGCCATGTCGGTCTTTTTGGGCTCCTTCTCGGCCATCTATTTCTGGTTCCCCAAGATGTTCGGCCGGATGATGAACGACACCCTGGGCAAGATCCACTTCTGGTTCACCTTCATCTCGGTCAACGTGGTCTTTTTGGTGATGTTTCGGGTGGGCATGGCGGGCCTGATGCGCCGCGTGGCCGACCCCTACGCCTACGAAATCTTCAAGCCTCTTCAGCCCCTGAACCAGCTCATCACCCACGGGGTCATGGTTTTGGGAACGGCCCAGTTGTTTTTTATCTTCAACTTCTTTTACAGCATGTTCTTCGGTAAGAAGGCCCCGGAAAACCCCTGGGAAGCCGGCACCTTGGAATGGACCGTCCCTTCGCCCCCGCCCCATTTGAACTTCGGGCACGATCTGCCGGTGGTGATCAACGGGCCCCACGAATACGGGAACCCCGAGGTGAAGGACAAAGACTTTTTGACGCAAATCGAACCCGCGCCCGGCGCGGGCTGATTTAAGAAACTTAAGGAGCGGCGATGAGTTCTGAAACGGCCGTAGAAGAATCCTACACGGGTTTTCCCACGCCCCGCATGGGCATGCTGATCTTTTTGATTTCGGAAAGCATGATGTTCGTGACCCTGATTTCGGGTTACTTGGTGCTTCGAGGATCCCAGCCGGTTTGGCCCCCCGCCAGCCAGCCCCACCTGAACGTGCTATTGACGGGCATCAACACCTTTTTCCTTTTGTCCTCCAGTATTACCTTCCACTTCGCCGAAGTGTTCTACCGCAAAAATCAAAAGGGTAAATTTCTGGGTTGGCTGGGCTTCACGATTCTCTTGGGCGCCCTCTTTTTGAGCATACAGGCCTTCGAATACAGCCGATTGATGGCTGAAACCTTGAGCCTTTCTTCTTCCACTTACGGCTCGGTTTTCTTTTCGCTCACCGGGTTCCACGGGCTCCACGTGTTTGTGGGCATCTGCCTCTTGAGCCTTCTCTATTGGCGCATGGCGGCTAACAAGCTTTCCAAGGCCAACCATCATCTGGTGGATAACATCGGGCTCTACTGGCATTTCGTGGACGGAGTCTGGATCGTCCTCTTTTCCGTGCTCTACCTCTGGTGAGAAACTTGGCTTCGCGGCTGCCGATCCTTATGGTTTTGGGAGCGGTGGTGTGTGTTCTCCCCGCCTCCCTCTTCGCCTGCCCCTTTTGCGCGGAAGCCGTCCGGCGCATCAACAACGGCCATCTTTTAGACAGCTACCTGGTGGCTTATATCATCCTCGCCTTCATGCCTCTGGTCCTGATTGGCATCTTCGCCCTCACGCTTTACCGGTTCCATAAACGTAAAACAGCCGCCTCCACCCATCACACCTAAAACCTAACATCTATTGTTTCCGAAAGAACACGGCGCTTGGAATGTCTTGTGCTTGGCGGCGCTGATGGGCTGGGCCTGCCAGGGCGCTTTTTGCCTGGCGGGTTTAGACGCAACCCTGCTTTGGTTTTCCGGCTTTATCCTGCGGGCGCCCATACAAACCTGGCTTCAATACCGGCGGGTGGACAAGGGGCGTTCCCGGCTGGCTTTGGGCTGGGCTTTTGTGTTGGTCCTGACGGCGGCGTGCGCGGGATTGGATTTTTGGATGAGGGCGCCGGGAATGGCAAAAACGCTGGCGGTGGAAGCTGGGTTTCCCTTAGGGCTGGCCCTTTTAACCCTCGCCTTCATAAAACGTAACCTTCGCCATTGGTTGATTGAAGCCTTGGGCTTTACGGGGCTGGGTTTGCTGACGCCGGTATTGGCTTTGATGGCTACAAAGCCAAACCTACCCAAAATCATTTGGCTTTCCAGCCTCTTAACCGCTTATTTTATTTTAAGCATCGGATACGTGAAGCTTCGGCAGAATTGGCTGGCCCGTTCCAGGAAGGGTGAAAGATGGGATGCCCTTAAAAGATTTGGGGAAGGGAAATGGATTTTACTTTTCCATATCGTGTTTTTGCTGATCGCGGTTTTTGGAGCGCCTGGTTGGGCCTGGGGACTGGCCCCGGGTTGGGCTTTTTTGAGGGTGTTGGCGGGGGTGAGTTATGGAAAAACTTCCCTGCCGCTCATGAAATTAGGAATGCGGGAAATGGCCCATTCGGCGGTCTTCGCCCTTTTGTTGATGGGGGCTTGGCTAATCGGATAGCGGGGGCGGAGGAACATCCTCTTCGACATCCTTGAAATCTTCCATGGTGAAGGTGAGAAGCCTTACCAGCTGTTCCTTTTCCTTCTCGTCCACGACCCTCTCAACCTCGGGATAAAAAATCCTATCTTCCCGGACCGAGTGGTGTTCCATATAGCGCTTAAATTGGGCCTCGTCGTCGAAGAGGGAAATAATCTCCTTCCAATTCGTGTCGCTTCGGCTTAAACGGGAGGCCCGCAGGTTCAGGCGGTAGAACCATTCGGTGATTTTGGTGTGCTCGAATGAAAAAATCTCCACGTCCCCGCCCCTGATTTGCGCGGCGCGTTGGCGGTAAAGGGGAAGCAGGATTTCATCCTCCTCCTTCATGTGCTGAAACAGCGCCTTTTCAAAGCGTTTCAACATGGAGAGGGATTGGGGGAAGTCCCCCTTCAATAACGCGGCCTGATGCTCGAAGAAGAGCTGATCCAATTCTTTGTGAAATTGATTCAGTTCGGTGATCGTTTTGGCTGTTTTTTGAGCCATGACATCGTTCCTTTAAATAAGGCGGGGTTATCTTCCCGCCTGGTACAGATATTGGGCCAAAGTATCGATTTGCTTGGCCGAGACCAGGTTTTCAAATCCCGGCATGACCGCTCTGGGGTTCAGCCCCGAAGGATTTCGGATATAGCCCTCGATATATTCTTTCGACCTTGTCTGCCCGATCAGGGATAAATCCCGATAGGGGGGGCCTTCCAGGTCCTTGAAAAGGTGGCAATAGGCGCAGCGTTTCAAGAAAAGCCCCCGGGTCTTGGCTGAAAACCTGGGTTGGAAACCTTTCACGATTTGTTTCGCGGCCGGGGTGGGTGTTTCTCCCCTGCAGGGAAAGCCCCAGACCATTTCCCCCAAATAAAGAAGGGCTGTCATTGATACGATGAAAAGTTTAGGGGTTAAAGACAAGGAAGCCATATGACTTCACTCATAATCTTGTCCTTGTGGTTTGCTTTTTAGGCGGTCCGCCCGCTTTGCTTTGGGCGGGAGGCTTGTCGGATAGATTTTGAGGAATTTTTTCCGGAAACAAATCGGGTTCAGCGGAAGCGAAAACCACCTTGCCCCGCAGGACACAGCCCTTCATGCCGGGATGGCAGGCGATCTTAACCCTTTGACATTGGTAATCCCCCGTTTGATGGGGGCAGGACCAGCCGGACATAACGAACCCTTTCTTGGCTTCGGGTTCGATTCTAATTTTTATGGATAAACGGAAAGTATGACCTGGATCAACCCTTGATGAGATGGGCCAAGCCGTAAGCGGCGCCGGCGGCCAAGACCCCGATGAGGGTGACCGTCACGGCGCCCCGAAGGGGGGGCTGGCCGGTGAGGCGGGCCTTCCAGTAGCCGAAAAGAAGAAGGCAGATAAGGGTAATGATGGAAGAATAGACCAAGCCAGCCGCTGGATTGGGGGTCAAAAGATAAGCCGAAAGAGGAACCAATCCCCCCACCGCGTAAGAAAGGCCGATCCGGAGGGCGCTGGAATAGGCTTGGGCGGGGTCCGGTTTTTCCAGGCCCAGCTCAAAACGCATCATGAAATTGACCCAAAGGGCCGGGTTCTTGGAAAGGTCGTCGGCCACCTTGTCCTGGGTTTTGCGGGTGATGCCGAATTCTCCCAGCAGCTGGCGTATTTCCGCCTTCTCTTCCTTGGGGATTTCACGGATCTCCCTTTCCTCCCTCTTCTGTTCGCCTTCGTACCGCTCCAAATCGGTTTTGCCCGCTAAAAAACCGCCCAAACCCATGGAAATGGTACCGGCGATGATTTCGGTCAACCCGGCGAGAAGAATCAAAGAGTTGTTGGAAACCACCCCGGTTAAACCGGCGGCCAGGGCGAAGGGTACGGTTAAACCATCCGAAAGCCCCACCACCAAATCTCGGAGGGTCTGGCTGGAGCCTGAGTGTTTTTCATGATGGGAATGGTGGGGAATGGATGACATGGGTTCCGCCCTTCGGTTTATTTAGAGGAAGTGTAATGAAGCATCAAAACAGGAGCAAGAAGCGGAAATTGAATAAAACCACTCTTTGAAAATAGGGTTTTGTTTTTCCCTCGGAAACGATTTTTTATGATACCAGTCATAACGAACACGCTGTTTATGACGCAATATCACCCTAAAGCTTGTGACAGACTAAAAAAACAACTCCACGGGGAACCATGACCGAAACACATACCGAACTTTTTCTCCAACAACTGGGATGGTTTATCCGTTTACGGTGGGCGGCCGTCATCGGCGGCTTGATCATTATAACGGCCGGGGCCGCCGCGACCCCCCTTCATTTGGCCCTGGGAACACTCCTGTTTTGCCTCCTGGTCCTGGGCCTTTCCAACGCTTATTACCAGATCCAATGGAGCGGATGGTCGAAGGTTTTGCCCGGCCGGGAAGATTTGGACGGTAAAATTCACCGGCTTTTCCACCTACAGATGGTCCTAGATCTGGCCGTCTTGACCTTCATGCTGGGGGTCAGCGGCGGGGCCGAGAATCCCCTTTTCTTCTTCTACCTCTTTCACTTGGCCATCAGCACCATACTTTTTACCGAATGGGAAAGCCTGGGATACGCCCTGGTGGGCCTGCTGTTGCCCTGGCTCATGTACCTGTTCCGGGAGCAATTGAACGGACAAGAAAATCTCTGGCCCGGCTTTTCATCGGATTGGAATTTATGGTTGAAGGCCATCCTGGGAGGATATTCCCTCACC
The DNA here is from genome assembly GCA_963738405.1 of candidate division FCPU426 bacterium. Taxonomy (GTDB): domain Bacteria; phylum Oederibacteriota; class Muellerivitia; order Muellerivitales; family Muellerivitaceae; genus CAVTWJ01. The sequence goes on along the minus strand of CAVTWJ010000014.1, from coordinate 263,342 downwards.
GTGGCGGGATTATGGTTTTTCCTGACCCGGCTGGCTTCCGACCTGCGGGCCAAGCAAAAGGCGCTGGAGGAAGTTTCTCAGAAACTTTCGGTGGCCAACGAAAACCTGAAACAAGTGGATATCTACAAGAACCAGTTTCTCAGGCAGGTGGTGTTTCAGCTCAAGGGCCCGGCGATCGACATGGATTTTGACCTTTCCGCCATCGAGCAGGCGCTCCCGAAGAAAAACGAGAAAACCGAAGGCGCCATTCAAACGGCCAAGAAAAGGGTTTGGGCCCTTTTGGAACTCATCGACGATTTGGTTTGGCTGTCCAAAACCGAAGTGGAAGAGATGCCCTTTAAAAAGGAAACGGTGGATGTGTATGAAGTGCTGCTCAAGCGGGTTCAAAACCACGAGGCCGAGGCAAGGCAGAAGGGCTTGGACCTTCAACTGCACGGGGACCCTCAAATCCGCCTGAAGGCGGATAAGGAAGCGCTTGACCGGGTGGCCGAAAACCTTTTGAAAAATTCCCTCAAGTACAGCGAGGACGGCAAGGGCCCTATTGTTTTGGAATTCAAACTGATGGGCGAATGGATGGTGTTGACGGTGGAGGACAACGGAATCGGAATTCCCGCCAAGCAACAAAAACGCCTCTTTGAGCAGTTTTTCCGTGCGACTAACGCGAAGAGCCGGGAAAAGTTCGGGACCGGCCTTGGGCTTTCCATCGTGCGGGAAATTCTTCAATGGCATGGCGGAAAAGTAACCGTGGAAAGCGAACCCAAAAAGGGAACCAAGGTCGAAACCTGGTGGCCGCTTCTGAATGAGGGCGGCGGGGCTTAAAACACCTTAAACCCCGTTGTTGAAAACCCGTTTGAATACCAACCCGCTAAAGGTTGGCCCTCCTAGTACTGATAAGAAGCTTCCACCGTTTTTTTATCGTCCAAAGTGCGAAGCTTGAAGCCCAGTTTTTTGGACATGGTCTGCATGCCGGCGTTTTCGGCGAGGATATAACCCGTCAGGTTTTTCAGGCCTTCCGCCCTTCCGATTTCCACCAGACGCCGCAAAAGCTCGTATCCCAGCCCCTGATGCTGCCAGGCGTCGGAAACCACGATGGCGAATTCTTTCTCGAGATCGTTGATCTTTTGGTTCAAGCGCCCGACCCCCAAAATGTGATGCTTCCCCTTGGCGTCGCGGAAATCGGCGACGATGGCCATCTCCTTTAAATAATCCAAAAAGCACATGCGCACCAACCGGTCATGGGCGGTCCGTTCTGTCAGCTTCACGGGGCCGAAATAGCGCATGTAAACGCTGAAGTCGGAAAGCCCCTTGTGGAACTCCACCATCAGGGGCTCGTCCTCGGGACGGATGGGCCGCAAAGTTAAAAGGGTTCCGTCTTTCAGTTTGAATTGGGTGATGTATTGGGAAGGATAGGGACGGATCACGGGTTTGGGCCAGGTGGCCTTGTCCGTCTTGGGATCGTTCAAGACGACGCGGGCGTCGAGCGCGATGACCTGGTTGCCCGCGGCCACCAGGGGATTCAGGTCGATTTCCTTGATGGCGGGCTGTTCGACGACGAGCCGGCTGAAACGAACCAGGACCTTTTCCAACAAGGCCAGGTCCACCGGGGGCTTTCCCCGCACGCCCTTGAAGGCTTTGTAAATAGTCGTTTTTTCCATCATGCGGCGGGCCAGGGTGGTGGTGAGGGGAGGGAGGGCGAGGGAACTGTCTTTGAACACCTCGACCAAGGTTCCGCCCATCCCGAAAAGGATGACGGGGCCGAATTGGGCGTCGGGGCTGCAGCCTAAAATCAGCTCGAAGCCGTCCAGCTTGACCATGGGCTGGACGGTGACGCCCTGGAAATGTTCGGCTCCGGCTTTTTCGGCGATAGAGGCTTTGATTTTATTGAACGCCGATTGCACTTCCCCGACGTTGTGGAGGTTGAGGATCACCCCGCCCATGTCGGATTTATGGGTGATGGTTTCGGAATGCAGTTTCAGGACCACCGGGTACTTAATGGATTCGGCGGCCTTGACGGCCTCCTCGGGGGTCTTGGCCAAGAGGGTCTGGGTGGAGGGGATGCCGTATTCGGATAAAAGCTGTTTGGACTCGAACTCGGTCAAGAGTGTCCGGCCTCCGGCTTGAACCTTCGCCAAAATCGCGGCCACGTTTTTCTGGGCGGACTCGTTGTGGTCCTCATCCGTGGCGGAGGGCGTCTCATAGAGCCGCAACAGGTTGGAACTGTAATGCCACATGTGATTGAACACCCGAACGGCGGTATCCGGATAGGCGAAGGAGGGAATGCCCGAATCGGCCAGGAGGTCCCGAAGCTCGCTCATCTCGTCCCCGCCCATCAGGCAGGTCAAAACCGGCTTGCCGCAGTCCTTGCCGAACCCCTTGAGTTTCTCCGCAAGAATGCGGGGCTGGGTGACGGACTGGGGGGTGACGATGGCCAAGAGGGCGTCGCCGCCGGTGTTTTTGACGGCCAGGTCCATCGACTTGACGTAACGGTCGGGATCGGCGTCACCCAGGACGTCCACGGGGTTTCCATGGCTCCAGCTGGGGGGTAAAAAGTCGTTCAAGGCCTTCAGGGTCGGCTCATCCACTTCGGCCATGATCCCCTGGCCTTCCACCAAGGCGTCGGTGGCCAAGACCCCGGGGCCGCCGGCGTTGGTGACGATGGTCAGGCGGTTTCCCTTGGGGCGGGGCTGCTTCGCCAGGGCTTCGGCCATGTAGAAAAGATCCTCGATTTGATCCACCCAGAGGACGCCGCAGCGGGTAAAGGCGGCCCGCAAGACCTTGTCCGAGCCCGCCAGGGAACCGGTGTGGGAAATGGCGGCCTTGGCGGCCACTTCGGAGCGTCCGGTTTTTAAGACAATGATGGGTTTGGTGAAGGCTACTTCGCGCGCGGCCGAGATGAAGGATTGGGCGTTCCCGATGGTTTCCATGTAGATGAGGATGCTGCGGGTATAGGGGTCGTTGCCCAAGGCGCTGATCATGTCGCCCCAATTGACATCCAGCATGGAGCCGACGGAGATGAAGGAACTGAGGCCCACCTTGGCGGAAATGCTCCATTCCAAGATGGCGGTTCCCAAGGCGCCCGACTGGCTCAAGAAAGCCACCGAACCCGGAAGGGCCATGTGGGTGGCGAAACTGGCGTTGAGGCCGATATGGGGGCTCATAAGCCCTAAGCAATTGGGGCCCACGATACGGAAACCCGTGCCTTTAATTTTTTCCAAAATCTGCCGCTCCAGCTCGGCGCCTTCGGGCCCTCTTTCCTTGAAACCGGCCGAGATGACGATAGAGCTCTTCACGCCCTTGGCGACGCAATCGCCGATCAAACAGGGTACGGTGGTGGCGGGTGTGATGATGATGGAAAGCTCCGGAGCCTCGGGGCAATCCTGGATCCGGGGATAGGCCTTAACACCTAGTACCTCGGAGCGTTTAGGGTTGATGGCGTAAAGTTTTCCCTTAAAGTCCTTGGTGAGGTTCAACACGATGTCCCGGCCGACGCTTCCTTCCCGGTCCGTGGCCCCGATGACGGCAACGCTTTCGGGTTTTAAGAGGGCATCCAGGGGGCCGGGCTGGGATTTCAGAAAGTCATGGGCTGGGTCCCTTAAGAATTGTTTTTCCGAAGCGGTTGTTTTTACTTCCATGGGGCATGCCACCTTTCAAAATCGCGTCCAACGAGGGTTAATATTTGTTTGAACCAGCGTCTATCATCTGTCCAGGCGCCCTATTTACCATGACTGACATCATACAAAATAACAATAAGACTCATTGTCAATTCCATTTTACTTCGCCTTCGTTCGCCTTGCCCTTTCCGATGGCTGTCGGTACAATCTCAAAATGGAGTCGAAAAGGGGAGTGATGCGAAATGCTGAATTCAAAAACACCCGCCGGACGGAAGCCTGACATGGCCGGCCGTTCCTTTGTTTCGACCCTGGATGTCTTCAAGAATATTCCCTCCTCCCAATTAACCGACATCGAAAAAAAGCTGGTCGAACGAAAATACTCCAAGGGTGAATCCATTTTCCTGGAGGGCGACCCGGCCGAATTTGTCTGGTTCGTCAAGGAAGGCCACGTCAAGGCCGTCATCCATACCGCCAACGGCCGCGACCAAACCCTCTGCATGGTGGGCTCCAACAATCTTTTCGGAACCTGCTGCTGTTTTGGCGGCGGCGAATACCCCTGCCACACGGTCGCCGAGACCGAGACCACGGTCGTGGCCCTTCCCATTGGGGAGTTCATGGGGCTGCTGGATAAGTATCCCGAGGTTTCCAAGAATATCGTTCATCAGCTTTCCCGGCGATTACGCCAGGCGAAAGACATGCAGACCTTCGACCAGGAAAGCGTGGAAAAGAGAATCCTTCATATTTTGGTGAATTTGGTGGCGGAGTTCGGGAACACCATCCCCCTCACCCGCCGCGAGATCGCCGAAATGACCGGCACCACCGTTGAAACCTGTATCCGCACCTTTTCAAATTTGGAAAAGGAAGGGTTGGTTTCCAGCGTGAGGGGAAAAATCACCGTCAAGAGCGTGCAGGATCTGATGGACCGGCAAGAAGAAATTTAATCCCGAAACACAGCTGAGCATTTACAAACAAAAAAGGCCCATCCCTTAAGGGAATGGGCCTTTTTTGTTAGGGGAAAAACGGCCTGGGCCTAACGGCTTCCCGCTCCCTTGAGTGATTCATTGCGGCGGGAAAGAATCAACTGATGGACCTCATGGTCCCTTGTGCCTTCCAAGATCACCTGGACGGTTTCGATCGAGGTCCAGGGCGCGAAAAAAAGCTTGTTTTCGGTTTCCTTGTCGCGGGGAAGCTCCCGCAGGGAAATGGTATCCACCTTCTCCAGGAAAAACCTTCCCCAAAGCCAAAGCCCCGAATCGTCCTTTTGAGAAACCTGTCCACGAAAAATGGTGTTTTCGCTTTTGTTGCCGGACTTGCCCGCGGAATCCTTCCAAAGGATTCGGACGTGATGGCCGGCGAGTTGGTATTGTTCCATGGGGATATCGATCCGAAAAATTTATTCAAAGCCCGGTTCAACAGGCGATGAACAAATTATGCCACGGCGAACGATTTTTGGGCCGAATTTTCCGAGAAAACAAAAGGTTTTGATCGCGCGGTTGGTGATGGATGTTGAAACATCCGAGTTGTAACGATCAAGCATATGAACCAACAACCTTTTGGCGAAAAAGAAAACGGTTCAACCCAACATTCCCGTTTGATAATCCAGGAAGGCCTGTTTCAGCTCTCCCATCGTATTCATCACGAAGGGGCCTCCCCGGACGACCGGCTCATTCAGTTTCTGGGCCGCGGCGAAAAGAAAATGCGCGGTTTGGGCTTGGGTGTTCTTCATTTTAACCGCGCCGCCCTCCCCGAAAATTCCCAAATGACCGGCTTTAACTTCTGACGGATTCTCGGAGTTGATTTGAATGCTTCCCTCAATCACATATAAAAAGGCATTTTGATTTTCGGGAATCTCCAGTTCAAAAAGGGCCCCGGGTTCCAAGTGAATATCCAGATAAGTGAAAGGAATGAAGGATTGGGCCGGGCTTTTGACACCGTTGAACTCTCCGGCCAAAACCTTGGCGGTGATCCCGTCCGTTTTTACCACTGGCAGCGATTCCTTGGGAAGGTCTTGGTATTTGGGTTCGATCATTTTCAACTTGGCGGGCAGGTTGAGCCAAAGCTGGTAACCCCAGGCCAAACCGTCCGTTTGCTCGGGCATTTCACTGTGAATGAGGCCTCGGCCGGCGGTCATCCATTGGACCGAACCGGCCGTTAAGTGGCCCTCGTGCCCCTTGGAATCCCTGTGGGTAAAGGCCCCGGCCATCATATAGGTCACCGTTTCAAAACCCCGGTGGGGGTGGTCGGGAAAACCCGCGGCGTAATCATCCGGGTTGTCGTTTTTGAATTCATCCAGCAGGAGAAAGGGGTCCAAGTGGTTTAATTCCTGAGTGCCAATGATGCGTTTGAGCTTAACCCCGGCCCCGTCGGAGGTGGGGACACCTTTGATCACCTTTACGATTTCACGAAATTTTTGGTTTTTCATGACGCGGCTCCTTTTCGAACCAACATAAGTTTGGAATGATGGAAAAACCAGTAGGTACCTGCGGGATACCACGCCGTTCCTACCCCCTTTTAAAGTGGGAAATTCTTACCCAGTCGTTAGGACGGGTGAACGGGAACCGAAGGGTCCCTTTCGGCCGAAGCTCAAGGCGATGTTAGAATAAATAACCGCGGCGCGTTTGGAATGGATGACAGGAAACGCCGGAGGAAAAGGCATAACGGATGAACGTTTCTCAGGAACCCATCTCCCCCACTCACGGGAAAACCAAACTGTTAATCATTTGTTCCGAGAATGAAACCACGCGGAACATCGAACGGATGCTCTTGAATGTTTCGGGCATTGAATTTGAGACAAGCCACGCGGCGGATTTTACCAAGGCCTTTAAGGCGCTCGTGCAATCTTCCTTCCAAGTTTGCCTGGTGGTGGAGGGACTTGATCCCAACCAAACCCTGAATTTTCTTCACACAACACTTCTGAAACAACGCGGGATCCCCATGATTTTGCTGACCCGTCATGAGAAATCGGCTTCCGCCCTTGAGGCGCTCCGGCTGGGCGCTTCCGATTTTATCAGCCTTCCGCATTTAGACCCGGCAAAGCTGGAACGTTCCATCCGCTACACCTTGGAACGCCACCGCTCGACCGTCGCATTGCAAAAAAATGAGGAACTGCTCCGGTCGATTTTAGATAACACCCTCGATGGCATCACGATCATGGCCTTGGACGGCCGGCATCTCTATGTGAGTTCCTCCATTGAGTCCATCGCGGGCTACAGCCGGGAGGAGGCCCTCAGCCTCAACCTGTTCTCGCTGGTCCATCCCGAGGATATGCCCCGGGCGATGGAAAGGCTCCAGTGGGCCTCGGGCCACCCGGGGGCGGCGATGAAGGATGAATTCCGCTGCCGGCACAAGGATGGCACCTGGAGGCTTTTGGAGGTGATCGGGAAATGCGAGTTTTTCCACGCCTTCAACGCGCAGGCCGTCATCCTCAACTATCGGGATATCACCGACCGTAAAAAGGCGCAGGTGACTGCCGAGAGGCTTTCCATGATCGTGGAATCCTCTAACGACGCCATCTTCACGGTGTCACGGGAGGGGGCCATCCTCAGTTGGAACCCCAGCGCCCGTAATATTTACGGTTATCCCGCCGAGGAAATCGCCGGACGCCATTTTTCCCTCCTGATGGCTCCCGCCGAGGCGGCGGAGTTTCAGGAAGATTTGAAGGCCGTCCTCTCGGGCAAAAGCCAGCGCGCCTCTCAAACCACCCATTTGACCCAGGTCGGAAGGCCCTTGCCGGTTTCCCTGACCCTTTCCCCCATCCAGGAAATGGATGGGAAGATTGATCGCGTGTCGGTCATCGCCCGAGATATTTCGGAAATACAAAAATCGATCGAAGCCGCCAAACGCCTTACCAACCTTCTCGAATACGCGCCCGTCGCCATCATCAGTACCGACAGGGATGGAAGGGTCACCCTCTGGAACCGGACCGCGGATAAGCTCTTTGGCTTTAGGGCGGAGGAGATGATGGACCAAAAGGCGGATATCCTGGAACCGCCGGATCAACAGGGAGAAATGGCCCGGCTTCGAAACGAAATTCTCTCCGGCGGGCCGCCCCTTCATTACCAGGCCCGGCGGCAAAAAAAAGACGGCAGCGCCATCGATTTGGATTATCAACTCTTTCCGGCGGTGGACGCGTCGGGCAAGATTGTGGGTCTGACCGCCATCGCTCTGGATATCAGCGAAAAGCTCCACGTTCATAAAGTCATTCGAGAAGCCGAAGCCCGTTTCCGGCACGTTTTTGAGGGAAGCCCCATCGGAATGGCCCTCGTCACCGTCGGGGGAAAGATGCGGATCGTCAACCCCAAGTTCTGCCAAATTATGGGATACCCCGCCTCTGAATTAACCGACCGGTCTTTCATCGAAATCACCCATCCCGAGGACGCCCCGAAGGACATGGAATTGTTTCAGAAATTGTTGAGGGGTGAGCTTCAGTCTTACGAAATGGAAAAAAGGTATCGGCACAAGGACGGCCGTTGGATTTGGGGCCATCTGGTGGTGTCGATGTTGAGGGGACTCTCACACGGGGAACCCCTGGTCCTGGGGATGATGGAAGACATCACGGATCAGAAAAACGCACGTGAAACACGGGACCGGCTGTCCGATATCCTCAATTTTTCCCACGACGCCATTATCGGGGCCGACATTGACGGCAAAATCACCCATTGGAACAAGGGCGCCGAGGAAATGTTCGGTTATTCGGCGGCGGAGGTTCTCGGCCAAACGGGAGAACTGATCACGCCCAAAGACCGCCAGCCGGAGGTTAAATTTCTCAGGGAAGGAGTGGCTCAAGGAAGGGCGGTTTCCAATTTTGAAACCGTAAGGCAGCGAAAGAACGGGTCTTTGATCGATGTTTCCGTCAACGCCTCCCCCTTCAAGGATGATTCGGGAAGGGTCACGGCCATTTCTGTCATCATCCGTGACATCACCGAATCCAAAAGGGCGAGGGAAGCGAAGGACCGTTTAGCGGACATTCTTGAAAACAGCCCCTACGCGATTACCACCACCGATATCAACGGCTTTATCATCGAATGGAACCACGCCTCCGAGAACCTATTTGGGTTTAAGGCCGGTGAAATACTCGGGTTATCCAGTCAACAGCTTATCCCAGACGATCAAATCGAAAATCTCAAAATTTTACGAAACAAAGTTCTTCAGGGACAGGTCCTCTCGAATGTCGAGTTGGTCCGGATGAGAAAAGACGGAGCGGTGATTACCATTTCAGCCACCCTCATTCCCTACCGGGATAATAATGGAAATATTACAGGGATGACGACCCTGTCCATGGACGTGACCGAACAAAAGCGGGCCGAGGAGGCTTTTAAACAGCAGGAAGAACAAGTGAAGCTGGCCCAAAAAATGGAAGCCATCGGCCGTTTGGCGGGGGGCGTGGCCCATGATTTCAACAATTTGTTGAGCGTCATAGGGGGAAACGCCGATTTTATCCTGGAAAGCCCGACCCCCTTGGGGCCCCACCGGGAAGAGCTCGAAGAAATTAAAAACGCCGTTAAAAGCGGGGCGGATTTGACCCGCCAAATGCTTCTCTTGGGCCAAAAACAGGTGACTCAAGCGAAGGCGGTTCAACTCAACGATCATTGCCAAGAAATGAACCGGATGCTCAAGCGCCTGATCGATCCTTCCATCGAACTGGGGATTGATTTGGACCCGGACCTGAAATGGACCTACGCGGACCCGGCCCAAATCCAGCAGGTCATCCTGAACCTGGTCTTGAACGCCAGGGACGCCATGCCCAAGGGGGGCAGCCTCCGGATCCAGACCCGCAACGAAACAGGCCCGGTGGAAGGTTCCCCGTCCCAAACCGGCGCATGGGTGAAACTTTCCATCTCGGATACCGGGATCGGGATGAATCCGGAGATTCAAAAAAAGATCTTTGAACCCTTCTTTACCACCAAGGGTGCCAAGGGAACGGGACTGGGCCTTTCCACGGTGTATGCCATCCTCCAGCAATGGAAGGGGCATATCGAGCTTCAAAGTGCTCCTGGAAAGGGATCGGTTTTTTCGCTCTATTTCCCCGTTCGGGAAGAGGAGGCGAAAAAGAACCAAAGGTCCCAGCAGGCGGCCCTGATTCCCGAAGGAAACGAAACCATTCTCGTGGCGGAGGATGATGCCGCGGTGCGAAAGATCGTGGTTCGAACCCTGAAAAAATACCGATATAAGGTGTTGGAGGCGGAAAACGGGGTGGAAGCCATCAAGACCAGCTGGAATTACAAAGAAAAGATCGACCTGCTCCTGACCGATACGGTTATGCCCAAAATCAACGGCCGCGAATTGGCGGAGGAATTAAGCCGCAGCCGCCCCAAAATGAAAGTCATGTTCATGTCCGGATATCCCCGCGAGATTCTTTCCGAAGAGGGAGCCATCGATCCCAGCATCCACCTTCTCAGAAAACCCTTTACGTCGGAAGAATTGGTTCAGGAAATTCGGAAGGTTCTGGACGAGAAGAAAAAATAGACAGGCCGGGTTTGGGTCCGCGCCATGGAATTTTAAGAGGTTTTCAAGCCGTAGCGTTTGATCTTGTTAAAAAGGGTTTTGCGGGTGACGCCCAAAAGGGCGGCGGCCTTGGACTGGTTGCCGTTGGTTTGGGTCAAGGCCCGGCGGATGTTCTCGATTTCCGACTCTTTTCGGTTGAGGACGATTTTTCCGGGCGCGGGAACGGATTGGGCCTCCCGAATATCCTTCGGCAAGTCCTTCAAGGTCAGGCTGCCCCCCTTGGCCATGACCACCATGCGCTCGATGACGTGCTTCAGTTCCCTGATATTGCCCGGCCAGGAATAGACTTGCAGGGCTTTAACCATATCTTCCCCCAAGAGGGAAAGGTTTTTGCCGAAGTTTTTGCAGGATTCTTGGAGAAAAAATTGGGCCAATTGGGAAACATCCTCCGGGCGGTGGCGCAGCGGCGGAATTTCGAGGGGAATCACGTTGAGCCGGTAGAATAGGTCCGCCCGGAAATGCCCCTTTTCAACCTCTTTCTCCAGGTTGCGGTGGGTGGCCGCGATGATCCTCACGTCAAAAGGTATTTCCTTGACGCCTCCCAGACGGCGGGAGGATTTTTGCTCCAGAACCTTCAAGAGTTTGGTTTGAACCGCGGGCGTCGAGCTCCCCGATCTCGTCCAAGAATAGGCTTCCCCCCTGGGCCACCTCGAAAAGGCCGGGTTTTTGCTTGCGCGCGTCGGTAAAGGCCCCGGGCTCGTACCCGAACAGCTCCGATTCCAGGATGGTTTCCGGAAGGGCCCCGCAATGGATTTCCATAAAGGGCTTCCCGGCCCTTTGGGACATCCGGTGGATCAAGCGGGCCACATGTTCCTTGCCGGTTCCCGTTTCGCCCAGGATTAAAACCGACAGCTGGTCCTGTTTCGCCACTTGGGCGATGGAATCGTAAAGCTTCTGCATTTCGGGATGGGACAGGAAAAGATAATCTTTCTGGTACATTTCCAGGTGCATGCTCTTAAGCAGGTTCACCTGGTTGAGGAGCCCCCTTTTTTCCGCGATGCGCTTGGTGACGAGCTTCAGTTTTTGGGGATCAATGGGTTTTTCCAGGTAATCCTCGGCGCCGAGCTTCATGGCTTGGATGGCTGAGTTGACATTTCCGTCCCCGGTGATGATCACGACCGAACTGGCGTTATAAGCCCTATTCAACTGCTCCAGAACCTCCATGCCCGTTTGGTCCGGCAGATGGATGTCCAGAAGCAGCATGTCCGGTTGGAGGATCTTATGTTTTTCTATGCCTTCGGAAGCGGTATAGGCGGGAAAGACCTCGTGGCCTTCCTGTTTTAGAATTTTGGAGAGGATTTTAACCAGCGATTCTTCATCGTCGATGATCAAGATTTTCAAAAGTGTTCCTATCAGGAAAAATCAAGTTGTATTATTACCAGCCATTTTATCGTTTTACTTTCCTGAATGGGGGATGAAATTGGAAAAAGGACATCGAAACCGCCATTTCGCACATTTTATGTCCAAATTGCGGGGTTTTCTTATTTTCGACCGTGATTCGATACCTTCTCGGCGCCTTCAATCATGGCTGTTTCCACGATACCGATAGGGCGGAGATTTAAAGAATTTCCTTTAGCCGTTCAGCGGGCCGGGCCAGGATGGCCTTGGAGCCCCTTTCCACGATGGGGCGCTGGATGAGGTCCGGGTGTTTCACCATCAAGTCGATGATCTCTTCCTCGGACAATTCCTTTTTAGCCAACCCCAGCTCTTTATAAATTGCTTCCTTTGTTCGAAGCAATTCCCTGGCGGTGATCCCCATCTTTTTTAAAAGTTCCATTAATCGGGGCTTGGGGAGGGGCTCGAGGTAATAATTGACCGAGTTAAAATCCACGCCGCTTTCTTTCAAGGCTTGGTAAACCTGACGGCAGGTGGTGCAGGTGGGTTTTTGATAAATGGTCATTTCCATGAAACTCTCCTTTTTCCTAACGTCCGCCCAAAATCCAGACCAGGGCCGATAAGCCCAGGCAATAAAAGCCAAAATAATTCCAACGTCCTTTTTCCAGCCAGGCGGAAAGCCACCTCAAAGCCAGAAGACCGGCGGCAAAACTGAAGACCATGCCCAGTATCCCAGGCATGAATGCGTGGCCCAAGGACGCAAGGGGAGCCCCCGCCGCGGATTGGGCCTTCATCAAACGGTGGATTTCCCTCAAAAGCACCGGCGGGGTCAATACCACGGCCAGGGCGAAACTGAATTCTTCCGCTTTGCGGCGGTCGATCCCAAGGATCAGGCCGGTGGAGATGGTGGCGCCGGAACGGGAGAATCCGCGAAAGGGCAGGCAAAGACCCTGGACGAAGCCGATCCAAAGGGATTCCTCGGGCCCCAGCTTTTTGTTGATTTCCTTTGGCTTAAAAAGGGAAGCGTACAAGATCAAGGCGCCTGCGGCCGCCAGGGAAAAGGAGATCAGTTTCAAGTTACCAAAAAGGCTTTCCACTTCGGCGTGGGCCGACCCCCTCAGATAAACCTTTTCGATCAATATCAGAAGTCCGCCTCCCAGAAGGCCTGTGGCTAGGGTGGCCAGAAAAACCTGTTTCAAAAAGGCCGCGGCCCTTTCCCGGGTCTGAAAATAGTGGTCGCGCCAATCCTTCCAAAAATAGACCAGTACCGCGAACATGGTTCCGGTGTGAAGCATGACCAATAAAAGGGTCAGCTCCGGCTGGGTGGGATCCAACCCCAGCAGTTTTTCCGCCAAAATGACATGGGCGGAAGAGGAAATAGGAAGCAGTTCCGCCAGCCCCTGGACGCAGGCCAGGATGAAAATCTTGAGTAAATACACCGCAAATCTCCTTAAAAAATAAAGATTCAAGTTTGTCCGGATAAAACCGTTAGGGATTATAGAAGGAATTCTTCGAAGTTAAACCAAGGAAGAGGCCATGTCGTCCTTAATGAACATCAATGGGTTGATGAATGCTTCGCCGGAGGTCAAACCCTTTCTTCCCTCGCTCATCAGCAGCCAGGGAAGCGACTTTGATACCTTACTGAATCAACTCATTACGCAAACCATGCCCGGAACAGGTGGGAAGCAATCCGCTATCCAGGCCCAGGCCGCTTACGAGGCGTTCGAACAAAAACTGGATCTGTTAACGGGAATGGCCCAGCAGGCGGAAATCGCCATGCATTCGGTGAAGCCCCTCCCCGGCGGGTTCTCCACGCCGCAAGCCCAGACTTATTTTTACGCCAAGTCCCTTTTGGCCCAGGTGGGGCTTCCGGGCTGTGTATTGGAAGTGGTTTAATTTTTTTTAGTTTAAAGTGGTTATGAGCAATCCCTTTAACGGTTCCTGTCGTCTATACCCTATGACCCCAACCCAAATACCTTCTTTGCTCAGACTCATATTTAGCTGTTTAGGCCTTCTTTTCCTGCCCTTCGCCGTGGCCGCAGACCCTGGAACAATTGAGAATCTTCAATACAAGGTGACCCTATCCGAAACCACGCCGGGGGTGGATGACGCACTGATTCCCGGTGTGGACCCCCTTATCAACGTCGATGTTCAGGACAAACTGCATGGAACGGGGACCCGGTTTCCTTTAAAGGTCTATGCCATCCAGGAATATTTCTTCAGCGGCAACCTCTTGAATCTCATCACCCGCGATACCCCGAAAAGTTCCGGCACCAAACCGCTTTATGGTTTCATGCAGTTGAACCTGGATTCTCCCAACGATTCGAGGCAATACAGCGGTATCCAAAAATATTATTTTTCGACCGATAATCGGGCGCTCATCGCTTCTTTTACTGAAGGAACGGCGGGAGGGTCGGTCACCCAATCCCTGGGACTGATTCGGTGGGGTGATAAACCGGCTTCATTGGGTTTGATCTATTCCGCTACCGCTCAAGTAAATCTCCTCAAGTCTTCCCATGTTCCCGACGGGGAAACGCCCACACTTGAGGGAACGATAGGCTGGGCCGCCGACTCCTTGACCGCCGCCTTCATCGCTTCATTTTCGGACAGTCAAACAACGCCCACGCCGGGAGAAAAAAATTATTTTTTGATCCGGGTGGATTTAAGTGATGCGGGGGTCAAGGTCGCGGCCACTCCGGTCGATTCGGCAGCCCTGCGCCTTCAAAACGGGGGAACGATCGACAAGGTGGATTGCGGGGGGGACACGGCGACCGTCTCGATTATTTCTTCCGATGGAACCGATACCCAGCAGGTTGAGCTGCCCCTTCCGCCCATCGCCGGAAATTGACATGACTTGAAAGAGTTTAAGAACCACCTATAAAAACCGTTTTTACCACCAAGACACAAAGACACCAAGAAAAACCAAACAAAAGATTTGTTTTGCCTTGCTTACAACCCATTTTCCTAATGAAGTTTTTGGAGACTTGGCGGTTAAATTATTTTTTTGACTTTGTGACGTGTTTTAAGTTTAAGGCCTCGATCATTCCGCCGTTCTTGGTGTCTTTGTGTCTTGGTGGTGATATTGGTGCTAGGGACTAGTCAGGTTCAACCCCATGCGGTAATCGTCCATCACGAATCCGCCCCCGATATCCGTCACAACCGGTTCCAGAATCTCAAAACCCAGGGCCTGATAGGCTTTCACCGAAGGGTTTCGCTTGTGAACCGTGAGGGTAATGCGTTCCAAGTTTTTATTTCGGGCCATCGTCTTCACAAATTCCAAGGCCGCTCCCGCAAAGCCTTGCCCCCGGTGGCTTTTGAGCAGGTAAAGTTTGCTCAAGAAAATTTCCGCTGGGCGGTAAACCACCGAAAGATACCCGGCATTTTCTTCCCCGTCAGTCCTCAGGAAATAGTAATGGACCCCTTCCTGAATCTGCGCGCCGATGGCATGGGCGGTCTGGAATTTTTGGAGCATATATTCCACCTGGGCGCTTCCAATGATGGGGGTGTAATGCTCCCGCCAAATGGGAAAGGCCAGGGCCTCAAGGGCATGGCAGTCCCCATGGGTTTTGACCGGGACGAATTTCAGGGTATCCATGGGGAAAGTTTATCTTTGGAGGGAAGCGAAGTACATGCCGGGCGAACCTTGCGGGACCCGATGGTCTCAGGAACGCTTGATGGATTGCTGTTTCAAGCCCGCCATTTTTTCAGCGTAGGCCGAAAGGCTTGAGGCGCTTATTTCCTTGAGGCAAGCGGGCCGATCCGACTTGAAAATAAAAGAAAAAGTTTTTGAGATGAAATTGTTAAATTTCGAGCATTTCTGCGGGTCGGGATAAAGCAAACACTGGGCGCAGGTGGAAATGCCCTTTTTGTTCGTGCATTTCTTGACCTGGCACCAGGCATTCTTCTCGCTCTTTTGACAGCCCTCGCATTTTTCCTTCAGGTAGGAACCGCAAGCTCCGCAATAAAGCCCGCAGCAGGCCACCAAGGATGGATCGGCTGTTATTTCTCGCATGGGGTCACCTCGAATTTGGAATAACCCATAGTAGGTTGCGGTTTGGGATTACTTTATGACTCAAGCTATAAAGTGAAATCAGGCCGTCAGCAATCCGTTAATTTCAGAAAGTTCAGCTGGTTTCAACCGGAAATCCAGCGCGGGCGCCATTTCCTCGACCTGCCGGGCGTTTCGAACCCCCACAATAGCTCCGGTGATTTCACTCCTAAGTAAAACCCAGGCCAAAGCCGCCACACCCGCCTGATGGCCATGGCTTAAGGCGATTTTGCCGAAAGCTGCCTGCAAGGCCAAGTTTTTAGACAACCTTGGCTCTTGAAAGTTGATGTCTTTCCTGCGCCAATCCGATTCGGGCAGGTTCAGAATCCTTTCCTTTGTCATCCGGCCGCTGAGGAGTCCCGCTTGCATGGGAGAGTAAACCAAAACACCGATGTTCTCCTTGGCGCAGAAGGGAAGGATTTCCTTTTCAATGTCCCGCCGGATGGCCGAGTAGGGGGGCTGGAGGGAAGTGACGGGGGCGATGGCCTGGGCCCTTTTCATTTGGGCGATAGTGAAATTAGAAACCGCGATCCAGCGCACCTTGCCGGCCTTTCGCATTTTCGCCATCTCAGCCCAGCCCTCCTCAATATCAGGGTCCGGGTTAGGCCAATGGATTTGCCAAAGGTCCAGCGCCTCCACCCCGAGGCGCTTTAGGCTGTCCTCGCATTCCTTGCGGATGGAATCTGCCTTGAGGCGGTTCACGATGACCCGATCCGCGTCCCAGGCCAGGGAGTTCTTGGTGAAAACATAGGGCTTTTTCGTGAGAGCCTTCAGGGCCTTGCCCACCACCTCTTCCGAATGGCCCTTGCCGTAGGCCGGGGCGGTGTCGATCCAATTGATGCCCAGGTCCACCGCCTTGTGGATGGCCGCGATGGAATCTTGATCGTCCTGTGGCCCCCAGTTCCAGTTGCCGTCCGGGCCGCCGATGGCCCAGGTGCCGATGCCGAGGGGGGTGATGTTTAAGTCTGAATTTCCAAGCGGGCGGGGTTGCATGAAGGCTCCTTTAAAAGCAAGTGAAACAGAGGAGCCGGTATTCTAACAGGAGGGATTCAAATGGTTAGCAAAAGGCAAACGACAAAAAAGGGTTTCCATCAAGAGGGGCAAAGCGGGATTAAGCGGAAATTTGGCTGGCGAACTTGGCCTTGTTTTGCCGGGCCAGGTAGGGCTTGTAATGTTTTTCCATGAATTGATCCTTGTAGTCCCGGCAGTTTTTGATGCCCCCGAGGGACCGGCAGGCGCAGATGAAAAGCCAGGCGTAATCCCATTGGTAGGTTAAAAACCCGGCGCGGATTCCATTGGGGTAGAGGTGATGGTTGTTGTGCCACTCGCCCGTGATCATGCCGGGCCAGGGCTGGTTGATGGAAAGGTCGGCGCGGTTGAAGTCGATACCGTCCTGGCGCATGTCTTTGCCCCGCCCGTGGCCGTCAAAATTGAAGGTGCGGATTCCCACCGCCCAAACCGCGCTCATGCCGAAGATGGCGACGGCCAAGGGCATGCCGCCGATTAAATAGAAGGCCCCGAACCAGAAGGCCCAGTTCAAGGTGAATTGAAGCAGGGTGGGCAGGGGGTGGCAGATGGAACCCCATTTCTGGTACTGCTCGTAGCTGTTCAAGGGAACGACGGTGTGTTCAATCAACTTGGCGGTTTTGGCGTAATCTTCACGTGAAAAATCCCTGGCGATAGCTTGGTGATTGGCGTCGGCCAGAAAGCAGTAGAGAAACCCGCCATAGACGTTGTAAGGATCGCCCGGCTTCTCAGAGATGTAATGGTGAACATGGTGCGAGACCACATAAACCTCTTCCGGCACGATCTTGACGACCAGGTTGCTCACGATGAAAAGCCAGATGCGGTTGGTAAAAGTAAAGGCGTGGTGGGTGGCGTAGCGGTGCAGGTAAACGGTGCCGTGGGTTCCCAAAACGACCATGCTGTAAATGAAGCCGATTAAAAAAAGCTTCCAGGTGAAGTAGTGGAAGAAGAACATGAAAAAGAAGGGCGCGAAAAACAGCACGACCACCCAGCTAAAAAGCGCCAGCCAGTTTTTGCGGGAATTAAGGATGTTGATTCGGGTGAAGAATTCATTGAATAGTTCCCGGCTCGTCGGAACGTATAACTTTTGATCACGCACATAGCCATAAGAAGGGGGGTCCAATACGCGGTCGAGGAAGGCCAAAAGGTTGTCCAGTCGACTAATAACGCCATACCCAATTGTCTCTTCTGATTTCCTTGGTCATTCTCTGCGGAGGGAAAGACGTCACTTGTCAGTTCAATTTGTTCGAGCAGGAAGTATAACCCGTTCAACGCCCGAATGGGCAAAAGAACTGTGTAAATTCCGGGGTAATAGGGATGTATCAATTAGCAAAAACCGCTGTTCTTCTGGGGTTAATCGACGAATCACCCGGGTAGAATTGGTTCCAGCCTAATTTTTTCCCAATAGTTTCAACATCTCCCTCATGAAAGCGGGCAGGTCGTCCGGTTTACGGCTGGTCACCATTTGGCCGTCCACGACCACTTCCCGGTCTTCCCAGCGGGCCCCGGCGTTGACCAAGTCGTCCCTCAGCGCGACCGTGGAGGTGGTTTTCTTACCCCTCACCACTCCGGCTGAAATGAGAATCCAGGGTCCGTGGCAAATGGAGGCGATGACACCCCCTTGGCGGTCGATATCGGCGACCAGTTTCAGAATCTTGGGGTTGCGGCGTAGCTTGTCGGGCGCCCAGCCGCCTGGCGCCACTAGCCCGGCATAGTTTTTCGCCTTCGCTTTGGAGATTTCCAGGGTCGAGGCGATGGGATAACCATTTTTCCCCAAGTATTTCGTTCGGACCGGATCCTCGCCGATAACATCCACCTGAAAGCCCGCCTCGATTAAACGGTAGTAGGGGTACATGACTTCCATATCCTCGAAGTCCTTGCCGACCAAAAGGGCGATTTTTTTCATGATGGACGCTGTCCCGAATAGGCTTGTTTTAATTTTTTAATGTCCAGCTTGACCATCTTCATCATGGCCTGGAAGGCTCTTTGGGTCTTTTTGGGTTCCTTGCCGCTAAGCATCCGCAGCATTTCCTCCGGCACGATCTGCCAGGAAAGGCCGAATTTGTCCGTCAGCCAGCCGCAGGCCACTTCCTTGCCGCCCTGGGAAAGCTTTTTCCAGTAGCGGTCCACTTCTTTTTGCGTCTTGCAATGAACGACGAAGGAAACAGCGTCGGTCAAGGGGTGCCCGGGGCCGCCGTTTAAGGCCGTGAAATCCTGGCCGTTGATTTGAAAGTCCACAACGAGGACCGATCCCTTGGGGCCCGGTCCCCCTTCCGGCTGGCGGACCACCCTTTTGATCTTGGACTTCTTGAAGACGGAGACATAAAACTTCGCGGCCTCTTCGGCGTTCCCGTCGAACCACAAAAACGGCGTTATTTTTTGCATGAGGTGCCTCCATAATCTTATTTAGAGTCTCCAACAAAATCCTAAGGCAACATCCAATTTCACCACCAAGACACAAAGACACCAAGAAAACCAAACAAAAGATTTTTATTTGCCTTGTTGATAACCTATCTGCCTAACGAAGTTCTTGGTGCCTTGGTCATCGACACTTCGGTTGCGGGCCGAAGTGTTTGGTGGTGAAAATCTTATTTGTTTTTGGGTTTTGTCAGTGATTCTTTGCCAGGTATTTTTGAAGATTGTCCAGGGTCATGTTGGTCCCTTGTTCCATGCCGCCCAAGAAGGGATCGGAGCCCGGATTGGCTTCCAGGACCTTTACTTCAAAGGCCAATTCGGTCCCGTCCCCTTTCTCTTGAAAGGTAAGGGTCTGGCGGATCTTGAAGAAGGGCTTGCCTTCGGGTCCTGGTACGCCGGCTTCCATGACGAGTTTTTGGGGAGGGTCCACTTCCCGGTAAGTATGCTCGGCGTGGTGCTCCAAGCCCTCGGGCGAGCGGAAGGTGTAGGTCCATTTTCCGCCCGGGCGCAGGTCCAGCTTGCAATTGTGGGTGGTAAAGGGTTGGGGCGCCCAAAAGCGCACCAGGTGTTCACACTGGGTCATGGCTTCAAACACCAGCTTCCGGGGGGCCTTGAAGGCGCGGCTGAAGGTCAGGTCTTTGGGGTGCGGACGGTTTTGGAAGTCGAATGGGGTCTCGCTCATTTTTTCCTCCTTGCGATCAAGGCGTCCAAGCTCCAAGCCCCGCTTCCATAGGCGGCGAAGAAAAGAAAGATGAAGCAGAAAAGCACGGCGGGCTCGCCGTGGTTCTGGACGGGCCAAAAACCCTGGGGGAAGTGGGCTTGGAAATAGGCCACCGCCATCTCGCCCGAAACGACGAATGCCGCGCAGCGGGTACATAACCCCAAGAGGATCAGGGTTCCGCCGATCAGCTCCAGCATCCCCGCGAACCAAATTTCGGCGGGGAAGTGGGGGTGGCCTCCGTATTGGGCCGGGACGCCCCCGAACCAATCCAATATCTTGACGCCCCCCGCCTGGAGGAAGAGAAGCCCCGCCACCACCCTTAATAAGAAATAAGCCGCCTCGACCAAAAGTTCCTTTTTCATTTTTTCGCTCCTTGATGTTCCAAAAGATAATCGTCCAGTTTGTCGAAGGAGCCGGTCCAGCCCTGGGCCATGCCGCTTCGAGCCTTGATAAAGGTTTCCAGTTCCACGGCCGTCGCCTGGTCCGTGAGTTCCCAGGTGAGGGTCACGCGGGTCTGATCCGGTCCCTCCGCGGTCAGGACCACCGTGGTCAGCATGGTCTCGGGCCAGGTGGGGCTCATGGGGTGGCGCGCCGTCTGGCCCTTTTCGTCCGCGAACTGCTGGGTATAGACGATGCGGTGGGGCTTGGCGATCTCCAAGTACCGGGCTTTCCCGTACATGGTCATCTTGCCGCTGGCGTCGGTCATGGAATAAAAACTCTCGCCTCCAGGCCGGATGTCCGCCTGGATGAACTTCATGGTAAAGCCCGTCGGCACGACCCAGCGGGCCATGTGTTCCGGGGTCGTCCAGATCTCGAACATTTTTTCCAATGGAACTTGGAAGGAACGGTTGATGAAGAAGAGTTCCTTTTTCTTCGTCTCCTTTTCCAGGTACTCGGCCAAACGGTCCCAAGTCGAATTGCCGCTAGCTTTCTTGATGATCTGCCGGCTCTGCTCCGCCGCTTCCGGAGTGGAATGGGCCATGGTCATGTCCATGCGGGTCTTGCCGTCGACTTCCTTGAAGAGGACAGTGACCCGGAACAGGGGTTTTTGTTCATCGTTCCCGCCGTGGTCATAGACGAGCTTGGAATATTCCTCGACCTCCAGGTATTGGGTCTTGTTGACGTAGTCCACGCCTTCGGGCCCGTGCATAGTGTAATGCCACATGCCGCCCGGACGCAGATCCTTGCTGTGAGTGGTGATGGTGAAACCGCGGGGGCCCCACCATTGGGCGGCTTGGGCGGGTTCGTTCCAGGCGGCCCATACCGTCTTCACGGGGGCGTCGTAGACGCGGGTGAGCTTTATTTCATTCGAATTATTTTTTGTGGCGGTCATTTTCTTTCTCCTTTTGCTGTAATTCCTTCAGGTAATCGTCCAAACGGTCCAACCTGTCTTCCCAGAGTTTGCGGTGGTGCTCCAGCCAATCCACGGCGTCCTTGATGGGCTGGGTTTGCAGTTTGCAAAGCCTCTGCTGGGCCTGGCTGCGGCGGATGATGAGCCCGCTTTTTTCCAAAACTTTCAAGTGCTTGGAAATGGCCGGCAGGCTCATCTTGAAGGGTTTGGCCAGTTCCTGTACCGAGGCCTCCCCCTCCGTCAGGCGGGCCATGAGGGCGCGCCGGGTGGGGTCGGCCAGGGCTTGGAATGTTCCGCTTAGTTGATCGACGGGCATGTTTTTCCTTCCTGTATTTAACTAATTGGTTAAATACAGGAGCGGAAGAAAAATATCAAGAGGTGGTTTGAATTTTTTTGGTTAAATTTATAGGCGTCCCAAAAGTTCTTCAAAACGGGCGGGTACTTGCCGATAGGGACCTCTAAAATCGCTTTTGGGGTTTTGCAGGCATCCACAAATTGGCTTTTCTTGGTGTCTTGGAGTCTTGGTGGTGAATTATTAGCGGTGCCCTAGTTTATTAAGAGCGGTGGCGGAAACAATCCACCGTGTGGTCGTTCACCATTCCGGATGCCTGCATGTGGGCGTATAGAACCGTGGGCCCGAGAAACTTGAACCCGCGCATTTTCAAGTCCTTGGCCCAGGCCTCAGCCTCTGGCGTGACCGCCGGGTAATCCTTCAGGCTCTTGAAGCGGTGGACCATGGGTTTGCCCTTCACCCAGCTCCACATATAGCGGGAAAAGGTTCCGAATTCCTTTTGAACTTCCATAAAGAGCTGGGCGTTCACGATGGCCGCCTTGATCTTGGCGCGGTTGCGCACAATGCCCGCGTCTTTCATCAACCTCGCCCGGTCCTTGGCCCCGAAACGGGCTATTTTTTTGAAGTCGAAGCCCTTGAAGGCCTTTCGGAAATTCTCACGTTTATAAAGAATAGTCCGCCAGGATAGCCCGGCCTGGAAGGCCTCCAGCACCAGGAATTCAAAGATCTTCCGGTCATCATGGATGGGCTTTCCCCATTCCTTATCATGGTAGGCGGTCATAAGGGCATCGTCACCGGGCCAGGGGCAGCGTTTGAGTGGCTTTTTCACGGGCACCCTTTCTTTCCTGAATTGAGTGGAAGATACCCGGTTTTGAGCCAAGTTTCAGCCTCTTGGAATATAAAGATTAAAGGGGGTGCCTCAACCTACGGTAAAGCCCCCGTTTCCGGTGAAGGGGACGGCATTTCCATTGAACATGACCGTTTTTCCATTGAACGGGCCGAAATTTCCATTGAACGGGGAACTATTTCCGTTGAACAGACTAAGCATTTCCATTGAACGGGGAACTATTTCCGTTGAACGACAGCCCCGTTTCCATTGAACGCCCGCAATTTTTCGTTGAACGGCCGGGGTTCGTTTAAATAAAATAAGCCCCAATAGATGTACAAGACCCCCTTCTCGACCGCATAGGAGGACGACTTGGCCAAATATAAGCCCAAATCAAGAAGTTGGCTGGACAGCCTTTCCGCCTTAACCGCTGAAAGGGAAAAGAACCCCTCCCTCAAATACCCCGGCCTGGCAAAAGCCTTAAATACCAGCACCGGCATGATCGCCAACTTTTCGGCCCTGAATGACCTTTTTGACCCCCCGGCCAGGGAAAAGGTGCGCCAAGCGGCGGAAGTCATCCCCTCTTTTGACCTCTCTTTAAACAGCGCCTTGGCCCTGACGGGTCTTGAGGGAAAGGTCAAGGATCTCCCTTCCGCCTTTCATGAGACCCTGGACGAGGTTTTGGTCCGACACTATAAGACCAGCCATATCAAAGCCCTGGTGGAATGGGTCGTGGCGGGGAAGCCCGCCAAGGATTTTGACCCCAAAGTCAAACCTAAGACGCAGGAAGACCTAACCCCTGGTCCCGAAAGCGAAGACGAAGGTTTAGATGAAACCCCGGATCAAGGAAGCCAGGGTATGCCTAAGGCCCGGAAGCCACGGGGCAAAGGCCGCGCCGCCCAGGCGGCAGGAAAGGGGGTAAAGGCCCTTCTTAAGGAAGGGGCGAAGTTTGTTCACGAATACGTCAAGGCAGCCAGCAAGACCACGGCCAATTATTTCGTGCCTCTCCACTCTCGATCCAGCCGCAAGCGGGGCGGCACTTCCTCCCTACCCGATCCCTTTAGGTTCGCGGGCCATTGGGGGCTCTACTGGTTCATCATCCTGTTCACCTATGGCAGTGCTTTCAGCTTTGTGGGGCACTTTGTTCCCTTTGTCGGTCACTGGATCGACGCAGGTTGGGTTTATCTGATTCACCTTTTGGTTCAATCGCTCATGTGGCTTTTGGCCCAGGCCTTCGCCAAGCCCTGGGTGGTCATTGCGTTGGGCGCGGCATTGGTCTGGGGGATTCACAAGGAATTCCGAACGGGGTTGGTTGCCACTCTTATCGTCGCGGCGGTTTTGGGGGCGGGATGGTTTTTTAGAGATTGGATAATGGACCATCTCACACCTTTGATAAACCAATTCTCACCACCAAGTCACCAAGACACTAAGAACGACCAAGTTTTTGATAAAAGCAAAATCCAAAGCCCCATAACTACAAAAAACCAGGCGCACCCTCACTCACAAAACAAATTTTCCGTCCCAAAACATGAGGCCGCACAGGTGTCCGCTACACAACCTGCTCCTGAAATGGTTATGCCCAAGGAAGATAAGGCCTCTTTGGAAACGGAAATAGCCGCCCTGCCCAGGCCCTGCCGGGTGAAGGCCTATTCCCTCGAACCCGACGCAAATATGGGCGCCGAAATGGCGGGCCGCCGCTTCATGGATATCCAAGACCCGGAAAAATATTCGTTTTGGTTGGGCCCCGATGAAAAAAAGATTACCTCGGCGGTGGTAAATGGCTCCCAGTTCACCTTGGAGATCCAGGGCGGCTTTTCGTTTGGGGATATCAACCCCGTCTTGGGTGATAGCTCAAAGAAGGGAATGGCCTTTTATTGGGAAGACGTGCGGGCCATCCATTGTTGTGAGGTCGATGTGCTGGGGGACCACCCCCGCACCTTTTATCAATTCTCCATGCAGTTTGCGGATTTTAAAAAGCCCTTCGCCGTGCAGTGCAATAGCGAAGATGATTTAGTGCATCTGGTTTCGGGTGCGGAATTTTGGGTGCGAAACGCCCAAGGGGGAAAAAACGCGCCGATTGGCGCTTTGCCATGCCTGTACCAGGGCCTTTTGATAGGCAGTGAAGGCGAAGTAACAGGCACTTGGGATGACAGCCCCATCGCGAAAGCGGGTCTTAAGCCGGGCGACCATATTTGGTCCGTGGATTCCAACCCCGGCACGCGCATGGGCAACGAGGAATTGCTCTCGAAACTTCAAAGCCTGCCGCCGGGCCAGCACGCGCTGTATGTGGTGGACCCGGGCGAATGGGTGAAGGGAATGGCGGGCCCCAGAAACAGAACTTGGGTCTTCAACCCGAAAAGGGCGAAGTTGGAGTTGGCTGTGCCGTAGCCACCAGCTACGGCACTTGTCTTGACTACCCCAATGTCATACAAAACATTGGGGTGAAAGTTCCGTAAAAGAGTTGTTGATCACCCAGAGTGACCTGCATTACCAGGGGGAGGTGGTTTCCACCGTGCCCGTGACGGTGATTGTGGATGTGCGCTAGGGCCTGAAGGGACCGGAGGTTTGTAAGGTTTCGAGAGTATCTACCCAATAACCGCAAGTTATTGGGTAAGGTTTGGTTATGCAAATGCCAATGAAGGCATTTGTGCACGAATTGAGGGGCGGGGATAAAACCTAAAGTTTTGAATGTAGGCCAGGCACCTTGCTTCTTTATCGGATCACGGCCAAAGACCGGACATTCGCCAAGAGGCTTCTAAGGTGTAAAATGTAGGCTTGGACTTCCCCCGATTTAGTGGACAATCTAGTTTAGTGTAGTTGTTCCCTCAAACTCCACCGGACTTTTGTAGCCCAAGGTGGAATGCAATCTCTTCCGGTTGTAAAAAATCTCTATATATTCAAACAACTTAGCTTTCGCCTCTTCCTTCGTGTTGAACCGCACGGTTCTCACCAACTCTGCTTTCAAGGTTTTGAAGAAGCTTTCGACCACCGCGTTGTCGTAGCAACTTCCCCTTTGGTTCATCGAGCTTTGGATCCGATGCTCTTTCAGTTCATTAATAAAAGCTCTCGAAGAATACTGACTGCCTTGATCCGAATGATGAATCTTCGGCGTTTGATCACCTCTTTCTTGAATCGCCATCTTCAAGGCATCGATGGCCAATTCCTCCCGCAGATGGGGTTGCATTGACCAACCAATGATTCGCCGAGAAAAAAGATCCATCACGACCGCCAGGTACAACCAACCAGCCCCTGTACGAAACTGGGTAATATCAGATGCCCAGATTCTATTGGGCTTCTTAATATCGAACTTTTGTTTCACCAGGTTCTTGGTTCTTATCCTCCCATGATTCGTCAACGTGCAACGTCGGTAGTAGTACTGCCTCAAGGCCCGAATTCCAGCCATTTTCATCAATCTAGCGATTCGATTGCGCCCCCAACCAAAACCTTCTTTCTTCAGCCCCGCGTGAATTCTCGGGGATCCATACGCCTTTCTCGATATCAAATAGACTTCTCGAATTTCCTGTAAAACCAATATGTTTTCTTTGTCTCTCTTCGACGGTTCTCGATTCAACCATGCGTAATAGCCACTACGAGAGACCCCAAGAACACGACACAACATCGTTATGGAGTATTGGGTTTGTTGTTCTCGGATGCATTCGAATTTTTGGCTTCTTCGGCCGCGAAGAAGACTAGAGTTTTTTTTAGTATGTCGCGCTCATCCGTGAGCCGTTTGACTTCCTTGCGCAGACGGATGATCTCAGCATTTTCGGGGCTTTTGACACTCCGGCCAGGCTTTCCCGGAAAAGCTTTGGAACCTTCTTTATGGATTTCATCACGCCAACGGTAAAGAAAAGCGGGATTGATATTCAGATCGCGGGCCACTTGAGTAACTGGCTTACCCGACTCATTCGAGAGTCGAACCGCTTCCAGCTTAAACTCAAGGCTATATTTCCTATTGATTCGATGCGCCATGACAGACACCCCCGTAAGCTGTATTCTACACTCATCTCAGGTGTCCATTTTTTCGGGGGAAGTCCAGCTTGGCCCCTTTGTTCTCCGCACAGTTCGTTGGGCCAACTGCCACCAGCACCAGAAACTTGGATTTTAGAACCCAAGATGAAACCTATTCCACTAATGGGTTCAACAAACTGGGCCTATGGTGTGAGATAGGAAGTGGTACAAAGAATTGGGGCAGGTCAGAATGAATAATGTAAATATTGATCATGATTTGTTTATCTTTAACACGAACTGCTGATTCTCCGTTTGTGATGAAAAAGGAAACAGTTACTCAGTAAGTTAAATGTGACGGAGAATATGAAAAGTGTTTAACTTGAGAAAATTATCCGGTTGCGTCCCTCTTATTAGTTTAATTTCCTTATTAATAACACCTGTTTATTCTCAAACGCCCATTCCTACTTCCGCGACTTTTGGACAGGATGAAGACATAAAAGCCTCTTCAATAGAAGAGATCCCGTCCTCCACCATAATTTCTATCGATGAGGAAATTTGCAATAAATTTCGAAGAGATAAATCTCTTCCGTTGCGTGAGAATTCTAAGCCGTGGAAGTTTAATAGATTAAACAGTCTAATTCAAAAAAACGTTAAAAACGGGAATTATCCTAATTTGAGTTCTGATGATTCTGGAAATTATTGGTTAGCCGATAACATTCTTTATGACGGAAAGTCTAATAGGATTATCTTTCAAGCTTCTTTAGAAAATGGATTAGAAATATCCAAAAATGGTAATTACCTTAATGTGAGAGGACCTTCAGAGAGCAGTGCGGCTGTTTCGTTTAACGGCATCTATAAAATCCCTGAGATGAAAAAGATTACTTTAAGTAATGGGTGGATATTTTCTAAATTTCTTGGACAGGGACGTTTTGCGATTGTCCTTAAAAAAAGGCAACAAGGAATTGTTGATTTAGAAAATCCGATTCAAATTATTAATATAGATAAAGATATGGTGTGGGGTACTGATGATGTTTTTGAATCATTAGATGGCAATACTATGTTGCATCAAGAAGCTAATGAAATGGTTTTATATAATCTGCCGGGATTTTCGATAAAACAAAAATATCCTGAAATCGGATCTGGTACACCTATTATAAATAGTACTGGAACAATTATTGGCTGTAATCGTGGAATTTGTTATTTGGTGAATACCATCACAGGAATAACCAAATCATATGGTATCAATGGTGATAATTGTTCCGATTTAGTCGAAGGTTCTTTGGCTCAAACGAAGCTCTCAAGTAAAAAAGATCCATTTCATTATTCGGAAGATGTCACTACGAAAATTATCAGCTTATCTACGCTGAAAACAGTTAAAAAATTTTATTCCGCTGAATCGAATAAGAGATTTTTACCTCCGCCTATAAATGGTAAATCATGCGGTATCTATTATGCAGTTACACCAAAAGATTCTCCCGATGTTTGGCTGGTCATCGATCAATTCAATTCTCATGATATTAAGGATCGATCTGGTCAAGCGATGTTAATGAGAATTGGCGAAGATTTGAAAATTAAACAAATATTGCATTTCCCTAAAACTATTAACGGCGCAAGTTGGGACGATGATTCGCATTCGATTATGGGTAAAACATTTGATGATGAATATTTTCAAATAACAACCACTCCCAAATAATTCAGGAAAGAAAAAATGAAAAAGGGGTCAGGCTGGACTTCCCCCGAAAAAATGGACACCTGAGATGAGTGTAGAATACAGCTTACGGGGGTGTCTGTCATGGCGCATCGAATCAATAGGAAATATAGCCTTGAGTTTAAGCTGGAAGCGGTTCGACTCTCGAATGAGTCGGGTAAGCCAGTTACTCAAGTGGCCCGCGATCTGAATATCAATCCCGCTTTTCTTTACCGTTGGCGTGATGAAATCCATAAAGAAGGTTCCAAAGCTTTTCCGGGAAAGCCTGGCCGGAGTGTCAAAAGCCCCGAAAATGCTGAGATCATCCGTCTGCGCAAGGAAGTCAAACGGCTCACGGATGAGCGCGACATACTAAAAAAAACTCTAGTCTTCTTCGCGGCCGAAGAAGCCAAAAATTCGAATGCATCCGAGAACAACAAACCCAATACTCCATAACGATGTTGTGTCGTGTTCTTGGGGTCTCTCGTAGTGGCTATTACGCATGGTTGAATCGAGAACCGTCGAAGAGAGACAAAGAAAACATATTGGTTTTACAGGAAATTCGAGAAGTCTATTTGATATCGAGAAAGGCGTATGGATCCCCGAGAATTCACGCGGGGCTGAAGAAAGAAGGTTTTGGTTGGGGGCGCAATCGAATCGCTAGATTGATGAAAATGGCTGGAATTCGGGCCTTGAGGCAGTACTACTACCGACGTTGCACGTTGACGAATCATGGGAGGATAAGAACCAAGAACCTGGTGAAACAAAAGTTCGATATTAAGAAGCCCAATAGAATCTGGGCATCTGATATTACCCAGTTTCGTACAGGGGCTGGTTGGTTGTACCTGGCGGTCGTGATGGATCTTTTTTCTCGGCGAATCATTGGTTGGTCAATGCAACCCCATCTGCGGGAGGAATTGGCCATCGATGCCTTGAAGATGGCGATTCAAGAAAGAGGTGATCAAACGCCGAAGATTCATCATTCGGATCAAGGCAGTCAGTATTCTTCGAGAGCTTTTATTAATGAACTGAAAGAGCATCGGATCCAAAGCTCGATGAACCAAAGGGGAAGTTGCTACGACAACGCGGTGGTCGAAAGCTTCTTCAAAACCTTGAAAGCAGAGTTGGTGAGAACCGTGCGGTTCAACACGAAGGAAGAGGCGAAAGCTAAGTTGTTTGAATATATAGAGATTTTTTACAACCGGAAGAGATTGCATTCCACCTTGGGCTACAAAAGTCCGGTGGAGTTTGAGGGAACAACTACACTAAACTAGATTGTCCACTAAATCGGGGGAAGTCCAGGCCACCATTTTCCATTTTAGGCCCAATTCCCTGGGACACCCAAAAACCGATCTGAATTAAGGGGCCAGCCAGGCCCCTTATGAACCTAAGCCGGTTTTAATCCTTCATCTCAATTTCCGCCTCGTCCACCGTGTCCCTTTGCGCCCGCGTCAGGGCCCCCGGCCGGATGCTTAGGAATTGGATATCCTCCAGAGCCTCGGCCCGGTAGGCCGCGATGATGTCGTGGTCCCGCATGATGATGTCTTTCAAGGAATCACGCTCGTATTGGCTAAGGACATTTCTCTCCATCTTTTTCCGGGAATTGTCCATTTCCTCGTCCGCTTTTTGAATTCCGCTTTCCGCCTGGATCAAATCGGAATAATCCGCATTGATGTCGGCCCTGACCGGGCCCGCGGAGATACCCGCCCGGATCGGCAAAGGCAGGGAAAGGGCGCCAAAAAATAAGGCGCCTGCGAAGACAACTATCGGGTTTTTCATGGGTTCCTCCTTAGGTCTATGTTGCAGGGGAGGATTGGGACCTCCCCTTCACAATAAGGCTAGGGAGGGGGCTCTTCAGGTTTCAACCGCCGGGAATCGATTTTCGTTCGGGCCGGACGATGGGAATGAAAAAGGTCAATTTGGAGAAAAAGGGACAGGGCTGAAAAAAGAAATTTGAATATTGAAAAACAACAACCCGGTGGGCATCCACGAAGCCTTGGCGTGGATGGGCCAAAATGACAACACGGGTTTTACACGTAGGCCGTTATACGGAAAAAATTATTGGGGCCATTTAATCGAAAATACCTTGTTGGGGTAATGGATATTCAGTTCGAAATTCTCAAGAAAATGCTTAACCCCCAACAAAGGTATGTGAAGGCCCGGCATGTAATCGACAATGACATCCTTGATGGTGAAAAGAAGGGCGCTTGTTCGGTGGTCGTAAATTTCGATGGTGGTGGTATGGCCGAAACCCGTGGCCGGGCCGCCCGCAGTGGCGGCGTTTTTAGGATTGCCGAGCGTTAAATTGTGCCCCAGTAAAGGGGCGTACAAGGCGGGAATCGTGCATTCATCCGCCCCGGTATCCACCAAGGCGAATAATTTTTGCTGTAAGCCCGTATGCGGATTAATGATCCTGATCGCTAGGTAGGGGTGGTCGTTTAGAAATGGAATATTTTGAATGGGCATTAATAAACGTTCAGCATGCCTTTTTCAGGGATGAATAATAGTACGGGCTCTTGAAAGCCCTTCTCTTTTGCCTCATTGACAACATTCATGGGGATTTCACCGTGGCTGATGACTTCACGGTCTGTGAATGATTTCACGGCCACGTATTGGCCGGAATAGAGGTCTGGGTTATTGACTAAGGTAATGGGCGTCATTGGGGTTCCTCCCACAGTGGAAAACAGGTGAAGTATAACGGAAAAAGTGGCGCAATATACCCCCCTGTATACCCCCAGTTCAAGACCGGGGCAGAACCTCCGTTCCGCCCCATACCCCTTTTTGGTTCTCGTCCAACCCGGTAAATACAAAAAAAGGCCATCCGCTTTATGGCGGACGGCTCTATTAAAATGGCTCACCCGGGTGCGCATTCGCGCTTACAGGGGAAAAGACCCCTGTAGACCCCTTTGAACGACATGGGGGCCTATCATCCCCCATACCCTCTTAACCCGGGGAAACACAAAAAGAAAAGGGCCCGATTCCTCTTGGAATGGGCCCTTTACGTTTATGGCTCCCCGGGTTGGACTCGAACCAACAACCCTGCGATTAACAGTCGCATGCTCCACCATTGAGCTACCGGGGAATTTACCCGAAACACGGGTGTTTTAAGTTGTAGATGCAAATAAAACCCCAAAAACCAAGGGTTTTCGGGGGAGGGATAGTCTAATTCACCCCTTCCAAAAGTCAAGTTTACCTTAGTTCATGGTCTCGTTTTGCCGTTTTGATATCCAACAATAAAGTGAACGGCACCAACGGAACGGCCACTAGTTGGTCGTTCCGTTCCCCCAAGGATTAAAGTCCATCCCCTCGGGTAGCGCGGGTTTCACGCCCTTTTGATAGGCTTCGATCATCAAGTCTTCGAAAGTATCTTCGGATGTCTTCTTGGTTTTTCCGTTTTGTTCCATCCATTCAAATTGGCGCCGCCAAGTTTCAACCAAAGGAACGGTGGTCTTGAAACCCAAATCCTTTTTGGCTTTAGAGTTATCGAAGATCGAAGGGTACTGATAAATAAATTTCACCCCGAGGCTTCGGCGAGGAGCGTTGGAATAGAGCCAATCGGTGGGGATGTGAACCGGGTTGAATTTTCCTCCTACGGCTTTGGCCATGGCCTCATAAACCCCATCCCAAGTAGTGTGCTCGTCGCTGGTGGCATGGTAGGCCTGGCCATAGGCTTGGGGGTTCAAGAGTGAATTCACGAAGGCCCGGCCCACGTCGCTCACATGCGCGACCGCCCAGGCCGCTTTTCCCTCATCCATCACGATGACCGGCAGGCCCTCTTTGAGGCGGTTGGGAAGGCTGTTGTCAAAAAGTAATCCCGGATATTCGGCCCCTTCCCCTGTTGTATAAGAAGGACGGATGACGGTGGTGTGGAGCCCGTTCTTACCGTTGGCGGAAAGAAGGATATTCTCAATTTTGGATTTGTTGCGTCCGTAATCGGTGACAGACCGGTGGGGTTCGTCATCCGTGGCGGGAAGCTTGGTCATGGGCCCGCCGTAAACGCAAACAGTAGAACAAACCACGATTTGTTTGACCTTGCCGGTGAAGGCCCTTAGAACCGACTCGGCGTTCTCGGGCGCGAAAGCCACCATGTCGATAACCGCGTCAAAAGAAACATCTTTCATCTGGGCCTCGAAGGCGGGGGTGTCCCAGCGGTTGCCCTTGATCTCCTTAACGGTTTTGGGGATGCGCCAAGGCGTGACACCCCGGTTATAAACCGTCACTTCATCCCCCCGCTCGACGAGCTGGTTCACAATGGCGGTTGAAATGAGGCCGGTTCCGCCAAGGATGAGAACTTTCACGGGAACTCCTAAAAAAGGATTGAACAGCGCAGTCTATTGTAATGGACCCCAGCCGAGAGTCTTCCGAATAACCGGCGCCAAGATATCCGCCAGCCGCTGGTGGGCGACGACCTGGGGGTGATAATCGCAGCCGAGTTCCGATAAAGGAACACTCGGATACCCGGCGAACATCACCTTGGGATCTCCTCCGCGGTTGAAGCTGTCCGAGGCTTCCTTCACCAAGGGGCTGAAAAAGGGCCAGCCGGTGGTGGCAAAGCAGATAATCCAAGCCTGGGGATAAGCCGCTCGAACCTGTTGAAGAAGTTTACGATAGCCTTCAATGAAATCCTGCGGTGCGGGATGGGGCGTGGAGGAAAAATCGTTCAATCCCAAATGGATCACCACTGCGTCCGGGACCCACTGCGAAAAATCCCAAGGGCAATCCCGGGCCTCCACCAGCGTGCGGTTAAACAGGACGCCGAAAGGCTCTTGGGAAGAAGTGCCTTTTTCAGCGTAATTGCGCACCACCCCCCGGCCTGAGAAGGCGGTGAGGTGGTATTCCGCCCCCAACGCGCGGGCGGTTAGGGCCCCAAAGGCCCGGTCTGCGTTTTCGTAGGGGCGCAGGTCCTTGCAGTGAAGGGTGGTGGCTTCGTCCCCGTACCCGCAAATCCAGGAATCCCCGATGAACTCGATTCGATGCTCCGGGGGGGGAAAAGGTTTTTGCGCCTCGCTCTTTGAATCAAGCACCATTCCTTGGAAGATGACGGGTCCGAACAATCCCTCGGTTCGTTTGACGATTTCCACCTGGTGGTTTCCCTCGGAAAGGCCTTTGATCCAGTAGGTTTGGGGGGAGGGGTCGCAGGTCCAGGTGGTGACGGCTTCTCCGTCCACTTTAACTTCCAGATTATTTTTGGCTCCGTCGATCAGAAAACCCGCCTCCGTTCCCTTGAAACCCGCGTGAATCGATACCCCCGGCCAATCGAAAATGGCCCCGCGGGTTTTATTCACGATGACCCGGCCGGAATAACGGATGAGGGGGCTATCGGGCGGAATGGTTTCTTCGGCTTGTAGGGAAATGGGAATCAGGTTGAGCAAGGTTAGGACCCAGACAAGGATTTGCGGATGGCTTCGCATGCCCTTCTTATAATTCACGCCGACCTTTGAGTATTTGCAGGAGCGCAGATTCGCACCATCTTCCGATAAGTCGTTTAAGGAAGATGGTACTGAATCAACCATTTATAATTCCCGGCGCCCTTCCAGGGCCTTTAGAAGTGTCGATTCGTCCGCATACTCCACATCCCCGCCCGAGGGCAGGCCCCGGGCGAGGCGGGTGACCTTGATGGGGTTTCCTTTTAATAGATGTTGAATATAAAGGGCCGTGGAATCCCCTTCCACCGTGGGGTCGGTCGCGACAATGACTTCTTTGAACACACTGTTTGTTTTCACCCTTTCCACCAGTGAATCCAGTTTCAGATCGTCCGGGCCCCGCCCTTCCAATGGGGAAAGGTTACCGCCCAAGACATGGTAAAGGCCGTGAAACTCGTGGGTGCGCTCAAAGGCGATGACGTCGCTGGGATCTTCCACCACCAACAACAATTGCTTGTCCCTTCCGGGAGCAAGGCAGATTCGGCAAAGGGTTTCTTCAGTCAGGTTGTGGCAATCCCGGCAGGGGTGAAGTTTGGTTCGGGCTTCAACCAGGGCCTTGGCCAGAAGCTGGGAGTTTTCGACGGGTTGCTTCAACAGGTGAAAGGCCAGGCGTTGGGCCGAACGGGGACCGACCCCCGGAAGTTTTTCCAGTTCGTGAAGCAGTTTTTCGAGGGACGGGGGATAGTCGGGCATGTTGTGGGCTGCTGAGTTTTATAAAAGGCCGGGGATGCCTAATCCGCCGGTCATTCGGTTGACTTCTTCCTTCATTTTTTCATTCACCTGGCGGCCCGCGTTATTGAGCGCGGTTTTTACAAGATCTTCCAGCTGTTCTTTGTCGCCGGTGGCGATGACCCGGGGGTTGATAGAGATGTTTTGAACCTCATGTTTGCCGTTGACCGTGACCGTCACCGCGTTTCCCCCCGCCGACCCGTCGAAGGTCTGGGTTTCCATTTCTTTCTGGAACTGGGCCATTTTTTCTTTCATCAACTGGGCTTGGCGGAAAAGGTCGAGCATATCCGGCATGAGCGCCTCCATCGTTTGGGATGAATCTTTTATAAACCTTTTCTGGGCGATAATTAACCGGAAAAACGCTTATCTCGCCGGCGGCGGATTGCGTTTGACCTCGACAATTTTTCCACCGAACATTTTCAACGCGGCGGCCACGATCGGTTCTTCTTTTTCCAGTTCTTTTTCGTCGATTTTGGGGCTTGAAAGGGGCTTGGGAGACCTGGGACCGCTCGGTTTGGCGGCGGTGCCCGTTGGGGCGGGGCCTGAGAGCACGGGAACCAGATGGATGGGCCGGCCCACCTCTTCTTCCAGTATTTTCTCGACCAGTATTTTGTTTTCCGGTTTGGTCATTTGTTCCTGGTGAAAGGGGCCCAGGCAGGAAAGAACCAGGGTGCCCTCGTCCAGCTTTTTGGGGCGGGTATCGCGCAGTACGGCTTCCAGCGCTTTCTTTTGGGCCGCGACCTTTTCAAGAATCTCGCGCCAACGGTTTTTGATCTTGGCGAATTCGGGGTTGGAGCTTGTTTCAGAAGCGTCTTCGATCTCATCCACGGCTAAGGCGGGTTCCCCCTCGGAAACCGAAACAGGGGCGGGGGCAACAGGAGCGGTGTAGGGTTTTGGCGCCTCCGACATTACCGCCACCGCGGGGTTTACGGCTGGGGCTGTGGGGCGAGCGGGAGCGGACGGGATCTTAACGGAACCCGTTTCAGCCTGCTTTAAAAGATCGCCCACGGAAATCAAGGAACCCAAACGGCACAGTTCCAGCACCAGGGTTTCCACGACGACCATGGGGCTGCCGGAGTGACGAACCGCCCATTCCTGCTCTAACAGGAGGCGCAAAGAGGAAAGGATTTGGGCTTCGCTCATCCTGGAGGCCAATTCCGTTAACCGGGTTATTTCTTCCGCCGGAAGGGGGATCAGCTCACCGGAGGCCTGAGGATAGGTTTTGGAAACGGCTAGGTGGCGGAAAGTTTCCAAGAGCCCGGAATGGAAATGTTCTAAATCTTTGCCGCTTTCCATGACTGATCGAACCACCGCCAGCCCGGCCTGGGCGTCTTGGGCCAGGGCCGCTTCGGCCAATTTAAGGAAAACTTCCCCCTCAATCGACCCCAAAACCATCCGAAGATCGTCCAAGGTCACTTTTTTACCGGAGAAGGCCACGACTTGGTCCAGGGTCCTTTGGCCGTCGCGCATGGAACCCCCGGCGGCCCGGGCCACCTGGTAGAGGGCCTTGTCGTCGATCTCTATTTTTTCAGCGTCGCTGATCCGGCGGAGCTGTTTGACCAGCGTGTCCATCCCCATGGAGCGGAACTCGAAACGCTGGCAGCGCGACTGAACAGTGGGGGGGAATTGGTGAATTTCAGTTGAGGCGAGGATAAAGATGACGTGGGCGGGAGGTTCTTCCAGAGTCTTCAAGAAGGCGTCGAAACCCTGTTTGGTGATGCGGTGCGCTTCGTCAAAGATGTAAACCTTGTAGCGGGCCTTGGCGGGGTAGGTGCCCACCTGTTCCTGCAGGTTGCGGATATCTTCCACTCGGTTGAAGGAGGCCGCGTCGATCTCGATGACGTCCATGGCCGAGCCTTGGTTGACTTCCTCGCAGAGGTCGCAGGCGTTGCAGGGTTCGGCGTCTTTAAGATTTCGGCAGTTGAGGGCCTTGGCGAAGATGCGGGCGGTGGTGGTTTTGCCGACGCCGCGGGGGCCGGCGAAGATGTAGGCGTGGGCTACCCGGTCGGCCTTGATGGAGTTTTGAAGGGTTCGGGTGACGTGCTCCTGGCCCACCATGTCGGCAAAGACCTGGGGACGCCATTTGAGGGCCATGACTTGGGGCATAAATTTCCTTCGGAAGAGTTAGGAATTAGCGGTTAGGGGTTAAAACTTATCGCTCCGAACTTCTCGCTTTAAACTTCGCATCTTAAGATGCGGCCCGCCTCGTCGTGGAAGCCAGGTTACCCACAACACCCGGGCACTGACCTTACCGTTGCTTCCTTCCGGACCTAGCGGAGTTGGGGCCCGCCCGCCGTATAGGACCCGACTTCCACGCCGAGGTGGGTTGACTATCTTAATCGAAAAGTCCGCGAACTTTCCATGCTTGAGGTAGAGGGAAGAAGAGGAAAAAAACGCAAAATATGGCGGAGAGAAAGGGATTCGAACCCTTGAGACCCTTTTGGAGCCTACACGCTTTCCAGGCGTGCGCCTTCGACCGCTCGGCCATCTCTCCAGCACTCAAAAAAACGAGCAATTGACCAGTAGAGCAGTTGACCGCAGTTGCCTTCATCCACTCTTCAACTGTTCTATTGTTCAACTGCTCAAAAGTATTACTTCTAAAAATTGGTGGAGATGAGCGGGATCGAACCGCCGACCTTCTCGTTGCGAACGAGACGCTCTCCCAGCTGAGCTACATCCCCACGTCCGTCACTTCTTGTTTCGCAAAGTCCTAAAGAAGTCCGTGAGGACCCGCGAACATTCTTCTTTTAATATACCATCCGAGATTTGAACCCGGTGGTTCAATTTCCCGTTGTCCATCACCTGGGCCGTGCTCACGACCGCTCCCGCCTTGGGGTCCATCGCCCCGAAAACCAGCCGCCGGACTCGGGATAAAACAATCGCCCCCGCGCACATGGTGCAGGGCTCCAGCGTCACGTAAAGGTCGCAGTCCGCCAACCGCCAGCTTTTAATCTTCTGGGTTGCCCGGCTGAGGGCTCCCATTTCGGCGTGGGTCAGGGCGCTTTGTTTTTTCTCGGTGAGGTTATGGCCCCGGCCGATAATCTTTCCTTCATATACCACCACCGCGCCCACGGGCACCTCTCCCTTTTGGGCGGCCTTGGCAGCTTCTTTCAGGGCTTCCCGCATGAAGGGTTCATCGGAGGGGAACAGCGGACACCTCAAATATATTCTTCTAAAGAAAGATGGTGTGATGAGGAGGGGCTTGAACCGCGCAAAGCGCTCGTAGGGGAAACTCCCCCTACGTACCCCGTCGAAACACACGGTAAAACTTCCGTTTTCCCGAACCCTTTCCCAGGGTTCAAGTCATTTTAAAATGGTGCGCCTGGAGGGACTTGAACCCCCAACCTACTGATCCGTAGTCAGTCGCTCTATCCAATTGAGCCACAGGCGCATCGGTTGCTTCCCCGAAAGCCCGGGAAAGGACGAGTATATTACCCAAAACGGCTTTTTTATCGCAAGTGGAAAGGCCCGGCGGGAGAGGTCTACTTATCCCAAAACCCCGCCAGCAAAAGGATTCCAACAACCGCGAAGGCGAGGGCGGCGATTTTGTGAAGCGGCTCCGGTTTCAACAGTTTTCGGGCCTTTCGGCCGAGCCAAATCATGAGGCCCGAGCAAACCCAGAGGGCGGAAGTGGAGGCGAGAAAGATGGTCCATGGATCCCGCGTTTTGGCGATCAGGGTTACGGTGGCCAATTGGGTTAAATCGCCCCATTCGGCGAGAAAAATGACCGTAAAGGAGGCAATCGCCGACTTGAAGAACGTCTTCTGGGCCGAGAATTTTTCGTTCACCTCCTCGCGATGGCGCCAAACCAGATAGGCGAAGATCAAAAACAGGACGCCCGCGCAGGTATGGACAATCACCGAAGGCAAAAGGGAAATAAGCCCGCCAAAGAAGACGGCCACTAGGTTTTGAACCACGTAAGCCGCGGCCACCCCCGCGAAGACCCCAAGGGGTTTATAACGGCTGGCCATGAGGATGATGGCCAAAGCCGTCTTGTCGGGTAGTTCGGCCAGGAAAATAAGGACAAAAGTGGACCCGAAAAGGGGAAGGTTGATCACGGGATGGGTTAAAAGTTGGAAATTCATGGGCACAGCTTAATGGTAGAGCTTTATTCGGGCAACAAGAAGAAAGCCGTTAATGAAAACGTTCCGATTCCTTTGACGGGGATTGAAACCCTTAAAGCAAAAGGCGCCCCTTGAGGGGGGCGCCTTTTTTGTTCACGCCCACTTCTTAAAGACAAAAAAGACGGCGCCCACCATGAAGCCGAAACCCACCAAGTAGTTCCACTTTAGATCTTCTTTAAGATAGAAAACCGAAAAGCCGCAAAAGACCACCAGGGTGATGACTTCCTGGATGGTCTTCAGTTGCGCGGTGGTGAACTCGTAGCTCCCAATGCGGTTGGCGGGTACTTGGAAGCAGTATTCAAAAAAGGCGATGCCCCAAGAAACGAGGATGGCGATCCAAAGCGGTGAGGCGCGGTACTTCAGGTGCCCGTACCAGGCGAAGGTCATAAAGATGTTGGATACCAGCAATAAGCCGATGGTGCGCATGGGCGTTTCTCCTTAAGTTGATTTATTCCCAAAGTTAATACCACTTTTCCCGCAGTTATATACGAAGGAATCGGTTTAACGGCTTGAAGCGCGCGGGGCGAGGTCCTAAACTAGCGTCCCTTTGATCGAATTTGAAAGGAAAACCCATGCCTCGGCCGCTCTTTTTGGACGCTCTCAAGAAAAAAGTCCTCATTTTTGACGGGGCCATGGGCACCAACCTGCAGGTCTATAACCTCACGAAGGAGGATTTCGGCGGCAAGGAAGGCCTGAACGATTATCTGGTGATCACCAAACCCCAGGTTGTAAGGGAAGTGCACGAGGGCTTTTTGAAGGCGGGGGTGGACTGCCTGGAAACCAACACCTTCGGCTCCAACCGCCTGAAACTGGAAGAATACGGGCTGGGCGACCGGATCGTTGAAATCAACACCGCCGCCGTCAAACTGGCCCGGGAGCTGGCCGACCAGTATTCCACCCCCGACCATCCCCGATTCGTGGTGGGTTCCATGGGCCCCACGGGTATGCTCCCCGCCTCGGAAGACCCGGATCTCGGCAAGATCACGGTTGATCAGCTGGAAGCCATCTATTACGAACAGGCCTGCATCATGATCGACGCGGGGGTGGACGCACTCCTCGTTGAGACCAGCCAGGATATTTTGGAAATGCGCGCGGCGGTTTACGGTTGCCATAAGGCCCGCACGGAAAAAAAATCCCCGGTCGGCATCATGGCCCAGACCACCCTGGACACTACGGGGCGCATGCTCTTGGGCACCGACATCGGCTCGGTGCTATCCACCTTCTCCCGTCTTCCAATCGATGTCATCGGAATGAACTGTTCCACCGGCCCCAAGGAAATGAAGGATTCGGTGCGGTACTTAAGCCAATTTTCCAATATCCCCATTTCCACCATTCCCAACGCGGGGCTTCCCGAGAACCGGGGCGGGCAGGCGGTATACCCCTTGAAACCAGAGGCCCTGGCGGCGGCACTTAAGGAATTTGTGGAAGAATTCGGCGTTAACGTGATCGGCGGCTGCTGCGGCACCACCCACGAGCATCTGCGCCAGGTGGTTCAAGCCATCGGCAACCAGGCTCCCAAAAAACGCGACGTCACCCATATCTGCGACGCATCTTCCATGATCAAGTCGGTCTCCATGGACCAGGACCCCAAGCCCCTTATCGTTGGCGAAAGGGTGAACGCCCAAGGCTCCCGCAAGATCAAGCAATTACTCCTCGCCGACGATTACGACGGCATGGTGACGGTGGGCCGGGGCCAGGCCGAGGGCGGGGCGCATGTGCTGGATGTGTGCGTGGCCGTGACCGAGCGGGTGGACGAGAAAGAACAGATAATGAAGGTGGTCAAGAAGCTGGCCCTGGGGGTCGATACCCCCCTGATGATCGATTCCACCGAATCGGACGTCATCGAGGCCGCCCTAAAGATTTACCCCGGAAGGGCGCTGGTTAATTCCATCAACCTGGAAGGCGACGGCGGGCGCGTAAAAAGACTCTGCCCCCTTATTAAGAAATACGGTGCCGCCGTGGTGGCCATGACGATTGACGACCTCTATTACGACAAGTCCAAACCCGCCGAAAAGGGCATGGCCAAAACCGCCGCGAGAAAGCTGGAGGTGGCCAAGAAGATCACCGATATCTGCGTGAACGAATACGGCATCCCGGCGGAAGACATCGTGTTCGACGCCCTCACCTTTACCCTGGCCACGGGCGAGGAAGAATTTCGCAATTCCGCCGTGGAGACCATGGAAGGCATCAAGGCCATCAAGAAGGAAATTCCGGGTGTGCGCACCGTACTGGGGCTTTCCAACGTCTCCTTCGGCCTTTCCAAGCCCGCCCGCGAAGTGCTGAATTCCGTCTTTCTTTATCACTGCGTCCATGCCGGGCTCGATATGGCCATTTTGAATCCCGCCGACATCAAGCCCTACCCGGCCATCCCCGAGGAAGAACGCAAGATGGCCGACGACCTGGTTTTCAACCGAGACCCTCAGGCCTTGGCCAATTTCATTCAATACTTCGCTGGCAAGGCGCCGGTGGAATCCTCCGGCCCCGCTGACCCGACCGAGGGCATGGCCCCCGCGCAGAAAGTGCATTGGAAAATCGTGAACCGCAAGCCCGACG
This sequence comes from candidate division FCPU426 bacterium, assembly GCA_963738405.1. Taxonomy (GTDB): domain Bacteria; phylum Oederibacteriota; class Muellerivitia; order Muellerivitales; family Muellerivitaceae; genus CAVTWJ01. Next base: position 222,746 of record CAVTWJ010000014.1, on the reverse strand, counting down.
GCATCGAGGCGGACCTGGCGGAGGTGCTGAAAGAAAAAACGGCGGTGGAGGCGTTGAACACCGTGCTTCTTCCCGCCATGAAGGAAGTGGGGGACAAGTTCGGCGCGGGAGAATTGATCTTGCCCTTCGTGCTTCAATCCGCCGAATGTATGAAGAAGGCCGTGTCCTACGTGGAGCAGTTTCTAGATAAATCCACCGCTACCACCAAGGGCACAGTGGTTTTGGCCACCGTTTACGGCGATGTGCACGACATCGGCAAGAACTTGGTGCGTACAATTCTCTCCAACAACGGCTACACCGTGCACGACCTGGGCAAGCAGGTTCCGATTTCTACCATCATCGCCAAGGCGCAGGAAGTGAAGGCCGACGCCATCGGGCTTTCGGCTCTTCTCGTTGTCACTTCCAAGCAAATGCCCATTTGCGTGCAGGAATTGGAAAAGCTGGGCCTGCAATATCCCGTGGTCGTGGGGGGCGCCGCCATCAACCGCCGCTACGGCTACCGCATCAGCTTTGTGGACGAGAAACTTTACGAACCGGGCGTTTACTACGCCAAGGACGCCTTCGAGGGATTGGATATATTGAACGCCCTGTCGGATTTGGCCAGCCGGGAAACCTTCCGCAACCGAATCAAGGAAGAGGCTCTGAAATCGAAAGCCTCGGGTTTTGCCGAAGTGAAGCACGAAGAGGAAGAAGCCACGCCGGAAAAATATCCGCCCACGGTCAAACCGGCCTTGAGCATCCCCAAAAACCCCTTCGCGGGAACCTCCATCATCAACAAGGTGCCTTTAAGGGAAGTTTGGCCCTATCTGGACCTGACCCAGCTTTACAAACTCAACTGGGGCGTGAAGGGCAAGGATTCGGATGAATATAAGAAGCTGATCAAAGAGCAGTTCGAGCCCATGCGCCTCAAGATGCAGGATGAGATTTTGGCCAAGAACTGGTTCGAGCCCAAGCTGGTTTATGGCTTCTGGCTGGCCAATTCGGATGGCAACGACTTGATTATTTACGACGGCAACGATCCTAAGAAAGAACTGGAACGCTTCAAGTTTCCCCGCCAAAGGGTGGGCCGCCACCTGTGCCTTTCCGATTATTTCAAGCCGGTCTCCTCGGGTGAGAAAGACGTGGTGGCTTTCCAAGTGGTCACCATCGGTGACAAGGCCACCGAGCTGGTGGAGAAATTGAATAAAGACGGGAAATACACCGATTCCTATTATTTACACGGGCTGGCCGTACAGACTGCCGAGGCCATGGCCGAATGGATTCACCGCCGGGTTCGCAAAGAATGGGATTTGCCTATCGGGCAGGGTAAGCGATACAGCCCCGGCTATCCCGCATGCCCCGAGCAGTCGGACCAGGAGAAGTATTTCAGGCTGTTGGACGCCACCAAGGCCATCGGCATCACCTTGACGGAGGCCCACATGATGGTGCCTGAGCAATCCACTAGCGCTATCGTGATCCATCACCCCGAATGCGAGTATTTCGCGGTTCGATAGCTAATCCGAGTTGACTCATAACTTGACTAATAATTGACTAATAATTAGACTGTTTTTATGGCTTACGAACCTAAATTCACAGTTACCCACCATCTTGTCAAAACTCTGTCGGATATCTCCGCTTTGCGGGAAAAGATCCAGGCTGCCACCTTGCAGGTATCCTGGATTCCGGCCCTTCAAAAAGACACCCGGGCCCGCAATGGGCACAGTTCTACCGCCATCGAGGGAAACCCCCTTACTTTGGCGGAAGTGCGGATATTGGAGGCGGGAAAAGAACTCCCGACCACAATGGAACGCTCGAAGCGGGAAGTGCTCAATTACTTTGCGGGACTCAGGTTTGTTGAAAAAAATGCGAAAAAGAAAGTGATAACTCACGAGGATTTGTTCAAACTCCACAAGCTTTTGGCTTCAAAGGTCATGGATCAAGGTGAGGTTGGAAGATATCGAACAATTCAAGTGAGGGTAGGAAAGCACCTTCCGCCACCGCCTGCACAGGTTAGTGGTTTGATGCGCGAACTTTTGGAATGGTGGAACATGGAGTCTAAAGTATGGCTGCCAGTTATCTCTTCGGGGATTCTTCATTATCGATTTGAGGCTATTCATCCATTTGCGGACGGGAACGGTCGAGTGGGAAGAATGCTTTCTCTCTGGGAACTCTTTAGATTTGGATTTGATACCCATCACATATTTTCCGTGGACGAGGTTTTTTGGGAAGAGAGAGAGACCTATTATCGGCAATTAGAAATGGTCCGAACCCACGGAGAAGATTTAACGAGCTGGTTGGAATATAACGCAAAGGCCGTTCAGCTGACCTTGGAGAGGGTTTGGGAACGGAGTCAACGATTGAAAGGCATGAAGGGCTCGGAAAAGGTTGTTCTCTTGCCCCGCCAAGAAAAACTTTTAACCATTTTGAGGGATCGTGGAAGCCTGACGCCCCGTGAATTATGGGAAGCCCTGGGTGTTTCAAAGCAGGGGGCCATGAATCTTTTAAGGCCGTTGATGAAGGCCGGACTGATTGAGAAGGTTGGAACCAAGAAAACGGGTAAATACGTACTGAGGGGCGGATAAAACAGGAATAATCTCGTCTTATGTGGCGCGAGATCTTTGTTTTCTTCGTAATAAAGAGATCGAGAAGCTTTCCGAAAGTTCGACAACCAAGCAGGATTGGGAAACCCGGCTTCAAGATATTGGCTGTCTGATCTGTCGCTTCGGACTAATTGAAACGTAGTTAGACTTTCTTTTGTTCCCTCATCCAAAGTATCTGTCCAGTGTGGTGGCGTCCATGCCAAGCATAGATGCCCAGCGCATTAGAAAGAACGGTCACTCGATTATTGGTGGGATGCACGAAGGTTCGGGCAAAATGATCGTCAGTCATGGACTTCAATAAAACAACCCACTGCTTATGAACACCTTCCATCATGGCTAGGGGCGCTTCAATTGGGCCCAACTTGGAATCGTCCAATTCGGCCCATTTGCCGTCGTCATAGGCCTTGATGACCGGGTTATCCTCGGTAAGGGCCCACTTAAATCGAATATAACTATTCACGTGGCTGTCGGCCAAGTGATGCACGATCTGGCGGATGGTCCAGTTCTTATATTTCGCGTCTAACTGGGCGTCCGAGAGCCCTTTCACCGCCTCCCGAAGGGCTTGGGGTGCCTTCTCGATCACGCTAATCAATGCTTCACGGCGGGAAGGCTGGTTATCTTCTTCTGAATTATATGGACCGACGGGATATTGGGGAGCTTCCATAGTTTTTCCCTCGCTGTTGTTTTAGGATGCGTTTACTTTATTCATTCTTTTCTCAAAATGCACTATTCGGAGGGAAATATGGCCGATCTTCAAACGATGATCCGGGACAATCAAGAGGAGCGTCAAAGGCTTTTAACCCTCATGGCGGGTTTAAAAGAGGAAGATTTCAAACGCCGCTTGGCAAACGGCTGGTCGGTATCGGTCACCTTGGCCCACTTGGCCTTTTGGGATTTCCGGCAAGCCACCATGTTTCAGCGCTGGATTTCGGAAGGCAAGGCGCCCGGCACGCTCGATGCGGACGCGGTCAACGATCCATTAAACCTTCTTTGTGAAGCCATACCTTCGGCAACCGTTGTGAAATTCACTAAGGCGGCGGCTGAGATCGCGGACCAAACGGTTGAGAAACTAACCCAAGCGCAGGTGGACGAGTTTTTGAAGGTGGGGAACGAAAGGTTTTTGCATCGGGCCCTGCATCGGCGAAACCACTTGGACAAGATCGAAAAAGCCCTTAAATAAAACTATTTCGTCTCGGGAAAGGCCGTGACCCTAAGTTTGGTCGAGCCGTAGGGAACCAGCACTAAATTCTCAGGCGGGCTGGCGCTTTTCACTGGGCTCTGGGGCGGGGGAATCAAGGCCCCGTGATCGTAGCCCCACTCAATGCTTCTTCCCTGAACCATCACCTTCGAGGGGGCTCCCTCCAAAGTGAAGGGGTTGCCTTTTAAGGTGCCAGCCTCAAAGGTCAGGTACTTATCCGGGTTGCCGGGGTCCAAAATCAGCGCGAAATTCCAGGGGCTTTGGGGCGTGATGGCGTAGTCGTACTTCTTTTCTCCCGGCGGCTGTTGCTTGAAGGGCATAAATTTATGCCATTCTTCCTTGAGCCCCAGGCTGTAAACCAAGGGGCCGTGTTCCACGCTTAAAGAATCGTTGTAACCCTTGCGCACATGGAAGCCCATAGGCAGGTGCAGAGTGACGGCTTCGCCACCAGTCCATTTCCTTAGGATTTTATTAAATTTACCCGTCTCCAGGTTTTGCACCGTTCCATCGGGCAACTTCAAGGTTGCACCCTTAGCCCAAGCAGGAATCCTTAAGTAGAGGGGAAATTCCAGACTCTGTTGTACTGTCACGTTGAAGACCAGGTCTTCGCTGAAGGGATAGTCGGTCACTAACTGAATCTTCACTGGGTTCCCGTTGATGTTAGTTTCTACCAGGCTAGGTGCGTAGGCGATCGCGGCCAAACCCCCGTCGGGGGTGCCCATCCAAAGGTGGGAAGTGAACTTGGGCCAGCCCTGGTGAAAGTTGGCCAGACAGCAGCCGAATTGGGGTTCTAATCCGAATAGATTGGCGTCGCCCCGGTTCGTGGTATAGACGGGTTCCCGGTCATAGACACAGGCGATCTGGTTGGATTGCTCGTCGTATTGATGGCCCCAGAAGTCGGGGGTGATGGCGGCGGGCAGGGCGTTGAAGGCCACCTTTTCCAACCGGTCCGAATATTTCACCTCGCCCGTCAATGACACCAGGTTTTCCATGGAGAACATGGTTTCCACAATGGCGCAAAGTTCCGTACCCTGGGAAGGGCTCAAACCCGCCAGGCACTCGTCCCCGCTCATCAGGCCGTTGGGTTCGCCGTGGTAGCGGTCCAGGTTTTCAAGTTCCTTGAGGGTCGATTTTTTAAAGTAGCTGTCGCCCGTCAGGCGGTAAAGCAGGGCGGGAGTCTTGAGGCCCATGGCGTTGTTCACTACGTGTCCCAGCCAGTTCCAGCGGGGGGAGCGTTCCTTCACCGGCAGGTCGTCGAAATGCTTGGCCCAGTTGTAGCCTTGGCTGGCCACCTTGCGCTCCAGGTCCAAGAGCCAGGGCTCGCCGGTGCGGTCAAAAAGCCAGTCGAGGGTCAGGGCGAAATCGCCCCAGCGGAAAAAGTTCCAAGCATAAAGCCCCTGGCCGATCGTTTGGGTGTTGCGGTCCATCTGGGCGCTGATGGCTTGAATATCTTTTTCCATTGCCGGGATAACTCGAGGGTCGCCGGTGGCTTCCTCATATTGGGCCAGAACTTTTAGGATAATGAATTGGGGCCATGGGTCCCTTGGGTTGGGGGCTTCGGCCCCAGGCGGACTGCCAAAAGGCGGGGGGCTTTTTTCGGGCCCCAGCCATCCGTCGGCCAACTGATGTTTGAGAATATAGTCGATCCAGCGAGTTGCCTTTTTCTTCAGCCTTTCGTCGCCGGTCAAATAGGCCAGGGGCACCATGCCGTCCAGCCAATAGGGAGCCCTTTCCCAGCCCTCGTTTTTCCCGCCGATCCATCCGCTTCCCATCACGTCGGGCCAAAACTCATCCAAATGTCCGGAAAGGCCAGAAGCCTGGAGCTTCAACTGATCCAACAACCACCCCTGTGGTTTGACCGCCCCCAAGGGGAGGGGTTGGAAGACCAGGGGTTCCAGGGCGGTCATGTGGCTGGCCATCCGGTTTTCTTCTGAGCGCTTGTAAAGGGCCCAGGCCAGGATGCCCGATACGATGACGATTAATATAAGAAGGGGAACCATGAGGGATCGGGGTTTGGAGGGGCTGCTTGGAGTGGGAGGTGGGATGATTTCCGGCATGGAACCTATCTTCCAGTGAATTGAATCAAAAACAAGCGGATTTTAGTTTGCTATTCCACGGTAAAGTTTTAGTAAAGCACATTTGGAGTGAATCGATATTGCGTTAAACCCTGTTTACTTTTAAACCCGTTCCTCGTTTTACTTTTGTAGGCTCCTTTTCGAGGGGACAAAATAGAAAGAGAGGGCTTAAAATTAGTGCGCCTTTGAAGAGGCACCTTTTTCTTTAATTAAGCCAATTGTAACCGGTTACGTGAAAGCGCTACCGGTTAAAAAACCCGCCTGCAAGCGGAAAGAATTATGAACCGAATTAAAATCATTTTCCTTTTCCTGTTGGGAGCCGTCTCATTTTGCGTCCCTAACACCTTCGCGAACGTTGCCGGAGGCGGTACCGGCACCGGCGCCAACGTGACCGTGACTGATAACGGCGGAACCGTGGTCCTCGCGAACGGCATCGTCTCTATTACCATCAACAAATCCAACGGGAATATCACCAACTTCACCTACAACGGTACGAACCTCCTATCAGGAGGAAACGGAGGAGGGTACTTTTACTTCGACGGTTCCGGCGGGCCCACCCTGGCCAATACGGTTTATACGCTGAGCGTGAACCCCGCCAACAACGGCGGCAACCAGGCGGAAGTGTGGCTGCAATCAACCGCTAGCCCCATGGACATGGCCGTCTATTACGATCTACTGCGCGGACAACAGGGCATCTACGACACCATGGTCCTCACCCACGAGGCAGGCTACCCCGACTACCCCGGCGCCGAACTGCGCACCAATATGTACGTCGGCTCCGCGTTCGACTGGCTGTGCGTGGATCCCTACCGATTCCGGCAGATGGCGCCTCCCAGTACCGCGGTAACCACCGTGCCGGGCGCGCCCCCGGAAGTGATGCAATATACCGCCGGACCCTATAACGGACTCACGAATTGCAAATATTCCTACAGCTCTCCCCTGGGCCAAGTGGATACCTGGGGTTGGGCTTCTTCGACCTCCAAATACGGCGTCTGGCAGACGCTGCCCAGTCACGAGTTTGAAGACGGCGGGCCGATGCACCGGGAGCTCACCGAGCACATTGGAAACACTTTGTTGGACATGTTCGGAGGCGGCCACTACGGGTTCGGCCTGACTCAAGACCAGCCCGCGGGAACTTTTTCATCCAAGACCTTCGGACCCGCTTTTATTTACGCCAACCAGTACACCGGTTCCTCCAGCGATCCCGTTTCGCTCAAGGCTCGGGTGCTTTGGGCGGACGCCCAGGCCCAAGCGGCTGCGGAACAGGCGGCTTGGCCCTACACTTGGTTCAACCCCCAACCGGTGGCCGGCGCAACCGGCACGGTCTATCCCCAGGCTTCAAGCCGCGCCACGGTGAGCGGTACTCTCGGAATCAATGATCCGAACAATCCGGGAACCTCGCCAGTCAGCTTGTGGATCGGGCTTGCGCCGGTCGATGGCGGGGTGGATTTCCAACAGCAGTACTTCACCAGCCAGTTTTGGGTCCGCACGGGAACGGGAGGAACATTTTCAATTCCCAATGTGTTGCCCGGAACCTATAACCTTTGGGCTTTCGGCCCCGGCGTGATCGGAACCTTTGAGCAGGCCAATGTCTCTGTAACCGCAGGCCAGTCTTTGAATTTGGGCACCCTGACCTGGTCGCCCTTGCGCCTGGGGCCCACCGTGTGGGAAATCGGCTCTCCCGACCGAAATTCGAATGAGTTCAATAATGGAGAACACCAATCGACGCCCTATAGCGGTATCCTGCCGGCCTACGCGGGCGGCCCTCCTTACGATGTTCCGGCGGCTTGGGGCGCTTTCATGGCTTATCCCGCCCAGTATCCCAACGGGGTCAGTTTTGTGGTCGGGACCAGCGACCCCGGCACCGCTTGGGACTATTGCCAGCCGACCGTTTCCAATGGATCGGGAGGCTTCAATGGGTCCACGTCCAAGATTTTTTTCAACTTGGCAACGGCACCCACGACGTCCCAAACCGCAAGGCTATACATCGCCTTCGCTTCCGCTTTCAGCTCGGCCTGCATCCTCACCATCAACGGTACCGTCCAAACCGCCTCGGTTATGGGTTCCACCGACGGAAACTACACCACGATCACCAACGCCACCACCGGCTTCTACCCGCCGAACGTCAGTTTTGATTCCATCCTTCGTCTGGGTTCTCAGGGGGCATGGGGTGACGCTTACCTGAACTTCGCGGGCAATAAACTGAAGGCAGGAATGAACGAGATCGATATCGGTATGCGGGCGACCGGCGGGGCGGGTGTTGGAAACGGGTTTGAATATGATTACCTACGTCTCGAATTAACCGGGTTCCCAACCCCCACACCCACGGTGGGGACGGGCGCTACCGCGACTAAAACGAACACACCCCTGCCGCCCACCGCAACCTCGACCCGAACGAACACGGCGGTACCGACAGCGACCAGCACGTCTAGTTCCACCCCGAGCCGCACCCCCACCCCCTCGAATACTCCCACGGCGAGCGCGACAGGTACGGCCACCGCAACTAAGACCAATACGGCCGTTCCGCCGACCTCCACACCCACCACCACGGCCACTTCGACGGCTACCGCCACGAGAACGAATACAGCTATACCACCTACATCTACCAATACTTCCATTCCGCCAACGGCCACCGCGACTTCCACGAAAACCAATACGGCCGTGCCGCCCACCGCAACCGCTACGAATAGTCCTGTACCGCCATCCCCAACCTCAACTCAAACACCTGTGCCGCCTACGGCAACGAATACCAATAGCCCGGTACCGCCTACATCTACAAACACTTTGGTCCCGCCAACATCTACCAGCACTTCTGTCCCCGCGACCTCTACTTCAACTCTCGTGCCTCCCACCGTTACGAGCACTAACAGCCCTGTGCCCGCAACATCAACAAGCACATCTGTTCCTCCCACGACAACGAACACACCCGTTCCCGCTACCCCCACCATGACTCAAACGCCTGTGCCGCCAACCTCGACCAGCACACCCGTACCCGCAACTTCTACAAGTACCCCTGTTCCACCCACTTCCACATCGACTTCAACCCCTGTGCCGCCTACCACCACGAGGACTGCAACGCCTGTTCCACCGACGAGTACCTCAACAGCCACAAATACCAATAGCCCGGTGCCCTCGTCCCCAACTCGAACACCCACTTCCACCTTTACGGCTCTGCCGCCAACAGCCACCGCAACGAACACCTTGGTTTCCACTTCTACTTCTACCGCTACCCGAACCAATACACCGGTTCCTCCGACCTCGACGGGAACTTCCACACCCACTGGAACCGCCACGAGGACAGCCTCTCCCACTCCATCAAGGACCCCTGTCCCTCCGACCATGACTTTCACCGTTACTCCTTTGCCGACGGACACCCCGACCCCCACCGTAATAGTCGCCAGCACGAGCTTCAAGATTCAATTGCTGAGCGGAGTGACCAGCGGCACCACCAACAGCCCCCATCCTCAGATCCAGGTGGTCAACACTGGTACCGGACCCTTGAGCCTGAACAACGTGCAGGTGAAGTACTGGTTTAACTGCGATTGCACGAACCAGACGGTTCAAGCCTTTGTGGATTGGGCTGGGTTGATGCCGGCGGGTACCACAGCTACGGGCGACGTGCAGGTGTCAGTGCAGGGAACCAGCTTGGGAGGACAGACCAACTACGTGCTTTACACCTTTACGGGGAACATGGTCTTGCAGCCGGGCCAGGCGATTCAAATCCAGAGCCGGTTCAACAAGAACGACTGGAGCAATATGGCCCAGGGCAATGACTGGAGCTTCGCAGCCTACACGAGCTTCACCGATTGGATACAGGTGACCGGATACTTGAACGGAACACTGACTTGGGGCCAAGAGCCAGTGGCGGCTCCGGCGGCCTTGACGGTAGCCAGTGCGGTGGCTTTTCCGAACCCCTCGACCGGAAACGGAACAACTCTTTCGTTTGTTCTTAATGGAAATCAGACCGGGGCGGTGGCTTCATTGTTAGTTGCCAATCATCCACTTTTATTGGACCCGAACGCCAAGATCACCTTGAGTATCTACACCATGGCCATGAGGCTGATCTGGACCCAGACGGTCACGGGCGGGGCCTATGGGACGACCGGGGAGCATGAGCTTTACTGGAACGAGCGGGCGATCAAGGGATCGCATCTTGCCAACGGGGTCTACATCCTGCGGGTCTCGGTGGAGTCCAACGGACAAAAGAGCTCGGTCCTCTCCAAAATCCTAATATTGGGATAAAAGATGAAACTTAAATTCATTTCATTGTTCACTTTGATAGGCCTCTTTTGTGTAACCGGTTCAACCGCCAATTCCCAAACCATCAATATTACCTCGGCGCCCTATAACGCCTCGACGGGTAATGCTGATAACGCCGCCGCCATTCAGGCCGCCATCAACGCGGTAGGAACCAACGGTACTGTCTTGGTTCCAGCTGGCACCTTCTATAGCGGCCCGATGACCCTCAAGAGCAACATGATCTTCCAAATTTCCGCCGGGGCCACCCTCATGATGCTTCCCATGACGGCCACCGGAAGCCACCCGGCCTATCCGGTGAGCGCCGATTTTCTCTACGGCTCCAAGCTGACCAATACCACCATCAACGGTTCGGGCGTCATGGACGGCCAGGGGCAGGAATGGTGGACCTATTTCAACGGCGGGGGAACGGACAACCGCCCGCCCGCCATGATCGAGCTCACGGGATGCACGAGCGTGACGGTGTCGGGCATCACGGTGCAGAACTCGCCCAAGTTCCATATCCAGTTTCTGGGCAACGGCACCAACATTTTGGCTTCGGCCCTTTCCATCACCGCCCCCTGGCCTTCCCCCAATACCGACGGCATCGACCTGCGCGGCGTGAACGTCAACATCCAAAACTGCTACATCAGCGACGGGGACGACGTGGTGCAGATCGGCGGTTCCAACGCCTGCAACGGGGTCACGGTCTCGGGCTGTACCTTCGGCACGGGGCACGGTCTTTCCATCGGAAGCATCACTTCGGGAGGGGTCTCCAACGTTCTGGTCGACAACTGCGTGTTTAACGGCACCCAGTACGGGTTGAGGCTGAAGTCGAACAACACCGAAGGCGGAATCACCTCCAACATCACCTACTCCAACGTCACCATGTCCAACATCATGGTCAACCCCATCCTCATGTACAGCTACTACCCCACCGTGCCTTCCAATCCGGCCACGGACACGGGTTCAGCCGCCAACAGCACTACGCCCTTCTGGGAAAATATCAAGTTCCAGAATGTCACCGCGAGTCAGGCTTCCACCGGCACGGCCAACGTGGGGATTATGTGGGGACTGCCCCAGGCACCGGTCTCCAACATCTTGTTCGACGCCTGCACCCTGACGGGCTCCAAGATTTTCGACGTGTTCAACACCCAAGGAGTCACCTTCGATTGCAACTGCCTGATCAACGGCAAGGCGCCTTCCAATACCGCTGCGGTCACAACCTACAACGCGGCTATGGCGGGGACGGACGATGTGGCTTTTCCGGCTTGCGGGCCAACGGCTACTTTTACGAGAACCAACACGCCATCCGCCGCCACAGCGACCTTCACCTCCACTCCAACCCGTACCAACACGGCAGTTCCTCCGACGGCTACAACAACCGGCACCTCAACCGCGACTCGAACGAATACTCCAATGAATACAGCGACTGCAACCGCCACACCCACCCGTACCAGTACGGCGATCAGCACGGCAACCTCGACTTCAACCCACACCTCAACGCCTGTTCCCCCCACCCCTACTTCAACCGCGACTGGAACGTCCACCGCCACTAGGACCAACACGGCTTTGCCTCCAACATTTACTCTGACACCGACCTCCACAAGAACAAATACTGTGGTTCCACCGACATTCACGAATACAGCCACGGCAATCGAAACAAGCACTCTAACCGCCATACCAACTTGGACGGCTACTTCGAGTGTTTCTGCTCCCTTCGCTCGGGGAGCGGATGTGGGTTGGTTGTCTCAAATGGAATCCCAGGGGCGAACCTTCCAGGACAATTCCGGGGTGACCATGGGATGTCTGTCGGTCCTCCAGGAAAAGTGCATTAATGCCATTCGACTTCGGGTTTGGGTCAATCCCGCGGCGCCGGGATGGTCAGGCAAAGCGGACGTGGTGGCCATGGCCATCCGGGCCAATGCCATGGGTTACCGGATCATGATCGATTTCCATTACAGCGATTCCTGGGCTGACCCCGGCCAACAGAACAAGCCGGCGGCTTGGGCCTCCTACACCATGGCCCAGCTGGTCCAAGGGGTCCATGACCATACGGTTGATGTGTTGAGCGCCTTGTCGGCGGCGGGAGTCCATCCCGAATGGGTACAGGTGGGGAACGAAACGAATGATGGGATGCTGTGGCCGGTTAATACGGGAGACCCGGGGGGGCGGGTCTCCGTCAACGGATTCCCGGCATTCGCCCAACTTATTAACAGCGGTTACGCGGCGGTCAAATCGGTGGAACCGGCCGCCAAGGTGGTCATCCACATTTCCAATGGCTACGATAATACTTTGTTCCGCTGGATGTTCGATGGATTAAAGGCTGCCGGCGCCAATTGGGACGCCATCGGCATGTCCCTTTACCCTTCCACGACCAACTGGGCCACCTTGGATTCCCAATGCCTGACCAATATGAACGACATGATCACCCGCTATGGAAAGCCTGTTGTCATTTCGGAAGTGGGAATGGACGTTACGGACCCGACGAATTCTTTCGCGTTCCTTTCCGATATCATCGCCAAGAACAGCGGCCTTCCGGGCGGGAATGGATTGGGGGTTTTTTATTGGGAGCCGGAAGCCTACAACTGGATGGGTTATGGGTTGGTGGCATTCGATAACACGGGGAAGCCTACCCACGCGATGGATGCATTCGGGAATGGGTGTAATCTGCCGACCCCGACAAAGACAAATACGCCGGTTCCTCCAACCGCGACCTCGACGGTGACGAGTACCCCCACGGCCACGGGCACGAACACACTTGTGCCGCCGACCAATACCTCGACGACCACCGTCACACTGACTTTAACGGCGACCCGCACCCATACCCCTGTTCCCCCAACCTCTACCAATACACCCGTTCCACCGACCGTTACTTCCACCTCAACCGGCACGGTTACGGCTACCAAAACAAATACCGTTGTGCCTCCGACGGCCACCTTGACCGTAACGGCGACCGCGACTTCGACGAGAACCAATACTCAGGTCCCGCCAACGGCCACAAATACAAACAGCCCGGTTCCACCTACTTTAACGCCCACCGCCACGCCTGTACCCCCTACCCTTACGCCGACTCAAACATTGGCACCGCCCTCCAGCACCCCAACACAAACTCTTGTGCCGCCTACCCTTACGGCTACGAATAGTCCGGTTCCGCCCACCTTGACCAGTACGGCGGTTCTCCCAACCGCCACGAATACGCCCGTCCCTCCTACTTTCACATCGACTGCCACGCCCCTTCCTCCCACCGCGACCAGAACCTCTACGCTTGTTCCGCAAACATCGACGAATACCCCGGTGCCGCCGACCGCCACGAACACTTCCATACCTCCGACATCGACAAATACACCTCAGCCCACTTCGACTTTTACATCAGTCCCTCCGACCCTCACGAGTACCCATACGCCTGTTGTGCCCACGGCTACTGTAACTTCCACAGCGTCATTCAGCGCCACTCCTTCGCCAAGCCCGACTTCCACAACTATTCTTCAGGGTACGGTAACACAAACTTACACCCCCACTGCCGAGCTCCTTGGTGTTTATCCCAATCCCGCAACTGGTCCGACCGTCAATGTTCTTCCCCCTTCCTATTCAGGAACATCCAATGTGAGGGTTGAGATTTACAGTTTGGCCTTTAGGAAAGTGCAGGACGTGACATTCACTTCGGTTCCCTCAGGCACGGCGGTGATCTTGAACTTAACGGGAAGAAGCGGGCATCCCTTGTCGAACGGTCTTTATTACCTCGTGGTGACAACAGGCGGGGGAAGATCCACAGCTAAATTGCTGATCTTGCGTTAGATGAAGCGGGTGAAACATTAAGACTTGTGTGGCCGGTCAAACGGGAAACGCTTCAAAATTTATTTCAATTCCTTCAAAACAATCGAAGTTAACCGTGAAACGGAAAAGCGTTTTCTACGCTGAAAAATGAAGAATTCGGTAAACTTTGGTATCGCTTCAATGCCATATATTTCAACGATGTAACCGGTTTTGTAATATCAACTCATAACGTTTTTGCTTTGAAAAAGGATTTGCTGAAGTGAACAAGGGATTGAAGTCTCTTTTTATGAAAGCGCTGACAATTGGCATCTGCCTATTTGTTACCCAAGCGTTTGCCCAAACCTATACTTGGAAAAACGTAACCATTCCAGCCGGAGGGTTTGTGGCCGGGGTGGAATTCAGCCCGGTTCAGAGCGGTCTTTATTATTGCCGCACGGATATCGGAGGCGTCTATCGTTGGGACAACGCCAACAGCGTCTGGGTTCCCCTCAACGACATGTACAGCAACAGCCAGTACAACTATTACGGCGGGGAAAGCATTGCCCCTGATCCCAAAAACGCAAATGTGGTTTATGAGGCTGCGGGAATGTACACCGCCAGTGGAAACGGGGTCATCCTTTCTTCCACCGACCAGGGAAATACTTGGGCCGTCAACACCATTGCCGTGCCCATGGGCGGAAACAACGACGGCCGCGAAGCCGGGGAACGCCTTGCGGTCGATCCCAATTTGACCTCTACCCTCTATTTCGCCTCTCGAAGCAACGGGTTATGGACCAGCACGAATTCCGCCGCCAGTTGGAGCAAAGTCGGGGGATTTCCGGTAAGCGGCGACGCCGGTTACGGTTTGAGTTACGTACTTTTTGATCCCCATGGCACCTCGGGAACCGCCTCCGCCACGATCTATGTCGGGGTGGAAGCCATGGCCTCGGGCAACAGCAACCTCTACCGGTCCACGAACGCGGGCGCCAGCTGGACTCTCGTGCCTGGCGGACCCAGCAACATGATTACTCCCCGCGCCTGTCTTGGGACCGACGGCAATTTATGGGTTGTTTATGACAGCGGTGGATACGGCCCCAATAGCATTACCACCGGACAAATCTGGAAGTTAAACACCAGCACCTTAGCTTGGACGCAGGTGACAATGCCCAATCCGGCGGCGGGAAGCGGCGGATTTGGTGGTCTCAGCGTGGATGCCGAAAACGCCCAGCATGTGGTAGTCGCCACCTTGGATTGGTGGGGCGGCCCTGACCATATCTACAGCACGACCAATGGCGGGACCAGCTGGTCGGTCATTGGGAACGCGCAAAATAGCTGGGATGGCGGACCTTTCGCCAATTACAACAACAACGGTGCTTTATGGACAAGATTTTGCTCGACCTATGACGGAGGCGTAGGATGGCAAGGGGACGTCAGAATCGACCCTTTCAATTCGGGCCACGCCATTTACACCACCGGGGGCGGGGTTTGGGATAGCTCCAACATCACGGCCGGAACTCAGCCCGCCGGTGTCACTTGGACCTTTAAAGATTACGGCCTGGAAGAAACGGCCGTGCTGGCGATTAACTCGGCCTCGGCGGGCGGAATCTTTTTCAGCGCCGTGGGGGACATCTCGGGGATGCGCCATACCAACTTGACCCAATCGCCCGCGGGAGGCATGTACTGTAATCCCAGCTTCACCAACACCAACTGCGTGGACTTTGCCGAGTCAAACACTAACGACGTGGTGAGAGTGGGGAACAGCAGTACGACCACTTCCGACGTGGCCTATTCCACCAACAACGGCCAAACCTGGACCCCTTGGGGGAGCGCTCCTCCGGGCTATGGAACTTCGAATGAAATGGGCTCGGTAGCTGTGGCCGCCAATGGCTCTCATGTAGTTGTTTCTCCCTATAACGGTTATGGTTCTCCGGCTTATGCCTCATCCTTGGGCGGGGCCTGGACTACCTGTACGGGGCTTCCCTCGGGAGCCCAGTTGGCCTCTGACCGGGTCAACCCCACTACTATCTATGCCACCAGCGGCAACACCCTTTACGTCAGCACGAATAGCGGGTCTAGTTTTGCCTCGGTCAACACCTTCACTGGAACCGGGATGCCTCGGGCGGTTTTTGGGGAGGCGGGAGAGGTTTGGGTGCCCGCGGGTGGAAGCGGTTTGTTCCGATTTACCAATGGGGGAACCACGAAGGCCACCATTGCCAATGTTTCCAGCGCCACTGCGGTTGGGTTTGGTATATCCACCAATGGGGCTCCCCCCGCCAACCATCCGGCCGTCTATCTAGTGGGGACGGTGAGCGGCACCTATGGTTTCTTCCGTTGCGACGACGGGGTGGGGACTACCTGGACCCGCATCAACGACGCCAACCACCAGTTTGGAGCCGCGGGGTATGCCGGCGGTGATGAGACCGTTTATGGACGGATGTATATAGGCACTAATGGTCGCGGGATTTTGTACGGCGATATTTCTTCTGGATCGACCAACACTCCCACCCCCACCTTGACGGCCACTCGAACAAACACGCCATCCCTAACGCCGACCCCCAGTCCTACAAAGACATCTACTCCCAGTAATACGATCACTCCGACTCTTACGAACACGCCTACACCTTCCAGTACCGCAACCCGTACACCTACTCCGAGCTCGACTTCCTCTCCCACCCCGGCGAATACCTCAACTTCTACCTCCACTGCCACCCGCACCTTGACGGCGACCCAAACTTCCACCCCCACCGTGACGAAAACGACCACCCTGACCGCCACCCAGACGGTGACTCCCACGGCCACCCTCACGGTTACGGGAACATCCACCCGTACCTCTACCTCCACGGCTACTACCACTTCCACGCCCGTCAGTACCAGTACCCCCACCTTGACCGCGACCACCACCAACACCAAAACGACCACCCTGACTCAAACTCCTACTACCAGTCGGACCTTTACGGCCACGGTAACCCCCACTCAAACCGCTACATCTTCTTTGACCTCTACTCCTGTGTTTACTGGGACCCCTACAGCCACCTTCCAATTCAGCGCCACCAACACCCTATCTCCAACACCTACCCTTTCACTCACAACCACCGTTACCTCCACCCAGACAGGTACCTCTACATCCACCCGAACCCAGACCAATACGCCTACGGCTTCCTTAACAGCCACTTCAACCTATTCCCTGACGGCAACGCTTACTTCAACATCCACCCGTACAACGACTAACACGGTTACTAATACTCCCACCACCACCGAAACCCCGACCCCCACCTCTCAATTCAGCCCGACGAACACCCTCTCACCCACCCATACCCTGACCGTTACCACGACTTCTACCCCGACCCAAACAAGCACGGCTAGCAGAACCCCCACCATGACCTTGAGCCCCACTTTTACCAGCACCCCGACACAGACATACACGCCTACCCAAACCTTCACGCCGACCCGCACCTCCACCCTGACTGCTACTCCGACTGTGACTTCGACCTCCACTTCCACCGACAGCCCTACGGTGACCGATACGCCTACCGTAACCCCCACTCCCACCGATACCCCGCCCTTTACCTACACTCAAACCCCAACCTTTACCTCAACTGCGACAGCTACCTCCACCAGCACTTTTACTTCTACCTCCACCCCTACCGCCTCTAACACCTCCAGTTGGACGCCAAGCTTCACACCGACTGTTACGAGTACCAAAACCTTTACCCCGACCCTGACTTCCACCCAAACCTACACGCCTACCTCCACGGCGACCTCAGCGGTAGTAAATATGGGCTCGGGATTCGTGGGAACGGTGAATACAATTTCTGGAAGCGGTAATATAACGGATATACAAGTAAGTGTGACCAACCCCAGCGGGGCGCCTGTCACCTTGAATAACCTGACACTCACTGACTCAGGAACGGGCAATACAGCTGATATTACAGGGGTCAGCGTAGTGATCAATGGAACCGCTGCTGGCATACAGGCGGTCTTCACGGGAAACACAGCCAACCTGACTCTAAGCAACTATGTCCTACCGCCGGGGACCCAGACCCTGCAGATTGTCGTGAATTTCTCTAATTCTTCTTCTGGCACTTACAATCTTTCGATCACCACCATGACTGGAACGAGCGGCAACAACGGAGGCCAGGCGGCATCCTTCACGGGATTACCAGTGACAGGCTATACGGTGGTGGTAACGCGGCCGACGTCGACACCAACCGAAACGGCCACACCCTCGGTGACAGCGACCCCCTCCATCACTCCGGCCCCCACGGCCATCCCAGGGCATGTGGGAATCTACCCCAACCCAGGGACAGGCCCGACGGTACAGGTTCTACCACCGCCCTATATTGGGATATCGAACGTGAGGGTGGAGGTTTACACGCTGGCCTTCAGGAAGGTGAAGGACGTGACCTTTGATTCCATTCCATCAGGAACGGCCGTGACCCTGACCTTGACGGGCAGGGGTGGGAACAACCTCGCCAACGGCATCTACTACGTAGTCGTAACCGTCAACGGGAACCGTTCCATCGGCAAACTGCTAGTTTTGCGGTAAGCTATTAAAAATTGGATAGATTAAGAAATTTCATTCTCAACAACCTGGATGCCGACAGATGTGACGGAGTCTCCTTGAAAAAACTATTCGCCCTAAACATTCAAAATTGCACGCTGGCCTTTGGGTTTTTTTTTGTCACGCATACTCTTTGGGCGGGTACCTGCACAGTGGACGCCACCCAGACGAACCAATATATCCATTGTATCGGGGCCTCCAGCGCCTGGAGCGGCGTGGGAAGCATGGGGCAGGCCCTGTTCGCCGACGACACGGTGAACGGCCACATCGGGCTGACCTCGCTGAGGACCCGCATCGACCCCACCGCCGTCGGCGGCAACACCGGCGCCTGGAACAGCGAGCTGAACAATATCACTGCGGCCCATGCGGTCAACCCCAACGTCCTTTTCTGGAGCACCGAGTGGTCTCCCCCTGCCATGTACAAAACCAACAACAGCGTCGATGGGGAGGTTGTGAACGCGGGGGTCACCAACGTCGGTGCCTTCACTGGTTCCGACACGGGCAACGCCCCCAACAGCGCCGACACTGGCTACGCCCAATACCTGACTCAATACCTCCAATACTGCAAAACCTATACCGGTGTGAGCCTTTACTCCATCTCGGCTCAAAACGAACCCAGTTTCGAGGTCACCTATGAAGGCGCCAATTGGACCACCGGCCAGTTCGACATTTTCATCCCCTGCATGGCCGCCTCCATCACGGGCGCGGGGCTTACCACCAAGATCATGATGCCGGAACCGCCGAATGAATGGGGCATGAACCTAGGCACCGCCACCATGTCCGACGCCAATGCGGCCCCCCTGGTCAGCATCATCAACACCCACTTGTACGGCACCTTTTACGACACTCTTGCCCAGATCGCCTCGAATTACGGTTATACCCACCTGACGAACCAGGAGTGGTGGGCGACGGAGATTTCTGGCTGTACTACCGGGCTTATCACGGCCCAGAATTCGGCGGGCCTGTGCGTGGCGGGCTGGGCCCACCAGTCCCTGGTCGAGGGCCAGATGAACTCCTTCCATTATTGGTGGTTGGCCGACCTGATCAATGGAACCAATCTCACCGACGCGGCCTTCGTGCTGGGCAATTATTCCAAGTTCATCCGGCCCGGCTATTACCGCATGGGAGCGACCGAAGGCCCCCAGGCCGGCGTGACGGTTTCCGCATATAAGAACACCAACACTTCCTCGCCCACCACCATCGTCATCGTGGCCATCAACTACAACGCCAGTTCGGTGAACCAGACCTTCGCCCTGAACGGCGTTACCGTGACATCGGTCACGCCCTGGCTGACCGATGTCGGCAACGGCCTAGTTCAGCAGGCTGCTGTACCAGTTTCCGGGAACAGTTTTACTTACTCGATGCCGGTTTCCAGCGTGGTTTCCTTCGTGGGGGTCGTGTCCGTTTCTAGTACTGCCACACCCACCCCGACATTGACAGCGACCCGAACGAACACTCCAAGCCCAACAATTACCGCCACGCCGACCAAAACATCGACTCCCAGCAATACCATCACCTCCACCCGCACCATTACCCCTACGCCCTCCGGCACATCCACCCGAACCCCGACTCCCAGTCCGACGAGTTCCCCCACCCCGGGTAATACCTCGACCTTCACCCTAACCGTCACACCGACGGTTACAAGGACCTATACCCTGACTGCCACTCCCACCTCCACCCCAACCGCGACCAAGACCCAAACCCTAACCTTTACTCAAACTTCAACCCTGACTCAAACCTCCACCCCGACGGTCACCAATAGCAAAACAGCGACACTGACTGCGACTCTAACTTCCACTCCCACCCAATCCCCCACAGCTTCTTCCACGCCGACCGTCACCAACACTAAAACCACGACCCTGACGCCGACTACGACATCCACGGCCACTACCACCAACACCAAGACTAATACGATGACGGCCACTCAAACATTCACACAGACGGCAACCCTGACCCCGACCCCCACCCTCACGGGAACGGCCACCTCCACTGCGCAATACAGCTCGACGAATACTCTTTCACCTACCCAAACCTTCACGCCGACCCGCACCGCCACCCTGACTGCTACTCCGACCGTGACTTCGACTTTCACTTCCACCAACAGCCCCACGGTGACCGATACGCCTACCGTAACCCCTACTCCCACCGATACCCCGCCCTTTACCTACACTCAAACCCCAACCTTTACCTCAACCGCGACAGCTACCTCCACCAGTACTTTTACTTCTACCTCCACCCCTACCGCCTCTAACACCTCTAGTTGGACGCCAAGCTTCACACCGACTGTTACGAGTACCAAAACCTTTACCCCGACTCTGACTTCTACCCAAACCTACACTCCGACCTCCACGGCTACCTCGGCGGTCGTCAATATGGGCTCGGGATTAGTTGGAACGGTGAATACGATCTCTGGAAGCGGCAACGTGACGGCCATACAAGTAAGTGTGACCAACCCGAGCGGGGCGCCGGTGACTTTGACAAATCTGACCCTTATGGACTCGGGCACGGGCAACACGGCGGACATCACAAGTGTCAGCGTAGTCATCAATGGAACCACTGCGGGCACACCAGCGGTTTTCTCAGGGACCACGGCCAACCTGACACTTGGGAACTATGTCCTACTCTCCGGTACGCAGACGCTGCAGATTGTCGTGAATTTCTCCAATTCGTCTTCTGGCACCTACAATCTTTCGATCGGCGCTATGACCGGGAAGAGCGGGAATAACGGAGGCCAGCCAGCCTTTTTCACGGGATTGCCGGTAACAGGCTATACGGTGGTGGTACAACAGCCGACCTCGACACCAACAGGCACCGCCACACCTTCGGTTACGGCAACCCCATCTATCACCCCGGCTCCGACGGCCGTCCCGGGGGTTATTGAAATCTATCCCAATCCAGGGACAGGCCCCACGGTACAGATTCTTCCGCCGCCTTATTTGGGCCTATCGAACGTGCGGGTGGAGGTTTACACCCTGGCCTTCAGGAAGGTGAAAGACGAAACCTTCGATTCTATACCCTCCGGCACAGCTATCACCTTAACCCTGACAGGCAGGGGAGGGAACAACCTCGCCAACGGCATTTATTACGTGACTGTGACCGTCAACGGCAAGCGCACCATCGGCAAACTGCTGGTTTTGAGATAAATCTTACAGATCCATTTCGCTGAAGATTCCCGAACTTCGAACTCGCAATGACCTTTCCCAGAATTAAATCTTTCGTGACTATTTTCTAAAAAGAGGGTTAACTTGGGCTATGGCTCCCCGTCCTTCCAAAACCTTCCGGGTGTTCGAGAACCTCATTGGATATGAAGGGTTCATCAACATCCTTCGGTATTACGTCGACCTGAATTGTTTCATCATCACCAAAGACCCGGGAAGCGGCACCGAGGGATGGTTGGCCGCCAATTATCACCGCCGGGACGCCTCGCTCTTCGATTTCGAGAAGAAATACGGACAATCTTTTAATTGGGACAAACTCACTGATCCAGAATATGAGGCGAAACAGGGCAAGGACCAGCCGCTTCTTTTGGAGACCCTGGGGTTTTATGACATTTTCATGCCCATCCGGCGGGGGAAGGTGCGGTTTGGGACGATCCTATCCGGCGCCTTCGCAAAAGAGGAAGTGACCTACCCCCTCCTCAAAATGAGCTGGAACCAATTGACGGGACAAACCGCAACTCCTGAAAACCCCGAATTCCGGCAGTTTGTCCGCGTCATGCTCGATACACCCGTTCTGGAAGGGCCGGTTCTTTCGGCTTACCGGGAAGCGTTGAAACTGTTCGCCGATATCTTGGTCCGGGAAAATCTCTCCAACGCGCCCCGCCGTCTTCAGGAACTTTCGACGAAAATATTCTCCAGGCATTTTCCCCACAGTTATTTCATGGATTGGGCCCTGGGACTTCCCACCCGGCAGGCTACGCCCCTTTGGAACACCGAAGTTCCGAAAATGGACTGGATCAAGTCCGATATCGGCATCAGCCGTATTCCGACGACGGTCCTGACAGCCATTCCGCTGACCATTCAAGGGAAGAAGAGAGACCCCATTGAGGAAATGTTTCGGATCTACCGTTTCCAGCGGCGGGCTTTCCGCTTCGCGAAGACCCTGCCCCAAACCTTGGGAGGACGGCTTGAAAATTACGGCGCACTTTTCATCACCTCGCCCGATCTTTCCAAGAGCCGGCCCCAACGCCGGGATGAATTGAGGGAACTTACCGAAAGGATTCACGCTTTCGCCCAGGAAGAATTGGAGGGGCCTGTTCTGGTGGGAGTGGGAGAAACTGTCACGCCCGGTGAAACGCTTTTGGATTCCTATCAGCAGGCGGTGTTGGCCCTGCACTTGGGCCGGGCAACGGGCCAGGAAATTGTTTTTTTCAAACCCGTCCGGTTGGAAGTTTCAGAAGGGATCTTGGAATTGTCGAGCCTCTTGCGGGAACTTAAGAAGCGCATCGAGGTTTCATCCCTCTCAGGCATGGAAGCGGTGCTGGATGAATTCTTGAAACAGGTCCTGACCCTCTCCATGCACGACCCTGACGGCATCCGCCTGCACCTGCAGTACGCTTTGATCCAGATGAGAGATACGATCCGCGCCCAAGGGAACTTAAGCGAAAAGGAGGCCGATCAACTCCACCAAAACCTGGTGCTTTCCCTGGAGAAAGCCGGGACCACGCAGGAAATGGTTTTCTCTTTCAAGGACGCGTTGGAAAAACTTTTGCGTCTCATGCAGGGTCCTGGCGCTTTGAAGACGGCCTTTTCAATGGAAAAGGTCCGTGATTATTTGAACGAGCATTTCCGAGAACCATTGAGAATCGCCAAACTCGCGAGGCTTGCGGATGTATCGACCGCCACTCTTAGCCGTCATTTCAAGAAAACCGCGGGAATGGGCTTGGAAAACTACTTACAGAACCTGCGGCTGGAGGAAGCGAAACGGCTTTTGAAAACTGGAAGCCTGCCAGTCTCTCAAGTCGCCAAATCCTGCGGATTCAAACCCGGCTCCCACTTCGCGCGGTTCTTTCGGCGAAAAACCGCTCAATCACCACAGCAATTCCGGAAAAAATCCCAGCGAGGTTAAGGGAAATCAGCTTTTTAAAGAGAAAGTTTTTTGATGAAAACCTCCCATTTGGGTTCAAAATGGAATAAACCATTCACGTTAAAACACTCATCTGTAAGGGGCACTCTTGGACGAACGGGAGTTGGTTCAAAAGATCCTCCAAGGCGACGATCAAGCTAAGACCCAGTTTTTCGTCACCTATCGGGAAAGACTTTATCGAAACTGCGTGTATTTATTGGGCTATCAGGACCCGGAGGCTGAAGATTTGGTCCAAGAAACCTTTATCACAGCCTTTGAAAAATTGCCCGAATTCGAGTTCCGGTCCAGTCTCTCGACCTGGCTGACGCAGATTTGCATCTTTAAGTGCCACAACCGGTACCGGCAAAGGGCGAAGCTGGTGAGTCAAGAACACGCTGAATTAGATTTTTTGCTCCAATCCGCGGCCAAGGACCGGCAGGAAGCTGGGGATCGGGAACAGGAAAAACGCTTCAAGCTGGGAATCATCGAGAAATGCCTGGAAAAGATAGGCCAGGAATGCCGGGAGATTATTCAAATACGAGAAATGAAGGAAATGAGTTATATCGAGGTCGGAAAGACGCTCAAGATCCCCTTGGGGACCGTGATGTCGAGGCTTTCCCGGTGCAAAAAGGCGCTCAAGGTGCTAGTCGAGCAGTTCATAAAAGAAGGCGAAAATGGCTGATTTAGTCCAAGAATTTTTCACGAGGGAACTGAGCGAGGCCGAACATGCGGCCCTTTCCAAGCTTTTGGAAAGTTCCCCCGATGCCGCTTTGAGCTATGAGAAAATGCTCCAACAGCATTATCTTGCCACCGGCCTTCCCCAGCCGACACTCCCCCAGGGCCTGCAATCCCTTCCCCATCCCGGAGGCGCGGGCCCGGTTGGTTGGTCCGGCGCGGCCAAGCTTCTTTTGGTGGTTCTGGCCGCCGGGGGGACTGCCCTTTGGAAGTTCTGGCCCCAAACTAAAATGGAAGTTCCTCTGCAGGTTCAACCGCAGACCGTCCAACAACCCATTGAAAAATCCAGCGTTTCAACCTTGAAACCTGTGGTCCAAAAACCCGTTCCCATTCAACCCTTATCGGCCGGACCCGGTCAGGAAGGCCAAGAATTGAGTGTTCTGGTGGACGCGCCGCAAAAATCCCTCGTGACGGTCCGTATCCTCGATTCGGGCGGAAAGGAAGTAAGGGCCCTTTACGCCGGTTTTGTCCAGGCCGGGCGGTGGGACTTTAAATGGGACGGCCTTTTGGATAACGGGGAAGCGGCGGGCACGGGCGATTACCGCATTGATGTGCAGGCGGGCGAGGCACACATGTCCAAGAACATCCGGATCAAGCTCCAGCCGACGGCTCCCTAAAGAACACGAATATTCTCTGGTGCGTTGTTAGGCCCCGGGTAAATAATGGTTTGGTCGGTCCGAATGAACCATTCTCGAGGCTGCCTTGAAACGGATCCCATTCGCCCTTTGCGCTGTTCTGCTTTGCCTCCCCAAACCCTCCTTCGCCCAGTTCAACGGCGACGGCCTCAAGGGCGTCTATTACATTAACTCCAATTTGACCAGCCCGGCGGTAACGGTGGTGGATCCTCTGATCAGCTATCGCTGGTTTGGCTGTCCCCCCCAGCCGGGCATGTCGGGCACCTCCTTTTCGGTGAAGTGGACGGGCCAAGTGGAACCCGCCTATAGCGAACCCTACACCTTCATCGCAGATGTGAATGGGGGTGTGAGCCTGATCATCAACGGACAGGTTCTCATCAACCAATGGACCGATTTCCCCCCGCCTATCCGAGGCTTTGCAGGGGTCATTACGCTCACCGCCAATACGCCCGTCTCGATCGAGTTGGATTATTTCACCAACGGCGCCAACCCAACTACGGACCTCATCCAACTGGCCTGGCAGAGCCCTTCCCAAGCCCAGGAATATATACCCCGGGAATACCTCTTCTCGGGGGCCCCGCTCAACCCCACCCCCACGCCCCAAACACCTTCCGCCTGCCAAGCGGGCGTCAGCGTGGACGGGGTTTTGAACGAATGGCCCTGGGAAATCCCGACAGGCTGGAATACCGTCAACAAAACTGTGCTGGGCAATGTTTATGGCACCACGGCCCAATTTAAGACCCTATGGGACTCGACAAATCTTTATCTGGGCGTAACGGTCACTGACAGTCAGCTCACGAATACAGGATCAGCCTCCGTATGGGTCAATTCGACGGTGGAACTTTATCTGGATACGGCGGATTCACGAGGTGTCACGGTTACGAATGCCGACTTCGAATATTTTTTCCGATGGAACGATACGACAGCTACCGAGTCCCAGGGAAGGACCGCGGGGGTCAGCATGCGGACCACGACGATCCCCGCCGGATATGTGATTGAGGCCTCGATCCCCTGGTCCACATTAGGAATAGGCAGTCCCAATCCCGGAACGGTTTTAGGTTTTGATGTAGGGGTCGATGTGAACCACAACGGGGGCAATTGCCGGGACGGTCAAATCATCTGGAATGGCGAATCGGACGATTATTCGAACGCGAGCGATTACGGCCAAATGAATCTGGCGGGCGCCTGTCCTACGCCTGTTTCCACACCGCCCGCGCCTGTTGGGGGCAACCCCTACGTGGCTCCCAACCCCACCAGCGGGAACACCGTGCAGTTCGTTTACACCATGGCCGAGTCGGGTACCGCCAATATCAAGATCTGGAACGCCTGGGGAAACCTTGCCGCCACCCTGAGCGATCCCAAGGGGTCTGGATTGCAATCAAGCACTCTCAACATTTCCGCCTTCGCGCCGGGACATTATTTTTACCGCGTCGAGCTGAATTACTCCTCGGGCCGGGCCGATAACTTTAAGACCCAGGTTCTGGCGGTCGAAAAATGATAATGGTTTTCCGCCCTTTCAAAACGGCGCGACGATGGTCTAAAACGATTTTGGTCGTCGTCATGTTTCTTTTCTTGCCGCAGACGGCTCTTCCGGTCCAGACGGTTTCTTCAGGCGCGGGTCTGGAGACTCCGCTCACCGCTCTCGGGGCCTCGGCCCGGGCGGACGCATTGGGGGACGCCCTCGCGGGGCTCGCCGACGATCCTTCGGCATTGTTCTTTAACGCCGCGGGGCTATCCCAATTGCGCGCCGCCAGTCTTTCCATTAACCATAACAGCTATCTGGCAGGTTCCTTCGAGGAGACCCTTCTTTTCGGATTACCCGCGGGCTCCCTGGGCGGTTTCGCCGGGGCCCTTCAATATGTTTCCTGGGGAAATTTGGATGAACGGGATCCCAATGGGGTTTACCTTGGATCCTTCACCGACAGCGACGCTGCCTTCAGCCTGGGTTGGGGAACTAGGGTGGCGCGGGAATTTTCCCTGGGGATCGCCTTGCACGGATTCCAACAAAAGATCGTTGAGGCGCTTTATACGAGTATGTCCGGCGATGTGGGCGCCCTCTTTATCCCGGCACCTGACTTTCGATTGGGTTTGACCTACTCGGGACTGGGGACGGATCTTTCCGGCATAACTCCGGCCCAGGATCTGCGCCTAGGCCTCTCGACGATCCTGTATTTGGGAAAGGGCGCGGATCTTTGCCCCCTTCTTGTGGGGGACTGGGAGCCCAATGGCGTGAGCCGCCTCCAATGCGGTTTGGAAGGAACCATTGAACGGGACTATAGCCTTCGGGTGGGTTACCAAGGGGCGCTCTCTGACAACCAAATCAACGGGTTGACGGGTTTCACTGCCGGAGCGGGTGTAAAGTTAGGTTCTTTTCAATTGGACTACGCCTTTGTTCCTTACGGCGACCTGGGAACCTCGCACCGTATTAGCGTGGGATACGAATTTGCCAATCCCACCCCAGTTTCCCCCAAACCTGTGACGGTTCAGGCCCTCCCGGTTACGGTAGTGGCGACGCCCATGCCCTCTCCCCTCCCGGAAGGAGTCGCCAAATCGAAGGTTGAAGTGCGTTTCGAACTCCCCGCCGCCGTGGCAACCCCGGGCACGGCGAACCAGGCTTCCAGTTTGACAGGGCCCTATGAGCAGGCGGTTCAGGCGAACCCGCAGGACAGCCGGGCCTGGCGGAACCTGGGAATTGTTTACCTGCGATTGGGCCAGAATGCCCAGGCTCTCCAATGCCTGGAACAGGCCCTCCGCCTGAACCCGAGCGACCAAGCTTTAAGCCAATGGTTGGGGACATACCACCTTAAACACCCTCAAAACCCCTGATTTTCCTAATAAAATAAGCCTCCCCGCTTCCCGGATAAAAACCGTCGCCTGACGGGAATAAACCGGCATTCTCCAAACACTAATCGATGTCAGGGTCCCTACGCCTTTCCATGCCTTGTCCTTGGCTCACAACGATTTAATTGAAATTTAAGTCGCGAAAATTCAAAGGGGTGCTTCGATGGGTAAAAAATATTTCCTGGGTCTTTTCATCTCGGTGATTTTCACGGCTGCTTCTGCCGCACTGGCCGGCACCTGTACCGTTGACGCCACCCAGACCAACCAGTACATCCATTGCATCGGGGCCTCCAGCGCCTGGAGCGGTATCGGAAGCCTAGGCCAGGCCCTGTTCGCCGAGGACAACGTGAACGGCCACATCGGGATCAGCTCCCTCCGGGCACGCATCGACCCCAACAACAACTTCTCGCCGGAAGTGAGTACCCTCGCGACAGCCCATTCGGTCAATCCCAATGTCCTTTTATGGGCTACCGAATGGTCACCCCCGGCCCAATACAAGGCGAACAATAACGTCAATGGCGGCGCCAGCAACGATACCTTTTTGGGCGCCGGCTCCGGCTCCCCCAACAGCGCCGACACAGGATTAGCTTCTTACCAAGTCTCTTTCATCCAATATGCCCAAAGCCATGGCGCCCCCCTTTACGCCCTTTCCATCCAGAACGAACCCAATTTCAACCCCACCTACGAAGCCTGCCTTTGGACGGCGGGCCAGTTTGATGTTTACGCGAATGCTTTCCATAGCGCCCTCCAAAGCGCGGGTCTTTCGACCAAGATCATGCTCCCCGAGCCGGACAACACCGGAGGGATGAACCTGGCCTCGACCGCCATGGACGACACGACCGTGGCCCCCATGATCGGCATCATCGGGACCCATCTTTATGGTTCCCCCAATCCGGGGCCCCTTTCTTCCTTTGGTTTCACCCATGTGACGAATCAGGAATGGTGGGAAACTGAGATGTCTGGGAATAGCACCGATATTCCGGGCGCATTGACGGAAGCGGGATGGATACAAAACTGCCTGGTTAATTCCAATATGAACGCTTTTCACTATTGGTGGCTCACCGACCTGATCAGCAATAACGCCTTCACCATCAAGGCCTATGTCCTGGGCAATTACAGCAAGTTCATCCGGCCTGGTTATTACCGCATGGGCGCAACCGCGAGCCCGACATCAGGTGTTAATGTGAGCGCATTCAAAAATACCAATACCTCTTCACCCCAGACCATCGTCTTCGTCGCCATCAACAACAACAGTTCAACCACCAGCCAGACTTTCAGCATTAACGGCGTCAACGTGACTTCGGTGACCCCCTGGGTGACGGACGGCAGCAATAACCTTGTTGCGAAATCCCCCGTAGCAGTCTCGGGTAACAGTTTCACCTATTCCTTGACCGGCTCTAGCGTCACGAGTTTCGTGGGAGTTGTCTCGGGGGTAACCAACCCGACGGCGACCTTTACCTTTACGCCGACCAAGACAAACACTCCGTCGGCCCCCACGGCCACCAACACCCCCGTCCCGCCCACGGCCACCTTTACCCACACCCCCACCGTCACCTCCACACCGACTCCGATTGTGTCCTCCAGCTGGCGGGTGAACGCCGGCGGTCCGGCTTACACGGACACCACGAGCAACGTTTGGGCCGCGGACGAGAACTACAGCGGCGGAACCACCGTGGCTGAGGGAGCGGCCGTGACCGGCACCTCCGATTCCACCCTTTACGACACCCAGCGCTACGGGAACAGCTTCAGCTATTCCTTCAACGTGCCAGCCGGGAGCTACCAGGTCACCCTGAAATTCGCCGAGACCTATTCGGGCGATTTCGCCACAGGGGACAGGGTTTTCAACGTGGCCGTCAACGGAAGCACGGCGCTTTCGAACCTGGACGTTTACGCCCAAGTGGGCGCCAACACCCAGGACGACAAGGTGATCAACAACGTGTCGCCCACCGGCGGCGTGATTACCATCACCTTTACGGGAACCACCAGCACCGATACCAGCGCCATGGTGGAAGCCATCCAGGTCATTCCGCAACCGGCTACGCCAACCTTTACAAATACCCCCACGAGGACTTCGACAGCCACGGGGACGCCGACCGCAACCGCTACCTTTACGTCGACGGCCACAAGAACGGCCACAGCCGTGCCGCCAACGTCGACGAATACGGCAATCCCGCCGACTTCGACCTTCACCTCGGTGCCTGCCACAGCGACGGTTACCAACAGCCCGGTACCGCCGACCGTGACCAATACGCCTGCTCCGCCGACGGTTACCAACACTCCGGCGCCTCCAACAGCCACGAATACGGCGGCTCCTCCGACATCTACCAGTACCAGCACGCCTGTTCCGCCTACGGCAACGGCTACCAATAGTCCGGTGCCGCCCACGGTGACGAATACGCCGGTACCACCGACGGTCACGAATACCCCAGCGCCTCCGACCGTTACCAGTACTAGCACGGCGGTTCCGCCAACGGCGACCTTTACCCACACCAACACGCCGGTGCCGCCCACAGCGACATTCACCTTTACCAACACGCCGGTGCCCCCAACCGCTACCTTCACACCCACGCCTTCCGGAGCTGCGGCCTTGACCGTGGAACTGTTGTCGTCGGTCACGACCGATTCCACCAACAGCCCCCATCCCTTCATTGAGGTGGTCAACACAGGGTCCGGGTCCTTGAACCTGAATAACGTTGAAGTGCGCTACTGGTTCAACTGCGATTGCACCAACCAGAGCGTCCAAAGCTGGGTGGATTGGGCGGGGTTGATGCCTGCCGGGACTTCAGTGACGAGTGATGTGTTGCACACGACTGTTGCCACCAGCCAGGGCGGCCAGACCGACTACATCAGCTACAAGTTCACGGGGAATCTGGTTCTCCAGCCTGGGCAGGCTATCCAGATCCAAAGCCGGTTCAACAAGAGCGACTGGAGCAACATGCTCCAGGACAACGACTGGAGCTACGCGGCCTACACCAGCTACACGCCTTGGACCCATATCACGGCTTATGAGGGCGGGTCTCTGGTTTGGGGCCAAGAACCTTCCGGCTCCTCAGCGGCCTTGAAGGCGGCGAGCGTGATCGCCTACCCGAACCCCTCCACAGGGAACGGGGTGAACCTGGCGGTGAATCTATCCGGTACCGGCTCGGGAAGCTCCAATGCCAGCGCCAAGACGGTGGGTTCCTCGGGAGATGAGGGAATCGACCCGAACGCCGAGATCACCCTCAAGGCCTATACCATCGATGGCCGGTTGATCTGGTCGACCATGGTTTCAGGAGCCTCCATCGGGTCCACCGGCAACCATTCGGTCTATTGGAACGAGAAAAACTACGTGGGGAATTACCTGGCAAACGGGTTATATATCGTGACCTGCACGGTGAAATCGCAGGGCCAGACCACCACGACAACTTGTAAACTGCTGATCTTGAAATAGAAGCCGTACCAAGGCAACTGCGGACGGGCAGGGGAATGAATGGGCTTCCTTCCCCTTCCCTCCGTGGATCTTGGGTTGAGGGCGTGGTTTTTTTCTTCTAACACTCTAAGTTTAAAGTTTTCGAGCTTATTTTTTTTGGTCTGATATTTTTACGGTCAGTTTGGCGGTAAAGTCAAATAGCTCCCAGCGGCGATCGAGGTACAATGGAACGGGAGCTTCAGTAACCATGTCCTATTCGAATAACCCAATCAAATTATTTGTGCTAAGCAGGCCGGTCTTTTTGGCGGTGCTGTGTCTTGTTTTAGGTTGTGCTGGAAGGTCCTACGCCCAAGCCTATACCTGGCAGAGTGTGGCGATTATGGGCGGCGGCTTTGTCCCGGGCTTAGTCTACAGCCCTGTCCAACAGAATCTCCTTTACGCGCGCACCGATGTCGGCGGTTTCTACCGCTGGAATAATTCCACAAGCCAATGGGTGCCCTTGACCGACATGTATGGAGGGGGCAACAACTTCGGGGGGGAGAGCATCGCGCCCGATCCCGTCAACGCCAACGTGGTCTACGCCGCCGCGGGCTTCTCGGGTGCCGGCACCATCCTCAGCTCCACCGACCAAGGCAACTCCTGGACCGCCAATGCCATTCCGGTCTCCATCGCGGGCAACAATGACGGAAGGGAAGCGGGGGAACGATTGGCGGTGGACCCCAACCTGACCTCCAAGCTTTATTTCGCCTCCCGTTGGCAGGGGCTTTGGGTGAGCGCCAATTCGGCCGCTTCCTGGACTCAGGTCGGTTCCTTCCCGGTTCTGGGCGATACCGGCTACGGCCTTTCCTGGGTGATCTTCGACCCCCACGGTACCTCGGGCTCGGCTTCCGCCACGATCTATGTGGGCGTCCTCTCCATGTCCTCCGGCAACAGCAATATCTACCGTTCCACCAACTCCGGAGGAAGCTGGACCCTTATTTCCGGCGGGCCTTCCAACATGGTCACGCCCCACGCCAGCCTGGGGACGGACAGCAACCTTTGGATCGTCTACGACAGCGGCGGCTACGGCCCCAACAGCGTCTCGACGGGCCAGGTCTGGAAGCTCAATACCGGAACCCTGGGCTGGACCAACGAAACCCCTTCCATTGGCCCCGGGAGCGGCGCCGGCGGTTACGCCGGTATCTGCGTGGATCACGAGAACGCCAGCCATATCCTGGTCTCGACCATCGATTGGTGGGGCGGTCCCGATAGGGTCCTTTCGACCGCCAACGGCGGGGGTTCCTGGTCGGTTATCGCCGAGGCCGGCTCCGGTTCCTCGGTCTTCAACAACAACAGCGCCATTTACCAAAATGGATGCAGCGGTGCCCCGGGCGGGGCGGGTTGGGCGGGGTTCGTGGCCATCGATCCGTTCAATTCCAACAACGCCTATTATCCCTCCGGGGAAGGGGGCGGGGTTTGGAGCAGCGCCAATATCCAGGCGAGCCCCGTTTCCTGGACCTACACCGACAACAACCTGGAGGAGACGGTTCCTATTTACATGCCTCCCGCGGCGACGGGAGGCATCCTCTTTTCCTGCATGGGCGACGTGGGGGGCATGCGCCACACGAACGTGACCCAGTCGCCCGCCTTAGGGATGTACTGCAATCCCCAATACACGAACACCAACATGCTGGACTTCGCCGAATCCAAACCCAATACGGTGGTCCGGGCGGGGAATAGCACCAACCCCTCAGCCGTGAACAGCGACGTGGCCTATTCTACCAACAACGGGCAAACCTGGACGCCCTGGGGCAGCGCCCCTCCGGGCTATACCACAACGGGCCAGATGGGATCGGTGGCGGTGGCCGCCGACGGGTCCCGGGTGGTGGTTTCTCCCTATAGCGGCTACGGCTCCCCGGCCTATGCTTCCTCCCTCGGCGGGAGTTGGACGGCCTGCTCGGGTCTTCCCAGCGGCGCCATGGTGGCCTCGGACCGTTCGAACGCAACCACCTTCTACGCCACCTATCCCAGCGAATGGGTTTACGGCAATTCGGTGACGATCTACGAGAGCACCAACTCCGGGGCCAGCTTCACCCAGGTGAACACCATCGCGGTCAATTGGGGCGACGCCAACGGCAACGGGCAGTGGGTCATGCCCCGTTCCGTCTTCGGGGAGCCCGGGGAATTCTGGGTCTCCACCTACAACGCCCTCTTCCGATTCACCAACGGGGGTTCCAGCGTGACGGCCCTCGCGAACGTGTACGAGCCCAAGGGTCCGGTGGGGTTCGGCAAGGCCGCCTCCGGCCAGACCCACCCGGCGGTCTTCCTGTCAGGAACCGTTAATGGAACCCAAGGTATTTTCCGGTGCGACGACGGCGCGGGCGTAACCTGGACCTCGATCAGCAACGCCAGCAAGCCGTTCATCCCAGGTTGGATCGAGGGGGATGAAAGTATCTATGGCCGTTGTTATATAGCCCCCGGGGCCAGGGGAATCCTTTACGGGGATATCCCGGCGGGCACCCCGACCAGCACGCCCACCGCGACCCGCACGAACACACCCAGCCCTACCCCCTCAGCCACCCTGACCAAAACTTCCACACCCAGCAATACCATTACTTCAACTGGCACCAGTTCTCCGACGCCTTCGGGTACTCCCACCCGCACCCCGACGCCGAGCCCGACTTCCACACCCACTCCGGCGAGTACCTCGACTTCCACATCAACAGTCACCCGCACCAACACCCCCACCAGCACATTGACGGCGACTCAAACCTCTACCCCCACGGTGACAAAGACAAGCACCCTTACCTCTACCCCAACCCAAACCCTCACGGCCTCCTCCACCTTCACCACCGCCAATACTTTAACCAGTACCCGGACCGTGACTGCGACTTCCTCACCCACGGCCACCCTGACTCAAACCTCTACCGCGACGACCACCACGACTAAGACCCTTACCCCGACGGCGTCCTCGACCTCCACGGGAACTTTTACATCAACCGCCACGCTCCCGGCGACTGCCACCCGTACAGCAACCAATACGACCACCAGCACGCCCACCCCCACGGGAACGATAACCCTCACGCCGCAATTCAGTCCCACCAACACCCTGTCCCCTACCCCCACCCATTCTTTCACTTCTACACCCACATCCTCCTCATCTTTCACTGCCACCCAAACCTTGACCGCGACCCTTACCTCCACTTCCACCGTTACGACCACCCCGACTTCCACCCATACCGCCACTAGGACATCGACCTTCACGATGACGACGACTCCGACCCTTACGGAAACACCGACCTTAACCGCGCAATTCAGCCCTACCCATACGCTGACATCTACTTCCACCTTGACGCAAACCGCGTCGGGGACCCCGACTCCAACCCCAACCTGGACGGTGACGCCCACCGCCACCCTGACACCGGTCAATACCGCCGCTTCGACTTCAACTCCGACCCCTTCCGCTACCGCGAGCTTTACCATCACCTTGACCCGAACCTCGACGCCAACCTTTTCGCCCTCGGCCACCAGCACCCCCGTCTTTACCGCTACCCCTAGCCCTTCGGCCACCCCCACCTCCACGCCGAGCCCTGCCTTGACGGTAACCCCGGTTTCCACGCCGCTAGCGGGTCATGTGGGCCTCTATCCCAACCCCGTTCCGGGCGGAACCGTCAACATCCTCCCGCCGAGCTATCCGGGCCTGTCAAAGGTTCGAATTGAGGTTTTCACGGTCAATTTCCGCAAGGTTGTCGATTGGACAGAGGATTCGGTGCCTTCAGGAACGGCCCTTCATCTCCCGTTGGTGAGCCGTTGGGGAGGGCCGATGGCCAACGGGCTTTACTATGTGGTGGTGACGACGAACGGCGGAAAAACGATAGGGAAATTGCTGGTCCTAAGGTAATCGACACAAGTCTTTCCCCTCCTTTTTCCTCCTTTGGAATAAAACCCACTTCTCCAAACACAAATCTAGTGAACCGGTCCACTTGAAGGTGGAAGCGGTTTCGCCTGGGAATGCGCCTGAGGGCATTCCCAACATTTGATTTCGGGGGGACCCATGCAAGGGCAACAGTTCAGCTTGAAACGATATTTTGGATTTCCAATTTTGACCCTGTTGTGTTTCGCTTTATTCAACTCGCCCGCCTCCGCAAACCCGCTCATTTACCAGCAATACACCGCTGACCCCACCGCCTTTTGGGACACCGCCAGCAGCCGGATGTACATCTATTGTTCCCACGACATCACCGGCCAAACGGGTTATTCAATCACAAATGTCTACCTCATGTCCTCTGACGATCTGGTGAATTGGACCGACGAAGGGATACCGTTCAGCGCCAGTAACACCTCCTGGGCCGGCCTGACCTATGCCCCGGATACAATCTTCCGCAACGGGTTCTATTACCTTTACTACGGGAACGGGGGCGGCAGCATTGGCGTCGCCCGCAGCACTAGCCCGACCGGACCTTTTACCGATCCCTTGGGCCATTCGCTGGTCAGCAACAGCACTCCGGGCACCAATATCACTTATGTTTTCGATCCGGCCGCCTTCATCGACGATGACGGCCAGGCCTATCTTTATTTCGGGGGTGGGGGCCCAGGAAATGCCCGGGTCATCAAATTGAACTCTGACATGATCAGCGTGAGCGGTTCCGCGGTCTCAATCGACGCCCCTCGTTATTTCGAGGCGCCCTTCATGAACAAGATCAACGGAACCTACTATTTTTCCTACTCGACGGATTTTTCGGCCTCGCCCGCGGCCAGCATCGATTACATGACCAGTAGCAGCCCTATGAGCGGGTTCACCCATCGCGGGACGGCTTTATTTAATCCTCCCAATAACTGCGGTAATAATAACCATGCCGGGATCGTCAATATCGGCAGCAACTATTACATCGCCTATCACAACCGAGAGCTGGCTCTTCTGAACGGACTGACCTGCAGTGGGAACGCTGTCTATCAGCGCAGCGTGAACCTGGACCGTCTTTTCGTGAACTCGGACGGTACCCTGGCGGTCGTGACCCCAACCACCGCGGGTGTTGCGGCCTTGAAGAATCAAAACCCCTTTTCCACACTTCGGGCCGTGATGATGGCCAAAGAATCGGGGCTCCAAACTGGGGTTTGCTCCGAAGGCGGGATGAATATTACGGGTACTATTAACGGCTCCTGGACCCAGGTTCGGAACATGAGTTTTGGGACCGGCGCTTCCTCCTTCAGCGCCCGCGTCGCGGGAACCGTCAGCGGGGGCTCGATCCAGATCCGCCTTGACAGCACGACCGGCACGCTTATCGGCACATGCCCGGTGCCCAACACGGGAGGAACCCAGACCTGGCAAAATGCCACCTGTGCGATCACGGGCGCGACCGGCCTGCATGATGTTTATTTCGTGTTCACCGGAGGATCCGGGACACTCTTTAATTTTGAGTCGTACAGTTTCACCCAGTCCAATGGGTCGACCAGCACCCCGACGAAGACGAACACGCCGTCGGCCCCCACGGCCACCAACACCCCCGTCCCGCCCACGGCCACCTTTACCCACACCCCCACCGTCACCTCGACACCGACTCCGATTGTGTCCTCCAGCTGGCGGGTCAACGCCGGCGGTCCGGCTTATACGGACACCACGAGCAACGTTTGGGCCGCGGATGAAAACTTCAGCGGCGGAACCACCGTGGCTGAGGGAGCGGCCGTGACCGGCACCTCCGATTCCACCCTTTACGACACCCAGCGCTACGGGAACAGCTTCAGCTATTCCTTCAACGTGCCCGCCGGGAGCTACCAGGTCACCCTGAAATTCGCCGAGACCTATTCGGGCGACTTCGCCGCAGGGGACAGGGTTTTCAACGTGGCCGTCAACGGCTCGACCGCTGTTTCCAACCTGGACGTTTACGCCCAGGTGGGCGCCAACACCCAGGACGACAAGGTGATCAATAACGTGTCGCCCACCGGCGGAGTCATTACCATCACCTTCACGGGAACCACCAGCACCGATACCAGCGCCATGGTGGAAGCCATCCAGGTCATCCCCCAACCCGCCACGCCGACCTTTACGAACACTCCCACGAAGACTTGGACAGCCACGGGGACACCGACGGCAACGTCCACGGCCACGCGTACCTCGACGGCGAGCTTTACCTTTACGCCCACGGTGACGAGGACGAATACGGCTATTCCTCCGACTGCGACTAATACCAACAGTCCCGTACCGCCAACCTCCACTTTTACCTTCACCCCGACGGCGACCTTGACCGCTGTTCCGCCCACGGCCACAAGGACTAGCACGGCCGTGCCGCCGACGTCGACGAATACGGCAATCCCGGCGACCTCGACCTTCACCTCGGTGCCACCCACATCCACCAATACGGCCGTTCCGCCTACGGCGACCGCTACCAATACTCCGGCACCACCCACGGCTACGAACACGGCGGCTCCTCCGACATCTACCAGCACCAGCACACCTGTTCCGCCCACGGCCACGAGTACGAATAGTCCCGTGCCCCCCACGGTCACGAACACGCCGCTGCCTCCAACCGCTACCAACACTCCGGCTCCGCCTAGTCCAACGGTCTCCCAAACCCCAACCAATACCTATACGTTTACTGGGACGGCCACCAACACAGCGGTTCCACCGACGGCGACGAGGACGAATACGGCGATTCCACCCACTTCGACCTTCACGTCGGTTCCGCCAACGGCCACCTTTACCTTCACCTTTACGCACACCAACACGCCGGTGCCCCCAACGGCCACCTTCACCTTTACCCACACCAACACACCTGTGCCGCCGACGGCGACATTCACCTTTACCAATACGCCGGTTCCTCCGACGGCGACCTTCACCTTCACGCCTACTCCCTCCGGGGCGGCGGCCTTGACCGTGGAACTGTTGTCGTCGATCACGACCGATTCGACCAACAGCCCTCACCCCTTCATTGAGGTGGTCAACACAGGGTCCGGGGCTTTGAATCTGAATAATGTTGAAGTTCGCTACTGGTTCAACTGCGACTGCACCAACCAGAGCGTCCAAAGCTGGGTGGATTGGGCGGGGTTGATGCCTGCCGGGACTTCGGTGACGAGTGATGTGTTGCATACGACCGTAGCCACCAGCCTGGGCGGCCAGACCAACTACATCAGCTACAAGTTCACCGGGAATCTGGTACTTCAGCCTGGGCAGGCTATCCAGATCCAGAGCCGCTTCAACAAGAGCGACTGGAGCAACATGCTCCAGGACAACGACTGGAGCTACGCGGCCTATACCAGCTACACGCCTTGGACCCATGTCACGGCCTATGAGGGCGGGTCCTTAGTTTGGGGCCAGGAGCCGTCTGGATCGTCTGCGGCCTTGAAGGCGGCCAGCGTGATCGCCTACCCGAACCCCTCCACGGGGAACGGGGTAAACCTGGCGGTTAATTTGTCCGGTACCGGATCGGGAAGCTCCAATGCCAGCGCCAAGACGGTGGGTTCCTCGGGCGAAGAGGGAATTGACCCGAACTCCGATATCACCCTCAAGGCCTATACCATCGATGGCCGGTTGATCTGGTCGACCACGGTGTCGGGAGCCTCGTTCGACTCCACGGGCAACCACACGGTCTATTGGAACGAGAAAAACTACGTGGGGAACTACCTGGCCAACGGGCTATACATCGTGACCTGCACGGTGAAATCCCAGGGCCAGTCCACCACGACGACTTGTAAACTGCTGATCTTGAAGTAGAACAAAGAAAACGTTGTTCCTGGTTTCAACCTCTGTGAGGTGCAAACGTCCCGCTGGCGAATTGGGCTTCCTGGTTGGGGTGAGGCAATCTCACGGAGGTGAAGCAGGTTTGACCGAGAAACTTAGAAAATTCGGTAAATTGTGTTGTTTGAAATAAAAGTCTATAAGTTTGATTTTTTTGAGCCTATTGATTTGTCTCCGCTGTTGTGCCTCCCCCCTTCCGGCGGTATCTTTCCACTGAAGCGAAGGTGATGATTTGAAGCGTTTTCACCCATCGTAAAATCGTTTTGAAATCCTTGGCACGCATGAAAAGCTTTGGAAAAAGGCCCGGATGCCTCCGGTTCTTCAGGGGAAGATAAAGTAATGAAAAGAAATGAAACGTTATTAACTTTTTTTCTGTTTTTTTCGTCTGCCTTTTCCCTTTGGGCCGGAACGGCCACCATTGACGCCACCACTACTGACCAATACATAAGGGGCTTCGGTGCCTGCAGTGCCTGGCACGAGAGCGCCTATTCCACCCAATTGGCGACCTGGTATTGGGATTCCACCGGTATGACCGGCAACAACCCCAACGGAATAGGGTTGTCTATGCTCCGCTGCCACATTCCCTATACCAACACCACCACGAGTATCTCGGATCCGGGGGAAACCGCGGTCATGAAGCAGGCCATCGGCTTGGGCGTCACACAGGTCTGGTGCACCGAATGGGCGCCGCCCGCTAATGACCGTGTCTCTGGGTCCACCTGGGGCAGTTCCAACAACGACTTTCTGGGCGCGGCCAGCGGGGCCCCCAACGGCAATGACACCGATTATGCCAGTTACTTGGTGAACTACATCAAGTACGCCAACACACAAATTTCAAGCACCGGGGTAAGCATCCTGGCGGTCTCACCTCAGAACGAGCCGGATTGGAACCCCACCTACGAGAGCAATGAATGGTCCGCGGGCCAGTTTGATGTTTTCGTCGGAGCGCTGAATACCGCCCTCAAAGGCGCATCGCTTACCACCAAAATCATGATTCCGGAGAGTTTTGCCGACAACAAAGCTTTGGCGGCTACTGCCATGGACGACGCCACGAATGCCCCCATGGTCGGCGTCATCGGAAACCACCTCTATGGGTTGAACGGAGCGACCCCCTATAGCCTTTCGGGGGCGGGGTTTACGCACCTAACCAACCAGGAAAGCTGGGAGACCGAGATGTCGGATGTGAGCGGGGCCGCCAACGACACCACGATGAAATCGGGGCTACAGGTGGCGGGATGGCTCCACCAATGCATCGTGGATGCCAGCATGAACGCCTATCACGCTTGGTGGCTGTACCCCGCCAGCGGGAGCACTAACGAATCCCTTATCGGTTCGGACAACGCCTCCACCAAGAAGCTTTGGTGCATGGGAAACTGGAGCCGGTTCGTCCGGCCCGGCTATTACCGTATCGGCGCCACCGAGGTGCCCTCGGCGGGTGTCTCAGTCTCGGCCTTCAAGAACGATCCCTCAGCTCCGACCACGGTTGTTGTCGTCGCCATGAACGTCAACACCTTGACCGTGTCCCAGCCCATCACCTTCAACGGTATCACCGTAAGTTCCGTGACCCCGTGGGTGACGGACCCCAGTAATAACCTGACCCGCCAAACGGCTATCCCTGTTACGGGGAACAGCTTCACCTACACCTTGACCGCCCAGAGCATCACGACTTTCGTGGGGATCATTGGGTCCGTGGGGCCCACAGCCACGATCACGAATACCCTGCCTCCGACATCTACCCCTACCCGCACGCCAACCCCCATCCCCGGCGCTTTTTGCATGATCGATGATTTTGAGGACGGAAACACCGCTAACAACTGGGGAGGAAGCTGGGTCACCTACGGCGACGCGAACACGACCATCAACATTACCATTCCAACCGGCGGCGCGCCGGGATCAACTGCTCACAGCTTGAGCGCTTCGGGCTCGGTCAGTAACTATGGGGGCATTACCTGTCCCTTGGGCGGGACAGTGGACTTGAGCCCCTATACCGGCGGAATCGTGTTTTATGCCAAGGGAAGCGGGACCTATTGGTTCCAGATGGCGATACCTGCGGTGACCGATGGGGATAATTTCGGCGTGAGTTTTACCGCGTCCGCAGCATGGACGCCGGTGACAGTCCTGTTCAGCCAGCTCACCCAGCGGGGGTTCGGAACCCCTGAGACTTTCTCAGCCAGTCAAGTTACCGTGTTTCAATGGGCTAGCGTTGCGGGGGGGACCTACAATCTTCAACTCGACAATGTTGAGGTTTTGGGAGCCTATTGTCCTGGCGGGACGCCTACGATGACCCCTACCCCGACTCGCACCTCTACATCGACAACCACATCCACGCCAACCAGCACTCCTAGTTTGACTCCGACCCGAACTTCCACTGGAACTCCCACGCCTACTGCCACTTTTACCGGAACCCCGACTCCGACAAGGAGTTCCACACCGACTAGTACCTCCACCAATACGGTGATCAATACGGCAACACCTACCGCCACCTCAACCTCAACTCGGACCTTCACCAGTACTTCCACGGCCACCGCTACTTCTACATGGAGTTCCACCGGAACCTCGACTGCCACAAAGACTTCCACCCCGATGAACACCCCCACTAGTACCTCAACTCCCGTTAATAGCCCCACGTCCTCCTTTACGCCTACCCCAACTTCCACATGGACTTCGACCAATACCAGGACTCAAACCTCTACCCCGACGAATAGCTGGACGACTACTTCTACCGGTACGCCTACTTCCACCCGCACTTCTACGCCCACTTCTACAAGCGTCTTTACCAGCACTCCCACCCAGACGCCCCAGTTCACCTACACGGCTACGAACAGCCCCACCGTGACCCTTTCCGCGACTCCTACCGACACCCATACGGCGGTGCCTTCCAATACCCTCACTTCCACCTCAACCCCAACCTCCACCCCGACTTTTACCCGTACCGCCACGCCTTCACCCACGCCGACTGAAACCTCCACAGGAACTTCTACGCCCTCACTTAGTCCAACCACGACGGGAACCCCGACTTTGACACCGGTTTTCACCTATACGGTAACGAATAGCCCTACGGTGACCCTGTCCCCGACATCCACCGGGACGCCCACTCCGACTCGTACTCCCACGGCTACACCCACCTATTCCATGACGTCAACCGCCACTCACACGCCCACCGTGACCTCCACCGCCACATCCACGGCATCGTCCACTTCAACCCCAACCCGCACTTTCACGCCCACTAATACCTTTACCGAAACGCCCAGCTTCACCCCCACCTTTACGTTCACCCCGAGCCGGACAGCGACTTGGACCTTTACCCCGACGACGACCCCTTCCCAAACACCCACGGTGTCGCCCGTGCCGTCGGTTGTTAGGGGAACAGTAGGCATCTATCCTAACCCGGTATCGGGACCCACGGTCAATATCTTGCCTCCGCCCTACCTGGGCCTTTCCAACGTAAGAGTGGAAATCTTCACGGTGAATTTCCGCAAGGTGAAGGACGAGACTTTCTACAACGTTCCGTCTGGGACGGCGGTGACGGTGAGTTTGACGGGCTGGGGATGGAACACCCTGGCGAACGGGGTTTATTACGTGATGGTGACCACCAACTCCGGCAAAACAATTGGCAAATTGCTGATCCTCAGATAAAAGGCGGGCCTGTTTATCCCGGCTTGACGGCCGGGATGGCCTTATGAACAACCTAATTGGGGCTGTCCAACTGGACAGTCTGGGTGCCTCACAAGGGCAAAAGGAATTAGGAAACGACGATGGAACCCTCCCGCATAAATCCTAAACACCCTTTATTGCGATTTACTTTGCTTTCCTTCCTCGCCTTTTTCGCTGGAGCGGCCTCGATGGCCATGGCCGCGGACAAGAACTACTGCGTGAATGTCGATTACTCAAAAGTCCCTTCTCTTATTAATTACAAAAAAATAACGCTTATCGTAAATGTGGGAACCTGCGCCTCCGTAGCCGTCACGGCCGATGGAGCGGCGGTTTCAGCCACCTATAGTTCCTCCGCCGGAACAGCCACCTTCACCACCACCGGCAGTTCCATTGTGGTAACCGCCCAGAATTGGACGGCAGGCGGTACAGGCGCGGTCACGAAGGCGACCCTTTACAACAATTACCATTGGGCCTATTCCCTCACATTCGACGACAATCGATTATCCCAATACGATTACGGCAAACCCCTTTTGGATGCCATGGGCTGGAGGGCGGGGGAAGCGGTGGTGGGTTCCTGGGCCAATGGGGGTGGGGCGTCCGGGAGCGGAAGTTATTTTATGAACTGGACCTGCCTGCAGGCCATGAGGGCGGCGGGATGGGACATGTTGGATCATTCCTATGACCACCCCAATCCCTTGACCTGCAACGGTACCGCTACCGACATCGGGCCCGAGTTGAGTAATAACGAACCGCTTTTGCTGAAGTATTTTCCTGGCTACAACGTCACCCAAATGGTGTTTCCCTACGAGAATTCCTCGGCGAACACTTGTGCCGGATATCCGCCTTCCTATCTCCTCTCCGCGGAGTGCGGGGGAGGTTCCTACAATTATATAGATACGACTCCCCTGCCTTTCCAGTTCCAGAGGGGCGGGATGTTCGGAACCGATGACACGGCCTGGAAATCATTGGCTGCCTCCGCGGCGGGTCAAACCCGTTCCACCTGGCTTATCGAATACACCCACAGCGTTTCGCAGGGCAGCGGAGCCGCCGCCGACACCTACAGCACGAACCAGGCGACCCTCCAAGATCTTTTTACCTACCTGAACAATAATTTCGGGACGCCGGGCAACAAGAGCATGTGGTTCGCTCCCGCCGGTGAAGTTCGCGATTACCTCTTTGTCCGTGATAACGCGGTGGTGACGACCTGTACCGTGGTCACGCCTACACCCACCGCAACATCGGCTTCCACTGCCACTCCGACGAAGACTTCTACGCCCTCCAATACCTTTACCTCGACCGTTACGAAGACCCCAACCCTTGCGCCCACTACGACGCCGACCCCGACAAGAAGTTCCACACCGACTAGTACTACCACCAATACAGTGGTCAATACGGCCACACCGACCGCCACCTCTACTTCTACCCGGACCTCCACCAGTACTTCCACGGCCACCACTACTGCTACTTGGAGTTATACCGGCACCTCGACTGCCACAAAGACTTCCACGCCGATAAATACCTCAACCGGCACCCCAACTCTCGTCAATAGCCCCACGTCTTCCTTTACGCCTACCCCTACTCGCACTTCCACACCCACTTCCACGAGCGTTTTTACCAGCACCCCCACCCAGATACCCCAATTCACCTACACGGCTACAAACAGTCCTACCGTGACCCTTTCCGCGACTCCTTCCGACACCCATACGGCCGTGCCCTCCAGCACACCTACAAACACATACACCTCGACCCCTACTCCGACTTTTACCCGTACCGCCACGCCTTCACCCACGCCGACTGAAACCTCCACGGGAACTTCCACGCCCTCACTTAGTCCAACCACGACGGGAACCCCGACTTTGACACCGGTGTTCACCTATACGGTAACGAATAGCCCGACGGTGACCCTGTCTCCGACATCCACCGGGACGGCCACTCCGACTCGCACTCCCACAGCTACTTCCACCAGGACTCCGACCGCCACACCCTCATTTACCGCTACCTGGACCCACACCTCGACTGCCACTTCCACAGCCACCTCTACCAACACAGCTTCTTCCACATCAACGGCTCCCTTTACATCCACTCCCACGGCTACATCTACCTCTTCAATGACATCAACCGCTACCCATACGTCGACCGTGACCTTCACCGCCACATCCACGGCATCGTCCACTTCAACCCCCACCCGCACTTTCACGCCCACGAACACC
The DNA here is from genome assembly GCA_963738405.1 of candidate division FCPU426 bacterium. GTDB lineage: Bacteria > Oederibacteriota > Muellerivitia > Muellerivitales > Muellerivitaceae > CAVTWJ01. The sequence continues at coordinate 178,082 of CAVTWJ010000014.1, read as the reverse complement.
TTTACCTCCACAGCCAGCTACACATCCACTTTCACGTCTACACCCAGCTGGACTCCGACTTGGACCTTTACCCCGACCACTACGGCTTCCCATACGCCCACGGTGTCGCCCGTGCCGTCGGTTGTCAGGGGAACAGTAGGCATCTATCCCAACCCGGTCTCGGGACCCACGGTCAACGTCCTCCCGCCGCCCTACTTGGGTATTTCGAATGTGAGGGTTGAAATCTTCACGGTGAATTTCCGCAAGGTGAAAGACGAGACTTTCTACAACGTTCCGTCTGGGACGGCGGTAACGGTGAGTTTGACGGGCTGGGGATGGAACTACCTAGCCAACGGGGTTTATTACGTGGTGGTGACCACCAACTCCGGCAAAACAATTGGCAAATTGCTCATTCTGAAATAACGGGGGAAACTATGGAAGAAAAGGGAACCACGATGATTGGAATTCGATCTTTAAGCAGGAACAAGCCGACCATGGAGGATGTCGCTGAAAGGGCCAAGGTTTGCAAAGCGACCGTGTCGATGGTGATGAGCAATGACCCACGCATCACCGAAGAAACCCGCCAAAGGGTATTGGAAGTTGTGAAAAGCCTGAACTACCAAGTCAACGAAACGGCTAGGCTCTTGGCGCGATGCCGGAAGGTCAAGATGAACGCAGCTTCCTTTGGCCTGGGGCCTGAAAAGGAACCTATTCCGCTTTAAGGCGGTAACCCACACCCGATTCGGTCAGGATGTACTGCGGCCGGTCGGGATCGGCTTCTAGCTTATGGCGCAGTTGATAGATGTAGATGCGCAGGTACTGGATTTGGTCCCCGCTGGCAGGCCCCCAAACTTCCTTCAAAATCTGCTTTTGGGTAACCACCTTTCCCGCGAACCTTATTAATACCGCCAATAGGTCGTATTCGTTGGGGGTTAGGTGCACTTCTTTGCCCCGCACGGTCACGACCCGGGCGGCTAGGTCCACCTTGAAGTCGGGGGTCTCGAAAACCGATTCTTCCCGGCCTTGCTTGACCCTTTGAGAATGCCTCAAGGCCACCCTTAAACGGGCCATCAGTTCCCCAACGCCGAAGGGTTTGGTCAGGTAATCGTCGGCGCCGGCATCGAGCCCGGCGATCTTGTCCTTTTCCTTGCCCCGGGCGGTGATGATAATGACCGGCACCGTGGACCATTCCCGCAGGCGCCTCAAGACTTCCAACCCGTCCATATCGGGCAATCCTAAATCCAAAAGTACCAGGTCGGGGTTATGGGAACTAGCTAAAGCCAGGCCCTCTTCTCCCTTTTCACTTTCCAGCACCTTAAAACCCTGGCTGGTCAAGGTAGGCTTAAGGAACCGGCGGATAGGCAATTCATCTTCTATTAATAGGATCGTTCCGGTATCAACCATGGGGCTCCTCCCTCAGGAAACTAATATAAACCCAGTTCTATACGGGCCTCTGAATTTCTTTCACGCTCCATTGGCTGGTTCTGGCGCCGGAGGCGCCAGGGGAATGGTGAATTTAAACTGAGCCCCCCCACCCGGGCGGTTTTTCGCCTCGATGATCCCCCCGTGAATTTCAACGATGCCCTTGCAGATGGCAAGACCAAGTCCCGCTCCGCCTTTTTTCTCCTTTTGGGGTCCCCGGTAAAATTTCTCGAATACCTTTTCCAGATCTTCTTCCGGCAGGCCCGGACCATGGTCCGCTACCTCCACCGTTAAATGGTTTTTCTCAACCTGCGCCGATAATTCAATGGGGCTGTCAGGGGGAGCATATTTTACGGCGTTTTCCAGAAGGTTCACCAAAACCTGCTCGATCAAGAGGGCATCCATGGGCACCAACGGAAGGTCGGGGGCCAGATGAGTCGTGATTTGCCGGCCTTCCAGCTTTTTTTCAACCCGCATTAGGGCTGAACCGATCACTTCCCCGGGATGCTGGGCTTCCAGTTTGGGACGAACCGCCTTGGCCTCCAGCTTGGTCATTTCCAAAAGGTTGGTCACCAGCCTTTCCAAACGTTCGGCCTCATCATGAACGTTGAGTAACAGGTCATAGCGGGTGGTTTCATCCAGTTTTTTGCCGTTGACCAATAGGCTCGAGATGGAGCCGGTAATGGCCGCCAGAGGGGTTCGAAGGTCGTGGGAAACGGAGCTTAAAAGGGAACTGCGCAGTTTTTCGGCTTCCATCTGCATTTGGGTTTCCCGTTGTTTTTCCTCGAGTTTGTCCCCCGCCACGGCCAGGGCGGTCTGGTGGGCGAAGGCTTCCAAAAGATGCAATTGCTCAGGGATGAAAAGACGCTCGGCGTCCTTTGGTTTCACGCCCAGGGCCCCCACAGGCGCTCCCGAGGCCAGGAGGGGGACGTAAAGGGCTTCGGTCGAGGGCAGGGTATCCGTTCCCCGTCCGGCCATTTGTCCTAAGTCATAGGCCCAATGGGCCACGCCCATCTCTTTAGGGGACAGATTAAAGGCCTCCTGGTCGCCGCATTGGATTTTTAACCTCCCTTCCGAATTAGGAAGAAAGGCAATGACCGAACTCTCAAAAACTTCCGAGATGTGCTTGACCGCGATTTCCAATAGTTCGGCCGTGCCGCGCGTGGAGGCCAGTTCGCGCGAGAGGGCATAGAGGGCCGCTGTGCGGCGCTCTCTCAATCGGGAAACCTGTGCCTGGCGGCGCACCCTTACCGTCAGATTGCTGATGGAAAGGCCCACCAACAGCATTACCAGGAACATGAAGATGTACTGGGTGTCGGAAACGGCGAAGGAGAAACGGGGGGGCACGAAGAAGAAATCGAAGGCGATGACGCTTAAAAAAGAAGCCGTGGTGGAAGGACCGAAACCTTGTTTCGACGAAACGGCTAGGGTGCCTAAAAGATAGACCATGATCAGGTTGGCTAGGTCCACGCTGGGATAGAGAAACCAGGCGAGGCCGGTGCTCGCCGCTACCGCTAAAAGGGCATAGAGGTATCCCTTTATATTGAAGAGTTCTTTGGCAAGGCGGGGTGCGGTTGTCTTTTTTTCCCGGGGATCGGCCGATTCGCCCCTTGTGGCGTAAACATCAATGTCGCCGCTCATGCGGATCAGTTGGTCAACAGGCGATGGCCGAAAGAGGGAACGCCAGTCGTGCTTTGGGGGTTTTCCCACGAAAATCTTAGTCACGTTGCGGTGTCGAGCGTAATCGATGACCTCCTCGGCGAAAGAGGGTGCGCTGACAATGGCAGTATCCGCCCCCAACTGCTCGGCTAGGCGCAGGTTTTGAACGGCTTTTCCCCTGACATCTTCACCCTGTCGGGCTAGGGCCGGAGTTTCAACATAAAGGGCGATCCACCCGGCCCTGAGGGATTTGGCCATGCGGTGGGCGGCCCTTACCAAGCTGGCAGAGGAGGGGCTGGGCCCCGCGCAAACCAGGATGCGCTCCACCGTGGCCCAGGTCTGGGTGATGGCCTTGTCCTTGCGGTAAACCAGCACCTGGTCGTTGACCCGGTCGGCGGTGGTACGCAGGGCAATTTCCCGGAGCGCCGTCAGGTTTCCTTTGCGGAAAAAATTGTTGCCCGCCTTTTGAGCTTGTTCGGGCCGGTACACCTTCCCTTCCATCAGGCGCTTCAACAGGTCGTCCGATGGAAGGTCGATCAATTCCACCTCGTCGGCGGTCTGCAAGACCTTGTCCGGAAGGGTTTCCTTGACGATGACGCCGGTGATTTGGGCCACGATGTCGTTAAGGCTTTCCAGGTGCTGGACGTTCAGGGTGGAATAGACATTGACTCCGCTATCCAAGAGTTCTTCCACGTCCTGCCAGCGTTTGGGGTGGCGGGAACCCGGGGCGTTGGTGTGGGCCAGTTCATCTACTAATAAGAGGCCGGGGCGCCGCTTCAAGGCCCCGTCGATATCCATTTCCTTCAAACGGGTTCCCTTGTAGTCCACTTCCGTGGAGGGCAGGATTTCCAAACCCTCCGCCAGGGAAGCGGTGGCCGAGCGGCCATGGGTTTCCACCACTCCAACCACCACATCCAGTCCCTCCGCCTTCTTGGCGCGGGCGGCTTCCAGCATGGCGTAGGTTTTTCCGACCCCGGGGGCGGCTCCGAAGAAAATCTTAAGTTTCCCTCTTTTTTGGGCCTTTTCCTCTGCCTGGACCTGTTTTAAAAGCTGGTCCGGATCGGGTCTTTTATCGTCATGGGGAAAAACTTCGATCGGCACAAGAACCACCTTTCATGTTCAAGATGATTTTACGCTTCTGGCGGGGAAGCGGACAGGAAAAGGCTCCATAAAACAGCCATATTTATTTTTCCCTAATTATTACTTCATCCCTCTTAACAGCATCCATATCCCCTTTCGCCGTATTGTTTCTTCGACAGCAGATGAGTTGTTGAGGCTTGTTTTCATTGTGGAGGTGTTCCGTGGAAAGGGTCTTGTTTTTAATGAGCCCACTCCTTTGGGGGGCCTTGGTGCTGGGCATGGGTTATTTCGCCCATTGGACCCGCAAAAGAGAGATGCGGAAGGAGGCGAAAACCCTTACGGTTTTCACGCAAGGGGAGAAAGTTTAAAAAGCCATTTCTGAAATGTTAAGGAGAAAAAAATGCTCGAACTTTATTGTGTTGGAATTTTTATCGCTTTGTCGGGGTCGTCCATTTGGCTCATTTACGCCCTGGACAAAATGATGGGAGGCGAATCATGAGCGCGGTTTACATCGTGAGCGGAATCGTTTCGGCGGGGCTTTTAGTCTATTTGGTGATAGCCATGATGAAACCGGAATGGTTCTAAGAGAATTTAACTTTTTGAAAATGGAGAAAATAAAATGATGACGAATCAATGGGTGCAAATCATATTTTTCTTTACGGTGCTTTTAGTTCTCGTAAAACCCGCTGGGCTTTATATGGCCAAGGTTTACGGGGACGGGCCCTTCTTTATGGAAAAATGGCTGGGTTGGCTGGAAAGGATGATCTACCGAATCTGCGGGATGGACCCCAAAAAGGAGATGGATTGGAAGGGCTACGCGCTGGCCATGCTCTTCTTTAATATTATGGGAGGGGTGGTTCTCTATACCCTCATGCGGGTTCAGCAATACCTGCCTCTGAACCCCGCGGGCCAAAGCGCCGTTCCGCCCGACCTGTCCTTGAACACCGCCATCAGCTTCATCACCAACACCAACTGGCAGTTCTACGGCGGCGAGACCACCATGAGCAACCTGACCCAGATGGCGGGCCTGGCGGTCCAGAATTTCGTGTGCGCGGCCTCCGGGCTGGCGGTCATGATCGCACTCATCCGGGGTATCGCCCGCCGGGAAACCACCCTGCTGGGCAATTTTTGGGTCGATTTGACCCGGGGCACACTCTATATCGTGTTTCCTATCAGCTTCGTTTTCGCCCTGGTTTTGATCCAGCAGGGTACGCCTCAAACCTTCAGCGCCTTTCCCACAGCATCCCTGGTTCAAGCTACAGGCTACGACCAACCGGTGACCACATCCGCGGGCGCGCCTGTCACGGGCAAGGACGGCAAGCCCGAGATGACACACGTGACGGTGACCGAACAATCGATAGCCCTGGGACCCATGGCATCGCAGGAATCGGTAAAAGAAGCCTTCACCAATGGCGGAGGGTTCATGAACGTCAACTCGGCTCACCCCTATGAGAATCCCACGCCCCTGACCGATTTCCTGGAGCTTTTGGCCATCCTTCTTGTTCCCATAGCCCAGTTTTACACCTTCGGGGTCATGGTTAAGGATCGGCGGCAGGGGTGGTCGCTGATATTAGCGATGTTCCTTATCTTTGCCCCCATGTTTTATCTCTGTTTTGCCTCCGAGCAGGCTGGCAATCCCCTTCTCAATAGGCTCACGGCAGGCGCCCACGGCGAGAGCTTGCACGACGGGAATATGGAAGGAAAGGAAGTGCGGTTTGGTATCGTCAATTCGGCCCTTTGGGCCTCCTCCTGCACGGCCACGTCCAACGGTTCCGTCAATTCCATGCACGATTCCTACACGCCCATGGGGGGGCTGGTGCCCTTGTGGCTCATCGAATTAGGGGAAGTCATTTTCGGAGGGGTGGGCTGCGGGCTTTACGGCATGCTGGCTTTCGTCATCGTGGCGGTCTTCGTGTCGGGGCTTATGGTGGGCCGCACGCCCGAGTACCTGGGCAAGAAGCTGCAAACTTTCGAGACCAAGATGGCTTCCATCGCCATCCTGATCCCCGCCCTTTTGGTCCTGATCTGTACGGCCATCGCCGTGGCGATCGGCGGGCCTGGAACCAACAACCCCGGAGCCCATGGCTTTTCTGAGATTCTTTATGCTTTCGCCTCTATGTCGAACAACAACGGAAGCGCCTTCGCCGGACTTTCGGGCAATACCTTTTATGACCTGTTGGGAGCGGTGGCTATCTGGTTCGGCCGTTTTTGGATCAAGATACCCGTTTTGGCCATCGCCGGAAGCTTAGCCAAAAAGAAGATCGTGCCGGAAAGCGCGGGAACCCTTCCGACGCATACCTTTCTTTTCATTGTCATGCTGATTTCCACCGTATTGATCGTGGGCGCGCTGGTCTTTTTTCCGGCCATGGCCCTGGGCCCGATTGTGGAACAGCTGAAAATGATGGCGATGTAAATGAAAGCGAAAAGCAAACCTAAGAGAAAAACGGCCTTGCGCAAATCCAGGGCCAGATCGAAACCCACAAAGAAGAACAAAATCAAGGCGACCCAGACGGTCCCGCAAGTTATTGACAGTCCGAAAAAAGGAGAACAAAAAATGACGGAACATACGAAGGCCCATAAATTATTCGATCCCGAGATTACCCGCAGGGCAATCATGGAATCTTTCAAAAAGTTGGCGCCTGCCCACATGATCAAAAATCCGGTCATGTTCACGGTTTACGTGGGAAGCATCCTCACGACCGGGCTTTGGCTCCAGGCCCTGAGTGGCAAGGGGGAATCGGCGCCAGGATTCATTTTCGCCGTGGCGATCTGGCTTTGGTTCACCGTGGTTTTTGCCAATTTCGCCGAGGCCATGGCGGAAGGACGGGGCAAGGCTCAGGCCGACACCCTGCGCAAAAGCAGGCAGGAAGTGAAAGCCAAGAAACTATCCAAGGCCGATAAGGATTCCAAACAAACCGAAATTTTGTCCGGCGACCTGCGCAAGGGTGACCTGGTGCTGGTGGAAGCGGGTGATTTCGTTCCCGCCGATGGGGAGGCCGTGGTGGGGATCGCGATGGTAGATGAAAGCGCCATTACAGGCGAATCCGCCCCCGTGGTGCGTGAATCGGGCGGCGACCGCAGCGCGGTGACCGGGGGAACCCGGGTTATTTCTGACTGGCTGATTGTGAAGGTGTCTTCCAATCCAGGGGAATCCTTTTTGGACCGCATGATTTCCATGGTGGAAGGCGCCAAGCGCCAAAAGACGCCCAATGAGATTGCCCTCAATATATTGTTGGCAGCCCTGACCATCGTATTTCTTATCGTTTGCGCCACATTGCTTCCCTATTCCATCTACAGCGTAGCGGTTTCGGGGGCTGGGAAGGTGGTTACTGTGACGGTCTTGGTGGCCCTCTTCGTGTGTCTGGCGCCGACCACCATCGGCGGGCTTCTGTCCGCCATCGGCATTGCGGGCATGGACCGGATGATCCAGGCCAATGTGATCGCCATGTCGGGCCGGGCGGTGGAGGCCGCTGGTGACGTGGATATGCTTCTTCTCGACAAGACGGGAACCATCACTTTAGGCAACCGGCAGGCCACCGAACTTATCCCCGCCTCCGACGTGGATATCAAAGAACTGGCTGAGGCGGCACAACTCTCCTCCTTGGCCGATGAGACGCCTGAGGGCCGCAGTATCGTGGTTTTGGCCAAAGAAAAGTACGGCTTGCGGGGGCAGGAAATTAAGGACTTGCACGCCACCTTCGTGCCCTTTACGGCCCAGACCCGCATGAGCGGCGTGGATATCGGCAAGCGCGCGGTTCGCAAGGGCGCGGCAGAGTCCATCGAAAATTACGTGAAAGACCAGGGGGGCAAGTACCCCGAAGATGTCCGCAAGGGCGTGGATTCCATCGCCCGGTTGGGCGGGACTCCCCTGGTGGTAGCCGATGGGAAGAGGGTCTTGGGGGTCATCCACCTCAAGGACATCGTGAAGGGCGGCATCCAGGAAAGATTTGCCGAGCTTCGCCGTATGGGCATCAAGACGGTCATGATCACGGGAGACAACCCCCTGACGGCGGCGGCCATCGCGGCGGAAGCGGGCGTGGATGACTTTTTGGCTCAGGCCACGCCGGAAGCCAAGCTTAAGCTGATCCGCGAATCGCAGGCGGGTGGCAGGCTGGTAGCCATGGCGGGAGACGGCACCAACGACGCTCCGGCCCTAGCCCAGGCGGACGTGGCGGTGGCCATGAATACCGGCACCCAGGCCGCCAAGGAAGCGGGCAACATGGTGGACCTGGATTCCAACCCCACCAAGCTGATCGAGGTGGTCAAGATCGGAAAACAGCTCTTGATGACTCGGGGTTCATTGACCACTTTTTCCATCGCCAACGACGTTGCGAAATATTTCGCCATCATCCCCGCGGCCTTCGCCCTGACCTATCCGGAGCTGAACGCCTTGAATATTATGCGGCTGGCCACGCCCCAAAGCGCGATTTTATCGGCGGTGATCTTTAACGCCGTCATCATCGTCTTTTTGGTGCCCCTGGCCCTGAAGGGCGTCAAATATAGGCCCGCTTCGGCTTCCAAACTCCTTCAGGATAATTTTTTGGTTTATGGCGTGGGAGGGCTCATAGTTCCATTTGTGGGAATCAAGTTGATCGACATGATTTTGGTAACGCTGGGCTTGGTTTAAATTCATTTATCAGCCAGAGGCAGTTTGCTTCTGGCTAGATTTCGGAGGGTTATATGCTTAAGCAATTCGGAACTCAACTAAGACTTTCATTCATGTTCTTGCTGGTTTTCACGGTGTTCTGCGGGTTTATTTATCCGGGAATGGTGACCCTGATCGGCCAAACTCTGTTTCCCCATCAGGCGGGGGGAAGCTTGATGGTCGTAAACGGAAAGACCGTGGGCTCGGAACTGATCGGCCAGCCCTTCGACGATCCTAAGTATTTTTGGAGCAGGCCATCGGCTACCGGACCTTTTGGCTATAACGCCGCCAGTTCTAGCGGGTCCAACCTGGGACCCACCAATCCGGATTTCATCAATTCGGTCAAGGGGCGGGTGGACGCCCTGCGCAAGGCCGACCCGGACATGGCGGACGCTCCCGTACCGATGGACCTAGTGACGGCCTCGGGTTCGGGATTGGACCCGCATATCAGTCCCGCGGCGGCGGATTACCAAGTGGCCCGGGTGGCCAAAGCCCGGGGCTTGGCCCCCCAAAAGGTTCGGGACCTGGTGGCCCAAAAGACCCAAGGACGCTGGCTGGGCTTCATCGGCGACCCTGGAGTTAATGTGGTGATGTTGAATTTGGCTTTGGATTCCATTAAATAAGAAAGATGACGCTTTACCGTATTGGGGAATGGATCAGTTCGGCTTTGCTTCCGGCTTCGATTGTCTTTGTGCTGATAGAGTTGGCAGTTTATTACGTCTTTTTCAACGATTAAGGATTCGCTGACGGTATATCTCCTGCCCCCGTATTCGGGGGCGGTGAGGTTCCTTCGCTCATTGCCGTAGTTTCCTGCGGACTCCCCTGAAGATCGAAATAATTCACCGTTCCATCGGAAAGGGTCACGTTAATTTCATCCGGCCCGCCGTCGCCGGGATCAACAAATTCAACTTTTTGCACTTTCGAAGCCAAGTAGATAGGGGTGAAGGCGGGAGGAACGGTCGCGTCGTATAAAAAGGCATCCTGTCCTTCGCCCACAACCTTTACCTGCCGGGTGCCGTCGGGACTGACCGTGATAACCGGATTCGGGGTCATGATGGTGGTTACTTCCACCTTGTCGTTGGCTGAATTGCAGGGAATGTATTGATCTCCGTTATAGAAGTACAAATCTCCCACATGGTAGGGGTCCTGCCACCACCACCAACCCTCGCTCCAGAAGCACCAGCGGTTAAAATCCGGGTCGTACCACCACCAAAGGTCCCCATAACAGCGCGTCCAAAAATAACTGTCGCCCGCATACCAGCCGTACCACTGGTTTCCGGAGGCGTCCAGGTAATGGCAGTAATTGAAGCTTTTTGTGGTGTGCCAGTAGTAATGGTTTGGCTTGGTTTCGGAAAGATTGAGTTGGTTGATGGTTTGGCGCCAGCTGTCCTGATCGATCAGGGACATGGGGCCCCGCACCAACCCATCGTTGAAATTTCGGGGAGAAAGGGCCTTGGCCGTCAAGACTTGGTGGTTGGATCCCTTGCGGGGCACGCGGATGATGGAATGGGACCTGTCATCGTCCAGCAATTGGGAACGGTCCGAGAGCGGGTAGGGAATCTTGGCCACCCCGAGCTTTTGCAGTTTCTTGCGGACGTACCCGGGTTGATAGGGGTGATGCTGATGCGGGGCGTTGCTTCTGACATTGGGGACGGATTCGGCCGGTGGAGCGGGGCTGACCTGTAGGCTGTTATCTTCGCCTGGGGCCATGTCCCGGGGCATGAATTCGGCCTGCACCTGGGGCGGGTTCTCATAGCCGTTCCAGGTTCCGCTGGGTTGGCTGACGTTGATCTCAACCGCCCGGGTTTCATTCCATTGGTCGATAGGGGTTGAGGGCCTTACCGTGCGGGGAACGGAAAAATGGGATTCTACGACGGGGCGGGATGGGGGAAGGGGCCGTGAAACGGGCTGGGGTTTGGGATTGGTTTTTTGATCGGGCTGAATCTGGGGTGTGGGACCGCCTTTTTCTTTATTTGTATCATGGTTGCGGTCCACTTGCTGAGACAGCGCAGCCCAGGGAAGGGCCAATAATAGAATGAGGGATAAGCCTGCCACGCACCGTTTCATGAATACCATCCTCAAAGATTCATTGCTAAGGTTTTGACGCAGTCGGGGCCCTTTGTAAGCCCCTAAAAGTTTTGTTAGTTGGGTTATTTGAAGAAAAAGGCTTATTCCAACCCGATGGCTTTTTTCCATTCAGGGGTGGGTTTCATCAATTTTCGGGTTTTAAGATCAAAAAGGCCTATCACGAAGGTGCCGTCCGCCCCTACTTGGTCGTTTTCTTTAATCATCTCTTGATAGACGTAGCTGATCAGGCCCTTTTGCTCTTTCAGCATCGTGGTGATGCGGATCTTTTCCCGCAACTTGATCTCGCGCTTAAAACGCACCGTGGCTTCTAACAGCACCGGGCCGTATTGGACTTCCTTGACGCGTTCCACGCCGAACCGATTGAGGGTGATCCATTCCCACCTGGCTTCCTCAAAAAGCACCATGTAGGCGGCGTTGTTGACATGCCCGAAGGTGTCCAAATGCTGTTCGCGGATGATAACCTCATGAGAGTGGATAGGTGATGGCAAAGTGATCCCCTAGCAAGGCTATTTTGATGGTGATTTATTATATGATCTATAGAAGAAAAGATCGGGTTGTTTCAATAAATTATTTAAAGAGTTCTAAATGAGTTTTTTTGATATTGCGGCCGTTTTAATTACCCTGGCTGGGGCTTTTGGTTACATCAACTACCGTTTCCTCCGGTTGCCTGCCACCACCGGAATTTTAACCATCACCCTTTTATCTTCCTTTGCCCTGTTCGCTATTAATGGATTTTTTCCGAACCTCCATCTGATGGCGGTTATAAAGGTGTTTCTATCGGGTGTCGATTTTAATCAGGCGCTGATGCATGGGATGCTGTGCTACCTCCTTTTTGCGGGCGCCTTGCATGTCAAGTTCGAGGATCTCAAGGCCAACCAGTGGACGATTGTCGCTTTGGCGACCCTTGGGGTTCTCCTTTCAATGGCAATGGTGGGCGCTTTGGCCTATGGGATATTCAGAGCCCTTGGAATGGAAATATCCCTGCCGATCTGTCTTGTGTTCGGGGCACTCATTTCACCCACCGATCCCATCGCGGTTTTGGGTCTGCTGAAGGAACTCCACGCCCCAAAGGATTTTGAAGCCACAATTGCCGGTGAATCCCTTTTCAATGATGGGGTGGCCGTCGTGGTTTTTTTTGCCTTGGTTTCGCTGGCGGGCTTAAGCGGGGCGGGCGAGGCCGCTTTATCTTTCCATGTCCTTCCTTTGATCGTTTTGTTTTTTCAGGAAGTGGCGGGCGGGGTGCTATTGGGCCTGGGCTTAGGCTACCTAGCCTTCCGGATGCTCAAAAGCATCAATTACCACCAATTGGAGCTTCTGATTACCCTGGCCCTGGTCATGTTCACCTACTCCCTCTCTTTTCGCCTGGGTGTTTCCGGCCCCATCGCGGTAGTGGTGGCGGGTCTTCTGACCGGTAACCAGGGAAAGCGCTTGGCCATGAGCCCCAAAACGGTGGAACACGTAGATACCTTCTGGGGAATGGTTGATGACATCCTAAACGCCGTTCTTTTTCTTTTGATCGGCCTGGAAGTTTTCGAAACTGTCCTATCGCCGCGCATCATGTTAACCGTTTTAGCGGCGATTCTGATCGCCCTCCTTTCAAGATATCTATCGGTTCTCCTGCCGGTCAGTTTGCTTCACTGGCATAAGGCTCGGAAGGGAATCGTGCCTATCCTCACCTGGGGAGGCTTGAGGGGAGGGCTTTCGATCGCAATGGCGCTTTCTTTGCCGGCTATTCCGGAAAAGGGGATGATTTTGGCTGCGACTTATGGAGTGGTTTTGTTTTCGGTCCTAGTCCAGGGGCTTACCATGAGCCGACTCCTCAAACATTACGGAGTCGGAAAAAGTCTTAAGTAAAGTACCAACTTGATATCTTAGCCGTTATTTTAACTTTGCGTTGAGTATGTTGTAGGTCCAGGCGAAGAGGGCTCCGCCCACACCGCCATCCACCAGGCCGTAGCCAAGGCCTGCTAAGCTGCCCAAGGGGCTCACGTCATAACCCCTATAAATGTGCCCGATCACCAAGAGATCGTGGGTTGGGCCCTCCAACAGAATGACCCACCAGGTCAGGCCGAAAAGGCCCACACCCCAAAACAGGCCACAAGCTAATCCGAAAGATTTGATGTTGAGTTTCATACCAGCCTCCTTTGGGGATAGATTTTTCTTTCCAAAAGTGGGTCCATGATCAGACTGGAGGCGCCCAGAAGGGAGAGGAGGGCTCCACCGGTGAAGCTCGAATACCAAGTGGCGAAATAAACAGGAATGAGAAGCAGGACGGTCAGGTGGACCTCAATGCCGCTCACGTAATCGACGTAAGTAATCAGCAGCATCAAAATGAAAGAACCCAAAAAAGCAAAACTCTTTTTCACTTTTCCGCCCATCTGGTGTTCCTGGATATCCATGGCTTTATCCTCTTTCTCATTAGACGAGTGAAACGCATGAGTCAACCCGCATGGTCCTCAAGCCTCAAAACCGGTTTTCCCGGATTGAGGACACACAAGAACAGGCTTATGTAATCCCGGATATGGCGGGTGACCAGAAAATTCTGCCGGACATGCTCCCGCCCGTTTTTCGCCAATTGGGCAGCCTCTTGTGGGTTGTTGAGGATATGCCGGATGGCCGCCGCCGTTCCTTCCACCGTATGCACCAGGTAACCCGTCTTGCCGGGTAAAACCTGTAATGGAATGCCCCCAACCGCCATGGCCACCACGGGCCGTTCTTTCCAAAGCGCTTCCGTCACGGTCAGGGCAAAACCTTCCTTGAGGGATTTCTGCAGCACCACCGCGCTGGCCCTCTGGAGCGCGTTGATCTCCAGATCGGAGAAAGGGGGCAGGTCCAGAATATGGATGGAATCGTCCTTCCCCGCCGCTTCCTGGATGGCGGGAAGAATATGGACGGACTCTGGGTCATCGGAGGCGGCGCCCCCAGCCAGAAGAAGCTGAACGTTGGAATGGGTTTTCTTGACCTTTTTAAAAGCCTCAATCACTCCTAGGGGGTCCTTCAACTTATCGAAACGGGAAACCTGGGTAATGAGAGGGCGGCTTGAATCCAAGTGGTACCGCGCCAGGGTCTTGAGGATAAATTCCCCGGGGATCGGCTTGTTCTTGGCGGCCAGGGGATCAATTGAGGGGGCGATGAGGAACTGAGGCATGGCCATTTTCTGGGCGAAACTGGGATGGGAGAAAACCGAGGCATGGTATTCCTCCATGATCGGACCCAGGAAATCCCATGCGGGTGGATAGGGGCTGGATACATCGACGTGGCAGCGGTAGATCCAGCTTTGTCCAGCCTTCTTTAAATGCCTCAAGAGCCCGGCGGGCTGTGGGTCATGGATAAAAATGATAGATTTGTCCAACCGGCCCTTCAGTTTGTCTGCATTCATCTCGGATACTTCCCAATAAGCTTTGACCATGGCAGGGGTCAGGGGTTCGGGACGCCCGTGCAGGGCGTTGTGCAGGGTCTTGGTCATGGAGAAGAAATCGGGCCGTCCTTCTATGACTTCCCAGGTGATATCCACCCCCAATTCATTCAGGAGGGGAACCATGTTCATTAAAATTTCGGCCACCCCGCCTCCATCCCGGGTGGAGTTGACCATGACAGCGGTTTGACCCCGCAAATGCCCAGCCAATCTTGCGATCAAATCATGTTCCGACCTTCCGATGATAGAGCGGTAATCCGCATAGGGGGATGACATTTAGGATTCCTTTCGGAAGCGGCGAAGCCAAAGTGTCGCCGCCTCACCCGCTGGCTGGGAGGGGATCCTTTCCAGAACGCGCCGCACGGCGGCTTTTAAGCGGTCTCTGCGGAAAATCGAAATCAAGTCCCGACGGAGGGTTTCCAGATCGGACCGGTAGGGGTCCAGGTTGGCGACGGCCTGGGCCTGGGCTTGCATTCCTAGGCCTTCGGACAGCCATTGGGAAAAATCGTTGTTGAAACGCCGTTCCGCCGGGGCCAGATGCAAAGGGGCCTCAATCAGGTGGAAATAAATGCAGGAAATGTCCACCCGTTCCAGGGCAAAAAGAAATTCTTCCAAATTCCGGGCTTCGTAACGGGCGGGAAGAACCAGACTGGTGGACCGGCAGAAGTGAAATTCCAGTCCCGGGGGGACGCTGCGATTCCATCGTTCGGGTGCTTCCCTTAACGGGTCGAGCGTGGTGAGGATCGCCTCCCTCAATTCCTGGATGGAACCGTAATCCCGCAAGTCTAGGGCCCCCATTCGTTCCGCAACTATAGCCTCTTTCAGGTTCTCAGCCACCCACAGGGCGAAATCGGACCGGTCCGAAGGTCCGAGGAAGGAATGGGACCGGTAAAAGCGGTGGGTATGGTGGTAAATGGAGGTTTCATCCACCCGGCGAAGTCCCTCTTCCAGTTCGGAAAGGCTGGCGGCCTTGAGCCCGGTCAATTGGACCGATTCGACCGAGGACCGGAAAAGGAATGAGTTCATGGGAAAGGTTCCCTTAATCCGGCTTGTCTTCCTTCAAAAGTTCGATGACGAATTCACGGGCCAAGTCTTTACAGCCCAAACCGAAGGCGATGGCGACGGCCAAACCCATCACACCCAAGACAATAAAGACGGCGGTGGTCAAGAATTGGCCGACCAGCCCCAGGGGTTCCAGGGAAAACATCACCGTGACCGCGAAGGTGCTCCAGGCGATCACCTTACCCCAGAAACTGGGATGCTGGGCACCGGAACCAACGAGAGCCAGCTGGGCCACCACCGAGAAAAACATGGCTAGGAGGGTTCCCAGAAAAAGGATCAGCATGAAACTCAAGACCCGTGGAACAACCCCCAAGAGCGAGGAAAGGATGGCTTGGCCTCCCTCCACCCCCAGCATTCGGATGGCCACCAGGATGGTCATGAAAAGGATAAGGTAAAAAATAAAAGCCGTCATGGCATCGGTGGGTTTACGCCCGTGAAGGCCGCGGGTCCAAAGCCTGAAAAACCATAGGCCTTGAAACTTTGTCTCAAGTTTGAGCAGTGTGAAAAGGGCAGTGGCTAGATAACGGCAAAGCCAAGCCGCCACCAACCCCACGGCCAGCACCAGCAGGGCGGCCAAAAGATGGGGAGCCCAACTTCCAAAGTCGTTCGCCAAATCCTGCAGAGGAGCCATCCAGAAATTTCCGTTTGTGGTCGTATCCATTATTTTCTCCTTTGGTAGGGTTAAAGTTCCGCCGACATAAATAGTTTCAAAAACCGATAAACTTCCGGGGGCCCCGATAGCCGGAAGTGGGCGCGGGAGGGGCCAGGCCCCACCTTCACCCCAAGGCCCCGTCTCCCCATGTTGCGCAGGGCCTGGAAAGCTTCCTCGTCGGTTTGATCGTCCCCCATATGGAGGCAAAGGCCTTCCTCATTGGCTTTAAAAAAGCGGTCTGCCAAGCGCTCCAGCGCTTCCCCCTTGCCGGGTGCGCCCTTCGGTTTGAATTCCAGCACGCATTTTCCCTCGCGTGTCACGACTGGAAGATCCTGAATGGCGCCCAGGGCCTCAGGAATGAGTTGTAGGGCCAGTTCGGGTTTTAATAGGCGGTAATGAAGGCTCAGGTCGGGGCCCTTGGCTTCTAGGAAAGCCCCCGGCCATTTTTTTACCAGGAGACTCAGTCTTTCCCGGACCTCAACCGTTTTACGGGTCCATTCGCTCAGGGCGGAAATGCCCCAACCCGCCGAAGGAGGGGAAAAATCCAACCCGTGATTGCCGACGAAAACGATTCCCGGAACCCGAATCTTGGCCTTGATATCGGGGACCGACCGACCGCTCAGGATAACGAGCTTGGTCCGGGGAAGGAGGGAAAGGCCCTTGAGCAGAATTCGAAAATCATCCGTCATCCTCGCCGCTTCGGGCGTAGACGCTATTTCCGCTAGGGTGCCGTCAAAATCCAGCGAAAGGAGCCGGGGCTCCCGGGAAAAAAGATCAGGTCCGGCTTGGGAAAATCCCACGGGGAAGAAGGGAAGGATTTCGCTCATGGGTCAACCCCTTTCCAGGGACTGATGCTCGGCAAGCCTTATGGCGTCGCTCAGGATGGCCTGGGCCCAAGCGTAAATGTTGTTCTCGGCCACCGTCATGCGCATGCGGTCCAGACGGGCTTTTTGTTCCTCAGGAGGCATGGTCAAGGCCTGATGCAGGACCTCTGCGAAGGAGACGGTATCGTAGGGGTTCACGAGGAGGGCCGGTTCCAGTTCCCGGGCCGCGCCCGTGAAACGGGAAAGGACCAGAACTCCCCGGTCATTGCCGGAGGCCGCGACGAACTCCTTGGCCACCAGATTCATTCCGTCGTGCAGGGAACTTACCACGCAGACTTCCGCCATACGGTAGTAGGGAAGGAGGGTGTCGAAGTCCTGGTGGCCCTTCAGAAAAAGAACCGGTTCCCAGTCCTCGTTCGAATAACGGGCGTTGAGCGCGGCGCATTTCTCCTCAATTTGTGCCACGACCTGTTGGTAATCCTCAAGGCCGGTGCGGCTGGGAACCCCGATCTGAATCAATTTGACCCGCCCCAGGTGTTCGGGGTGAGTATCCAGCAACCGGTCGAAGGCTTCCAGCCTTTCGGGGATTCCCTTGGTGTAATCCAGGCGATCCACGCCCAGGATGAGCTTCAACCCGCCTAGGCGCTGTTCGACCGTAAGCGTCCCGCAGGTTTTTGAAACCCAAGGGCTTTCGGATTGGCGGAATATGGAATCGAAGTCGATGGAAATAGGATAGGCGTTCACCTGAGTGATTCTATCGCCCCGCTCCACCCTGGATTTTTCCCAATCGATCCGGCATTCCAATTCCAATCCCACTGTTTCCAGGAAGTTTTCGGCGTGGTACTTCAGGTGGAAACCCAAAATGTCGTTTGACAGAAGACCTTCCAGCACTTCTTTTTTCCAGGGAAGGATCCGGAAAATCTCCGGGTTGGGCCAGGGGATATGCCAAAAGAGGGCGGTGATGAGATCCGGCCTGACAGCCTTCAAATGATGGGCCACACGGCAGAGGTGGTAATCCTGAAGAAAAACCAGGCTTCCCTTGGGCGCCGTATCGGCTACAGCCAGGGCGAATTTAAGATTGACCTCTTCATAGGTCTGCCAATCGGAGGGGGAAAATTTGGGGCGCACGTAGCATACGTGGCACAAGGGCCAAAGGGTTTCGTTGGAAAACCCCTCATAGAAGCCCTGTTCCTCCCTTCGGGTGAGTTTGAGGCGCTTCAAGTGGTAACTGGGCTCGTTCGGGGGAACAGCGACTAGGCCGTCCGGGTCGGTGACTTTGAAATCAGCCTTGGCGCTGCCTTGGCAGACCCATATGGAATGGAAAGCCTTGGCGATGGAATCCAGGGCAATGGTCAGCCCCCCGGCGTTGCGGATAACGGCAATTTGATCGCCCTGATAGACATGGGCGTAGGGTTCTCGGTTGGAGACCAGGATTAATTTACGGTCCTTGAGCTTTTTGCCGACCAAGTCCAAGAGGGAAGATTTTGTCGTGATGTGGGAAAATTCCTGGAGTTTCCCGGCGCGTTCAACCGCCCGATTTTTTGCTTCGGCGATTTTTCGAATGGATTTATCGAGAAAATCTTTCAAGGGTGATCTCCCTAACTTACATCGAGATCATCCACGCCCGGTTGGTTTTTGCGTTTCCTGGCCGGAACAGGCGGATGGTATTTGAAGCGGTTTTTTGTGAACCTCCTCACTATCTTCAGCCTAAACCCCTCGTGGGATGAAATCCAGGCCCATTTATTGGGGTAAGGCTAATTTTCGTTTAGAAGTATTGATTTTATGGGGTTGAACAAGCATTTCGGGATTCAGATTGAGTAAAGCGGATTTGTTTACAGAAATTTCTGCCAGAGCTTAAAAATTTTTCCGTTATGAACTCAATTTTGTTTGCTGGGTCTGGTGATCGTCATCCCTTGCCGCCTTCTGGTTCCAATTGCTGGAGGGGATTGCCATTGAAAAATTTATATGATTGAAGTCATTAGCCGAACGGATCAACTCGAAGAAGATGATAACCGGAATATCCAAGGAGACCCTTTATGCGGCTCAATCTATTCGACGACGGGATTCAAGACGCGCGGACCAAAACTGCCGGGCTTTTCTTTTGGCTTCTGGTTTTCAATTTGGGGGCCTGGGCCTGGGCTTGGATGGCTTTCGGCCATAGCCCGATGCTTTTAGGGACAGCTTTTCTGGCTTATCTCTTTGGACTTCGTCACGCGGTGGATGCCGACCATATCGCGGCCATCGATAATGTGGTGCGAAAGCTCATGCAGGAGGGCCGGAAGCCCATTTCGGCCGGGTTTTTCTTTTCTTTGGGTCATTCGACGGTGGTGGTCTTGGCTTCGGCGGTCCTGGTGGCCGTGGTCGGTTTGTCCCAAGACCGCCTGGAGGGTTTAAGGGTTATTGGCGGTGTTTTTGGCACAGCAATTTCAGCCTTCTTTTTGGTCGGTATCGGCCTGGCCAATCTTTTTGTGTTAAAAAACATCTGGAAGGCATTCCGGCGCGAACAACGGGGTGAAACCTGTGACTCGGAGGAACTTGACGGCCTCCTTTGGGACCGGGGTTTTTTATCGCGTATCTTCAAACCTTTTCTCAATAGTGTTTCTGAAAGCCGTCATATGTATCTGGTGGGTTTTCTTTTTGGCTTGGGGTTCGATACGGCCACAGAGATCAGCCTTCTGGGCATCGCGGCTTTTCAATCGGCCCAAGGCTTGCCCTTTGGAGCGACGATGGTTTTTCCAGTGCTTTTCACTGCCGGAATGGCCCTGGTGGACACGATCGATAGTGTTCTTATGACGGGGGTCTATGGCTGGGCTTTTATTCATCCCTTGCGAAAGCTTTGGTACAACTTGACCCTCACATCCCTTTCGGTGTTGGTGGCCCTATTGATTGGGTCGGTGGAAGCCCTGGGGCTCATCTCCAAACAATTAGGGATTCGGGGCGGTGCCTTTGGGGTTGTGGAGGCCCTTAACAACGACCTCACGAACTTTGGTTTTGTGGTCGTCGGTATATTCACGGCAGGTTGGATCTTTTCCATTTTCTTATATCGACTAAACGGATTTGAGAATAAAGCCTAGCCGTATAGCTTTATTGATGCGGGTGAAAGGGAAATTCAAAAGGAGATATTATTATGTACAAGAATGAATTGAAAGAATACGGCCCGCTGGGGGCCCTCATCGGCAAATGGCATGGGGACAAAGGTGACGACATCGCCCCAGGCGATGATCTGGGGAAAGAAAACAACAAGTACCGCGAGGAAATCCTCTTTGATCCCCGGGGCGCCACCTTCAACCACGAGCAAAGGCTTATGGGACTTCACTATTCCCTGCGCGCTTGGCGTTTGACTGAAACGAAACCCTTTCATGAAGAGTCGGGGTATCTTCTTTGGGACGAGGCGAAGAAGCTGATTATTCGAAGCACCATCATTCCGCGGGGCATGACCGCGCTGGCGGGGGGAGAGGTCGAACATGACGCCAAACAATTTACAGTCACGGCCAAGCTCGGTTCGCACATCTTTGGCATCTGCTCGAACCCCTATTTGGATAAGGAATTCAAAACCGTGGCCTTTGAGCATACCCTTAAGATCTTGGGACCGGACGAGATCAGCTACGAACAGGACACCCAGATTCAGATTGCCGGGCAGAAGGAAATTTTTCACCACACCGACAGAAATGTATTGAAGCGGATCAGCTGAGGCTTTTTTCTACCCTACGATAATCAAATCCGCAGATTCGGGCAGGCGGTCGGCCAGGTTTTTCAGCATGCGCCCTCGCACCATGCGCCAGAAAAAGGTGCGCTTGGAGCTTCCCACGAATACCTGCTTAATGCCCAGGATCTTGGCGGCCTCGGCGATGGAAATGCCCGCATCCTCGGCCATGCGCCAAATGGGAATGCCGTTCATCTTGTGTTTGCGCAATTCAGCGCATGAATCAATCAGCACCTTTACCGCATCCGTCGTGGGCTTTACTTCCTGAGGCAAAAAGAGCCCCGGCATTTCATCCACAAAAATAAGGTAAATGTTCTTGCGGCTTAATCCTTTGGCGTAAACAGCGGCGTCCTCCAAAAGCTTGTTGTTGACCTGGCGCAGGGCCACCATGATCGGCGAACCTTCTATGGCGCTGGCCTCCTGGGCTTCCTCTAAGGTGAGAATATTAGAAGCTTCAGGCAGGTCCGCCGCTTCCGATTCGGCCTTCGCGAAAACCTCCACGGCCTTTCGGGCCGCCCCTAGACGGTGCCAAACCCCTGCCGCGACCAGAAGGGCCGCAATGGTGCCGCCGAACATGAGCGCGTTGGGTTTATGCACCATGTTGATAAACCAGGCCGCCAAAAGGGCGAGGGTCGTGAAGATGCCCGACCAAAACTTGAAACCCCGCACGCCGTCCCTCCAGCGCAGTTTGTCGATGGCGATAGAGGAGAGGGAAAGGGTGCCTAGAAGTCCGAAATTGTAAAGGTCGCCCAGGGCGTCCACGTTGGCCTTGGTGGCGAGGATAATCACCATCGGAACTGCCGCCGAGGCGATGATGGAAAGATAGGGCGTTCCTAATACCGGGTGGCGCTTACGTAAAAAAGAGGGCAAAAAGCCCAGGTCCGACAGGCGAACATTGACGTGATAATTTCCCACAATCGCCGTATTGCAGGCCATGAAAAGTAGGGCCGCGGCCGCAACGACGACGGCGATCCCTAGGAATGGGCCGCCGACTTGGGAGCCAAGCGCGGATAATAGGGAATCGGCTTGGGTGCTTTTTACCTGGGCGGGCAAGATATAAAGAACCACGGCGGTCATGGGAGATGTGATGACTGCGATGGTGCCGATGACCCACCACATGGCTTTGTTAGCGGTTTTCTTGACGGGTGTGACCATGGCTCCGGAGATCTGAGCCACCGATTCAAGTCCCGAATAGGCCAGCCAGGTGGTGGCGTAGCCGATCGCCAGGGAACCGAAGGTCAGTTGGACCCCCGGATGGATGATGCTGTTAAAAAGTCCGCCCCAGCTTAAGTTTGGTTGGACGGTGATGTAATAGAAGGCTGATCCCAAAAGTAAAAAGGTGACGATGATTTCCACAGTGGCGAAGGAGGAGGTCACCGAGGCTGATTCCTTAACCCCTACTAGGTTAATCAAAAGAAGAACCAAGAAGAGAATAAGGGAGGCTACAACAACCAGATCCTTGGAGCCGGGCAGGAGGCTGGAAAGGTAATAGAGGCCCGATACGCCCGAAATGGCCGAAGTGAGGAAGTAATCCACAGTGATAAAAGACCCGCCGACGAGGGGCAAAAATTCCCAAGCCGAAAAAGCCTCTCGGGTAATGGAAACCACCCCGCCTCCATCCGGGCACCTTTCGCAGATTTCTACATATTTCAGGGCGATAGAAACGAAGACCCCGGTGGTGATGAACTGGGCAAGGGTGGCCAAATTGCCGATCGAGCCGTACAGAATGCCGGGGGTATAAAAAACCGATGTGCCGATATCCGCGTACACCACCGCGAATACGAGAGCCCAGCCCAGCTGGTGAACTTTATGGGATGAAGTTTTGGAATCGGA
This sequence comes from candidate division FCPU426 bacterium, assembly GCA_963738405.1. Taxonomy (GTDB): domain Bacteria; phylum Oederibacteriota; class Muellerivitia; order Muellerivitales; family Muellerivitaceae; genus CAVTWJ01. The sequence continues at coordinate 155,720 of CAVTWJ010000014.1, read as the reverse complement.
CATGGTGTACGGCCTCCGTGACAGAACCGAAAGGGACTCTGTCTTTTCTTTGGGCCGCCTTGGAATTAGGACGAACCCTTCGTTGGCCTGCGAGGTTAGCTGTCGGGCTCGGCGCGAAAGGCTCGCCGTCCGGCTCCTTATAAAGGATTTATTTAAGGAAGCTGGATAAGCCCCAAAGTTTCTGGGTCCCCCGTCCAACCTAACTTGCCCTAAGGCTTTTTTTAGGTCGGTTCGGCTTTAATCCATCGTTGAAGTCGTTGAGAAAGCGGGGAAACGATGAAGGTGAAATCTTAATGAAATTTAAATTTTTTACAATACCCCGCGAAAAGGGGCCAATTCAGGCTGAATCTGCGACAATAGGGTTCCAATTCCCTGTTTGAATGTCCAAAAATCTTTTAGGAGAAACTCATGGCGGAAAATCGCATTCATCTCACTGTCGCCACCCCTTGTTATGGGGGTCTGGTGACCAGCCTTTACGCCACCTCCCTCATGCGCCTTCAAAACGCCTGTCTTCAGAGGGGCGGGATTGATTTGACGGTCTATATGACTTCGGGGGACGCCTTGATTCCCCGGGCCCGCCAGGGATTGGTAGCGCAGTTTCTTCACAACCAAGCCGCGACCCACCTGATCTTCATCGACGCGGATATATCTTTCTCGCCCGATCAAGTCTTCCGGCTTTTGGATTTCAACGGGGATATTGCGGCGGGGGTTTACCCGACCAAGAAGGTAGATTGGGCCAAGACAGCCCTTCAAGCCAAGGAGGGGAAAGAAAACCTGGAATCTTCCTCTTTAGGTTATGTGATGGGGTTGGAAGATCCGGCGAAGGTGGAGGCCAAGAAGGGTTTTGCCAAGGCGCTCTACGCTGGAACAGGGTTCATGATGATCAAGCGCCAAGTGTTGTTATCGATGATCGAACATTACGCCGACTTAAAATATACGAGGGAAGACCAAGCCGAGGATGCCCTGCGGGGAAGTCCCTACCGATGCGCGCTTTTTAACTGTTTGGTGGACAAGGCCACCGGTACCTACTTGAGCGAAGATTACAGTTTTTGCCGCCGCTGGCGGGACATGGGCGGGGAAATTTGGATTGACCTTCAAAGCAAGCTCACCCACACAGGCTCCATTTCCTTCAAGGGAGATGTGGCGACTCAATTTGGAAATTATGAAAAATAAAATTTGAAAGACACAAAATCTTCCATTGCTTGCAAAATCTGGTTTTAAAAAACCAAATACTGCAAAGCGATTGAGGGAAAAGAGAATTTTAACTCAGTAGGTAAACCTGAGTTCCTAGACCTTATTTTTTGGGTCCCGGAGTAGCTTTGACAATCGCGACAATTGTTCCAGCGATCAGCCCCAGAACCAAAATAACGCAATTGATGGTTGTGACATCCATAATTTCCTCCAAAAAGATTTAAGTTCGGATGAACCGAACTATCCCGTTTGGGGCGGCCTCATGTTTCTTAAAATGGAGTTGAAATTTCTTTTGCGTCGCAAAACTATTGGCTGCCCTTACCATGGGCTTGGGGAGAGATTATTCCGGTGTCATTGGGGGCGCCATTAAGAAAGTGTTAAAATTGGCATCTCGACGGGAAAACCTTTCCCGTTTTGGTTCGATAAAGACGGAAAATCCTCTCTCCGCACTGGAAGCGGAGAGAGGATTTTGGGGAAACCTGAGATTTCTCAGCTATTGCCCTCATAGATTCGATTCAGTATCGTGATCGGACTTTCATATCATTGATAGATCATCCATTTGGGAGAATTAAACATGGCTGAAGCATTGAACCCCCAACATATTCTCGTGACCTGCGCTGATAAACCGGCCAAGCTTTTATTGGCTTTGCCGGTTTTTCAAACCTTAAAATCCGCCTTCCCCAAGGCCAAGATCACCGTTTTCGTCACGTCGGGGGCCGAAGGCATGCTTCAGGAACATCCTGCCGTGGATGCCATAGAGTCCATTACTAAACTGGAAGGCCTGATGGGTTTGACGAGCCGGTTTAAGGGTTTGTCCCCGGATATTTGCCTCCACCTAATGCCCACGGCTAAGTTGGTCTTGGCGGCCTGGATGGCCAAAATTCCAGTTCGTATTGGGATGGATTACAAATGGCAGGGATTCTTTCTTACCCATTCCATCAAGATTAACCGGGCCGTCAGCGACCGCAACGAGGTTGAATACAATTTTGAGCTGTTAAAACCCCTTGGAATCACCCAATTTGCCTCAAAAATAGAATTCCCCCTGGGTGAGGGTGATAAGTCAAAAGTTAAGGAGATCTTAAGCCAAAAGGGCATCGGGCTAGCCGAACCCTATATTCTTGTTCATCCCGGTTCCAAGGGAAGGGCAAGGCACTGGAAGGCCGAGAGGTTCGGGCAATTGTTGGGTTATTTATGCCAAGTGAAGGGGTTAAGGGTGGTTTTGACCGCCGAGGCTGATGAATCGGCTCTTATTGCAGAAGTGACAGCTTTTCTCTTTTCCCTTCCCATGGAACAAAAGCCCGTTCTGATCATCACGAACGATTTGAACTTGAAGCAGTTGGCAGCTCTATGCCAGGGAGCGGTTTGCGTACTGACAAGCCCCACGGGGCCGATGCAGCTTGCCGCGGCGGTGGGAGCCCCCATGGTCGCGATCTTTTCGCCCGCCCCGGAATCCACCCCGGTCCGATGGGGACCCTGGGGCAATGAGAATACGGTCTTGGTCCCCAAGAATCCCCAGTGTTCGGCTTGTGAAGTGGGATATTGCCGAAAGCATGACCCCATGGATGGGTTGACGGTACCGGAAGTATTCGACGCGATGAAGAAATATATCCAGAAAGTGGTGCCGGTTTAGAGCTTCAATCGCAAAGAACCGACTAATCCCAAAGAGCATGAAAAAACGACGAAAGTTTTATTTTTTCGCGCTTCGTTTTAAATCGCCCATAATCAGGTAGACCCCCGACATCACCAGCAATCCGCCGATGCCGGGACCTTTTAAGTGTCCCATGGTCGGGTCTAAATGCAGGTTCATCATGCTCATGAAACTTACGTTCCAGCCGATGGCCATCAGGAAACGCAAAGTCCGTTGGGAAAGATCAATCGCTTTCCAACCCCACCCATAAATGACGGCGCCCACCAAGGGTCCCAAAAGATTAATGAAGCCCATATATTTGACGATGAGGTCGGCTTGATTGCCGGCTTTAGCGTCCAATCCGGCCCAAATGACACACCAAAGGATCAGCCAGAAAACCGTTAGGGCTGATAGGCCGTTGAGGAGGCGGGCCACTGGATCCGGCGGGTTTCGAAAACCTTCCTCCGTCATGGTCAGCATGGTAAAGCCCACTAAGGCAGGAAAACCGTAGAGCAAGATATAGGTGGTCAGCATCGAATGGTTTTGAGCCAATAAAGTCTTGAGCGGCTCTCCCAGCAGAACCCCCGGGGCAAAAAGAAAACCGAGAATGCCGAAGCGGTAAAAAGTAATTCCGAGTTTCATTTAACAGTACCTCTCACTTTTAATAACTTTCTCCCCTTGTTGGGGAATCGTACGAGCCGAATGATTCTAAAGCCAAGGCTCTTCGATGCGTTGATATTTCTTTCATGTGCCTTAAACCAAAAAACCGAACTCGAGATGGAACAAAACAAATTTATTATTTTGAAACTGTTGGATTCAAAGGCCCGTGAACCTGGGAACATTCAAATAAGCTAAACAACACCTATTTGTCGTCTTGTACAATTATGTAGCAATTTAGGTCTAATACAAACGATTCGTTTACTCGCAAAAATCAAATATTTATGAATTATTTACTTGTTCGAATGTCATTTTCAAAAAATGGCACAAGGCTTGCTTTTTCACTCGGAACTGTAGGGGTTCAGTCCTGGCCCCGGGTCGAGTTGAAGGACCCTTTCGCCCGATGAGGGCGAAAGGAAAGTTTCTAAACCACAAGGAGGTAGAGTATGTTGGCAAAAATTAGAAAGATAGGGAGCATCTCGTTGATGCTTTACTATCTCCTGGTACTAGCGGTACCGGTCGTGGTGAACGCTCAGACGGCGGCTCCGGCGGCGGCGCCAGCTGCTGCGGCTCCCGCGGCAACACCGGCGCCTCAGGCGGCGGACCCGAACGGTTCGAATACCGGCGGGATCTCGGACTTGACTGGCTTTAACAGCTTTAAAGACATCAAGAATCCGACCGTGCTGGAATTGGCGGCCGCTGTCGGCCATAACCGCGTGGCGATCAACATTGTCTGGACCTTGGTGACCGGTTATTTGGTCATGTTCATGCAGGCAGGGTTCGCCATGGTGGAAACGGGCATGACCCGCGCCAAGAACGTGAACCATACCATGACCATGAACTTCATGATCTATCCCTTCGGGATGCTGGGGTTCTATGTCTGCGGTTTCGCCTTCATGTTCGGCGGCCTGGGCTCCCTTGGAACCTTGGGCGGGTACGCCGGCCTCAGTAATGAAATCACCTGGACGCTTTTCGGCAAGCCCTTCGGCATGATCGGAAACGTCGGGTATTTCTTGACGGGCCCGGCCTATGACGTCGGTGTTTTCACCCTCTTCCTGTTCCAGATGGTGTTCATGGATACCACGGCTACTATTCCCACGGGAGCCATGGCGGAACGCTGGAAATGGTCGGCTTTCTGCCTTTATGGGGTTGCCATCGGAACCATCATGTATCCGGTGTTCGGTAACTGGGTCTGGGGCGGCGGCTGGCTGGCCCAATTGGGCGCCAACTTCGGCCTGGGCCACGGCTATACCGACTTCGCCGGTTCCACTGTGGTGCATATGCAAGGCGGCGTGATCGCCTTGATCGGCGCCCTGATCATCGGGCCCCGTATCGGCAAGTTCAATAAGAACGGCACGGCCAACGCCATCCCGGCGCATAACATGCCCATGGCGATCGCGGGTTGCTTCATCCTGGCCTTCGGCTGGTTCGGGTTCAACCCCGGTTCCACCCTGGCCGGCGCGGACCTGCGCATCTCGGTGGTCGCGGTCAACACCATGTTGGCTTCCGCCACCGGCGCCTTGTTCTCCATGATTTGGATTTGGATCCGTGCAGGTAAGCCGGATCCGGGCATGATGGTGAACGGTATGCTGGCGGGCCTCGTGGCCATCACCGGTCCTTCGGCCTTCGTGAACGCCCCCGGCGCCTGCATCATCGGCGTTGTTTCAGGCATCTTGGTTATCGAGAGCTGCTTCTTTGTGGAACGCGTCCTGAAAGTGGACGATCCAGTCGGAGCCATCTCGGTCCATGGAACCAATGGAGCCTGGGGTTGTATCTCCCTCGGCCTCTTCGCTGACGGTACCTACGGACAAGGCTGGAACGGCGTGGGAGCTTCCAGTTACTTGAACACCACCTCGGCGGCTGGCAACTTGAAGGGCGTGACCGGGTTGTTCTACGGGGACGCTTCCCAGTTCATCGCCCAATGTATCGGCGTGGTGACCTGTTTCATAACCTTGTCGGTCATTTCGTGGGTCGTCTTCATGGTCGTTGAAAAGATCGTTGGAAACCGCGTCTCTCCCGAAACCGAAATCGAGGGGTTGGACATACCCGAGATGGGCACTGTGGGATATTGCGGAATCAAGATGGACAAGGCTTCCGAAAACGTCACAGCTCATTAATTAGTACAGCTTTAAAGAGATTGAGGTCGAAAAAGTCCCCCCAAAAGGGGGACTTTTTCATATTTAGGCGGTTCGAAAAAGAAAAAGACTTATTTTTCCACTAAGTCGCGAAGGCTCAAAAAGAAGGTAAAAACCTTTAAAACGAATGTAATATTCGTTGTGTTTTGGCGTCTGGGTGGTAAAAAATGCGCTGGTTTTGTTTTTGAAACATGTTCTTAAGGAGCTTTTGTGAAAAAGATCGAAGCCATTATCCGGCCCGAAAAGTTCGACAGCGTGAAGAAAGCCCTGGAGTTAGCGGGTTACACGGGGGTCACCCTTACCGAAGTCGAAGGTCACGGCAAGCAAAAGGGCCTGTCCCAACAGTTTCGAGGTTACAAGTACAAGGTTGAGTTTCTGCCCAAATTGAAGCTGGAAATCGTGGCGCCCGACTCTGAGGTGGAAAAACTGGTGAAGTCCATCCTCACCAGCGCCTCCAGCGGAAGCGTGGGGGATGGGAAGATATTCGTCTACACCATCGATGAGGTCTATCGCATCAGCAGCGGGGAAACGGGCGACACAGCCGTTTCTTAAACAATGGATTGTTGTTCCCTCGTGGGGAGTACGGGGGTTAACCGCTCGGGGTTAACCCTTTTTTTTTGAAGCCGGGACCTTTCACGGGGAAGGATATCCGTCAACTGGGGTTTGGAATGAAAAAAATCGAAGCCATTATCCAACCCTCGGCTTTCGAGAGGGTGAAGGAAGCCCTGGAAGAGGCCGATTACCCGGGCATCACCATCACCGAGGTGAGGGGCCACGGCAAGCAGATGGGGGTTACCCAAAATTGGCTGGGCCGGGCCATCAAGGTCGACACCCTTCCCAAGATGAAACTGGAGATAGTGGCCGTGGATGAGGAGGGGGAGCGCATCATTCAGACCATTCTGCAATCGGCCCGGACGGGCAAGAAGGGCGACGGAAAAATTTTCGTCCACCGCGTCGAGCAAGCCTACAAGATCAGCAGCGGGGAAGAGGGCGACGCGGTGGTGAGGTAGCAGGTCGGGGATAACCGAAGTTTGTAAATCGGAAGGATTTCAATGGACTCCATGAATTACTGGCAGCAAATGGACGGTTTCACCGCCTTTTTGCACTTTCTTCCCTTCGTGTTTCTCTTATTTGCGACGGCGACTTTCCCATTTATTCCCGGCATTTCCCGCTGGTGGGAAAGCATGGGCAACAAGTTTCTGCTGGCCGGGGCCTGCGCGGGCGCCGGGGTCTTCCTTTATCTTCGGCCCTCGGGCGACATCACGAAGGTGCTTGAAACCTACTTGGACTACCTGGCTTTTTTGGCGCTGGTAGGTTCGCTTTTTACCGTCAGCGGGGGCATATATATCTCCGGCGCCTTCGCGGGACTTCCCTATATCAACACCCTCTTTCTGGGGTTGGGCGCCATTTTGGCCAGCCTTTTGGGCACCACCGGGGCCAGCATGGTCCTGATCCGTCCGCTGCTTCGCGCCAACCTCATGCGTCGCCACAAAACCCACGTGGTGGTCTTTTTTATCTTCATCGTCTCCAACTGCGGGGGGCTGCTAACGCCTTTGGGCGATCCGCCCCTCTACCTGGGGTTCCTGAGGGGGGTGCCCTTTTTTTGGACCTTCCGCCTGATTCCCGTTTGGTCCCTGACGCTTTTGATTTTGCTGTTCGTCTTTCACCTGATTGACGACAAAATTTTCGACGGCGAGGAAACCCATGTCCGAGGGTCCCTGATCCAGGCCATCCAGGAAGCGGAGCAGCCCATCCAGGTGAAGGGCCGCTTGAGCGTTGCCTGCCTTTTCGGCATCTTATCCACGGTGCTGGTGTCGGGTTATTTTCTGAACCCCGTGCTGGAGGCCCATTGGGGCGCCCGCGGGGTGGACGCCTCCAAAATCTTCCAGATTATCGTCATGTTTTCCCTGGGGCTTCTTTCTTATTACAAGACCCCGAAGGAAATCCACGAGGAAAACCAGTTTTCCTTCGCGCCCTTCATTGAGGTGATGGTTCTCTTTTTTGGAATCTTCGGCTCCATGATCCCGGCGCTGACCTTGCTGGAGGCCAAAGGCAAGGCCCTGGCCCTGAGCCATTCCTGGGCCTATTTCTGGCTGTCCGGGGCCTTGAGCAGTTTTCTGGATAACGCCCCGACCTACCTCAGCTACGCCGCCCTGGCGGCGGGGCAGAATGGTCTTTCTACGGACCATCTAGGCGAGCTGGCCAAACAGGCCCCCCAGTTGTTGGCCGCCGTTTCATGCGGATCGGTGCTGATGGGCGCCAACAGCTATATCGGCAACGGCCCCAACTTCATGGTGCGCGCCATCGCCGAGCAATCCCGGGTTCGTATGCCCTCTTTCGGGGGCTACATGCTTTGGTCCGGGGCTGTTTTGATCCCCATCTTCATTCTGCTGACCTTCATCTTTTTCTAGTACCCTGTCTGGGTGAACGAAAGATTCCTCATCCTCCATAAGCCTAAGGGCTATGAAGTCACCCGCCCTCTTCGATTTGACGGCGAAAACCAAAAGGGCTCCCAAACCGTTTACGGGCTCCTGCCGGAAGAACTCCATACTCAGGGTTGGGTGCCGGTCGGGAGATTGGATAAGGACTCCAGCGGTCTTCTGCTCTTTGTCCGGGAAGGGTCTCTTGTCCGTCTTTTGCAAACCCCCGGCAATATCCCCAAGGTCTATGAGGTTTGGGTGAAGGGTCATTTGAGTGCAGAGCATCTGCAGCAAGTTTTGAAAGGAATCGAAACCCCGCTGGGGATTCTGAAGGCCAAGGCTATTCGGGTTCTCGGGGTCACGGGGCCGAACTGTTTGGTGCAAATGACCTTAGACGGGGGGAAAAACCGGCAGATCCGCCGGATCTTTGGGTGTTTTAAAGATACAACCTTCAATCGCTTTTTCAGGGTGATCGATCTTCATCGGGTATCGATTGGCCCAATCGGATTGGATTTAGAACCAGGCCAATGGCGCTATCTGACCGAGAAAGAAACCGAAGCGGTTTTGAGTTGTTTGCCGAAAAAGTCGAAAACCGCCCAGCGGCCCAAAAAGGACCAATCCATTCTTAACAAAAAAAATAATATTTAATATTGGTGTTGTTGCTGCGGCGGGTCCATCTCGATGCGGACGGAAACATTCAGTGTTTCGGGGCCGCCGCCTTTATAGAGGGTGCCCGAGGTGGGTGTGGCGTCCAAGTAGTTCCTTCCGCAGGCCACCCGGACATGGTCCAGGTCCACGATGCTTCCGTTGGTGGGGTCGAACCCGCACCAGCCGCAATTGGGAAGGTAAAGTTCCACCCATGCGTGGGAGGCTTCGGACCAGATCTTGTTCTCGTAGTTGCCTCCCGTATAGATGTAACCCACCCGGTAGCGGGCGGGCAGATTCAAAAGCCGGGCCAGGCAGATGAAAAGGTTGGCGAAATCCTGGCAGACGCCCTGGCGGCTGGTGTAGACCTCAAAGGGAGTGGTGTTATTGTGGGTGGATCCAGTCACATAGGCGTAGTCGTCGTGGATGGTTTGGTTCATGTCCATCAGGGTGTCCAAAAGTACCATGTCGTTTCGCTGGGCGAAGCCCATGGCATATTCGGTTAGTTCCTTCAGCTGGGTCTCGGGAAGCTCGGGCGGAAGAAGGAAGGGAAGCATGGTCTGGCGCTGTCCGGGCATCCAAACCACGGGCAGTTCCTCGCGCTTCGGCGCCAGGGTGAACCAGCGGGCCGGGCCCTCGGTGAGGCGGACCCGGGAAAAAGAACGCACGACCATTTCGGTGAAGGGCTTTTCCACTTCCAATTGAAGGATGGAATTTCCGTAAACGTCCTGAAATTCTTGGCGGCGGCCTTCGACCGATACCTCGAGTTTAAACTCCAGGAGTTCCTGAAAACGGTCTTGGACCGGGCGCAACCGAAGCAGGTGGGTGGACCGCTCCACGGGCATGCGGTAATGGTAGGTGGTCTCATGAGAAACGTTCATGACGCATTTATCCATACCCTTTCTGACGACGGCAGGTGGGGGTACGAAAAGTGTCGTTTGCTGGGACTGGCTGCCAACGAGGGCCCAGGTAGTACCAAGGGCTGGGTCCGTTGCAGAACTGTCAAATAAAAGGCGGCCGCGTCTTATCACGCAAAGTCCCCCGGGTGAAAGGGGCTGCCAGTTTTCGTTGGATAAGGGGCCACTCGAAAATAAATAAATGGTACGGTTGGTGTCCATCTCGTCGTCCAGATTCATGGTGAGATTTTCATTTTCTAGATGGCCCGGCGGGTGCGGGGGAATTCGTCGCAAGCTGTAGAGGCCGCCCCGGCCTTCCCGGTCCCGGTAAGCCGCCAGGTTCTTGCCGTCGCTGAGAACGCAGTTGAATTCGCCCATGGAATTGATTTCGTTAAACCAGCTTTGCAAATCTTTCCAGGGAACGTCGGAAAGACGCCGCGCCTGTTTTAGGAACAATTGGTGCAGGAGCCAGCAAAAGGCGTGTTCCATGCCCGAAGAGCCCAACGGCTCGAAGCTGGGGTCGCCTCCAAGGGAGAGGATGGTTTTGAAATCGCCTTTCAGGTTTCCGCTGAAAATGAAAACGAACTGGCGTCCGCCGTAACTGCGCAGGAAGGGGGGAATGTTTTTGCCGGCTTGCCTTTCGCCGGCCATGGCGAAAAAAGAAGCGGACCGGAACCGATTCCAGTCGGAGAGTACCAGCTTTAAATCCTCTCCTCCGGCGCCCGAACCCCGCACCAAGGTCGCTGGACCCTCGTCGCCCATAAACCAAACCATTCCCCAATCATTCGGGGTCTCATTTTCAGGCGGAACCTTTAGGCGCAGAGAGGGAGACGAAACGTTATCGAAGGAGAGAGCAAAGAAATTCGACATGGCAACATTTTACCTATGTAAACCCCTTGAATATAGCCCAAAAGGGCGCTTGTGGTCTGATCGACAAAAATGGAGACTTTTGGCAAGAGGCCATTCTTTTTTGGCTCCGTAAACAAAAATTCTGTCCGAATCACCGTGAACTCCAGGGGCCGGGGCCGGATTCTTGGGCAAGAAACTTGCAATGAAGGGCTTGGGCGTTCTCTATTTTACAATTGGAGCCGCGAAATCATGTCGACACAGGTCTATCTCGAACATCTCACGCTCTACCGGTTCGACCGTCCCGTGACTCTGGGGCCCCACACGATCCGCCTCAAGCCCGCTCCCCACTGTCGCACGCCCATCCTTTCCTACGCTCTTTCGGTCCAGCCCAAAAAACATTTTTTGAACTGGCAGCAGGATCCCTTCGGCAATTACGCGGCCCGCATCGTCCTGCCCGAACCCTGCCTTGAACTGGAAGTCCGGGTGGGCTTGAGGGCCCAAATGGTCCGGATCAACCCCTTCGATTTTTTCGTGGAGGAGGACTACCTCCACTATCCCTTCAAGTATGAAAAGAACCTGGCCGGCGACCTGCGCCCATACCTCGTGCTGGATGAAAAGGGGCCGCTTCTCAAAAAATTTGTCCGTGGCATGGGGAGAAAAAAACGACATGTGGTGGAGCTGCTCTCCGAGGTTAACCAGAAGATCAACCGGCAAAGCCGCTACCTGGTTCGGCTGGAACCGGGTGTTCAAAAGTGCGAGGAAACGCTGTCTTTAAAAAGCGGGTCCTGTCGGGACCTGGCTTGGCTGGCATGCCAAGTTTTCCGGCACCAGGGAATCGCCGCTCGTTTCGCTTCCGGATATCTCATCCAGTTGGTGGCGGACGAGGAGCCCGTCACCGGGCCCAAAGGCCCGGAAAAGGATTTCACCGACCTGCACGCCTGGGTGGAAGTTTATCTGCCGGGCGCTGGCTGGGTGGGACTGGACCCCACCTCGGGCCTTTTCGCGGGGGAGGGCCATATCCCCTTAAGTTGTACCCCCCATCCTTCCAGCGCGGCCCCCATCAGCGGAAGTGTCGAGCCCTGTGAAACTCGGCTGGAACATGCGATGACCCTGAAGCGGGTGCTGGACCCCCCACGCCCCACTCTCCCCCTATCCCAAACGCAATGGGAAGCCGTGGACCGGATGGGAGAAACGGTCGATGACCGGTTCAACCAACTCAACGTCGGGCTTACCATGGGCGGGGAGCCGACCTTTGTTTCGGTGGACAACCGCGACGATCCCCAATGGGTGACCGAAGCTCTGGGGGAGGAAAAACTAAAAAAAGGCTGGGAACTTTTGACGCGTCTTCGCAAGTGTTTTTCCCCGGGCTCCATCGCCCAGGCGGGCCAGGGAAAATGGTATGGGGGGGAGCCCCTTCCGCGCTGGTCCCTCAACAGTTTTTGGCGCCCCGACGGGGAGCCGGTCTGGGCACATGAGAACCTCTTGGCAAACCCCACCGAGTCCGGCCAAACGCCCCCCCATGCCGCTAAAGCGTTGCTGGAAAAATTAGGCCAGGAGCTGGGGCTATCCCCGTCGCGAATTCTTCCAGCCTACGAGAGCAACGTGGGGTTTCCCCTTTCCCCGGCCGTTCCTTCCCCTGTCCTCCAAGAGCCGGAAATCCAGCCGATTCCGGTACGGGGACGGAAAAAACGCACTAAGAAATCGCCGAAGGAAGAAGTTCCCCAAATCATTGGATGGGTTTTGCCCGTCACCTGGAGCCTCGAACAGGAAGGATGGGTTAGCGAGGCATGGAAATTTGAAAAGGACCCTTCCATGGGAAGAATCCTCTTGTTTGAAGGGGATTCCCCCATGGGCTATCGGCTTCCCTTGAACGACCTCCCCCAAGGAAAGCCCCTGGAAACCGTGCCCTTTCCCCGGGATACTTTCGAGAACCTGCCTCCCCTGCCGACTTATAAAAAACTTGGGAGCATTCCTTCCAAACCGGGCCTCGCTGCCAAAGGGGCGGTGCGGACCGCGCTTTGCGTCCAATGCCGAGAGGGGAAGCTCCACGTATTTTTACCGCCCCTGGCATTGCTGGAACATTATCTTGAATTGGTTGCCAAAATTGAGGCGGCGGCAGGGGCCCTCCACTTGAGCGTGGTTTTGGAAGGTTACGAACCACCCACGGACAGCCGGCTGATGGCTTTCCGCATCACCCCGGACCCGGGCGTGCTGGAAGTCAATATTCAACCCGCCGCGGGCTGGTCCGATTTGAGGGACAACACCGAAGTACTATACGAGGAAGCCCGGCAGATCGGCCTGACCGCCGTGAAGTTTACGGTCAACGGCCGGCCCGTGGGCACGGGCGGAGGGAGCCACTTGGTTTTGGGGGCCGCCCGGCCGGAACAAAGCCCCTTTTTCCGACAGCCCCGTCTTTTGCCCGCCATGATCGCCTACTGGCAGAGGCACCCAAGCCTATCCTATTTTTTCACCTCGCTCTTTGTCGGGCCTACCAGCCAGGCCCCCCGGCCCGATGAGGCCCGGCATGATTCGCTTTACGAGCTCGAAAATGCCATGCGCCGCGTTCCCGCCGAGGGGGAACTGCCCTTTTGGCGCCTCGACCGGCTTTTCCGCCACCTGCTGGTGGATGTTTCGGGCAACACCCACCGCGCCGAATTCTGCATCGACAAGCTATACGACCCCGGTTCGGTAAGGGGTCGCCAGGGGCTGCTTGAATTGCGTGCCTTCGAGATGGCCCCCAATCCCCGTATGGCGCTTTTGCAGCAGCTTTTAGTTCGAGCCTTAGTGGCGCACCTTTATAGGGTTCCGCTCCAGACTCGACTCGTGCGCTGGGGCACCCGCCTTCATGACCAGTACCTGATGCCCTGGTACCTTTGGGAAGATTTGTCCCACGTGTTGGAGGACCTGCGCCGGGACGGTTTTAATTTTGAACTGGAATGGTTCCGCGCCCATTTCAATTTCCGCTTTCCCCTCTGCGGCAAGGTGGTGATTGAAGGGGCGGATCTGGAAATTCGGCCCGCGCTGGAACCCTGGCCGGTATTGGGCGAGGAAGCTGTGACTTCCACGGTAAGCCGCGCGGTGGATGCCTCCACCGAAAGGGTGGAGGTGACTTTGAAAGACGCTAGGCCCGGCTTGTTGCTCGCCTGCAACGGCCGCCGGGTGCCCTTGATGCCGACCACCACGCCGGGGGTTCAGGTGGCGGGAATCCGGTACAAGGCCTGGGATCAGCCGCTATCCCTCTACGGGGACCTGCCCGCCGTGCCCTTTTTGGAATTGGATTTGATCGATCCCCAGCTTGAAATTTCACTCGGGGGCTGCGCTCTGCATACCTTCCATCCCGGAGGTCGCAGTTTTGACCTGACACCCGTTAACGCGGAAGAGGCCGAGTCCCGTTGGAAATCCCGTTTCGAGACCCATGGAAGGGCCAGCGGGCGCATGGCCGCTCCCCCGGAGGAACTGGGTAATGACTTTCCTCACACATTGGATTTGAGAAGGCCCAGGGCGATTTAAGACCTTCCTGTTTGTGCATGGAGCTCTTACCTATAAATTCAAATCCACCGCCGCGTCGCCGTCCAAGGCCACCCGGCCTTCCAAGCCGTAGTCGCTCACGAAGGCCTCTTCCATCTTCAGCGAGGTAATGGTGGTGTGAAGCCTGGCGAAAGGACCTAAGGGCCGGTTGAGCAGTTTGGTGAGTTGATCTTTTAATTCGTCCAGGTTTTTCCCCACCGGCACCACGGCCTGTTTGCGCAGGGCGTCCCTAATTCCAGAGCCCGCGATAAATTCCGCCATCTGCACCAGGAAGTCGCTGGTTTGAATGTCGAAATCGATGTCGGGAAAGTCGATCAATTGCGTGTCCTCGTGGTACTTGGGCGTGCCCACCAGGTAAATGGTCAACTGGGCCTGATGGCCCGACAGGTCCAGAAGCGGGTCGTAATCCACCTGGGCCTCCACCACAATCTGCCCCCCGGACCCGTAAACGGAAATGTTAGTGATTTTCAAATGGTGGTTTCCGCTTCCGGGCAGGGCCTTGTTCAAGATGCCCGTCTTGGGATCAATCAACAGCTTGTTGACCTCGTGGAAGCTGATTTTCAGGTTCGTCTCGATATGGAAACCCTCCGGCCCCGGCTGGTAGTCCGATAGGGGCGGCAGTTCCGATTTAATAACGCTCGGCTCCTGCCCGATGATCACACTGGGCTGGGCGTAAACCTCAAAGACCGTTTCCAGCCTCGGCGTCTTGGGGTCGGGGATCAGGCGGTAAGACCCCACACTGACCTTATCGGTCTTGATCTGGAGCCAGATATCCGAGGCCATGCGGATGGGTTCCTGAAGCTGCTTCCAAATTTCTGCCGCCTGGTCCTTGATGTTGGTGCTTCGCTTCAAACTTTCGTGGAACCCGGCCGTTCCTTTGCGAAGCAGGCGCTCGCTCTTTTTCGAATCCGATTCTTCCGGCTCCAGGGTGTTTCCCCCGGCTTCGGGAGCCTCGTCAAAATTGGGGGCCTCCAGGTGCCAGTCTTTGTTCCATTGAAGGGTCGAGGCCAGGTCCACCTTGGCGTCCTGTTCCACTTCTTCCGCGATCTTTTCGGCTTCTTTCACATCCGCGTTCAGGGAACCTTGTTTTTTCTTGTAGTGAATGTGCATATGGGCGGTCAGGGTATTGCCGTTGAATTCCCAATCCAGGGGGTCCCACCAGACGGTGGTTCCCAGGCTCTTGGTCAGGGATTTTTCCGTTTTCTTGAAATCCTCTTTCGCAAAATCCGCCAGGTGCTTTTCGACCTCTGAAAGATTGGGCAGATTGATGACCACCGGGATGCGAAGCCTGGCGGGCGGGGGAGGGTTCAAGGTGTGCTGGGGTGAGGGGCGCACCGGAACCCTTAGGTGCGGGCCCGTGGCGCAGCCCAAGCTCAGGAGAATCAAAAAAGGAAAAAGGATCAGCCAGGAAAGGTTTTTTTTCATGAGCGGTATTTTACACGGGCAGAATCGTTCGGGCATCCGAATGGGCTGATGGGAACCCTCAAACCCTCCTTCCTTATAGTAGAAAGCCGATGGGAAGTCCCTTTGGCTCAAGTTTAGGCATTTAGGGGCCGAAAATCGCATAAATTCCTTGTAAAACACAGGTAACTTTGGATAAATACATGCAAGTGAGTTTCTATCCCCAGGAGGTGAGGTCTTGACCAAGAGTGAATTTCTGTCGGCGTTGGTGGAAGCAACAACTTTAAAGAAGAAAGAGGTCGTCGCTGTGGTGGATGCCCAGCGCGAACTGATTTACGCGACTTTGAAAAAAGAAGGCCAGATCAAGCTGGATGGTTTGGGAGTGTTCCAACTCAAGGACCGCAAGGCCCGCGTCGCCCGCAACCCCCGCACCGGCGAGATGGTCAATGTTCCGGCCAAGAAGGTCGTCAAGATCCGCGTTTTGAAAGCCTTGAAGGATGAGGTTTTGGGCGCCAAGAAAAAGTAAAAAAGAAGTTTTTGTGAAAAGGGGGCCCGATTGGGCCCCCTTTTTTTTGCCCAAATCACGTCAAAGGGCGGAGGGGGTCTCGTCCTCCGGCAGAAGATCCGAATGGTTCTCGTCGGTTAAAAGGATATCGGCCCCGGCGGTGGAAGGTTCGGTTAAAAGAACCGGCTCTACCATCCCGCTCGAATCGCGGCCCTCATCGACCGTGGGTTCGGAAAGACTCAGCACGTAAGAAACCAAGTCGTTGTTGTCCGCCTGCCGGCTTTGATAAATCGCCCCCGATAGGGTGACGCAAAGACAGGCGGCCAGGGCCACCCAGCCCACTGGGTGGGAAAGGGGCTTCCAGGTCAGCGACTCCCAGAAAGTTTTTTTGCGCTTCTCCAAGCGGGTTTCAATCTTCAGCCAAACCTTATCGAAGGCGGCCTTATCGCCGGGAAACGGTGTTCCCGGTCCGGACACTTGGTTTTCATCCTCCCAAAGGTTTTTCATGGGCCGCCTCAACTTCTTTGCGCCATCACAACCAAGTAAATTCAAAAGCTAAGTATTGTTAATGCAACTGCTGTGCCAAAGCTTGGGAATGATTCCGAACATTCATTATTTGATTTTCCTTTAATTGAGCCGTAAGCGAAAAATAGAAGATGTACGAAATGAGTCGTTTCGCCTTACGGATTTGTAGAAATTTTGCTGATGTAAGTGTTTTTACACCCTTGCCTATGTCAAATGGGTCTTTGCTTGACATGGATTTTTTGGAACCTAGAGTGTTTCGAGGATGGGTTCCGCTTTGAACCCGGAGAGACGCGACCATGGCTTTCACCTTTAAAGTCGAAGTAAAACCCGATTATCTCTTGATGCTTTTCGAAGGCGCTTTTGAGTCCTCGGACATCGAGGATTTCCTCACTCGGGTGATTGAAACCTGCACAACCCACCAATGCGCAAAAATGCTCGTCGACTTCCGGGAAGTGAAAGGCAGTATGTCCACCATGGACCGGTTTAACTTGGGTTTTAAAGCCGCGGCCAAATATTTGAAGGCGAAAATGACCGGAAAAATCACCAATTGCCGGTTTGCCTTTCTGGGCCAAACCCCTTTGGTGGACCCCAACCGGTTCGGGGAAACCGTGGCCGTCAACCGGGGGGTCAACGTCAAGGCGTTCACGGAATTGGAAGAGGCCCTGCGCTGGTTAACGGTGGAAAAAAGTAGCTGATTATCTTTCCCTTGGTAAGGAGTCGAAGTTGTTAGACGCGAACCTATTCATGGAAAAACGTGTTTCCCCCCGGATTCGGGTCAACATTCCCATCAAGTACCGCTTGGTTGAAGATAAAGCGGAAATTTCGGCCATCCGCGAACAGAGAAAAAAAGACCGAAACGCTAAGGCTATGGACAGCAGTTTGGGGGGCTTGCATATTTCCTCGGAACCGATGGTGAAAGAAGGGGATATCCTTCGTTTTGAAATCTTAGTCCCAGGCCTCAATGAAACTTTATCGGCCTTCGCTGAAGTCATCTGGGCGAACGAAGCGGAAGGCGGCCTGCGATTTTTGGAGATGAAGGAAATGGACATGAAGGTCTTAAAGGCCTATTTAAAGAAAGCCGTTTCGAGCCGGTAGCGTTTCTCGCAAGAGGATTGGGTAAAACGTCTTGTTGTTCCTTCAACCTCGAATGATAAGTATCCGGCGTTTAATTCCGCTTTAAACTTTGGAGAGCCGCAAACCATGGCCCTTGTCTTTAAAGTCAAATTGAAGCCTGGTTGCGTTTTAATGGTCTATCAGGGCTATTTTGACCGCCACGCCATTGACGCCTTCACCAGCCAAATCATGGAAACCTGCCAAACCCACCAGGCCACCAAGATGTTGATCGATACGCGAAAGGTGAAGGGCGACCTATCCACCCTCGAACGGTTCAACCTCGGCCTTCTGGGCGCGGCCAAATATTTGAAGGCGAAGATGACGGGTAAAATCCTCCGTTGCCGGTTTGCCACGGTGAGCTCCAAGTCGGTGACCGATTCCGAACGATTAACCGAAAATGCTGCCGTCAACCGGGGGCTTAACGTGAGGGCTTTTACGGAAATGAAGGAGGCCCTTCATTGGTTAATGGGAGATCAAGAAAAGGGGGGTGAAAAGAAGGGAAAGAGGAAGACGAAAAGATAAATCACGGTCGAGAGTTTCAAAGATAATGGCGATGCGGTTCATTTAAGAACGGGGAGGTTGTTATGTTTCGAGCTAAAGGGTTTCGGGTAGTCGTTTTGACAATGCTGGCGGTCGCGGCGGGAATCTTCACCAGCGCGAAGGCGGCGGGCACCATGCCGGATATTTCGGGCAACTATACCTGCCAGGGCACCAACCCCGGAACGACCAGCGGCCCGGGTTACCGGGGAATCACCACCATCTCAAAAGTCGGCAATACCTTTTTAATGGGGTGGACCATCAGCGGAACTTCTTATACGGGCGTGGGACTTCGCAACGGAAATATTCTCTCTGTGGCATGGTATTCGGCGGGGCAAACGGGCGTTGTCGCTTACCAAATTTCCCCCGATGGCCGCACGCTCAAGGGGACATGGGCTGGTGTGGGTGGGACGGGCCTGATCGGTTACGAAACCCTTACGCGGTAAAAGAATTAAGGCAACCCATCAGTGGTATTCGTACACGCATAGGTTGCCGTTCTTGGCGCCATCCTCATAGGCGATATAGGGGTTTCCCGCCGCGTTCGTGGCCACGGAAGAATCTTTATAATCCCCCTGCATAAAATTCTGGGTTCCGGTGGTCACCCAGGCGTTATTGGTGTAACCCAACACCAGATTGTCACCCAAATAGGGCGCCTGAGCGCCGATGTAGGGGGTGCCCGCGCCCACGGATAGCGAGATGAGGTTATTAGTGAAGCCGCTGATGTTGGGCTGTCCCACCGCCACCCAGGAAGTTCCGTTGAATTTTTTCACGGTGGATCCGTCCGCGTTGACGTAATCCTGGTAATCCAAATAGGGCGTACCATTGTCCACATAAAGGCTCGTGTAGCCGATCATTCCCGCCGAAAAGCCCGGAGACCCCACATAGCCCCACGAAGTCCCGTTGAATTTCATGACCGAAGCCATGTAGCTGTAAGCGCTGTCGCAAAATGCCACATAGGGCGTGCCGCTTCGAGCATCCAGGGAAAGGTAATTCGCGTTGCTGGTCGCGAAGTCGGCGCTTCCCACCGTATTCCAGGTTCCCCCCGTATAGTCCGCCACGATGATGTTGTAGCTGTTGTTGGGGTCCATAAAGGCTAGGTAGGGCGTGCCGTTGTAGCCCGATAGGGCCGGTTCTTGCCCGTTGGCAATGGGCAGGCCGCCCAGGGTCACCCAGGCGCTGCCGTTGTAGGTCGCGATGATCATGCTTCCGGAAAGGTTCACCCCGGTTTGGTAGGCAACGTAAGGCGTATTGTTGTAAACATAAAGCGATTCGTTGTAGGCGGGGCCGGTGAAATCCGCCCCTCCCACGGGCGTCCAGGTCGAGCCGTTCAGGTAAACCACCGACAGCATTTCGTTGTTGGTATTGTCCGAATAGGCCACGTAAGGCGTGCCGTTGTTGGAAATGAAAAGTTGGGTGTAATCGGACTGGCCCGGCGAAATATCGAGATTTCCAACGGCTTGCCAGGTAGGGGTGTAGACGGCGGGTGCGGCGGGTAAACCCGTCTTGGTCACGCAGGCCACGGGAAGGAGGGCGGCCAGAAAAAGGGGAAGATAAAAAAGTAACATCAAACGATTTTTCATAATAAACCTCTTTGGCGATTTTTCTTCATACGGCAGTCTGTTCCCTTGAAAAACCTAACGGCTCGAATAGCAATTACTGATGTACCGAAAGGGGTGCATTTTCTATGCCCCTTTTGAAATCGGAATTGAATCTAGGTTTAATGGTTAACTAACTATGTTTTGGTGGTTTGGTTTTAGGCGGGATGGAAACCAAGCCAGGGCTATGTTCCCAAAGTTCGGAATCTAACGGGAAAGGACCCTGAAGAAGCCACATTTCAAACAGAGGGGCTGGGGGGCTTGAAACCTATTTCAATTCTGGGTGCGCGTCGATGAGACGTTGGAGATTGTCGGCTGCCTTCTGGTGGTTAGGCTGAATCTTGAGGGCTTCTTCCCAGGCTTTTTTTGCCCCCGCCCAATCATTATCGCGGTATCTTTGCAGACCCATGTTGTAGAACTGGTCGGCCTGAGCTTGTGCATCGTCCCCGGAGACGGGAGTTCGAAGACCATCCAGTTGTTTCTTCCAGTCGGCCAATTGGGGATTGTTAGGGTCCAGAGTCTTAAGTTTTTCAAAGGTGGAACGTGCTTCAGCCGGATTTTTTTCTTTAATGGCCGCCTCAAATTTTTCCTGAGCCAGTTTGCGGTTCAGTTTGTCCATCTCGGAAGTCCAATCAGCCTGACCTGGTTTCAAATGCAGGGCTTTCCCATAAAAAATACGGGCTTTCAACAAGTCGCCGCTGGATTCGGCTTTTTTAGCCCGGACGGCCAAATCGTCAGCGCTTTCCGCGGTTGATAATTTATGATCCGATGGTTCCTTGGAAGCGGTTGCTCCCGGTGTGGCGGGCCCTCCTGCGGGGATTTCATCCGCGCCCGCGAGTATCAACTGGCGGAAAGATTGAACCTGGGTCTGGGTAGGGTCCAGGTCCACCGCCTGATTGAGATAGTTCAAAGCTGCGGATTTATCCCCCGCCGAATAGGCTTGGATTGCCTGTTTATAAAGGCTTTTCACCATCCCGTTGTAGGAATGGTCGGGGTTTTCCTCAAAATCTGGAATGGAACTTTCGGAAATGCCGTTTCTTTCTTTGTTTTCCTCCTGGGGAACCAGATTGAGTATCACGGGAACCTGGTCTTGATCCGCTTTCACATAAACCGTCAGGCGATACCCATCCTGGAAGGGCTTTGGTATTTCCGCTGTGAAGGCTTTTTGTCCCGCCAGACCCGCTTTTTGAACGACTTCATTCATTGTTGCTTTGCGCAAGATCCATCCGGTCATGGCCGTGTCGCTATTGACAATTAAATTAAAACCGTCTTGATGGTCCCGCACCGTAGCCTCTAAGTGGGCCCAAACCGCGTCCTGATGAAATTTATAGGTTGTGGTTAGATTTTGAATGACAAGGGGCGAGGCCGAGGGAGTGGGCGAAATTTCATCACATTCGCTTGGAACCGTGTGGGTGAGGAGAAAAAATATTACCGGAAGATACCATGGGCTCAAAACTCTACCCCTGTTCGCACCAAGAATGCGACTTGGCCATAGGAAGCGGAACGTAATCCGGTTCCCGGGCCATTGGTTTCGTTGCCGGGACCGAAGCCGTTTTGAAAGGGTATTCCGATGGCGGAGGGAACAAGACGATCCAACGTGAAGTCGTTTTGGTTATTGGTGACATGAATTTCTATAAAAAGAACTTTTAATCGTGTTCTCAATTTTACATACCAGGAGGCTTGGGGGGACTGGGCTAGGGAAGGAACAAAACCATTTCCGCCTGTGAAGGGATTGCTTAATGAATTGCCCAGGGGAATTTGGGTTTCCAAAACAAATTGATCGATCGATAAAGACCCCCAGGTCCCAAGTTGGGCGGCCTGTAAACCCAAAGCCAAAGCGCTTGTGTCGCTCAAACGTGATGTGTTCTGCACCCCATATTCCGCCGTCAAGTCCAAGTTTTGATGTAAATCCATATCCGCGGAAAGGGAAGCGGCAGGGTTGCCGTTAATTGAAGAATAATCGAAGAAGTCGCTGGAGGACGCCGATACATTAGCCTTCAGGGTCATGTCGAAGTCGCTGGTATCAATACGGCATCTCAATTGGCCGAGTCCAAAAGCCTGGGTGGCGTCGTCCTGGACTTGTTGGGCCGAAAAAAGACTGGGAGTGTAAAAAAAACTCAAAGCCAACGGGGAAGAGCCTTGGGTTTGGCTGTTTTTGGAATCGCCGAAACCGAGGAATAAAGAAATGGGGATGGTGGCCATGATCCCATCCACACGGTGAATGCCCATGATGGGGTAGGCGCCGAAAAAGGAATTGGAAGTTAGGGTTTGAAACAGGTCAAAACGCCCCACCGAAACTTGAAATGAGGGATCAAGATAGGAAATCCGGGCGAGACGAAGATCAATTTCAGAGGCGGTGTCGGAGGATGAAAGGCTTTTTCGGACGCGGACAAGCCCATCGGCTGAAACGGAATTTTCGTCCAACGTTCGCTTGGCTGAAAGGTCGAACATGGAAAAGGCTTGTCCCTGCAGGTCGGCGTCCTGCTGATAATCCGCCTGAAGCAAAAATTTAATTTCCCGGTCACTATCGGTTACAGGCGGGGGAGGCGCCCATTTGTTTTCCTGGGCGGATTCGATGAAAGAATTCTGGGAAAACGTTTCTTGAGCCGGAAGGATGGACGAAATAAGAACCGCTGCAACCAGAAAGAATATTGTTTTCATGTGACACCTGTAATGACGAAAAGAAGTAAAAATTCTGTTTAAAAAATTGCTGAATTATTGTACATTTTTTTAAATTCTTGCAATGATTTTTTTATTCGTTTTGGAGCGGGTTTATGAAAAACCGGCGGGTGGTTGGCGCCACCGCGATAGGGCTGACAATGCTGGCCCTGCTATGGGCGGGGCATGTCGGCTGTAAAAAGACGGATTCACCTTTTGGGGCCTATGCTCCCAACGGAGTGGATATTCCGACGCCCACTCCAACGCCGGTGAGCGGTTCCATTGAGGTTTTTGTAAATAAAGACATAACGCCCCAAATAGGCGTGACGGTCATGCTCATTGATCCTCTTGGGAATACCTTAACTACTTCCTCACCCGTAACAACGCAACCCAATGTTTTTTACGCCGCTTTTAATCCCCCTAATTTAATCAATGGAACCTGGAAGGCCTGTGTGCCGACTCAAGGCAGGTATTACAACAGTTATCAAAGTTTTGCCGTCAATGGCGGATCTTCCTATACGGTGACTTTTACCGCTGGGAACGAGTCGCTTTCGGCTAGCGGGTTCTCTGGTACATTCCCGCTGGTTTCATTGGGAACCAGCTACACAGTAACGCTTGGTTATAACCAACCGAATAACCTGAGCGTCCCTGTTTCTGTCTACCCCCTGTCCCTTCCGGGAGCTTTTGTCGCTTCGCCATCCACATTTGTAATGGGAAGCGGTGTGAGTGTTTTGCCGGTCACTTTCACGAAAAGCGCCTGCTATCCCGTAAATTTTCCGGTTACTTTTTCTGCGGCCGATTATTTGGGGGTTAATATTCTTTCTAATCCAACCACTTTATTCCGTTCCTTCACCGTGCCGTTGACGGTTACGGCTTCAATTGGACCGGATAATGTCGGAAACACTGGTTGGGAAATTGGCTACTCCCTCAATGCCTCCAGCGATTGCGGAACAAACTATTCGATCACCGGTCAATTCAACGAGCCGGTGATCGGTACCGGCGGAACCAACACCCAAACCTTTTCTTTAACCAGCGGCCAAGCCGTATCTTGGGCCAACAACGCCGGCCAAAACGCGGTTGTTTACTGTTATGAACAACCCATCACCCTCACGACGATCCTTACCCTTCCAAATGGAATCCCCACAACCATTCAAAGCGGCTGGCCGAAGGGGACTTGTGGCAGTTGTTCTCTGAGTCTTTCTTCAGGCTGGTCCAACAATATTGTTGTCACCATCTATTAAGTAAAGGAGAGGTCTATGCGTTTTATTTTATTGGGTGTTGTATGTTTATTATTTTTGGGATGCGATGGGAAAAACGGGACGAATGGAGCCAATGGATCCCAAGGCCCTACCGGCCCTGCGGGACCGACTGTCTTTCAGGCCAGTTTTCAAAATGGGGTTTTTCCGACTTCGTCCTATACGGGACAAATCGATACATGGATAAATGGTGGAGCTTCCACTACCTCTGAAAATTCAGCTCCTGCCTTGGAAATTACCACAGGAACCTCCTATACCAATTACGCAAGAATTCTTATTCGTTTTGATGTTTCTTCTGTTCCGGTAAACGCTCAAATTATTTCAGCCGAATTAATTTTGAAATCCGAAACGCAAACAAATATTGGAACAAACCCTGTTACGGTAGGACTTCATGATTTAGCTTCTTCTTTGTTGCCTACTTGTGTTTGGACAGCTGGGGCGGATTGGGTTACCTACAACGCTTCAAATGGATGGAATTCTTGTGATGGTGATTCTTCGGGTGGTCAGCTCGGCCTTATCAATCCCACTACCGTAAGCACTGTTGTTCTGAGTTCTTCCGCTAATGGGCAGTCCAACTTCTATCGTTGGACGATAGCTTCTTCCATGGTTCAAAACTGGCTGGCGGGGAATAACAACGGCATCATTTTAAAGAGCGAGGGAGAATTTAATGAGAGCCCTTCCTCTTTAGTTCGTTTTTTCCCTTACAACGACTCGACCGCGTCTAACCATCCGCAGTTAGTCCTCACCTATCAATAATTTTTAAAGGAACGGGTTATGAACCACACCATCGCAATCCTGATTGAAATCGTCATGAAATGGGGAAGCATCATCCTTTGCGCCTCCGCGGCGGTTTTAGGTTGTGTCGCGATATTCGGCGCTCTCATTAACCTGTTCAAATCCATATCGGGCAACGACAGTTTTCGCATTTATTACATCGCCAAGACCCTGCTGGCCGCGGCGGTGGCCTATGGCTACTACTTCCTCTACAACTACAGGGGTTTCAACGAATCTTTCATGATGCGCGACACCCCCAAGTCCATTGTCATCATGGCGGTCTGCCTCTTCGCCCCCATCGCGATTCTTCAGGCCGCGCCTTATTTGTTTCTGATGGGGTCGGCTAAAAAATCCCAACCCAAGAAAAAGTAAAGGGGACGATCATGGCAAACGGAATTTCTTCGGTGTTTCGCTCCGGCAATCCGACGATCAACCAAAGCGTTTTCGACAATCAGGACGCGGCCAGGGGCATGGAAACCATGACCTTGCAGGGTACCATCGACAAAATCGGACTCCTGATTCTTTTGGTCTTGGCTGGCGGGGCCTTTGACTGGATGGTTCTGCACAACCCCCTTTTGCTGGTGGGGGCGATACCGGTTTTTATCGCGGCGCTCATCATCATTCTGCTGACGGGGATTATCCTTTATTTCAAGCCAAGCTGGTCGCCGGTCCTGGCCCCGCTCTTCGCCATTTCGGAAGGGATCTTATTGGGCGGGTCGGCCATCTGGACCGAACAGTTCTACCACGGGGTCGTAATCCAGGCGATCGGGCTTACCATCGGCGTGATGTGCGCCATGTTCTTCTTATATAAGTCCGGCATCATCAAGGTGAATAACACCTTCCTGATGGTGGTGGGCGGCGCCACCCTGGCGATCTTCCTTCTCTATTTGGTTGAATTCATCCTGGGCGTCTTTTTTCATATCCAGGTTCCCTACATCAACGGCTCGGGTCCGGTCGGCATAGGTTTTAGCCTGGTGGTGGTGGCGGTCGCGGCCTTGAACCTGGTGATGGATTTTGAGTTCATCAGCCAGTACTGCAATTCCCATTCGCCCAAATATATGGAATGGTACGGGGCTTATGCCCTTCTGGTGACCTTGGTCTGGGTTTATATCGAAATTCTTCGGCTCTTGATCAAAACGCGAAATTTCAACGGAAATAAAAATTAATAGGGAAAAGAAAAGGAGTCAAATATGGGAATCTTCGATCTGTTTGGCGGAAAAGAAAAGGCCAAGGAAATCGGCAACCAAGCCGAGATTGATTCGTTTTTTAATGGTTTGCGGGGCCCCGAAAACCAAAAAAAGTTCGACAGGGCGGCTGAGACTTTCCGCCAATCGTTAATCGCGGTCGTCAAAGAATCGGAGGATGATGCGCAGGATGTTTCGGTCAATTTCATGAACTTTTTATGCGAAGACGGCCTGATTGAAAATTCCGATGACTGCGCCTGGGAACTGCCCCTCGCCTGCCGAAAGGAAGGTTTCAGCCGTTTGTTGAGCGGGGAGTGGAAGGGCCTTTCGAAAAAATTCAAGAATCCAGGGGACATCCAAAAAGCGCTGGTGGAAAGCCTGGGACAGGAATTTCAACTCTCGAAACAGGCCCAATCCTTTTTCGGGATCGCCCAGGATGGAGACGCCGTTCCTGGGTTGGGGAACTCATTTTCTAGCAAATGAACCGGGTTAGGCGGGGGACGTATGATGGGAAAAAACATCCACGATAGAAATCATTGTCCCCGTTGGGGAGTGAGGACGGTCCTCTTCTTTTCCCCGGCGATTCTTTTATTCAACACATCCTGTTCAACCCTTTCCAACTACGCGGGCGCCGTTTTTACCCCAGCCAACGTAGTCACCGCCGCCGCCAGCCAAGTTGTGTCGGCCTCGGAAAAACCAGATGATTTCAGCTACATCCCCCTTCCGGATCAAACCCTGCAAAGTTATGTCCGCTCGGTGGGACAAAATCTGTTTCCCTTGGCGAAAACCCACGGGCTGTCCGTCGTCATCCTCAATACCGCCCGTGTGCAGGGTTTGTCGATGTGCGATACCGGGGTCATTTACTTTACCCGGGGCATGCTCAATATGACTGCGGACGAAGCCGAGCTGGCCTGCCTCATCGGCCATGAAATCGGCCACCAGGACCTCGGCCATTGCTCCAAGATGTACGAGGAAAACACGGGCCAGAAACTTTTGAATATCGGCGCGAACCTGGCGGGAAGCGAAGTGGTCTCAAGCCTCAGCGCGGTGCAGCGAAAAATAGCGGCCTCGGGCTGGGAACAGGACAAGGAACAGGCCGCGGACGAGTACGGCGCGGTTTTGGCCGCGAAAGCGGGTTATGACCCCTATGCTTTATGCGATTTGTTCGACCGCCTTCTCCAAAGGGTGAACGCGGATGCCCTCTACCATGCCGGTTCCCTGGTCGCCTCCCACAAAACGCTGGACGAGCGCGCGGCCCATTTGAGGCAATACCTGAAAGACTTGGGTTATCAGCCGGGTAAGGGAACCGCCGGTAAGAAAGAATTCCAAACGGCCATGGCGGGTTTATCCGCCATCCATACGGGGGAGGGCGGGGAGGATGAATTCGAGAGGATAGCCGGCGCGGCCCAGCCCTATCTCACGGCCGCGAAACCGATGCCCGCCCAGGAATTCGTTGAAATGATGAATCGATTCTCCGCGCTTTATCAAAAGCGAAAATCCGATTTTTCAATGGAAGCGGATGAATCCGGTTTGGTTCCCGCCGCGGACCCTCAATTCATGTCGGAACCGGTCTACCAAGATTCCCCCTTTTCGGGCGGTTACATCCCTAAGGATTATGAAAAACGGATTAAGGACGCGCTTGCCCATCTCGTGGTGGGCGGTGTGCCGGTCGTGGGCAATGTGGTCAGCTTCGGGGAGGGGCTTACGGGCAAGAATTTTTATACCCATGGGGATCTCAGTTTGAGCGACCGGCAATTGAGTCTCATCGGCGGTGTTGCGGTTCAAACGGGACAGAACGTGGCGTTGGACTTCGCCGCGGGAGCCGCGGGCAACGTGACGACGGTCCAATCCTATGGCGATTCATTGGCATCCATCGCCAAGGATCTGGGGGCGGATATCGACCAAAACGTCAATGACAGCATCCAATCGGCGGGCGGAGTGCTGGATCGGGGAAAAAATTGGTCCAGGGTCGATGATGGAACGGTTCCGCCATGGAAGGGGGTTTACCGCATGGAGACAACCTCCGATCAAACCTACTTCCAGGTAACGACCCAAGACGGGGAAATCCTCTTGGATCATTATCCCTCCGCCTCCGATTCAATCGGGGGCATCCTGGATGTGAAAAAAGTTCCGGTCTATCAGGGCTCGATATTAAGGGCCTTTGAAAAATTCGGGGTCATTGCCTATAAAAAATAAGGGGGCCGGCACCATGATTGCCTGCCGTGAATCGATGTTGAAAAACGGGCCCTTCTTCCTGATTGTTTTTGTTTTTTTTATCGGAACCTTAAACCTTATTTTTGACATGATCGGGAGCCTCTTGCGCGGCCAAGGGCCCGGCGGAACCTCCGTTTTATACCTGGCCTTGATCCTTGGGGCCGATATCGCGGGATGGTCGGGCGTTCAAAAAATCATGAAAACCGCCAATGGGGTGTTCCTGGACGACGAAAAGGGCTTCCTCACCTTGCGGTCCCCTTCCCAAAACTTGATGATTCCTTTAAGGGAGGTTCAAGAAATCGCCAAGGTCGAAAGATACGGGATCGTAGGAGGGAGGTTCGGGGGAGGCCTTGAAAAGACCGGCTACGTTTACGAGTTTCGAGTTCGACAGGGTACTTTTCCCGTAATGGACATGGAGGGTTTGTTTGATATCCTTTTTTATATCCAACAAAATTGCCCATGGGTGAAAATGCCAAAACCTCTTTAGATACAAGTTCGTGGATGATCGTTTTTGTACTTTTTTTGGCCGATTTAGCCCCTTTTTTTACCAGCCAACCCCAAAACAAATCAAAGTTCACGAATGTGAATTGAAAACCTCCCATTTTTGAAAATAATAATCTTTAGCTAGGGGGCATGGCCGGATCGACTGGCTGATACCCCAACCCGGTTAATGGCATCGCTGAACCTACCGGCAGAATGGGATAAGCCACCGGCAGAACGCCGTGAACCTACCGGCAGAAGGGGTAAAGCCACCGGCAGAACCCCTTTAACCTACCGGCAGAATGGGATAAGCCACCGGCAGAACGCCTTTAACCTACCGGCAGAAGGGGTAAAGCCACCGGCAGAACGCCTTTAACCTACCGGCAGAAGGGGTAAAGCCACCGGCAGAACCCCTTTAACCTACCGGCGGAAGGGGCAAAGCCGCCGGCAGAACGCCGTGAACCTACCGGCGGAAGGGGCAAAGCCACCGGCAGGTTTGATCTGGAAATGTATAAAAGCCGTTTTATCTCTATGGAGGTGACCTATATGGGTAATGTGAATCCTGAAACCCTTGATTGGCTAGATCAGCTAGAGGCGTTAAAAGCCCAATTCCGAGAGGGTAAGAAGCCCAAGAGAGAGGTACTAAAAGCTGCCCTTCAACTGAAAGACAGTCATATCACCACTCTTCTCGCTATAAATGCCTGTTTTGATCCTGCGGCCCTAGACAAGGTCCGCCAAGCGGCCCAATCCAACCCACCTTTCATCCTTTCATCAAACTGCGCCTTATCTTTAACCAAACTAAGAGGCAAGGTGCCCGATCTTCCCAAGGCACTCCATGAATCCCTGGACCAGGTCATTGCCCGTCATTTAATACCACTGCAAATAGACGCCTTGGTTAGCCATATCGCCAGCGGCAAACCGGCCCAGGAATTCGACCATACGAAGGTCAAGCGAAAGAGCCGCAAGGCCGGGGACGATGAAGAACCCGAAGAGGATGAGGAGGAGGGTCAGGAGGAAGAAACCGAAGCTGAACCGGGAAAGAAGAAAAAGAAAAAAGGAAAGGGCGCCCAAAAGGCTCTCAAACAGCTTCAAAAAGCAGGCGGTAAAGGCCTGTTGACAAGCCTCAAATTCACAGCCCGTTTGATCCACAAGTACGTCCACGAAGGCGCCAAGGCCACGGCGGGCTATTTTTGCCCCCTCCACTCACGTTCCAGCCGAAAGCATGGGGGTTCTTCGTCCACTCCAAACCTCTTTCGTTTTCTCGGGCATTGGGGGCTCTATTGGTTTTGCGTGCTGTTTTCCTATAGCAGTATCGTCGGCATCCTCAGCTTCATCGGCCACTTCATCCCCATCGTGGGCCCCTTGATTGACAATACCTGGTCTTTCCTGTTCCACTTGGCGATCCGTTTGATCCTATGGGTTTTGGCGAAGGCCCTCGCCAATCCTCTGGTGGTGTTGGCAGTAGGCGCGGTTTTGATCTGGTCGATTCACAAGATTTTTAAACAGGATTTAGGTTGGATCATTTTTATCGCGGTTTTGTTGGGGGCTAGTTGGTACTTCCGAGGAATGTGGATGCCCCTATTGGGCCGCCTTTTGCCGACTGAAACGAAAAAAGAAAGTGAATCGGCCCCAAAGGTGGTTGAAATGCCCCCTGCGTCTGTTCCAACCCCTGTGGTTAATACTTCATTCGCCAAAAAGAACCACCACCATTTGGCCGGTTCCACTAAGGAACCGGCACAACCAAACCGTGTGTCTGGGCTTGTGGCCCAGACACAGGTGCCTTCACCTACCGGATTAGCCCTATCCCCCAAGGATCAAGCCAGGGTCCAGGCGCACCTGTTATTCGTAAAGGGCTTTATCGACTATCTTTTCGGCCCCAGCTACCACGATATCCAGGGCTGGATGGGGAATTTGAAGGGCGAACTCTTCGAGAACTACCAGGACAGGTTCTTCTACGAAAATTATCCGCCCGCCAAGATCCAGGAAATCCAGGACAAGAAGTGGAACGCCGATTTCAAACCCACCCAGCCTATCCAATGGCTGGGCAGTGACCGCACTTCGGACCAGTTTTTGGTGCGGGGAATTGTGACTACCCAAAGCGATTTGCATTACCAGGGGGAAGTGGTTTCCACCGAGCCGGTCACGGTGAAGATTTGGGTGGATGATTACCCCGAGGGCCCCAAGGTTTTTAGGGTGGAAAAGGCGAATTAGCGAAGTCCAACGGCAACTAATAGCAATAAAAAAGCCCGCCCCGAATGGGGAGGGCTTTTTGTTTTAGAAAGAACCTTCTGAAATCAGCGGCGGGTGGAGGGCGTGGGCGGATCCACCCGTTTTTCCGGCATGGCCAAAAGGGTAAAAAAATGGGCCCTTTCCCAGGCCGGGGCGAAATCCTTGATGGAAAAGGCCATGGGCCCGATGGAGGGGTCGAGCACGAATATTTTACCTTGTTTCAAGTGGTAACCCACGACCAGGTCGTATTGGCTGTTGCGGCCGTCTTTTGAGGTCAACATCACAATCAGCGGCCTGCGCTGGCCCAGGTTGTAGTAGAGGCCGGCGGGGCCTTGCGGCGAGAGGGTGCCGTAAAAAACCGCCCCCTCGTAATCGCAGGTCCGAATCACCATCAAAAGGTCGCTTCCCTTGATACCCGATCCCTTTTTGGCGCAGGCCCTCAGCAAATCCTTCTGGCCATCGTTTAGTTTTTGGCCGTAATAATCCGTGACCATTTCAACGGCGGCGAGCCCGCAGAGTTCCGGGCTTTCTTCCTTGACCCAGACCGCGTCCAGTTTGACTTTGCCGGGCACGGACAAATAGGGGGGCGCGCCCGGGCAGGGGACGCGGCCCGAAATCAGGAGAAAGTAAGCCAGGTAAAGAAAGGTTCGTTTACGGTTCATCGGCCGCTTTCCAGGTTAAATCGGACCGCCCAGGGATTTGCTTGATTGTAAACGGGTCCCTCAACATAATGCACCGGTGGATTTTACTTCAGGAGGGTTGAACCGATGAAAATCTTGTTTTGTTTATTGGCGCTGGGTTTGTCCATGCAGGCGGGCCAAGCGAATGCGGGAGGGACACCGCCCTCCGGCGGCGCGGCGGCCATGGCCATCGGCGTTTTTTCAGGATTAGGCATCGACCCGATCGGTTTGGGCCTGACAGGTTCTTCAGCCCCAGCCCAGGCACCGAAGGATTCCAAGAATGAGAGCAAAGCGGTGAATGATATCGATGCCCTGGCTTCCAATCCCGCTAACGTTTATTTGATGTACCAGTCCGCGGGCGGAAAGTTAAACACGATAGAAATCATTAAGTAACATCAATCCCTGCTGACGGGCCCCGCCGCTTTTTAAGCGACGGGGCTTTTTTTTTGGCCCAATCCGCAATTTACATATCTTTCCTATTCAAGATGATTCAGAAGTGGTAGAAATAGC
This sequence comes from candidate division FCPU426 bacterium, assembly GCA_963738405.1. Classification (GTDB taxonomy): domain Bacteria; phylum Oederibacteriota; class Muellerivitia; order Muellerivitales; family Muellerivitaceae; genus CAVTWJ01. The sequence continues at coordinate 124,111 of CAVTWJ010000014.1, read as the reverse complement.
GTGATGATTGTCGTTTAACCAAGAATTTAAAATCTATTCGTGAAATCGGGGAGGCAGTTCATGCGCGTCAATGTGAAGAAAGTGTTTTTGGTACTCGCTTGGGTCTTGATGGCTTTTGGATTCTCGTTTCGTTCCGCCAACGCGGGCACCGTGGCTTACACTTCCGCCATTCAACATCCCTTCTCCTATATAGGCATGAAGGGAAACGTCGGGCTCTCGGGCGCGGCGGGCGGTTCCTTCAGCTACGGCGGAAGCCTGGGCTGGATGACTAACGGCCTGGCCGTCTGGGTCAGCGGCAACGGGTTTACCTTCGGCGACGCCTTTGACGCAGGAGGCTATTTGACCGGCGGGGAAGTGGAAGTGGACGCCGATTTGGATTTCGAAACCGACTACTACCGAAACAACCGCTACATCGGTTCCCGGGTGGGGGCCATCTATTTCCCCCTGGTGATCGGCGGCTACGGCCAGGAAATCACCACCAAGAACGTCCTCTCCTTTCCCCTTCAGCCCGCTTTCGGGTGCGGCATGGGCATCCGGGGCACGGGAGCCTCGTTCGGCAATGGCGGGGGCGGGTTCTTTTACGACCTCAACTGCATCTACCGTTACGCCCCCCTGGATTCCGACCCGGGCGTAGTCGTGATCCATACCGTCACGGGCCTAACCGGTTCGGTCGCTATCGGGCTTTGGTTTGAGTAATAAAGGGCCCCAAAACCCTTTGTTGGGCGCGGCCCGTTCGACAAAAAATATTCCCTCCAATTAACTTGCCTTTTATTGTCATCCCCTATCTAATCCTCCCAAGGTAAATGAGAAACCTTCTCATTTACCTTGGGTTTCATGTTTTACCAAACCACGCAATTCATTAAATCGTTTGTCCACCTTCAAGCCGTGACCGCATCTTAGGAGGAAGAATGACTTTTTCATCTCAAACCCGGAGCAGAAAATCCAACGGGGAGGTGAAGCGTTCTTCTTATATACAGCGTACCCTTAAGTTTTTTCCCGCTCTTCTTTTGGCTCTGGGCCTGATTGCGTCCATTTGCCCTTCCAAGGCGATGGCCCATGTTGTGGGGGGCGCTCCCATCACCATCACGGTCGGCGATAACAGCACTGCCACCTTGGCCGCCGCGATCAACAGCATCAACGCCAACTCCCCCTATGGCGGTGTGATCGACCTTTCCTCCATCGCCGGCGAGACCATTACCTTGAACGCCAACCTTCCCACCTTAACGGAACCCGTGACTTTTTCAAACGGCGGCTCCAACGTCGTCATCGACGGCGGGAACACCTACCAGGTTTTCAACTCGAACGGGCCCGCAGTCGATATTTCCGGCGTGCAGATCCTTAACGGCACCCTCACCTCCAGCACTCTGACGGAAACCAATTCAAACCTTACGGTGAACGGCGCGGCGGGAACAGGAAACGGCGGCGCGGGCGGAAGCGCGGGACTCAATGTCACCGGTGCCATGTCGGTCGACCCGAGCACGGTGAACATCACGGGCGGCGCCGGAGCCGATAACGCTTTGGGCGACGGCGGCGCCGGCGGTTCGGCCGGGACCACCGTGGGTTCCTTGGACATCCTCAGCTCCACCAATAACCTCACCGGCGGCCAAGGCGGCAACGCCACGGGTCCCGACGGCAGCGGCGGCCAAGGCGGCGACGCGGTTTTTAATTCCGCGGGCGCGGTCACCAACGACAACGGCATCTTTACGCTTACGGGCGGCAACGGCGGAACGGCTCTGTCCTCCAATTCGGGCAGCGGCGGCGATGGCGGGCAGGCTTCTTTCACCGCTGGCAGTTTGTCGGTCACCGAGGGCGGCAATTTAAGCTTGTACGGCGGCGTGGGCGGCCACAATGCCGGCTACAACGGCAACGGCGGCAACGGCGGCGCGGCGATTCTTTCCCTCGCTAGCGGCGCATTGGTGGATTCCAGCACCGTCAACGTCATCGGAGGCGATGGTGGCAGCGCCAACTATTTAAACGGCGGCAACGGCGGTGACGCCTCGGTTTCGGTGGGCTCCAACTTGAATATCTCGGCCTCCAGCAATTCATCCCATTTCAACGTCATCGGCGGCACCGGGGCCGAGGGTGATATTTGCTGCACGGGCCAGGGCGCGGGCGGGTCGGGCGGCTCGGCCTCTTTGACAGTGGGCGGCGGGCTGTCCGTTGATTCCAGCAATGTCACGGTCATGGGGGGGGATGCGGGCGTTATCGGATGGGGTCCACAGGGCGTGACCGCTGGCGCGGGCGGCGACGCTTCGGTTAACGCGGGAAGCTTGACGGTCACTTCCAATTCGCTTTTCGGGGGAACTTCCAATTTTATCGTGGCGGGCGGCAGGGCCAGCTACGACGCGGGCTATTCATTCGGCGGCAACGGCGGTTCGGCCGACCTGATGGTTCAAAACAACGCGGTCATCGATTCCAGCAACGTCTCCGTGGGCGGGGGCTGGGGCAACCAAACCAGAGGGGGGCTGACTCCCCTGGGCAACGGCGGCGACGGCGGTTCGGCCGCCTTTTCAGCCGGTTCGGGCTTGGTTTTAACGGCCACCCGCACAGGCTCTACTTTGGATGTCATCGGCGGTAATTCGGGAAGCAACTACAGCGACCAAAGTTCCAGCGGGTCGGGCGGCAACGCCTCCTTGACCGTGGTGGGGTCCACTTGGATCGACTCCAGCTCGGTGAGCGTGGCGGGCGGGGCGGCCGTATCCGGTGCTGGAAGCACATTTACCGAAGGCGCCGGCGGAACGGCTTTCGTGACCATGGGCAGCGTGACCCTGACTTCCAATACCTATTACGGCAGTTCTTCCGTAACCGGCGTCCAAGCCAGCATCAACGTGATGGGCGGGGTGGGCGCGGACGACAACCCCAACGGCGACGGCGTGACGGCTTATAGCAACGGCGGCGACGGCGGAAACGCGGTTCTTTCCACTTCCGGCGCGGTCACCGACGATTCCAGCTTGATCATCCTTTCCGCCGGCAACGGCGGCTATTCGGATTCGGCCAACGGCGGCAACGGCGGAGCGGCCAATCTGTCACTGGGCGGAAATCTCAACCTCACTTCCTACAGCGGCTTAGGACAAATCAGCGTCAATGGCGGCACGGGCGGCATCGCCGGCGATGACGACGCCAACGGCGTGGGCGGAAACGGCGGAGCCGCGACCTTTACGGCCGGGGCGGTGGCGGCCGATTCAAGCTTCATCAATGTCAACGGCGGCAACGCCACTTTCGGCTTCGGGTCCGGCGGCACGACCGAGGGTTATGGCGGAACGGCCTGGGTTTCGGTGGGGGGCCTCAAGCTTTCCTCAATCGGCTATACCGTTTCGGGTTGGACCATCGGCACGTCCGGGTCTTTCAACATCACCGGCGGGAACGGCGGAGCCGATGATCCTTTTAACTATGAAGACGGCTACGCCAACGGCGGCAGGGGCGGGGACGCGGACTTTATTTCCTCCGGCTCGGTGTCGGTGGATTCTTCCTCGCTCAACCTGTCGGCGGGCAAGGGCGGCTACTCGGACAGCGCCGACGGCGGCAACGGCGGCAGCGCTGCCTTGAATACCAGCGGGAGCCTGACCCTCACGGCGGATCATTTCGGCGCTTCCATCAACGTTTTGGGCGGCAACGGGGGCAACGCGGGTTTTGACGTGGAACCCGGCGTGGGCGGAAACGGCGGAGCCGCGACCCTGACATCGGGAACGGCATGGGTCGATTCGGGCAGTGTGACCGTGGCAGGAGGCAATGGGGGAAATGGCTTCGGCACCGATTCAAGCGTGACGGAAGGTACGGGCGGGACGGCCTGGGTTTCCGTGGGCGGCCTGACCCTGTCTTCCAACGACTATAACGTCCATTTCACCGGCGCCACCGGGTCCTTCAGCGTGCTGGGCGGCGCGGGCGGGGCCGATACACCCGATGAGGATTCTTCCGTCGGCGATAACTACGGCTACGGCAACGGCGGCAACGGCGGCAACGCGGACTTTATTTCCTCGGGCAATATCAATGTCGATTCCAGCACCGTATCGGTGACGGGCGGCGTCGGGGGCTATTCGGATTCGGCCAACGGCGGCAACGGCGGCAGCGCCATGATGTCCATCGGCGGGAGCCTCACGCTCACGGGATATTACAACGACTATTCCAATGTCAATATCGCGGGCGGCGAGGGCGGCCTTGCCGACGACGATGATGGAAACGGAGTGGGCGGAAGCGGCGGCAACGCCTCTCTTTTGGCCTCGGGGGTCTGGATGGATTCCACAGCCGTCTCCGTCACAGGCGGCAGCGGCAATTCAGGCGAGGGTGTCACCGGTACCACGGAGGGGGCGGGCGGCAACGCCTTCGCTTCCACGGGCAACCTGGCCATTAATTCGGATAATTACAACCTGAACGATTACGGCACCACCGGTTCCTTCCAATTGCAGGGAGGTTCCGGAGCTTATGATTACAGCGACACCGTGGCGGGCGTCGGGGGTTCGGCCACCCTGGTTTCCGGCGCGGTGTCGGTGGATTCGAGCCGAATCGGGGTTTACGGCGGCGGGGGTTCTTACGGTTACGGGCAGGCGGGCGCCACTGAGGGCTCGGGCGGAAACGCCTGGGTGACCATGAGCAGTCTTCAGATGTCCTCCAATACCTACAACCTGGATGACGACAACAGCACCAATTCCACCTTCTACGTTCAGGGCGGAGCGGGCGACTACGATTATTCTTACGGCACCGGGGGCAACGGCGGCACCGCTTCGCTTTTTGTCTCGCAGGGAGTGGGGATGGATTCCAGCTCTATGTACGTGACGGGCGGGTACGGGGGTTATTCGGAAGACGCCAACGGCGGCAACGGCGGCAACGCCACCGCGGTTTTGGGATCGGGTTTGACCCTCACTTCCACCTACCACACCGGGGGCGTCACGATTGCGGGCGGCGAGGCGGGATACTACGACGGCAATGATACCGGCATCAGCGGCACCGGCGGCGCGGCCACCCTGTCGGTGGCGGGTGCGGTTTCGGTGGATTCGGGCGATCTCTATGTCGTGGGCGGCGGCGGCAATAGCGGCGACGGGGCCGCGGGCGTTACCGAGACTTCGGGCGGAAACGCCTGGGCTTCCCTGGATACCATCAGCCTGACCTCCGACAATTATTACAATAATGACATCGGCACCTATACCACCCTCGAAATTTACGCGGGGGAAGGGGCCAGCGATTACGGCTTGGGCATCGGCGGACAGGGGGGCAACGCCACCCTCTACACCAATAGCGCCAACCTGAATTATTCCCAATTGGAAGTTTACGGCGGATACGGCGCATCGGCCGGTTCCCGCGGCTATGGATCGACCAGCTTCCCCGGCTCGTTCGAATCGGGCGTGACCTACACCGCCGGAGACGGCTCAGGGAGCGTGACTGGAAACCTCGGCGGCAACGGCGGGCAGGCCCTTTTCTCGGCGGGCGCCGTCACCGTGGCCAATGATTCCTATCTTTATGTTTATGGCGAAAGCGGGGGGAGCGGCGGGAGCGCGGGCGACGGAGGAAATGTATTTGGAAGCGAAGGCGTCACCCAAGAAGCCTACAACGCCGGCAGCGGCGGGGACAGCAACGCGGGCGGAGCCGGGGGCCAGGGCGGAAACGCGGTGGTGACCATCGGTTCCTCCCAATCGGTCAGTTCTTATACCTACCTCTACGGCGGAAGCGGCGGATACGGGGGCTCCGCTGGAATCGGCGGCAGTGCGGAGGATGACAGTTACAACACTTCCCTCTCCCTGAACGGTGGAATGGGAGGCAACGGCAATATCGGGGGCGCCGGGGGCCTGGGAGGCAGTCTGCAAGCTTCCTTGGGAAGCATTTCACTGGATGGCGACTCCGATTTTTACGCCGAGGGCGGGGATGGTTATGACGGCGGGGACGCGGGCAAAGGCGGCGCGGCCAACAGCAGCAACAACGACCAATCGGTCGTCAATACCGGCGGGAACGGCGGAAACGATAACACCGCCGGGGCGGGAGGCATGGGAGGAAGCGTTACCGCGCAGGCCATGACCTTGACCCTTGACCACAGCTCCTCTGCGTATTTCGAGGGCAGTGAGGGCGGATCCGGAGCATGGGCCGGCAATGGCGGGGGAGAGGAATATTCCAGTTATCCCGCGACCCAAGCGACCGATTTGGGCGGCAACGGCGGCAACAACAACATCGGAGGCGCGGGCGGTGCGGGGGGCAACCTTTCCTTCTTGGGCAATTCCGTCACGATGCAGAACAGCTCTTATCTTTATTTTGAGGGCGGAGAGGGCGGTTCGGGCGGCGACGCGGGAACGGGGGGAGATGCCTACGCCGATTCTTCCACTCCCGCTTCCATTTACGGCTCCGACTCCGTCACGGCCATCGGCGGCAACGGGGGCAACGACAACACCGGAGGCGCGGGAGGCCAAGGCGGAAACGCCACTGTGGCGCTCGGCGCGGTCACCCTGGATTCTTCTTCCTACCTTGAAGTGGAAGGCGGATCGGGCGGATCGGGCGGTTCGGCGGGAACCGGGGGCCAAGGCGCATTGGGCGACGGCACCACCAATTCCTTCAGCGCCAACGGCGCCGATGGGACAGGCAATGTGTTCGGCAACGGGGGCAACGGCGGAGACGCTTCCTTAACGCTTACTTCGGGCAATGTGAATGGTTCAGCCGAACTAGAGGTGTACGGGGGTTCGGGCGGATACGGGCTTCTGGGCGGCAAGGGGGGGAACGCCTATTTGACGGCGGGCGGCATCACCCTGACCAACAGCGGCGATCTATACGTTTACGGCGCGAGCGGTGGGAGAGGACCGGATTTGGGAGATGGGAACGAAATGTATGGCAATGATTCCTCCTCCAACGTGACCCTGACGGGCAACAACGGTTCCAGCGCCGTCACGGGTGATAACGGCGGGTTGGGGGGGAGCGCGGGCGCGACCATCAATTCGCTCCACCTCAGCAATGACGGCTATTCGGAGATATACGGAGAAAGCGGCGGAAGCGGCAGTTACGTCGGCAATGGGGGAGTCGCCTATGGCGGATATTTCTCCACCGATGGAAGCTACACCGCCGGAAACGGCGGGGACAACAACCTGGGCGGGAACGGAGGCCTGGGCGGCTCCGTGACCTCCGCGGTAGGAATCCTTTCTCTGGATAATTCCTCCACGGCCGAATGGACCGGCGGATCGGGCGGATATGGCGGGGACGCTGGAATGGGCGGTACGGCCTATTCCGGTTATGGCGTCACCACCGTGACCGCCCAAGGCGGCAACGGCGGCAACAACAACACCGGAGGTTCAGGCGGCGACGGGGGCAACGCGGCCTTCGCGGCCAATTCGGTCACCCTCTTGAGCGATTCGTATCTTGAACTTTACGGCGGATCGGGCGGACCAGGCGGCAACGCCGGAAACGGTGGGACCGGCCACGGCGAAAGCGAAAATGGCAACCCGCCCTATGATTCCGGGTCCGTCACGGGCTTGGGCGGCAACGGCGGCAACAACAACACCGGAGGCTTTGGCGGCAACGGCGGAAACGTCTCTGCGGCCTTAGGCGCGGTCACCATGGACGCATCCTACCTATATGTGGGAGGCGGCAACGGTGGAAGCGGCGGCGGCGCGGGAGATTTAGGCACCGGACAGGATGATGGAGCCACCTTGTCCTATTCCGCGAATGGAACGGCCGGGACGGGCAATGTGGAAGGCAACGGGGGCAACGGCGGGAACGCCACCCTGACCCTGGCCTCCGCCAGCTTGAACGACGAATCCTATATCGAGGTTTACGGCGGAAGCGGGGGAGACGGCAACCTGTCCGGCAACGGCGGGAACGCCTCGGTTTCCATCGGCACCCTGAACCTGATCGATTCCGGTTCAGAATTTTACGCGGCCGGCGGCGAGGGAAATACGGAGGGCAGCGCCCAAGTGACCATTGGAACGCTGACCGGGGCCGGATACCTGAACATTTCAGGATCCTCGGCCACCACCCTTTTGGTTTCCAACGGGAATCTGTCCGGATACATCGAGGGGAACACTGTGCTGGATAAAATAGGCTCCGGCGCCTTGACTCTCGCGGGGGAAAGCTACTACTCGGGAGGCACGGACATCAACGCGGGCACCCTGGTCGCGGCCAACGCCTACGCGTTAGGTGAAGACGGCGTGACCGTGAACGGCGGGACCCTGGCCTTAAGCGGGCCCCTGACGCTTTATATCGGCGGAAATTACGCGCAAGGTTCCGCCGGGACCCTGCAATTGGGCATGGCCACCACGGCCGTCCAATGGGACGCGCTGAGCGTTTCGGGCACAACCTCCTTGGGCGGAAACTTGAAGCTCTATTCCTACGACGGAGTGAAGGAACCGGCGGGTTCCACCTTCGAGATCATTTATTCGGCGGACACGGTGAGCGGAAAGTTTGGGTCTGTCGCGGACACCTTCTTCCAACCTCTCTCGGTGATCTATTCGCCGAACGAAGTGGATGTGACGACCCTTTCCTTCACCCAGTTTGCCGTCTCCCCGAACGAACAGGCGGTGGCGGCGGTACTGGACGGGTTGGGCCCGAACGCGGGCAACCCGGGCTTGTCCTTGGCCCTCACGGGGCAGGATCCGGCCTCTATGGCGGGTCTTTACGACCTGCTTTCGCCGGCCAATTTGACGCCCCTTTACCTGATGGATTTCAGCACGGCGCAGGCCGAGGCGGGGATCATCAGCCAGAGGTTGGGCGGCTTGTTTGGCGAGTTCAATTCCGGCGATGTGGCTTGGAACGGGGAAGGGCCCCGCTTCGCGGGCAACCTGCCCGCTTCGGACGAAGCCAAGATGTCGAATGATCTTGAGCCGAACCGCTGGGGCGCCTTCGCGGAAGGCTTGGGTGATTTTGGAACCGTCAATTCCGACGGCAACGGCCCCGGCTACCAGTTTTCCACCGGCGGCGTGTTGGCGGGGATGGACTACCGCTTCTCGAAAGACTTGGCGGGCGGCTTGCTGTTGGGCTACAGCCAGTCCGGGTCCAGCCACTCGAACGCGGCCGTCAACGGCACGGGCGGGCAGTTGGGCTTCTACGGCGGATGGAAACAAGATTCATTCCACGCGAACGCCTTGGCCGAAGGGGGACTCACCAACTACACCACCCAGCGCACCAGCTTGGGCGGCACGGCCTCGGGAAGCACCCAGGGTGTGATGTTGTCGGGCGAGTTGAACCTGGGCTACGACTTCAAGATGGACCAGATCAAGGTGGGTCCTTACCTGACGGGACAATACACCAGCGTGAATATCAACGCCTTCAACGAAACGGGTTCTTTGGCTCCCTTGGACTATGCGTCCCAAAGCCAGGGTTCCTTCAACAGCGATTTGGGTGTGGCGGCCAACACCAGTTTCCAATTGGGTGGAGGAGCGGTTCTCCTGCCCAGCGTTAGCGCGGGTTGGGAGCATCTCTTCCAGGGTAACGTGGAAGCCATCAGCGCAAGCTTCGGGACCGGCGGAAACTTTACCGTGAACGGCGCGGCCACGGGTACCGACGCGGCGGTCTTGGCGGCGGGCTTGAACGCCCATTTCGAGAAGGGCTTGGGCGCTTACGCCCAGTTCCAGGGCAAGCTGGGGATGACCAACTACACCGAGCAGAACTTCTCGGCGGGAGTGAACATAGGGTTCTAACCTTAACCGCTTAATCTTCTCAATTTAACAAAAAAGCCTGGGACGAAATCCCGGGCTTTTTTGTTTTTAGAGTTAATGTTCTTTAGCCACAGATGCATGGGATGAATGGGATATGTGGCTAATGGGTTTTGACCGTTTTATTTCGTAGCTTGGGACTCCGCCAGGGTAATTCCGTTATTTTAAAATGGAATAGGTTGAAATTCATTGGTAGGGAAGCTTGGTACTGATGTTTTATCGAATGACGAGGATCTTCTTAATCGCCGTGGCGTTCACCGGCCCTAAGACCTGCACCCTTACATAATAAAGCCCGTTGGAGAGGGGCCTTCCGTAGCCATCCACCAGGTTCCAGGGAAAGAGTCCCTCTTGGCCGGGGATGGGGTAGCTCTTTTCGTAAATTTTCCTAAAGGCAAGGGTGAAGACGGTGATTTGCACGGTGGAACCGCCGGGCGACTGGATGGGAATCAAGATCGGCCCCTTGCCGGTAACCGGGTTGGGGTAGGGCGCGCCGATGGAGACGGTGAGGACCACCGGCGTGGGGGTGGTGGTGGCGGTGCTGGTAATGGTGGGTGTGAAGGTAATGGTCGCGGTCAGCGTGGAAGTGTTGGTCATAGTGACTGTGGGGGTTTGGGTTGGGGTGTTGGTGGGAGTAACGGTTGGGGTAAAGCTGGGGGTAAAGGTAGGGGTAAGGGTATCCGTAAGGGTCGGCGTGAAGGTAGGGGTTGAGGTGGGAGTGTCGGTGAAAGTTAGGGTTTCCGTAAAGGTGGGTGTGACCGTCGGTGTGTCGGTCACCGTAAAGGTGGGGGTGGCCGTAGGGGGGAGGGGCTGGGAAATCTTGGCGATAAAAGTATCGTCTTGCCCCGCAAGAACATTATAAGGAGGGGTGACCGTCGTTGGAAAATCCGGGGACCAGGTATAACCCGCGACATAGGCGTTGCCGAAATTGTCCACCGCGATGCCCGTGCCCTGCTCGAAGGTATTGCCCCCCAGGAAGGTCGAGTATTGAAGGCCCGCGCCCTGGGGATTGAACTGGGCGATGAAGGCGGTTCCGTTTCCGTTTAAGTCGGTTTGGAGGCTGTTGACCTGGGGAAAGTCCGGGGAGGCGGTGTAACCCGTCACATAGGCGTATCCCTGGCTGTCCACCGCGATGGCCGACCCCGAATCCCCCAGGCTTCCGTTTCCGCTTCCGCCCAGGAAGGTGGAATAAACAAAAGCCCCGCCTCCGGGCTGGATTTCGCTCACAAAGACGTTGTTGATCGAGTTGCTAAGCGTGCCCTGATAGGCGTTTTGGGTGGGAAAGGTGGGGGAGGAGGTTTGGCCCGTCACATAGGTGTCCCCCAAACCATCCGCCGCGATCCCATAGCCCCTATCCACGTTGGAACCGCCCAGGAAGGTGGAATAGACCAGCGTGGAGCCGGTGGAGTTGAATTCCGCGGCGACGGCGTTTTGGGTACTGTAGAGCGTGAAGCCTCCCGAACCGCCGAAATTGTATTGCGCGGGGTTCATGAGCGGGAAATTGGGGGAATAGGTAAACCCCGTCACATAGGCGTCTCCCCCGGAATCCAGCGCGAGGCCGTAACCCGCGTCGTAATAACTGCCCCCCAGGTACGTGGAAAAAAGCAGGGCCGAACCCGACGGGTTCATTTTGGTGACGAAGATGTTCAGCGCCGCCCCGACCCCGATGGCGCCTTGGTAGGGGCTTTGGAGGGGAAAGTCGGCGGAGGCGGTGCTGCCGCAAAGGTAGATATCTCCGGAAGCGTCCAGTGCGATGCCCCCAGAATAATCACCCAAACCATAACCCCCGTTGCCCGTTCCCCCCAGGAAGGTGGAATAGATAAGAGAGCTTCCGCCGGGACCCAGCTCGGTCACGAAGACGGTGCCATAGGGGTCGGAGTCGGCGAGTTGATAGGCGTTTCCGGTAATGGGGAAGTTGGCCGAGTTGGTGGTGCCGGTGATAAAGGCGTCCCCGGAAGAATCCACCGCGATGCCGGTGCCGGAATCCGTGCCGGTTCCGCCCAGGTAGGTGACATAGAGGAAGGCTGTCCCAGCGGGGTTCATCTCGGCCACGAAGGCGTTTTGAGTGCCCCCGAAAAAGGGGTCGCCCGCGTTGGTCACGGGGAAATCGCCCGATTGCGTATAGCCGGTGGTGTAGGCGTCGCCCGACGAATCCAAGGCGATGGCGGAGGCTAAATCTTTTCCTGTACCTCCCAAAAAGGATGAGTAATCCAGCACCGGATCGATGACAAGATTTTGAGTGCGGTCGTAATTTTTGACCTCAAAGCCTATTTTTCCGTCTTCCCCAAGCAGATATCGGCCTTCCACCGGAGTTTTGGATTCTTTGGACCCTTGGTAAACCGAAGGCGCCCGGAAATGGAGGGTGCCTTGGCTGGTTTCAAGTTCCAAATCCCCCTGGGGAGTGACCTTCACCGACTTGGAGCCCGTAAAAGACAACCGCACCGCTTTTGGATTAGCCCCTGGCTTGACCGTAAAGTCGTATTCCAATTGGCCCTGATTGCCGTAATAGGCCAGGTCCACCCCCGGGTAAACCTCTGCGGTTTGCACCCGGCCGTATTGGGGAATGCCCTTGCGCCACTTGGACGGGTCCTTACCGACAAAATAATTGCTGATACCGGGAAGTTTTTCCATTCCTTCATATAGGTTGCCGGATTGGGCGCCTTCAACCTTCATTCGGATGACCGTGAGGGTGGAAGGGCCTGAGGTAACCGAAGGGGAGGGGTAATTTTTCGTTCCCTTTGCCAAAAACCGATTTGAGGGAGCCAAAGAGGATTTTTTTAAGACCAAAACAGCCTCTTGGTCCGTAACAAACAATGAATAACCCCTTCCGTGGGCCAGAAACTTGACCTGGGAGTCGGTTTGGCCCTGATTGGGTTCGAAGGCCAGGGGAAGATTTCCAAAGTTTTCGGCCAGGTGGACGGGGCGGTAGGCAGCTGGCGGGAAGCTTTTAGGGTGGTTGCCTGTGGAAGCCGTCTTAGAAGAAAAGGGTCCGAAACCTGAGAGCCAAAAGAAAGACAATACCAGGAGTATCAGGGCGTTGAGTTGGAATCGGAGGTTCATGAGATCCTATTAAAATTTAAAATAGGCAACGGGCCTGACATTAGGGTTTAATATTACCACGGTTTATCATGTGATTTGCGGTTGTAGGGGCTTCAATGTAAGGGAGAATGGCTTTAAAGTCACAAATTTATGGGGGTGCGCCGTGGAAATGACCAAAAAATTGGCCAAGGAGCTGTTGGATGATCTTTTGAAGGCTGAGTCCAAGCTTCAAAAATGGCGTCTCAACGGAATTGGGATTGTGATGAGTAAGGAAACCTTTAAAGCGCTCAGTGAATCGGACCATCCCAAAAAGGATTTTATCCTTCAAGGTGTGGTAGTTGAGAGAAGAGGGAAGCTTCGTTATTGACGAAGACCTTATGAATATGAAGTTCCCTATTTGAGAAAACTCACTTTGATAGGGTGGCTGTAGAAGCAGTTCCTTAAAGGGGTCTTATGCCGTTCATGGATTTTTTTAAAAGGCTTTTTGGCTCCAAGCCCCCAAAGTTCGTCGAGGACTACCAATATCCCAAGGATGGCATCCTTTGGCGGGGATGGAGTGATGAGACCGCTAAACTGATTCAAGAGAAGGGTCGCCCAGTCCTGCTTTTTGTCGCAAACACGGATGGCCTGGTTTGGCCTTTCTTGAAGGCTGTTTTGGAGGAAATGCCCAAGAACGCCAAGCTTCGGGAACTGCTTCACAGTTATTACTTTGGGCTTTTCATGAAGGATGACGCTATTCCTGAATATTTCAGTGATTTGGGGGCGGGGAGCCGCTACAACATCGCCGTTCTTTCCCCGGCGGGGTTGACCCCTCTTTGCACCATCGATCCGGCTGGGGGAAAGCCCGAAGAGATCGTAACCACGATAACCAAGGTTTTGATCGAACTTCAGAAGACTTACTAAGTTAAAACTCTTAAAAATGACAATAAAGTTGTGCTTTTGCCCAAAAAAGGGGCTAAAAGATCGTTTTTCGTTTAACTACACTCCTTTTTTTGGATATGATATCTGCCGTTTGGAACCCACAGCTGGTAGGGGGTATTTGGAAAGAGTTAATACCAGCCGGGTTTATGGATAGTACAACGATTTTGGCCAATGGTTTGGCCCCAAGGGCCGGCCGTTTGAAAGTTTTGGAGAGATTTGGTTTTAAGGAACGGCATTTTCCTGAGAAATGTCGGCCTTACTCAAGTTCAAGGAGAGAGAGAATGAAGAAAGGTTTCTTGTTTTTGATGATGGGGTTGATGGTTTGGGGCTTTTCCCTGAAGGCCCTGGCCGATACCCGCGTGGATTCGATGTCGATGGATGTGCGGGAAATCAATGATATCGACTTGATTTGGATCTATCCCAACATGGTGATGGATTACAAAAACACAGTTGATTTCAGGTTGGGTAACCTGACGGGCGGCGGCACCAGTGAGTGGGGCGGAGCCATTGTCGGCATGAGCGACAATTTGGGCGTTTGGGGTGTTTATGTAAACCGGCCCAAGGTTCAATACAACGACGCGATGAACCTCTTTATCACACCCCTCCCCTTGATGACCTCCTATTGGTCCTCACTGGGCAGTTACTTTTTCGGATCTACCCCTATCTTTGGTCCCGGTACCACCAATAACGCGATTGACGCCTTTTACGCCAATAAATTTGGCGATGTGAATTTGGGCGGCCGTATAACCTACGACGAGGATTTCCTCACCAACATTGGCGGCGGACCTTTCGGAAATAACATTCAATCCGAAAACTGGGGTTTTTCTCTCGGCGCCGGTTTGACGGATTGGGCCGGCTTCAAGCAAGCCAATTTCCACGTGGACTATGATGTGAACTTTTTCACATCGGACCGTTACCCGTATTTTTTGGGTACGATCCCCGCGGTTGAAAACCAAGGGGTGCAGTCCTTGAGACTCGGGACTTTAATGGATTACACCGTGGCCAAGGATACAAATCTTCGCTTGTTCGGCGATGTCAAATTTGATGAATACAAATGGGTATTCTGGTTTGCGCCGATCGAACTTGATTACGAACAGAAAAACATCGATTTGGGCGCGGCCTTTAACCAGACGGTGTTTGACGGCAAGGCCACCCTTACCAGCGGTTTGATCTTGGATTATTACGGAGCCAAGGAATTGGATATTACGAATGGTCAAGTTCAAGACTCCTGGGACGCTCTCTGGAATCTTGGGGCCGAGGCGGAAGTATCCGACTGGTTGACCTTAAGGACGGGGGTGGAGTTTCCGCTTTTTGCCCGCGATTGGGGAGCCATTTTTATACCGGGCAACGGAAACTTCTATTTCAACAATCAAAACATCGACACCGTTGCCTTTTCCACAGGCGCCGGCATCAACTTCGAGAATCTCACTTTAGACCTTAAGGTCAACGTGAGTTCCTTGGATAACGCGATCAACAACGTCAATCCCGGCCAGGGCTTGTTCACTGCGGGGAACATGTTGACGGTCGGCGAGGCGGACTTGAAGTATAAGTTCTAAGAAGGTTTTAAACTTTAAAGGCCGGGGATCACATGATCCCCGGCCTTTTTTATTTTAGACTCGATTTTTTTGCTTATGACTTTGGGGCGGTTTCGGTTGGCGCGGTAGTTTTCAAATGCCTGGTTTTTTTTCTCGCGATTCTCGCCACTGAAAACAAAGTTTTGGCCTTTTTCGGACCTTTTTTCTTAGTCAATTGAAGCCTCCAAACTTGGATCAACGGCAGAACCGTTGTTGAATGATGAGGGCACATGGTAGGGAGGTTGGGGACGAATAGATATGATTTCGTGGGCCTAAATTGACGGGCCTACCAGGTATGGGGTCGGCTGAACCAGGAACGGGCTCTTTTAGCAGGTTTTTCATCATTTCGGAGATAACCCTGCTTTTCACGGCGATAAGCCCTATAGTGGTAGAAGGCCTATTCGCCACGAGCTGTTTTGATTCCACTAGAACCCCTCGCCTCGAGTAAACCCGATGACGCAAAAACGCAAGACACAAGGTTTCGACCGGGCCTGTAAGCCCGACGAGTTTTACCAGAGAAAATGGGGATATTATGAGAGTCGTTAAGACGGTTTGCCAAAGCTGTGGTTCTCCTCTGCGCAAGGACGCGGAGAAGGGCAGGGAAAGAAACGGCGTCATATCGGATTCCTATTGCCGGCGCTGTTACCAATTGGGAGCCTTTACCGATTTGCAGATGACCGTTGAAAAGATGCATGAGACGGTGCGGGTGAAAATGATCGAGATGCAGTTTCCACGGTTCCTGGCCCTCCAACTGGCGAACCAAGTTTATGCGCTCAAGCGATGGGCCGTTACCGCCCCTGTTATTGAAAAGATCCCTTTAGGAGCCATCCAATGAAAACCAAATACCCCGAATCCATCTTTTGTAGCGAATGCCAGGAACATGTACGAATGACGGACTGCCGTGTCTTGGAGCGTAAGGTAAAAGGCAAGCAACAGGTAGAGTTCGACTATTGCTGTGTGACTTGCGGCCATCGGGGCTCGGCCAGCCGGGATTGGGAATACCTGCAGTTCAGCGAAAGGGAATTCTGCCAGTTGAACGGTGTGGGTGATTTTGGGGCAGGCGCGAGGGGGCAGGGCGTGCTCGTCAAGAGGCCGCATCCGGTTCCTCCGAAAGGGACCCACGCCGGAAAATACGCTTAAAGAAGATTTGACCCGTCTGAAAAGCGGGGAGGACTTGCGAAAATAAAAAGGACGTTTCCCACGCGGGAAATGTCCTTTTTATATAAACCTGTTTTTTTTAGACTTAATTTCCGGTGCTGGTGGAGCCGGTCGAAGAACCAGTCGAACCACTGGTGGACCCGGTGCTTCCGGTGGAACCCGTGCTGCCGCCATCGGGATGCTTATCCTGGTTGATCTCCTTGGAGCGGAGATTTTCCTGGGATTCCAGGTTTTGGCGGTCCGCGTCGGTCAACTTCCCGCCGTCCTTGGCTAGGTCCGCTTTGCGTTCC
Source organism: candidate division FCPU426 bacterium (assembly GCA_963738405.1). Lineage (GTDB taxonomy): Bacteria > Oederibacteriota > Muellerivitia > Muellerivitales > Muellerivitaceae > CAVTWJ01. Next base: position 107,515 of record CAVTWJ010000014.1, on the reverse strand, counting down.
TGGTTGATATCCTTACCCTCTTGGGCCAATTGCTTGTGCTCGGCCGGGGTAATGGTCCCATCCTTCACGCCCTCTTTGATGCGCCGGTGCTGCCGTTTCAAACGGGCCTTCGGGCTCATCTTCGGATTTTTTCCGCCGGCATCCTGGGCCAGGCCAAGACCCGTGGTGCCCAACAGAAACAACGCGCTTAATACGACGAGTGACTTGTTCATTGCTCTCCTCCTGGTTTTTAAAAAGACCCACTACATCAAGTTGGACGGAAGGGATGAAAAAAAGGTTTCAACGAAAACAATTGATAAGACATGGTTTTCAAGACTTTTAGGAAGGGAAGGCTAGTGCCGGGGCGCTGCCGAAAGAACTGTAAAGATATATTCAAGAAACGATTGGTCCAAGGCCCTTTTGTCCGTTTTCCAAATCCACCCAAATCTCACAGCCTAGGGAGATCCAACGGGAGCAAAAGCTTTCATCGGCGTTTAAAAACGTTTTTGTTTTTTCCTCAATAAAACAATTAAAGAGGGCGTAACTCCAATACCGGGGGTCTTCGGGAGTTGTTTTGAACTCGCTTCTATATCTCAAGTCCTTATATTTCTCAACCATGGTTTGCAAGGCCGCACGCTTGAGGAGCATGAAGCCTGAACTGACACAACGGGCTTTCACGAAACCATTCTTTCCCAAGGGATGAGTTTCTTCAGGCTCGAAATGGAACTGGGAAGAGCCGGGAAGGGAGATTTCTTCCGCGCGGTTCCTTGGTTCAATGTCTTGGCGTGGTATGGCGGCGGCGGTGATATCGGCGTCAAATTTTAAAAGCCTCAGTACTTGTTCAGGATTAAACCCGATATGGCCGTCGATAAATAAAAGATGGGTGGCAGTGGGATGGCCCAGAAACTGGGTCACCAAGCCCTGTCGGGCCCTGGTGGTTAAGGAATCTCCCCAATGGGCGACCAACGCCAAACGAACATCACTGAGGCTGGCGCAGTTTTTTTGAAAATTCAGTACTGATCGCGCGTATCGGCTGGAAACCTGCCCGTTCATGCAGGGCGTCCCAATCATGATATGGGAGGTCATGACTCATTCCCCCCTTTGGGAGTTGGGGGGAGAATGGATGCCAAATCTCCCTTGAAAGATGTTGGGCCATGGTGGGTCAGACGGCTTTCGAGATCCACCCATATTTCCCCGCCCATTTGGGTCCAAAGGCGGCAAAAACTGTAATCCTCACTCAGGTAGGGGCCATCCACCCCGTCGATACGGCAATTGAAAAAGGCGAAAGCGGAGTTCCCCCTTTCTTGTCCTTCCTTCCCGGTCGAATAACGAAGTTCGGGGTAATGTTCCATCATGGAGACAAAAACCGAACGCTTGATCAGTAAAAAGCCCGTTCCGGTTGATAGGGCCCTTACAAACCCTTCCAGAATCTGGAGAGGTTGAGCCGTTTCCAAGACATATTGAAGGCCTGCGGATTCCAGCTTTTGGTTTCCTGCCATAACCGCGGCCCTGACTTTATCCCAGTTGATATTTTTGAGCGGGTAGGTTGCGGCGGTAACATCCGCCTTAAAGCCCAAAAGCCGAAAAACCTGTTCAGGTTCGAAGGAAATATCGGAATCGATGAATAAAAGATGGGAAGCGCCCGGTATATCCAAAAAGGAAGAGACGAGTTCCTGCCTTGCCTTTTGAATCAGATTCCCGCCGTCCGGCATGAGAAACGTCAGGGCTAAGCCTTCCTTTTGGCAAACCTCTTGGAGTTTCAGGACGGATGAAAAATAGCCGCTGGTGACTTGGCCTCCGTAGCAGGGCGTACCGACGACGAGATGAATGGAATTCTCGGGCAAAGAGGCCTCGGATTATTTTTGTTTAGAAAGTTTTTTCCACTTTATAGCATTCCCAGGATACTCACAATAAATTGAGGTTTTAAGCCATCACCTTTAATGTGTATGAAGGATTATTGAAATAAAGAACTCTTCCAAGCGTTTGTTTTGACCTTTAGCGGGTCTTTTGGGCCCAAATATTTTAAAAACTCAGTCAAAAACAGAAATGTTGCTCGGAATTCAAAATGTACAAAGTTACAAAATTGTATACACCTGATTGCCTAAACCCCTTTAATTAATACAATTTTAAGGCTTTTTGGGTTTAAAACATGTGGCACGTTGTTTGCTTTTCGTTTGTGCGTGTTGATGGACGAATGGCACTTCCCTGAGTTGCCCTTCGTTGTTTGAGAAGAAATATTTCAAGGAGGAAGAGATGAGTAAGTTCAAAAAGCTGTTCAGTTTATTGGCCTCGATCGCGCTCTCGAGCGCGGTGGCTCCAGTTTTGGCGCAGACGGCGGCCGCTTCGGCTACGCCTACGCCGGTGCCGACCCCGGTGGTGACGGTGGATGGATTGGTGGATGCTTATTATTCGTACAATTTCACCAACCCGACCGTTAATTCAACCAACGGATATTGGTACAACTCCGCTTCCAATGCCTACACATTGGGGTTGGCGGAAATAAAGGCGACGGCCACTCAAGGTGCCGCCAGCGGTCATTTGGTTTTAGCTTATGGCGAGGAAACCTCGTTGGCGATTGGAGCTGCTCCGGGAATTGATGTGTTACAGGCCTATGTTTCCTACAACCCGGGTCAATGGACGTTCAATTTCGGAAAATTCGTCACCTGGATGGGATATGAGGTGATTGAGAGTACCGGGAACATGAACTACAGCCATTCGCTGTTGTTTGGGGTCTTGCCCTATTGGCACACGGGCTTTAGCGCGAATTATGCGCCTTCCTCAACCTTTGGAATTACCGGCTATGTTACGGACGGCAATAACACGACCGGAACTTCGCTGTTGGGTAAAACCTATGGGTTGGAAGCGACGCTAACCCCTGATTCCACATGGAATTTCATTTTAAATGGAATCATTGGGCCCACCGTTCAGCGGAGTGGATGGTTCGACCCAATCATCTGCCACTGGTGAGTTGATCATCGGTTACAAACCGGATTCCAACTGGTCCTTTGCTTTGGATTCTCAGCTAGGAAGCAACACCGTTCCTTCCGGTGCGACGGCATCTAGCTATTATGGATTTGCTCTGTATGGCAAATACATGATGGCGAGCGATTATAGTTTAGCTCTCCGTTTGGAAACCTTGACTGACTCCAACAACAACACCATCGGTCTTTACGGTAATGGAGATGCTTCCGGAAATGCTTATAACGGCAAAGAAATTACTTTGACGCTGGAGCATGACTTTACCCCGAACATGATTGCCCGTTTGGAAGGCCGGATCGATATCGCCAGCTATAACGGTGCTTCTGATATGGCATTCGCGACGAACACGGTCGGTTCTCCGACTTCCAGCCAAGGAACCGGGACCGCCAGCGTGGCCTATACGTTCTAAGGTTTAGTAAAGTTTCTCCTGGATGCCCGGTGGAAACGCCGGGCCTGGGGGAAAAGGCTTCAAGAATGAAAGAGCCTTTTCCTACAGTAAAAAGCAAGATAGCTCGAGGGCGATGAGAGAAAATATTTAATCTGTTTTCATTCACTCTCTCTCCCTCTGGGGCAGGGGAGCCGGCCCGGCCAAGGTCGGCTCCCCTGTTGTTTTTAGGGCTTTTAGAAATCAGAAAATACGACCCGGGTAGAGGTGGGGTATGTATAAAATCGAAGCCATTATCCGTCCTGAAAAATTAGAAGCGGTTCAGGGAAAGCTTCACCGCATCGGCTACCCAGGCATGATGGTGACCGAAATGGAAGGTCATGGCCGCCAAAAGGGGCTCCATTCGGGTTGGCCCGATTCACTCAGGGTTAATTTTCTACCCAAAACCAAACTGGAAATTGTGGTTGAGAAACGTCATCTGAACGCGGTTATTAACGCCATCCTCAGGGGCGCCCACACGGGCGAAATGGGGGATGGTAAAATCTTCATCATCGAAATCAAAAACGCCATCCGCATCCGTACCGGTGAACGTGGCCCCAAGGCCATTTCCATGAAGGAAAAAGCGGTAAAACCCCTAAAGAAATAACTCTCCGAATCAAATTCAAAATCTTGTCTCCTCCCCGTTATTTCAATTTATTTTGGTTTTTAGTACGATACGGCCACGTTTTACCACCTGGAGGTTGATCGCATGGCCCAAACCTATCCCGCCTCTTATGTATTCGTTTACGACGTCTTTTTGAAGGACGCTGTCAAACACCTCAAAATCGCCCCCTATATTAAGACCTGGGCTAGGGCCGAAATGCCGGGCAAGCTTTACCAGCTCCCGACGGGATTACCCCTGGTTGTTGAGGAAGCGGGCGGTACGGTTTACGGCGAAGTGATGAGTTTTGAGGAATTGGACGAAGTGATGGCGATCATTGACGCGCAAGAGGGTTACCGCCCCGAGGCGCCCCAATCAAGCCGCCTGATGAGGGAAGTAAGGGAAGTAACCGTTTCAGGAACGGGCGAAAAAATTCAAGCCATGGTTTATCTTTTCCCGAAGGAAAAGTTCAACGCCAAAGAAATGTACGCGGTTCTCGCTCATGGCGGCGATTGGCGCAAGTTCATCATGATGCCGCGTTTCGACGGGTACCAACATTAAAAACAGGCCACCTTCGGAAGTTGGCGGCTCGCAGTTAGACAAAGACAAAAACCAGGAACACAAAAGGGGTACGGGCAACCGTGCCCTTTTGTTTTATAAAACATTGATTTTATTTGGAAGGCCGTTTCATTGATCCTCAAAATCGCGTTCTTATATTTCGGCTATCTGGCTTGGGGATGTTTGGCCCTCATGCCTTTGGTTTCCCTCAAGGAAATCGGACAAGGCTTTTATCGTTTCTTCGGTTTTCTCTGCGTGTCACTCGACATCCTTTCGGTTGGGTTGGCGTTTTATGGTGGCAAAGGCTTGAGTGATACTTACGGTTCCGGGATATGGGCCTTGGGTGCCTCTTTATTTTTTACCCTGTGCTTTGCCGCGGCCCTTAAAGCGAGGGTGAGGTTTCTGATATGGTCCGCTTATTTCCTTGCGGTCGTTACCGGCGGGGCAGGGTTGGGTTTCTTTCCCTGGCGGGAATCGCAAGCTTCCTTATACCTTGGCTTTCACGCCCTTACCTCCGCGCTTGTCCTGGGAGCGGGGATCCTAGCCATGATGCTAGGCCACTGGTATCTGGTAACCCCTAAATTGTCCATCACGCCCTTGAAGCGTTACTCCGCGGCCTATATTCTTCTGACGGCTTTTACGGCCCTGAAACTGGTCTTGAGCTATCACCTTTTCGTGGGCTGGGGCCAACAGCCCCTTACCCCCGGGGGAACTTTGCTCATGGGTGAAGACATGGTATTCGCCCTCTTTCGGGTGACCTGGGGAGTCTTGGCCCCCCTAGCGGCAGCTTACTTTATTTGGGGAACGGTCAAGATCAAATCCACCCAATCGGCCACGGGCATCCTTTACGCGGCCATGGTTTGTACCATTATTGGAGAAGGCATGGGGCTGTTCCTGACCCTATCCACGGGAGTTCCTTTTTAATGGCGATGGAAATTAACACCTTTTGCCCTGAATGTGAAAATGGGCTATTTCTTTCCAATCTTCCCAAACCGGGGCTGGTTCCATGTACGCGTTGCAGTAAAGGAAGAAAGGCCCAAGGAAAAGGAAAATTCGGGAAAGACGGGTCCATCGCCAAGTGCGGCCTTTGCGGATGTGAGGAGTTTTACCGCCTCAAGGATTTCAATACTAAACTGGGCCTGTGGACGGTTGTTCTCATCTTTGTCCTGGCGCTTGTTTTTGAGAAATGGTTTTTTCCAATTCTCATTGCTGGGGCAGCCTTGGACTTAATCTTGTACTTTTTTCTTCCGGATGTGGTGGAATGTTACGACTGCAGGGCGATTTATAGGGGTCTGCCCTTCTCGCCGGACCACAAGGGATTTGACTTGACGGTCCATGACAAATACGCCTTTCCCAAAAAAAGCCGTTCAACACCTGAAAATAAGGAAAAAAAACATGGCTGAAAAACAAAAAACATCCACAGTACCGGGAGGAGAAGGGCCCCTCTATGCACCCGAAACGGGCTGGTCCTTGTTCATCAAGCTCTTCATTGTCCCCGCCGCCATCGTACTGGTGGCGCTGGGAATTTTTTTCCTGGGATCCATGGCCCTCCAACATCCCAAATCCGCTGAGCAGTACCTGCAGGAACTGCGCAGCGACAACACCAATCACCGCTGGCAGGCGGCCTTTGAGCTTTCCCGCATTTTGAATCAGGGCGAGAACATCGAGATGGACCAGAATCTTAGGACCCAGTTGGTTGAAACCTTCGCCGACAGCAAAAAGGACGATCCACGCATCCGTCAATACTTGGCCCTGGTGCTGGGACGGCTCAAGGAAAAATCGGCGGTGCCCGCTTTATCCGAGGCCGTTACGGATGAATCCATTGACGTAAGGGTTTACAGTCTGTGGGCCCTAGGCAATATCGAAGACCCTGCGGGGGGATCTGCTGCATTGGCGGCCCTTTCTGACCCGGACCCGGGTGTTCAACGCATGGCGGTCGGCGCCCTAAGCGCCCTGCAATACGCCCCGGCGAAGGAAGCTCTTGAAAATGAGTTGGCCAATACCAACCTCCCTCTGCGTTACGATTCGGCTGTGGCTTTGGCCCGGTTGAAAGACGTCAAATCGGTTCCGACTTTGCTGGATATGTTGAATCTCCAAACTTCCGGCAAGGCAGCTGATGAAATGGTGCAGTCCGCCAAGCTGGCCGCGATTGAGGGTTTCAAGGCCCTGCCCGATCCCATGCTTATGCTGAAGGTGCGCGACCTTAGCAAAAACGACGAGGATTTAAAGGTAAGGGAAGCAGCCCTGGACGCGCTTAAATCTAATTCCTGATGGGGGGGCGCAATGATCACTTCCGAAGTTACCGTTCAGAGGCACCGATGCCTAGTGATGGATCCTCCGATTGTTCCGGCCAACGCCCCGATTGTTGTAGTGTTGCATGGCCTAGGAACCAATGGTGATGACTTGGTTCCGGTTGCGGGGGAACTGGCATTGACTGGATGCCGGTTGGTTTTCCCGGACGCTCCCCTATTGTTGAACGGCTACCCCGATACGGCCTTCGCTTGGTACGACTTCCAAATCCATGACCGAAAACAGATTGAGGAAAGCCGGGATTATCTTTTTAAGGTCTTCGACCGTTTTACCAACGATCCGAACCTTCGTCCCGGGCCTGAAAAAGAAAAGCAAACCAGCCCATTGGTGGTGATGGGTTTTTCCCAGGGCGGGGTGATGTCCTTGGAAAGCGGTTTGAACTATAAAGGGAAGATTCTAGGGATTGTCTCCATGAGCGGTTATTTGCCCGACCCCTGGGCCACCTTGAAAAAAGCTGAAGCGCCCTTTGAAACTCCCATTCTTCTCGTTCATGGAACCGAGGACCCGGTGGTGCCGGTTGAAGGTTCCCGAAAGGTTAAGGAAGAGTTGGAGAAGGCCGGCTATCAACCGCTACTTCGGGAATTTCCCATGCCCCACACCATTACGGAAGATTCACTGGCCGCGGTATCTGAATTCCTAAAGAAATTAATCCCCGCAAATCGTTAACAAGCTTGTAAAAGACAAGCGTTTGTCGCGACCCATAAGCCTTGAAATGACCCTTCGGGGTTTGTAACTTGTCAGGGTCCTGAAAATATTTTTTCGGGCATTTTCTCAACCTGTTCTTGGAGGCTTTCCATGGCTTGGTTCCGCAGGATATTTTTGTTTATCGCTGTGAACGTTTTAGTGATGTTCACCATTACCTTACTGATTTCTGTTTTAGGCTTATGGCCCACCCTCAATGCCCAGGGGATTAATTATCCCGTTTTGATGGGCTTCTGCCTGATTTGGGGCATGGGTGGGTCCTTTCTCTCACTTCTGCTCTCGAAAGTCATGGTGAAGTGGACCATGGGGGTGAAGGTGGTCAATCCGGAAAACCCGGGTTCAGCGGAAGAACAGTGGTTGCTCGATACGGTCCACCGTCTCGCTAAAAACGCCGGCCTCACGAAAATGCCCGAGGTTGGGGTTTACCAAAGCCCGGACCCAAACGCTTTTGCCACCGGCCCGGGTAAAGACAGCTCTTTAGTTTGCGTTTCGACCGGGCTTTTTAGCGCGATGGGAAAAGATGAAATTGAGGGGGTGCTCGGCCACGAACTGACCCACGTCCACAACGGAGATATGGTGACGATGACCCTGGTGCAGGGCGTGGTGAACTCCTTCGCCATGTTTCTGGCCTACGTCATCACCTTTTTCCTCACCCGAAGCAGGGATGGGAAATCAGGCGGGTATTTCATGCAATATATGGTGCGTTCGCTATTGGAAATGGTGCTTTGCTTGTTAGGAGCCGTCCTAGTGACCATGCCCTTTTCTCGCTGGAGGGAATTCAGGGCAGACGCTGGGGGAGCCAAACTGGCGGGCAAGAACAAAATGATTAATGCCTTGAAGGCCCTGCAAAGGGTTTATGAAAGACCCGCTCCGGCGGTTCAAGAGCCTGCGACTATGAACGCCTTCAAAATTTCTAGCCGGGATGGGGGCTTTATGGCCCTATTGGCTAGCCATCCTCCTTTGGAGAAACGCATCGCGGCTTTGGAAGCAGGATCAGTGTTGGTTTCTGAATAAAAGAAACGGGTTTAAAAACAAAAAGCCTGTTGGGAATTCCCGACAGGCTTTTTGTTTTGCGGCACTAGTAAATGTTAGGGCCAGTTAACGGGGAATGAACCCGGATGAAATTGGGAACCTGCTCCTTGATATTTTTTGATCAGTGGGTTTACCTGCCCGTCTTTGAGGGCCTCCACATGAAGTTTTTCCCAGGCGAAACCACTTTTGTCCGAGATGATTTTGGCTTTATTCCAATAGCTAAATCCTTTGGCGGGATATCCTTCCAACCAATAGACTTCGGCGAATCCTAATAATGTATAGATGCGGCCTCGGGTGTCCCCAGTAGTGATAAAAAGTTTGTCCGCGCCACGGAAAGCCTTATGGGCTTCAGGATAATTTCCCAACATTTTTTGGGTAGTGCCAATGGACCAGAGGGTATAGGCGTAACTGACTTTGTCCCCGATGGTTCCATAAAGTTTCTCAGCCTTTCGGTAAAAAGGAAGGGCTTGGTGGAACCGCCCCGCCATGCGTTCCACATTGCCCAGCCCGCAATAAGAATAAGCAATCCCGAAGGTATCCTTACGCTCTCTCATTCGGCGGTTGGCTTCACGGTAATATTTTCCAGATTTCGCGTACTGGCCTAACATGCGGTAAATACCCCCAAGGGCACAGCAGGTATAGGCTTGGCCCTCGGGGTCTTTGATTTGTTGGTAAAGACCTAAAGCGGTTTGAAGTTCCCGCAGGCCTTTCTTCATTATCCCAGCGATACGGTAGGTCCCCCCTAAGGCCCAATGGACAAAAGCCTCACCCTGTTGATCCTTTTCCCTTTTATATATGGGAAGGGCCGACTCCAAGTGTTTCAGGGCTTCCTGGGGTCTTCCGATGGCCCGGGCCGCCAGGGCCCAACCCACTTGGGCGTCTGTGAAGCCCAAATGATCGTGACCCTTTTTCAACAGTTTTTGAGCCGCAACATAGTGAATAAGCGAAGAACGAAAATCACCTTGGATTCGCTCCACATCCGCGAGACCAAGATATGCTTCTGCCTTTTCAAGGGGATTCAATGGGGCACGCATCAAGGAGTTATACAGGGTTTGAGCTTTTTTAAATTGGGAAGAAATTCTGGCTTTTGCGGCATTTTCGAACAAAATTTCAGTTTTCATGATTTTCCTTAATTCAAAGTCGACCAATCATTCCACAAATGATCGAAATTGCGTAAGAAATTGATGTTTAGAAATACGTGAAGGACTTTACGTGGTTGTCTATACAATTATTTTCTAAATGTATTTTAAAACATATTCGGAGATTAGGCGGCTCGGCTATTATCCTTTGGCTTTGCTGGAAATTCGCTTTTTCGCATCCGTTTTTTACCCCAGGAGAAGATCCATTATATTAAAGGAGACAGAAGAATGAGTTTTCTTAAAACTTTTACTCTGTTATTAAGGGGAAAGGCGCTCAGTTTGGCCCTGACCGCTATTGCCCTGGGCCTGGCGACCATGGCCTTAGCCCAACCGGCTCCGGCTTCAGCCGTGGCCTCTGTGGGAGTGACACTGGCGTCGCCCGCAAACGCCGCCCCGCAGATTAGCGCTGGAGACACGGCATGGGTTTTAACCTCAGCCGCTTTAGTTCTTTTAATGACGCCGGGCCTGGCCTTTTTTTACGGCGGGATGGTGCGCAGGAAGAATGTTCTGGCTACCATCATGCAGAGTTTTTTCCTCGTGGCTTTGATTAGCGTCCAATGGGTCATTTGGGGTTACTCCCTGGCCTTTGCACCGGGCGGCAGTTATTGGGGAGGTCTTAACTGGCTCTTCCTCGACAACATGCCTGCAGTGAACCCGGCGGCCCCAACCATTCCTCATTATGCCTTCATGATTTTTCAGGCCATGTTTGCCATCATCACCCCGGCCTTGATCTGCGGCGCCTATGCGGAGAGGGTAAAGTTCAAGGGCTTCGTGGTCTTTTCACTGCTTTGGGCGACATTCGTGTACGACCCGATCGCCCACTGGGTTTGGGGCGGTGGTTTCTTCAAGGATGCTTTGGATTTCGCGGGCGGTACAGTGGTTCATATGTCTTCCGGATATTCCGCATTAACCTTGGCTCTGTTATTAGGAACTCGAAAAGGCTATGGCAAGGTTCCCATGGTGCCCCACAACCTTACCTTGGTCCTTTTGGGGGCCAGCCTTCTCTGGTTCGGCTGGTTCGGGTTCAACGCAGGTTCCGCAGGAGCCGCCAATGCCTTGGCGTGTAACGCCTTCGTCACGACCAACACGGCGACCGCCATGGCCGCCATTACCTGGTGCCTTATCGAAATGTTTCATCACGGGAAAGCTACTTCCTTGGGCGCGGCCTCCGGCGCGGTGGCCGGTTTGGTGGCCATCACTCCGGCTTGCGGTTTTGTGGATGTGAAGGCCTCATTGATCATTGGCATCGTCGTCTCGTGCCTTTGCTATATGGCCATCCAAGTGAAGGTCAAGATGGGTTATGACGATTCCCTGGATGCTTTCGGAGTTCACGGCGTTGGCGGAACTTGGGGCGCCTTGGCGACCGGGTTGTTCGCCCTCAAGGCCATCAACCCCCTCAATGGCGCGGATGGATGGTTTGCCGGCAATCCGGCGCAATTTTTCATCCAGCTCAAAACGGTGGCCTGTACGGCGGGTTATTCGGTTTTTTGCACCGTAGTGATTTATTTCATCGTGGAAAAGACGATCGGAATGCGGGTGGCTTTGAGAGAAGAGGAAGTGGGACTGGACCTCACCCAGCATGGGGAAGAGGGTTATAACTTCTAACAACCAAATGCAAAACCATGAAGGAGGACAAAAATGAAAAAAATCGAGGCGGTGATAAGGCCCAGCGCTCTGCGGGCCGTTCTGGATGGTTTGAAAATCGTGGGATATCCGGGCGTGACCGTGGCCGAAGTGCATGGGCACGGCAAACAGAAGGGAATCACCGAATCCTACCGTGGGCAAAGCGTCGAGGGGCTTCTTCCTAAGATTGTGATCACCGCGGTGGTGAACGACAAGGAAGTCGCGAAAGTGACAAAGGTAATTGTAAATGCGACGCGCACCGGCGAAATCGGCGACGGAAAAATTTTTGTTTCGCCCGTAACGAACGCCATCCGCATTCGAACCGGTGAAAAGGGTCCTAAAGCCCTGTAATTATCACGTCCTTGGTTTAAACTGAGCCCTTCCCGGACGAACGGGGAGGGCTTTTTATTTTTTGGAGAGAAAGATGAATAAAACGCTGAAACTGGTTTTTTTATTAACGGCATGGGCCATGAGTTCCTTGGCGGCCGCGCAAGAAATAATGCCTTCGATCAAGGTACTGCCCTGGAATGCCCACCGGGCGGCCATCTCCATGACCTTTGATGACGGGGACCCTTCCCATTTGGATGTCGCTTTGCCCGAATTGAATTCCAGGGGACTAAAAGGCACCTTTTTTCTCATCGGAAACAAGATCGACCGAAAGGATGATTGGCGGAAGATATTGGCCGCCGGACACGAGATTGGAAATCACAGTTTGGATCATCTGCATGTCTCGGATTTAAAAACATCCCGGGACCTGGACGCCCAGGTGGTCGGCGCGCAAAACGTGCTTCAAAAGGAATTTGGGGTTTCCGTTTACACCTATGGCTACCCCTATACGGAGATGACACCAGAACTCAAAACTCTTGTGGGCCAAAGCCATTTGCTGGCGCGAGGCGGTTATGGGCAGGGACAACAAGATCTCAAAAGCGATTCGGAACCTGATTGGTTGAACCTTCCTTCGAAAATGACGGAAACTAATCTTTCTTGGGAAACTTACCAATCTTGGATCGACAACGACCTTAAGGACGAGGCTTGGCTCATCCTTACGATCCACGGCTTGGAGGGGACTCCCTGGGGATATCAACCCATTTCCAAAAAGATATTCACCCAGCTTTTGGATTATCTTCAATCCAAGGATATTTGGGTTGATACGCTTCTTCGAGTGGGGGCCTATTTCAGGGCCCAGAAGATATTTGAGAAAGCGGTCGTTGAAAAAATGGATCAAGGTTTCCGGTTTCGATGGAAAGTTCCCGGGACCTTTCCCCCCGGGGTCATGCTTCGTATAAAAATGGAACCAACCGGTCTAAAAGACGAGAATTTTATTCCCAGTCAAAATGGCAAAAGATTGAAAATCGATTCGGAAGGTATGGGCACCCTGGAATTCAACCAGGGGGCTTTGGAACTGCTTTCATTGCCCAAAAGCTGACCTACTTTAAGATTAAACCTTATTTTCGTTATTCTTAAAACGTTTGAAGCTTATCTGACAGGCCTGGAAAACTTTAGAAACTATTTTCGTCCATTCGGTCTCCGGGCATGGCAAATGCCCTTCCTGATTTCTAAAATACGGTCATTCCGAATTGGATTCCAAATTCGGAAATCGGGTGACCCACCCGTCTATCTTGAGCCGGAAATATCAGATCAGGAGCAACACCGTGGCCACCATTAAAGATGTAGCCAAACGTGCCGGAGTCACCATTGGAACGGTTTCCCGCGTTTTGAATAACAAAAAATGGGTGAGCGATGACTGTAAAAAAAAGGTCCAGGTCGCCATCAAGGATCTTCACTATAAACCCCAGGCCCATGCACGCCGATTGCGCCAAAAGCATTCCCACATTTGTGGTTTGATCGCACCCCACCATACCGCCATCTTTCGCAGCTCTTTTTTTACCAGCATCCTCGAGGGGCTGGAGGAAGTGGCGGCGGAAAAACAATACCGTTTACTTCTTCATCCCCTCAATGAAACCGCCCGCGCCCAGATTTCTTATCGCGCCCTCTTGGGGGATGGCAGCGTGGATGGTATGTTCGTTTTGAACGCATGGTCCACGGACGCCTCCATCCGCGAATTGGCGGAGGCCAATGTGCCCTTCATTTTGGTCAACGGCAAGATTACCGGACAGGAAGACCTGCCTTATGTGGGTTTCGATAACAAATTAGGGGTTAAGAAAGCAGTCGAGTATTTAGTGGGCCTAGGGCATGAACGCATCGGCATCATCAATGGCCGTATGACTACCACGAATGCCATTGAACGATTCCAGGGCTTCCAAGAAAACCTCTCGGCGCATCATCTTGACTTTCATCAAGAATGGACCGCAGATGGCGATTTTGAAGAGGAGGGCGGATATAAAGCCGCTCTCAAAATTCTTTCTGCCGTTAGCCGGCCCAGCGCTCTTATTTGCGCCAGCGACTTGATGGCCATGGGAGCCATACGAGCATTGAAAGAAAAAGGGGTTTCGGTTCCGGGAGATATGTCCGTCCTGGGATTCGATAACATGGAAGAAGCGGCCTACCTTGAACCGGCCCTGACCACGGTGGCTTTTTCACCTTACGAAATGGGCAAGCTTTCAGCCCACAAGATGTTTCAAATGATTTCGGGGGAACCGCTGGCAGTGAAAGCTACCACGCTCCAACCCGAACTGATTGAAAGGGAATCCACGCGCAGGGTTTAATCAAAGAGCTGAAGGTTGTTTGGATCATGGAAATCCGGACCAACCCCCGGGTTTTTTATTGAACTTGTAACTCCCAAGCTTGGGTTGGGGTATAAAAGGGCATGAAAAACTTCATCCTTTCAATTCTAACCCTTCTTTTTCTAACCCCCAGTTCCTCACCCGCTCAAAGTTCTTCCTTTTTTCCAAGGCCCGGAACGATCGTCTTCGCCCGGGCCTTTCCGGCGGTTCAACCCGTGGCCCCCGGCGTTCCCTTTACCGCAGCGGTGATGCTAAAGATACAACACGGCTGGCACGTTAACGCTCATGAAGGCCTGCCCGAGTCCTTTATCCCTTTGGAAGTTTCTCCGGCCCCCGGTTCGCCCTTGAGTATTGTTGGAAAAGTTCGTTATGAAGCCGGTATTCCTAAAACCCTCGCCGGGGAATCGAAACCATTCGCCGTTTATCAGGAAGCCACTACCCTTTTCCTGGATCTGGTTTTAAGCCCAGCCGTCAAGACAGGGATGGTTTCTTTAGATCTTCAAGTCCATTACCAAGCTTGTAACGATCAGGTTTGTATGGCTCCGAGTAAAGTGTCTGTGCAATTGACACTTTCAATTGGCAAACCAGGGCAAGCTGTGACCCCGATTAATCCTGATGTGTTTCAAAACCCTTTGGCTTCTTCTAACCAAGCTCCTGAAAATATCATCGCCAAGTTTTTTAGAGAAAAGGGGATTCTGCTGACCTTTGTTCTTATCTTCCTTGGGGGCCTAGCTTTAAACCTTACTCCTTGCGTTTATCCCATGATTCCCCTAACCGTCTCTTATTTCGGCTCCCAAAAAGCAGAAAAACCCCTGGTGATTCTGAACCGAGCCTTCGCTTATGTGGTGGGCATTTCCATTACCTATTCCAGTCTGGGGGTGACGGCGGCCTTAACCGGCAAGATCCTGGGTTCTACCCTGCAATCGCCCCTGGTTCTCATCGGCATCTCGTTAGTTTTGACCGTCCTTTCCCTTTCTATGTTCGGCTTGTACGAGATCCAAGCGCCCAGCTGGCTGTTAAACAAAGTAGCGGCGGGGAATACCCAAGGCTGGATGGGCGCCCTGGGGATGGGATTGGTTTTCGGCATCGTGGCCGCCCCCTGTGTGGACCCCTTTTCCGTCGGCCTTTTGACCTATGTGGCCGCCAAGGCCAACCCTTACCTTGGATTCATCCTCTTTTTCACCCTGTCACTCGGATTAGGGTTTCCCTACCTTTGGCTTGGGTTTTTTTCAGGAGAAATTGGCCGTTTGCCAAAGGCTGGAACATGGATGGTTTGGGTGAAAAAGGCCTTTGGTTTGGTGCTCTTAGGGATGCCCCTTTATTTCCTGGGCCCTCTTTTACCGGAGGGTTTCAACCGTATGGCCGTTCCTGCCTACCTGGGATTGGGTGGTATCTTGTTGGGCTGGGTTTTCGCAGGGCATTCGGTCTCGGCGGGATTCAAGACTTTCCAAAGAACCGTCGGAGTGGTTTTGATCATTGCGGCTCTTGGGCTTTTTCAATCCTGGCCCAAGCCCGTGGAATCATATTTTAAACCCTTTGATTCTGCGCTTCTTTCACAAGCCAAATCCGAGGGACGTCCAGTATTGGTGGATTTTTCTGCATCTTGGTGCATTCCCTGTAAGGAATTGGAGATTAAGACTTTTCCGGACCCTACCGTCCGTGAGGCCCTGGGGAAATGGGTTCTTTTGAAGGCGGATTTAACCCAGTATTCTTCCGGACCCGTGGAAACTTTGAAGAAGCAATTCGAAATCATGGGGGTACCCACGATGGTGTTTGTGGGACCTGACGGGATGGAAC
This sequence comes from candidate division FCPU426 bacterium, assembly GCA_963738405.1. GTDB lineage: Bacteria > Oederibacteriota > Muellerivitia > Muellerivitales > Muellerivitaceae > CAVTWJ01. Next base: position 91,687 of record CAVTWJ010000014.1, on the reverse strand, counting down.
GGAAAGATTTAAGGGCGGTAGGGTTTATTTCAGCTGGCGAACTTCTGCAGAAAATCCAAAAAATCTCAAATTAGTCTTCTTCCACAAGTGCGAATTCCCTGTGGGGCGCGGCGCAAGAGGGGCAGTAATCCGGAACGCCGCACTTGCGGTGGGCCAGTAGCCCGCATTGCCCGCAACGCCAAAGCAGTTCGCGTAAATCGGAAATGGCGTCATAGGTGAACTGGTTGAGGATCTTGATCTTCGATTCAAACTTAAATCCAATGGCCATTGTGTCCTCTTTTTGAATCTCAAGATGTATTTGAGTTACTTTACATTGAGATTCGAGGAAGGGGACCACATCCGATGTTAAATCAGGTTAAAAGTGTAACCCTGTGTTTTTTGAAAATGTTGTTTTTATGTCTATGAAAGCGTTAAAAGCTTGAATTTATTAAGCCGGTCGAATTCTTTACCCGAAATGCTTGATATTTCCAAAGGCGCCAAAAATTCTCACGTGTTTTCACGATATTAGGTTTTTTTCTGACGACAAGATTGTGAATTATTCACCCAATTTTCTTAAGGTATCGAAAGAATAAAGCCCCGTTCCATGGCCATCGGACCATTGAAAATGTAGGGCATAACGGCCAACCGGGTCCACCCCCATGATTTTCACTTCCGGATCAATGGATTCCAAATTGATCGTGCGTTCTCCGGTAACCTCATTTACGCATGATGCGCAAGGGCACATGCTTCTTAAGTAGCGGTTGGGGTAGCGGGTCACCTTTTTGTCGTCCCAGGTAATCACCGTCACTTTATCGTCCTGTGTATTTACTTCCTCGGGGCGGTTGGTAATTTTGACAGTGGCGGCATTGATGATGGAAAGCTGGGCCGCCATTTGCAAGGCGATAAGGCCATAGGCCTTGCCGGAGGCCGAATCCGGATGGGCGGCTACCGTAGGCACCCCGTTGTCCCCATCCTCGGCGATCAAGGGCTCCAGGGGAACCTCCCCGAGGAAGGGGACGGCCAGTTCCTCCGCCATTTTTTTGCCCCCGCCCTTCTTAAAGATAGGCGTGATCTCATTGCAATGGGAGCAAACAAAACCGCTCATATTTTCCACGATGCCGATAATGGGAACCTGAACCTGTTGGAACATTCTTAAACCTTTTTGGGTAATGTGCCGGGCCACGTCCTGAGGAGTGGTCACGAGGACCGCCCCGGCCAGGGGGACGGACTGGGTTAGAGTCAGTTGGATGTCTCCAGTGCCAGGAGGCAGGTCAATCAACAGGTAATCCAAGGCGCCCCATTCAACGCCCGCCAGGAACTGTTGGACCAATTTACTGGCCATGGGGCCTCTCCATATAAGCGCCGTGTCGCTTTCCTGCTGCAGCATCCCCACGCTCATAAACTTGATGCCGTGTTTCTCAAAGGGAATCATCTTTTTGGATAGGGGATCGGTTTCCGGCTGACGGCCTTGTACTCCCAGCATTCGGGGAATAGAAGGGCCGTAAACATCGGCGTCCATAAGGCCGACAGCGGCGCCGGTTTTGGCGAGGGCCAGGGCCAGGTTGGAAGCAACGGTGCTTTTGCCGACGCCCCCCTTGCCCGAGGCAACCGCGATCAGGTTTTTGACGGTGGGCATGTTGAGGTTTTTGATGCCGGTAGGGGCTTGGCGCACATTGGAGGTCATTTTGACCTCAACATCGCTGACCCCCGGGAGCTTGCCAACCGCCACCTGGGCCTGGGTTTTGAAGAGGTCCTTGACCGGACAGGCGGGAGTGGTGAGTTCGATCTCAAAACTTACTTTTCCACCTTCGATAGCGATGTGTTTTACGAAGCCTAAAGTCACGATGTCCTGGTGCAGGTCGGGGTCCTTAATGGGACGAAGGGCGTTCAAGACATCCTGTTCTGACAGGCTCATGGGGTGGAACTCCTTAAGTTTTGGGTAAAAACGAACCCCTAAAATGGGTTTTTAGCGGTGAAATTGCAAGTTTCCTTTCCACATTTCTCGCATAAAACAGGACAAGCTTGAACGAATCTCGTTTGTTTTGCCGAAAAGGTTTCCCTCGTGAGGAAGTTCAATTTTCCCGTGAAAGCGGATAAAATGAACCGTTCGTCCTTCCAGGGCTCACAGCCAATACCAAGGTGGTTCCAAATGAAAGCAGTGATTATGGCGGGTGGTTTTGGAACCCGCATGCGCCCGCTAACCATCAACCTGCCCAAGCCCATGATCCCTATGGTCAATCGGCCTATCATGGAAATCATCGTCGACCTTTTGAAAAAATATAAACTGACCGACCTCATCAGCGTGGTCTTTTACCAACCGGAGATCATCACCGAATATTTTCGGGATGGTACCGACTTTGGGGTGAAGATGCAGTACAAAGCCGCCGAAAGCGACCTGGGCACGGCGGGCTCGGTCAAAAATTGCCAGTCGATGATTGAAAAAGAACGTTTTGTGGTTATTTCCGGCGACGTATTAACCGATTTCGATCTGGGCGCGGCCATCGCCTTTCATGAGAAAAACAAAGCTCAGGCCACCATGATCCTTACCCGGGTGGAAAACCCCCTGGCCTTTGGGGTCGTCATTACGGGGCCGGATGGAAAGATCCAGCGCTTCCTTGAAAAGCCCACTTGGGGCGAGGTTTTTTCCGATACGGTTAATACCGGTATTTACATTCTTGAGCCGGAAGTTTTGGATTTGATCCCTGAGAAAGAAGAATTCGATTTCTCGAAAAATCTTTTTCCGCTGATGCTCCAAAAAAACATGCCTCTTTACGGCTATGTGGCCCAAGGCTATTGGGCGGACATCGGTAATTTGGACCAATACCGTTTGGCCCATCAGGATGTTTTCGCAGGCAAGGTGGATGTCAGCATCCAGGGTTCGCGTTTAAACCGGGTCGGCAAAGAAATTTGGGCCGGGGAAAAAAGCACCATTGATTCCACCGCCCAGCTGACCGGTACCGTGGTGGTGGGAAAAGATTGTACCGTTGCCAAGCACGCCAAGATCACCAATTCGGTTTTAGGCGACGGCTGCCAGGTGGGGGAGGGAGCCGTTTTGACCAACGCCATCCTTTGGCGCAATGTGGCCATTGGGGCTGAGGCCCAGGTTCGAGAATGCGTGATTGCTTCAGGTACGGATGTACAAGAAAAAGCCAACATCTTCGAGGGTGTGATCGTTTCGGATAATTGCACCATCGGCAAGGAATCGGTCATCAAGGCGGGCGTCAAGGTTTGGCCCAATAAGGTCGTGGAGGATGGGGCGCAACTTTCCACCTCCCTCGTCTGGGGCGATAAATGGGCCCGTTCCATTTTTGGCCAACACGGAGTCACCGGAATGGCTGGCATTGACATCACGCCGGAATTCGCCAGCAAGTTGGGTGCGGCCTATGGGGCCTCCCTGCCAAAGGGCTCAACGGTTTTGACTGCCAGGGACATCCACAAAACAAGCCGCATGATCAACCGGGCTCTCATCTCCGGTATCCTTTCCTCAGGCGTCAACGTGCATGACCTTCAAGAAATGCCGATTCCCGTGGCGCGATACGCCGTGCCCAAACTTTCCGATGCTGGCGGCCTGCATACCCGAAAGAGCCCCTTTGACGAGCAGTTCATCGACATCAAGTTTTTTGACAGCAGGGGTCTTGCCCTTTCCTCTGGCAAGGAAAAGGGAATCGAAAATCTTTTTTATCGGGAAGATTTCCGCCGGGCCACCATGGAAGAAACCGGCGAGCTGGTTTTCCCCCACCGTATGTTGGAGTTTTATCACCAAGGTTTCTTGGACGCTTTGGAAGTGAAATCCATTGTTGATTGCAAACCCAAGGTGGTGATTGACTACGCTTTCTCTGCGGCTTCGCCCATCTTTCCATGGCTATTGGGGAAATTGGGCTGCGAGGTCGTGGCTTTGAACGCCTATATGGATGAATCCAAACTCACCAAAACCCCTGAACAATTTCAGGCCGCCCTGAAGCAGCTTTCCGACATTGTGCCGACCCTCAAGGCCCACTTCGGGGTCCTGTTTGACGCGGGCGCGGAAAAGATTTTCGTGGTGGATGAAAAAGGACACTTGCTGGGTGGAACCGAGCTGCTCGCCCTTTTCTCCCTCTACATTTACCACCGACAGAAGGGCGCAAAGACCGTGGTTCCTATCAACGCTTCCCAGGTTCTGGATGACTTGGCCAAGGCAAATGGTGGCAGCGTCCAGCGCACCCGTACGACCTATTTTTCCCTCATGGAAGCGGCAACCCAGCCTGGTATCTCCCTTGTGGGGGAACCGGATGGGGGTTTTATCTTCACATCTTTCGCTCCCCACATGGACGCCATGATGTCCACCGCCAAACTGATGGAATTTTTGGCACTCGAACATAAGCCCATTTCCAGTTATCTCCCCCAGATTCCTAAAAAACACGAGGTCAGCCAAAAGGTACCCTGTTCTTGGGAAATGAAGGGAACCATCATGCGGCATTTGATTGAAGACACCGAAAACTTAAAAAGGGAGCTGATTGACGGGGTTAAGATCACCCAAAACGGGTCGTCGGTCATGATTCTGCCCGACGCCGACCTGGCCTTTTTTCACGTGACCGCTGAGGCGGAGACGGAGAAAACGGCGAAAGATCTAGTCTCTTCTTATGTGGACAAGATCAAAAAATGGCAGGGTTGATTTATTGAGGAGGTAGCTGGAAATCAACTTGTTGGAAATTTTAGTTTCACGAGAATTCAGGGGCGCAAACCCATTGCGTCCCTTTTTCTTTTTCCTTACACTTTCACCTCCTTCCTATTCCCTTAAGGAACTAGCCCCCATGGCAAAAATAACTTTTGGCACCTCTGGTTGGCGCGCCATCCTTGCGGAAGATTTTACTTTCGCTAACGTCAAGATTGCGGTGGCGGCTATTGCCCAACACCTTCAAAAAACGGGTGAGGCTTCCAAAGGCGTGGTGGTGGCGGGGGACTATCGTTTCCTGACCGAAGAATTCATACAGCTAACGATTAAGGTTTTGGCGGGATACGGGATCACTTCCTTCGTATGCCCGGTAGGCACCCCCACCCCGACGGTTTCTTACGAACTGGTTCGGCGAAAAACGGCGGGTTCCATTAATTTTACCGCTAGCCACAATCCCGCGGCCTATCAGGGGCTCAAGTTCAATGGCTCCGACGGGGGTCCGGCACCCGTGCAGGTCACCCTGGAATTGGAAGCCTTGGCAGAAAGCATCGGCACGCAGGGAGGCAAGGTTCCAGAACTGAGTTATTCCGAGGCCGAATCCAAGGGGTTGGTGGTCCCTATTGATCCCAAGCCCGCCTACTTTGAGCGGATCCGCCAATTAGTTCAAATGGACACCTTGCGTAAGGCTCGTCTGAAAATCGTGGTGGACCTGATGCATGGCAATGGATTGGGCTATATGGACAGCTTGCTTCAGGAAGCGGGTGTCAACGTCAAGGTGATGCACAATACCCGTGATCCCTTTTTTGGGGGGGCGGGGCACCACCCCGAACCGGGCGAAGAAGAACTGCAGGAAGCCATCAACTTGGTCAAAACCCTACCAGCACATCTGGGACTCGCCAACGATGGCGACGCGGACCGTTTTGGGGTAATTGATGCCGATGGAACTTTTATAACGCCTAATCAGGTCTTGCCCATTCTTTTCGCCCACCTTTTGAAGACACGCGATTGGAAGGGGTGTGTGGTGAGGACGGTCGCCACTACCAGTTTGATGGACGCCATCGCGAAGGCCAACAACGTGGAGTTAAAAGAAACGCCCGTCGGGTTCAAGTACATCGCGGAAATCATGTCCCAAGAATCCATCATTATCGGCGGGGAGGAATCGGGCGGGCTGACGGTTCACGGACATGTGCCTGAAAAAGACGGGATACTTGCGAACCTTTTAATGGCAGAGGTCGTTGCCCAAGAAGGCAAGACTCTGACCGCGATTCTAAAGGGACTTCACCAGCAATACGGCGCTTTTTATTCGGATCGGCTCAACATCAAATTGAAGGACGGTTTGAAAGAAGTGATGACCGCAAAACTTAAAGACAACCCACCTACCGACCTGGCCGGAAAGAAAGTCATTGATATCGTCCGTAAGGACGGGGTGAAGTTTCTCTTGGACGGCGGAGAATGGTTGATGGTTCGCTTTTCGGGTACCGAACCGCTCATGCGTTGCTACGTGGAGGCCCGAACCCCCGAAGGTTTAGAAAAACTCCGCTTGGCGGGCAAGGATTTGACACAAGTTTAGATTTGTGCAATCAAAACACCGCTTTTTGCATATGTTTTTCCTTTTCCTTTTGCGATAAACTGCCCTCAAGCCGAATCCCTTTCATCCTATTTTTCAAAGGTTTTACCGTGTTGCCGTCCGTCCTCATAAAATTTTTATCCCACATTAACCGTTTTTTCGGCCTTTTAGGCCTACTTATCCTATTGACGGTATTGACGGGGGTCGTCGCTTCCCAATTTTTGGACAATCCCGTGGAAGTGGAGTGGATTTCAATCGGGGCTGGAATTTTGCTTCTTCTTTGGTGGGGAATCGTCACATGGACTGACAAGGCCGCCCTCATGGCCGATCTTCAAACGTCGTTTTTGGAAAATCAAATACTTCCCTTTAAATATGAAAGGGTGAAAAATTTTCTTCCCTGGACCCTAGGAGAAAATCAAAGGCTTATTATCCGTACCGCCGCGTCCGAATACCGGACCCTGGCGGACAAGGCGAAAGAAACGCAGCAGACCCTGGAAAAATACGTGGGATCGAGCGTTTCAACCCAGGCGGCCTCCAAGGCCGCCCGCGCCGAATTGGGCGGCGAACTCCGCAGGGTTTACGTTCTCTTTTCGGACTTGCGAAGTTTCACCCGGATGACCGAAATGTTGAAGCCCGAGGAAACGGTCGAAATTCTCAATAAAATGTTTACCGCCATGCAGGAAGTCATCACCCAAAACGGCGGAGACATCAACAAGTACATTGGGGATGCCATCTTTGCCTATTTCCGTCGGCCCTATGGAAACGAGGGAGATGCTTCCAAAATGGTTTTACGCACCGCCTTGCAAATGCAGGACCGGTTCGAAATGCTCAACAAGGCTTTTAAAGTCTCCTACAGCAAGCCGGTGGAAATAGGGCTGGGGGTTGGCATTACCGCCGGAACGGCCATTGTGGGTAATCTGGGCTCCGCCAACCGCATGGAATTCACGTTGATCGGTGATACGGTTAATTTGGCCTCCCGTCTTTGCGGTATCGCCAAGCATGGCCAGGTTTTGGTCAACGATGAAATGGCGGATGTCTGCCATGATTATTTTGATATGACCGCCCTTCCAGCGGTTCAGATCAAAGGGAAAACCGGATTGATTACGCCCTATCTGGTGAACGGTGAGCGATTGACGATGAGCCGATAAAATCTTTCTCCGCTTTTCTTAAGTAGGAGCGGGTTTTTCCAAAGAAGCCTGGGAACCATGAAAAAAAAGAACCGCTCCAAAAATTCCGTTATCAAAACCGCAGGTGCCGCCTACCGTCAGTTTGGATTAAAGTACGATCCCTTCACGACCCTTTCCCTTCGGGACCACAATCTAAATTATTTCATAGGCCGCGAAGAGATTCTCGAGCGATTAACCTCGGCCATGCTCTCCCAGGCCAACGCGGGGGTTGCTGGAGAACCAGGGGTGGGAAAAAGCAGTCTCTTGAAGATTCTTCAAAGTCGAGTTCCTAAAGATTTCCACAGTCTCGCCATCGGAGTGCCGCTTGACGATGCTTCTTATTTTTTAGGTGAACTGCTCCGTGAAATGCTGGTGGTCTTGCCGCGCCCCAAGGGCCTCTTATTGAAAGACGTTGAAAGTCGTTTGGAAAAGGGGGACTTGAGCAAAAACGGGGTTTTTCTAGTGGTTAAAACCATAACCGTCCGGCTCAGAAAGCCTCTTATCGTATTCGTGGATGATTTGGAAAAAATCAAAGGGGATCGAATCCAGCACCTTACGCGTTCGGAGAGAACCTTGCAGCTTTTGGAAGAGTTAAAGTCTCTCTTGGAGCTTCCCCGAATCAGTTTTGTCGTTGCCTTGCAGGAAGAGTTTTACGCCAAAGTAGCCCAAGTTGTAAAAGAAGGCGCCGAGCCCACAGTGCTGGGGCTTTTCCGACACATGGTACTAGTGGAAAAATTCACCTCAAGCGAGTTAAGACAGCTTCTTGAACTTCGCCTTCAAAAGGCCAGCTTCAAGGGTTCGTTGGACGCTTTTCTCGAACCCGAAGCCCTCACCTTGGCCCTGGCCATCTCAGCAGGCAACCCGAGGCGGTTTCTTTATCTCATCTCCGAAGCCATGATGAGGGGAAGCCAAAGGCGGGGCCTAAGGGTCGAGTATCAAGATCTATTCGAGGCGGTCAACGAGCATTTGAAGCTTGATTTGGTATGCAAGAAGCTTCTTTATTTCCTCGCTAAGGCGGGCCGGACGATGGCTTCCAACACGGATCTTCAGGCCTTCATGGGGCTGGACGCGATTTCCATTGGCCGCAGATTGGAAATACTTTCTAAAAACAGACTGGCGGAGATGGTAGAGGTGGCTGATGGCGCTAGAGTTTACGCCTTGCCTGGGGAGGGCCGCACAGGCCAAACGGCTCCAGCGGTTTCCGAGGTTCGAGTGACCCGCGCCAGCGATGGGGAAAAGAGATTTGATTTGATTCCAAATCGAGGCGTGGATTCATGAGTCGAACCGTTTTAATCGTTTTTATTACTACACCGGATCGGAAAACCAGTGAGCAACTTTCTTTGGGGCTTTTGAAGGGAAGATGGGCCGCCTGTGTTAACCGGATTCCTGGATTAGCTAGCCGATATTGGTGGAAGGGAAAGATTGAAACCGCACAAGAAGAGATGCTTATCGTAAAGACAATGCCTTCGAAATGGCCTGGCCTGGAAAAATGGGTGAGGGCGCACCATCCCTACAGCGTTTGTGAGATTTTAGCCCTGCCGACTCAAAAGGTTTCCACCGCTTATTCCAAATGGGTCCGGGAAAGCCTTTCCCGGGTTCGCTCATAAGGAGCTCCCTTGTCTTCCATCGAAACAGAAAGCCAATCGTTCCGATATCTTCTTCGGGCCCGCACACTTTGCTTGAGCCTATTAATCCTTTTGTTGTGGCTTGGGGAGGGGTCCCGAACCCAATCCGTTTCAGTGGAGGCGGGGTGGGACATTCTTCTTTTAGCTATGGCCTTGAGTTTGGTGTTTTTAGCCTTGGGGGGAATGCGGCGGATCATCGGCTTGCTTCTTCCGGCTGTGATGGTGGTCGACACCTTCCTAGCCGGTTTATGGATCTCGGTTTCGGGTGGGCCAGTCAGCAACTACATGCCCATTTTTCTTTTGATTCTGGTCGCGGCCCTGATGACCCTGCCTCCCAAAAGGGCCGTCTGGGTGGTAGCTTGGGTTTTAATCGTTTGTGTCGGTACCCTATACCTGGATTACGCCTGGAGGCTTCCCCTAGTTTTTGACGCGGGGGACATCAACCCCTTTTCTGGGATCTTAGAAAAATCAACCCTCGAATTTCGGCGCGCTGCTTATTTACATCAGGGAATCCGTTGGGAGTTTTTCCTGGTGATGACGACCGTGCTGTGTTTTGTCCTGATGCGGCAAGTTTGGTCAAGGGAAGAGCGGATTCGAACGCGGGAAAAATCCTTGGAACAAAAGCGCCATTTTATTCAAATGGGCGAATTGACGGGTCGTATAGCCCACGGGGTCAACACACCCCTAGGACTGATTTCAGGAAATCTAGAACTCTTGATGGGGGAGACGCGCAAGGACAGCAAAACCTATAAGCAATTGGCCCAAATCGATCAATTTGTCCAACGGGCCATCCATACGGTACGGGATGTGCTTGATTACTCCCGGCAAAGCCTCTCCGAGGTCAAGCCGGTCAACTTTTCGCAAATCCTTCAGGCTGCGGTGCAGGCCATCCAACCTAAGCTGAAAGAGAAAGAAGCAAAGTTGATTTTGGATGTGGATCCCAAGCTTCCCCATTTGATGGCCTATACGGAGGGTCTTTTTCAAGCCCATTTGAATCTTTTGGAAAACGCTCTGGATTCTATTGGACCCGGGGGATTGATTACACTGACCGCGAAGTTTCAATTTCGGCCCATGCGGTTAAGCGCGGCGGATCAAAGGGGTGAAATTAAAGTGACGGTAAGGGACACGGGCAAAGGCATTCCGTTGAAAGATTTGAAACGAATCTTCGAACCTTTTTATTCCACGAAGGGTTTCGGCAAGGGGACGGGTTTGGGACTCGCTATCGTCAAAAGGGTCGTAGACGAGCACCGCGGCACCCTATCGGTGGAAAGCAGGCCCGGAGAGGGGGCTTGCTTTACCATTCTTTTCCCAGCGGAGGGTTTATCCGCCCAGAAAGGGATGGATGAGGGTCTTTTGGGCTATAATGGCCGCACAGACGGAAAGGATTCCTGATTATGGGTTTTTCGCCAAAAGCAAAAAGGGCCCCTGCGAAAAAAACGCGGCCCAAGTCGCGATCCAAATCGGGGTCTAAGGCTAGGCTGTTGGTCGTAGACGATGAAATTGATTTCGCCAAGATGATTCAAACCAGCCTCGGCCAATCAGGATACCGGGTCGATATCGCGCAAAGCGCCACGCAAGCCATCGCGTTGCAGAGAAAGAACGCCTACGATTTGGCCTTGGTCGATTTAAGAATGCCCGAAATGACGGGGTTGGAATTGCTCCAATACCTGAAATTGAGGGATAAGCGAATATTCGTTATTCTCATGACGGCCTATGGGTCTTTTTCAGTCGGTATCGAAGCCTTGAAAAGGGGGGCCTGCGATTACCTGGCCAAACCTTTCAAGCTTAAAAGCATGAAGGACAAGGTGACGGAAGCGTTGCAACGCCGGTCCAAGTTTTTGGAAGAGCAAAGGATTTTTCCCCAGCGCTCAACGATGGATGAATGGTAGAAGGGATACCTGTTAAGATCGCCTCCGGTTCATATTCGCTGGTTTCGGATAGGGTATTAAAGCAGCCTCAATCGTTTCCAAAGGGCTGAGAAACTGTTAATTTCGAAATATCGTAAACGAAGGGGATCTGTTTGATCGACGCCAGCATCAACACCTTAGGATCTCAACCCGCCATTCGAAAACCCTTCCAGGGGTTTAGGAAGGTTTTCCACGTCTTGGCTTCCTCCCTTTTTCCTCTTTTATATCTTTATCCCCCGGCGCATTCACTCCCATCTCAGGCAAGGGTTTTCTTGCTTTGGTTTTCGGGGGTTTGTTTTTTGGCCTCGCTTTGTTTTGACCTGTTCCGTCTTGCGGATCGCCGGTTTAATTCGCAATTCATGGCTCAATTTTCGTTTTTAATCCGTCAGACCGAAACTAATCGGTTGAACGGCTCCACCTTTCTTTTGTTGGCATTTTTTATTGTGATTTATTTTTTTTCCAGGCCTGTGGCGGTGACAGCGATGCTTTTTCTCTCTTTGGGTGACGCGGCGGCTGAATTAGGCGGAAAAAACTTCGGTCGAATGAAAATCTTTGAACGCTCATTGGAGGGAAGCCTTTCCTTCTTTTTAGTAGCTTTTACTGTGGCATTCGCTTTGTTGGGAGATTTTAGGGTCGCGGTTTTTGGGGCCTTGGCCGGGGCCCTGGTCGAACTTTTTTCGTTTGATTTGGATGATAACCTTACGGTTCCTATTGGCTCTGCCCTGGCCATTAGTAGTGCCCTGGTCTTATTCCATTTTTCGAGTCAATTTCTGACTTTTTGATTCTCTTAATAAAGCTTTTATCTAGCCAATTAAAAGGCATATTGAATCCTGAATTTGGTTTTAACGTAAAACATTTAACTAAAATGGCAAATTATTGGCTCATAACGGTAAACTATTGTGCGGGTTAAACCGTTACCTTCCCCCAAATGCTTAGAAATCCTTAAATAATGGCTGTTTTAATGTTACACCTTCACCTTGTTTTGGCATGGATGATGCTTTTCATATACTCATAACCTAAGCCGCCCGCTTGCCAGCGACGCCTTGGTTTTTAAAGCGCTGGATCAATGAAGTGCCTGAAACGAAGCCTTTTAGGACACTGAAAGCGAGGGGAGCTATGGATGAGAATTGCGAGAGAATTAAAAGACTATTGAATGAATACAGGCTTGGAACCCTTGGGGAAAAGGAAAAAGCTGAGGTGGAATACCACCTCTTAACCTGCCCCGAATGTATTTTTCTTTTAACCCTGGTTCCGTCCTTAAGCCCGGATCGTTGACCTTCTCCCTCCTGAAGGAGGGGCGGATCATGCCCGGCTTCTAAAGCCCGCTGGATTTCCTCGAAGGCTTTTTTTTACCTTTTTCTACCTTGCTTGACAATCCTTCCCCCACTAGGCAAGATTCACGCACAATTTCTTACATTTTCCGGGTTTTCTGCCCCCTACGGGCGCGGGAAGCCCTGTTTGTATTTGCGGATCTCTTGAAAGGGCCCTTCTAAATTCATGCCGGAAACCGATTCCAAACCGAACCCCTTGACCCCAACCTCCCCGCTGGTTTTAGCCAAGCTGGATTGGCCTGAGGCGGAGCAATCGCTTGCCGCTCTGAAGTCTATGAAACCCCGCACCCTCCTTCAGGGCATACCCGGGTCGTCTAAGGCCTTCCTAGTGGCGTGGTTTTACCAACATCTCCAGGAAGACCAGCCCTGGCTGATCATGACCCCCACTCGGGATGAGGCGCTCGGCCTACAGGATGACCTTTTTAGCTGGATGCCGGATATTCCCATCCTGCTTTGTCCTTCCTGGGAAATCATGCCGCAGGACGTGGAAACCCCCGACCCGGAGCTTATCGGCGAGCGCCAAAGGTGTTTTTACCAGCTTCTGCAGGGAGGAGCCTGCGTCATCATTACCACCCTGCAGGGCGCCCTCCAGCAGACCCTTCCGGCCTCGGAATGGCTGGACCAGGTTCTGGTTTTAAGAAAGGATCAGGACGCTCCATCTGATTTAAAGGAAAGACTGGTGGCCTTAGGGTACGAGTCGGTCACCCAGGTGGTGGAATTGGGCCAGTTCGCCATGCGGGGCGGTATTTTAGACTTGGCTTCACCCGGTTCACCTTCGGGGCCTGTCCGGCTCGAGTTTTTTGGCGAGACCCTGGTCTCGGTTCGTCCCCTCAATATCCTCAACCAGCGCTCCGGGGGGGATATATCAGAAGTCTACGTATTTCCCGCCCATGAGGTGGTGGTCAAAGCGGAAACCAGCCAGAATTTAAAAGCTGCCCTTCGGGAAAAGATGAAGGAAGAATCCCGTTGGGCCACTTCAGCCCTTGAGCTTTTCACCCAAACCCGAACCTTCCCCGGTTGGGAATGGCAGGCGGTGGGGGCACTTCCCGAACGTCAATGCCTTCTGGATTACCTGCCGGATAAGAGCCGGCTTCTCCTCCTCGAGCCCCTGGCCCTGGAGCGCAAATATGAGGAGCTTTCAGACAAGCTCGACGCCTGCGACCGCCAGGCTCGTGAGGAAAAATCGGACCTCTTTCCCGCCCGCCATCTATTCAACGATCTCCGATCGGTTCAAAAGGCCCTTGAAAGTGGAAAGGCCTTCGCCATTGGTCAGATCGTTCAGGATTTAATAGGGGAAAAGCCTGATTTTGAATTTTCTTTTCAAGCCCGAAGCCTCAATCCCTATTACGGAAAGTTCGGGGCTTTCATCAACGATCTTAAGAAGTGGATTGCGGGTAACGAGCGGGTGGTTTTGTGGTGTCATAACCGGGGGGAAAGGGAAAGGCTTTCGGAGTTGTTGAGGGAAGAGAAGATTGACCCCAAGGGGACTCCCTCCCTTTTTCTGGCCTTGGGAGAGGTGGAACAGGGCTTTTCTCTGGATGGAATTGGGCTGAAAGTTCTTCCTGATCATGATCTTTTCCGCCGCTACCGGGGGCGACGGCATCGGCGCATCCGCACCGTTTCGGGGGGAAAGGCGCTTTCTTCTTTAAACGAATTATCCCTGGGCGATTGGGCGGTCCATCTGGACTGCGGCATCTGCCTTTATCGAGGATTGACCCCCCTCACCATCGATGAAGTGACACGCGATTACATTCAGCTTGAATTTGCCGATAACGAAAAGATATATCTTCCCACGGACCAGATCGGACTCATCCAGCGCTATATAGGAAGCGAAGGTTCTCCTGTTCTTTCCAAGCTGGGCGGAGAGCAGTGGAGCCGTACCAAGACCAAGATTAAAAAAGAAATCGAGGCGGTGGCCCGGGAACTGATGGCCCTCTACTCCACCCGTCAGGCCATGCGCAAACAACCCTTTTCGGTGGACAGCCCCTGGCAGAATGAATTCGAGGACGCCTTCCTCTACACCCTCACGCCGGGCCAGTACCAGGCCGTGGTGGATGTGAAAAAGGACATGGAGTCGGACCGGGTCATGGATCGCCTCGTTTGCGGCGACGTGGGCTACGGCAAAACCGAAGTGGCCATGCGGGCGGCCTTCAAAGCGGTGCAGGATAAAAGACAGGTGGCGGTGCTTGTTCCCACGACCATCCTGGCCCAGCAGCATTTCAACACCTTCAAGGATCGCATGGCGGACTATCCGGTTAAGATTGCCCTGCTTTCTCGATTTCGCTCGCCCAAGGAAATTAAGGAAACCCTCGATAAGGCCCGAGAAGGCGAGATCGATATCCTCATCGGCACCCACCGGCTCATCATGAAAGATGTGAAGTTGCCCAATTTGGGTTTGCTCGTTATTGATGAAGAACACCGCTTTGGGGTGGCGCAGAAAGAGAAGATGAAAAGCATAAAGAAAGATGTGGACGTGCTGACCCTGACCGCCACGCCTATCCCCCGCACTTTGCACATGTCCCTTTCTGGAATCCGGGAAATCTCAGTGATTGATACCCCGCCTCGCAACCGAATGTCGGTCTTGAGCCAAGTGGCGCCAATGGACGACAAGCTTTTGGGGGAAGCCATCCGTAGGGAGATCAACCGGGAGGGCCAGGTTTTTTACGTGCACAACCACGTGAAAGATATTGAGCGCATCGCCGACCATCTCCATGCGGTGGTGCCCGAGGCCAAACTTGCCGTGGCCCACGGCCAGCTTCAGGAACATGAGCTAGAATCCATCATGATGGATTTCATCGACCGGGAATACGACGTCTTGGTCTGTACCTCCATCATCGAATCAGGGCTCGACATGCCCAACGTGAATACCCTGATCGTGGAACGGGCGGATCACATGGGTCTTTCACAACTCTACCAGTTGAAGGGCCGGGTGGGCCGCACCGATCGTCAGGCTTACGCTTACTTTTTTTATCCCCGCCACATGACCCTGAAAGAATTAGCCCAAAAGCGGCTGGAAGTCTTACAGGAATTTTCTTCCCTGGGGTCAGGGCTTCACATCGCAATGAAGGACATGGAAATCCGGGGAGCGGGCAACGTGTTGGGCACCCAGCAGCACGGCAACATGGAAGCTATTGGTTTTGAACTTTACAGCCGCATGCTCAGTCAGGAAGTTGCCCACTTGAAAGGCGAGTCTTTTACCGACGACTTTACGCCTCAACTCACCCTGGGGGTTACGGCTTATTTCCCTAAGGAATATATTCCCGATGAAGGTTTAAAGATCGAGTTCTACCGGCGGCTGGCCGAGGCGGGAGAGAGTTTGTCAGGGATTGAAGAGGAATTAAAAGATAGATTCGGCCCCCTCCCTCCGGAGGCACAGATGCTCCTGACCGTGGCCTCCTTCCGTCCCTTGACCAAAGGCTTAGGCGTTCAACGTCTGGAGGCCCAGGGCGGGTGGGTGAGCCTTCAATGGCATCCCAGTCATTCACCCGATCCCGCTCGGGTCCAGAAATGGTTCAAGCAGTATCCACCCTCCCGAATTCGCTTCTCCCCACAGGATCCAAACACCGTTTCCTTTAGGGTTGCGAAGGGGGATGAGACTCAGGAACAACGTCTAGCGGCGGTAGAGCGGCTTCTAAAAGACCTACAAAAGGGGTAGTTTTGCCCTCTTCAAGTTGTTTTCACCGATTTTTTCACCTATTTTTGCTTTTTCCTGTACTGTAGATATCTCCTTTCAGGCCCTTAAAGCTTGACGGGATGAATAAAAATAAAAGAAGGTTGAGGTTTCAAGCAATGGTTCAAGGTACTGTGAAGTGGTTTAAGAACGAAAAAGGTTTTGGTTTTATTTCCCAGGACGGTGGCGAGGATGTATTCGTGCACCATTCGTCCATTCAAGGCGAGGGTTACAAGTCGCTGAACGAAGGGGACCGCGTTGAGTTTGAGGTCACCCGCGGGGACAAAGGCCTGAAAGCTGAGAACGTCGTTAAGATCTAATCAAGATCTTTCAGGATTCTCAAAAGCCCTGTAGCTTGCTTTTTAGGCTACAGGGCTTTTTTATTTGATGGATGAAAAACAAAGAGTTTGCCAGACACTTATTAACATCATTCAACCAGTGGAAGGGAAGGCTGTCGTGCAAATCAACGAAAAAGACCTGGGTAAAATAGTTCAATTGCCGGTCAGGCCCGAATGGGGACCTGGGATCATCAGCAAGATCGAAAACCGCTTCGCTTTTATCCTCTTTCGCAGCGCGGAAGATAAAATCGCCAAAAAGTATTACCTGGCGGAAAATCCATTAAAGCTGTCCCCCGATCAAGATCAACCCGATCTGACCAAAAGGGCCCGCGTTAAGAACAAGAAGATCAAGGTTAAGACGGCCGCTCCTAAAACCGCTGAATAAAAGGCATCCGCCAAAAGTTTTTGTCACAGAATAATCCCCGTTCAATCGGGGAATTTTGTCGAAGACGATGGGAAAAATCTTTTTCTCACATGGATTTGCATTGCCATGGTTTTGCGTCTTCGGGGTAAATGCCTTTGCCAATCTCCCTTCCCTTTCTTCCTGCTATTGCGGGACCTAAGCCTATTTGTTACGATACGCCGTCTTTCACCCAGTAAAACCGCTCAAGGAGTTCCCATGGTTTCCCGACTCGCGCGTTTTTTTATTATTCTTGGCGCCGCCTTAACCTTTTTTTTGAGCGGCTGGGCCTGTAGTAAATTCTCCAACAAGTCGGGGCTGTCGGATTCCCAAGTGGTCGCGACCGTAGGGGATCAAAAGATCACCTTCGGCGATTGGATGCACCAGATGGACCTCTTGCGTGTATTCTCCCCCCAGCCCGTGGATCCCAACAACGCGGAGGCGGTGCGTGAGGTATTGGACAGCCTGATCGACCAGGAAGTGGTTTTGGAAGCGGCCCGGGCCGCCCACTACAGCGATCCCCAGTTTGATGAGCTTTCCAAAACGAAACTGCTGGAAGCGGGCAATCAAATCAAGGACATCAAGGACCGTCTGGTTCAGGACATGGAAACGGTCAATCGACTCGAAAAATCATACAAAGACTCTTACCTGCAAATGCTGCTGGCCCAATCCTTCGCCGCGAGCAAGATTAATACCGTGACGGTGACCGAGGCGGAGATCAAGGACCGCTACGCCAAGTATTCCAAACAATTGGAACAAGACGGGCAGAAGGCGCCGCCCTACGATAAGGTGCGGGATCAAGTGCGTTTGAGGGTTCGTGCGGACAAGTTGATGAACCAGCTCCAGGGTGACAGCAAGGTGGTTAAAAACGAGGATATGATCCAAAAATATCTCACCAATCTCTCCACCTCGAGCGCTTTACTTCAAGACCAAGGCGCCTTAGGCCAACCCCCTTCGGCTTCTCCCGCGTCAAAACCGAATAGCAAGCCCTAGTCCCAAGGGCCGATTGCGGGTGCCTGGAATGATCGAAGATCGAAAGCTGACAAGCCGGGCCCGAATCTGGATTTGGAGCGCAGGAATTTTAGCGGTTCTGGCCGGTTGCCAAAAGGAACCCCTGGTCGATTTAACACCCGACCAGGTGCCGCCCGAAAAAACCCTGGTGACCGTTAACGGCGAGCCCATCTCCCTGGAAACTTTCGATAACGAATTCCGCCTGATGGAAATTCATTACAGCGCCGTGACCGAAGGCGACATGCGGGCCATCAAGCGCCGGCTTTTCGAACAGGTGATCAACCGCAAGCTGTTGCTGCAAGAGGCCCGGCGGACGGGCCTGAAGATGACCCAGAAAGACCTGGATGAGGCTTTCCAAAAAGCCCTTCTGGAAATCCCGGACGACTACAGGGCCCTCTTAAAGACACAGGGAGTCAGCGAGGAAGCCTGGAAACGCAAGGTACTCCAGGAAGAACTGGCCCAGAAGATCGTGACCCAGGAAGTGGATTCACGGGTGCAGGTGACGGACCCCGAGGTTGAGGAATATTACTGGTCTCATCTTTCCGCCTATTGGGTCCCTGCCGCGATCCGGGCCCGGCATTTGGTGGTCAGGAAAAAGGCTGATCTGGACAAGGTCATGTTGAGCTTGGGCCGCGGGGAAGATTTCGCCAAGGTGGCGTCGACCTTCTCCCAGGGGGTTGAAAAGTCCCAGGGAGGGGATTGGGGCTGGATGCAAACCGACCGCCTTCCCGCTGCTTTTCTGACCGTTTTAACGGCTCTGGGAGCGGGTGAGATTTCCAAACCGGTGAAGGACGAATTTGGCTACCATTTGTTTCAAAGAATCGAGGAACGCCCCAGGCGCATGCGAACCCTGGCCGAAGCGGCACCCCTTATTCATGATTTTCTTATGAAAGAAGAGCAGGATATGAGGTTCGACCAGTGGATGGCCGGACTTAAAAAAAATGCCGTGATCAAGGTGAATCAAGACTTAGCCCCCATTGTCGGGGTCACTCTGGAGGATTTAAGAGATGAATAAATGGATATGGGCAGGTCTTTGGGCGATGGGAACGGTATTGTTTTTTCCGCGATTTGTGATGGCGGAAACGGTGGATCAAATAACGCTGGTGGTGGACCAGGATTCCCTCACCCAAGGCGAGTTGGAAGAGTCCATCGACGCTTTTTTTGCGGTCAAAGGGGATAAAACCCCGTCCGCCGGCAGCCCCGCCTATCTGGATGCCAAAAAGCAGGTGGAGGATAATTTCATTCAAGAAGTGGTTCTGGCCGAGGAAGCGGACCGTGAAAAAATGGAAATTTCCGACAGCGACGTGGAAGCCCAGGTGAACCAGGAAATCGAGGGAATGAAGCGCAACTTCGCCACCGACGAGGAATTCCAGGCGGGATTGACCAAGGAAGGCATCACCCTGGACGACCTGAAAGAAGACACGCGTGAAAGAATGCTTCGGCGCATCAAGGCTGGACGCGTTCTTCATTTTAAACAGGAAGAGCTTCCCTCCACCGCCGTGGTCACGGACCAGCAGGTCGCGGATTACTACCAAAAGCACCCGCAAGATTACGAACAGGCCAAATTTTCCATCATTCTTTTCAACGCGGACTCGAAAGCCTCCGCCTCCAAACGGGCCGGGGCCGAAAAACAAGCCCAGGCGGTTTTGGCCGACTTGAAGAAGGGCGCGGATTTCGCGTCCGAGGCGAAAAAATACTCCGAGGATTCGGGCACCCGGGATAACGGCGGGGAAGTCGGAACCGTTTACCGTTCCGATTTGGATCCGGAACTGGCCAATGGAATTTTCGCCATGAGGGTCAAGGGCCTGGGAATCGTCAACGGCGCCGAGGGCATTTATGTCGTGAGGCTGGAATCCAAGGGGCCGGCTGATTTCGCTTCCGTGGCCTCCAGTATCAAGGAACATCTTCAAAAAACCGGCCAGTCGGACGCTATTGAGCAGTGGATCGATCAATTGAAAGCCAAGGCCTACATTATGGAAGACGGCAAGGTGGTCGTGTTTAAACCCAAACCGGCTTCTCCCGCCGCCCCTTCCACTGCGGGGACGACTCCCGCGTCTAAAACCGCCGCCCTACCCGCGGCCGGGGAAAGCTCTCCCGCCACCGTAGCCTCCGAGGCTTCCACCGAAGAGGATTCGGACCTGCCGCCCATGACCGAATATCCCACTTTGCCTGACGCGGATAGCTGGACCTTGACGGCTAAATTCAACGCGATCAATTACAACACAACCGACTTGAGCGATTATTACGGTTCGAGCGTGAATTCCAACCAAAGTTTCCCCTTCGGCTTCGGGTTTAATTTCGCCGCGGATTTGGCGCTGGACCCGACGATTCAAATCGGTGTGGAGGCCGAGTTTTTACGCAAGACGGTTGAAAACGTGGAGCAGGCGGGCGTCACCCAAATGTGGAACAGCGCGGTGCTGGGCCCGGCCCTTCACGCCAAGCTCCTTATTCCGCTGGATGAGGGAACCAATTTCGACCTTTCCCTCTCGGGCGGTTATTATTTCCTCGCGGGGGCCGGCGTTACGGTCGCAGGAGGAGGGGTCACCGAAAACATGGACGCCTCCAGCTCCAGCTTCGGGGCGGTAGCGGGCGCCGATTTCGAGTTTTTCGTCGATAGCTCCAAATCCACATCATTCGACCTGGGATTCGACTACCGGTTCCTTCGTTTTACGAACCTTGCGACCAATGTGACCACGGGAAGCGCGATTAACTTTCCCTCGCCCCTCCTCAACGCCGACGGAAGCCAAGCCGCCATCGACTATTCAGGCATTGAAGTGGGCCTCGGCCTGCGTTTTTACCTGGATAAGGGCGACTGACCTTTTCCCCCAGCTCAACAGCCATGCGGGTTGATCTTTACCTGAAACTGATGGGAATCACTAAAACCCGCATGGCCGCCAAGCATCTTTGCGACGCGGGCTGGGTTCTTTTAAACCAAGCTCCCCTGAAGCCTTCCTACGAACTCCTGGGCGCGGAAACGATCCGGGTCAAACTCCCCATGCGAGAAATCGAATTGAAAGTGACGGCCATTCCTCAGGGAAAGTCCGTGGCCAAGGCGGATCGGGGTAAGTTTGTCGAGATCTTATCCACTGTTGAGTTTGAGTAAAATCCAATTCCAATTCTTCGACCGTCATCCTGTTTAATATGCCGAGGGTTATTTTTCTAATTGATAATGGTTATCAATTAGAGTAATCTCCTCACCTCGCTTCCATCCATTGGGTCTTATTGAAGAAAACCGTATGGTTGCCGATCTCAATTTGAAAAGGCTCTTTTTATCATGAAGAAAAAATCTTCTCTTTGGACGCGCGTCGGAGCCTTTTTTCTGGTCATGGGACCGGGGCTGATCGTTATGCAGGCCGACACCGAGGCGGGCAGCATCACCACCGCAGCCGTGGCGGGCGCCCAGTACAGCTACCATCTCGTAGGCCTGCTTCTCTTTCTCGCCATCCCCCTTTATGTGGTTCAGGAAATGACCGCCCGGTTGGGCTCCATCACGGGCAAGGGCCACGCCTTTTTGATCCGCAAAAAATACGGCATGGGCTGGGCCTGGGTTTCACTGGCGGTGCTTTTCCTCTGCAATATCGCGGCGTTGGTCACCGAGTTCGCGGGCATCATGAGCGCGGCCCGCATGGCTGATATTTCCCCCTTTGTTTCGGTCCCCCTCTCAGCGCTTCTTCTGATCCTGGTGGTCATGACGGGGCGCTACCGCATCGCCGAATATATCGCCTTGTTTTTCTGCCTGGCGGATCTCCTTTTCATCCCAGCGGCCTTCATGGCCCATCCGGACTGGGGCGAAATCGCCCGGCAGGTTTTTTCCATCCCGACCCAATCCATCGACCGAAATTTTATCTTGGTGGTGATCGGCCTGATCGGGGCGGTCATCATGCCCTGGATGATCTATTACCAGCAGAGCGCGGTGGTGGATAAAAAGCTTAAGCGTTCCGACCTGCCCTTCGAGCGGGTGGATACCGCCATCGGCGCTGTCTTGACGGAGATCATCATGGCCTTCATCGTTATCTCCACCGCCGCCACCTTGTTCCTTCATCATGTCAGCATAAACGACGCGGCCCAGGCCGCCCAGGCCCTGATCCCCCTGGCGGGAAAATACGCCGGGCTTTTCTTTGCCGTGGGCCTCATCAGCGCCTCCTTTTTGGGCGCCTTCGTGGTGGCCATTTCCACCGCCTGGGCCTTTGGCGAAACTTTTGGGTGGCCCCACAGCCTCAATCTGGGCTTTCCCCAGGCCCGGAGGTTCTATGGCTTTTATTCCGCCGGGGTGGTGATTGCCGCGGTGATCGTGTTGATTCCCAATGTCCCGCTGGTCACCATGACCGTCATGGTGGAGGTGGGTAACGCCCTTCTTTTGCCCATTGTGTTGACCTTTCTGCTTCTCTTGACCAACGACAAGTCGCTCTTAGGGAAGGACGTCAATAACTGGAAAGCCAACCTGATGGTAGGGGGCTTGGGAGTGCTCATCATCCTTCTGGGGTTGTTGTCGGTTGTTTTGACCCTTTTCCCCAACTGGACCCCCTGACCGAAAGACCGCAAGTTCCGGGTGGTTCCGCAATCTTCGGGAGCCTATTCTAAAAGGCATGAGAAACCCCACCCAGCATGAAAAAGATTACCGGCGGATCGAAGAGAGCCTTCTTTATCTTCACGCGCACCTCCAGGATCAGCCCCGGTTGGAAGATTTGGCCCGCCGGGTCCAATTAAGCCCCTTTCATTTTCAAAAACTTTTCAAACGATGGGCAGGGGTCAGCCCCAAAGCCTATCTCGCTTTCTTGACGGCCCGTTATGCCGGGGGACGGCTTTCCCAATCGAAAAGTGTTTTGGACGCGGCCTATGACGCGGGGCTTTCCTCCCCCGGTCGGCTTCACGACTTGATGGTGAAGGTGGAAGCCCTCACTCCGGGGGAAATCAAATCGGGCGGGGCGGGCGTTGAAATCACCTATGGCTTTTTCGAGAGCCCCTTCGGCCTGGCCCTATTGGGTTTGACCCGCCGGGGCATCTGCCACCTGGGGTTTCCTTCCTGGGAAAACCGGGAAGCCCTCTCAATATTGAAACAACGCTGGCCCAAAGCGACATTCAAGGAAGCCCCACGGCTAATTCAAAAGACGGCCCGGGAAATTTTTAAATCTCCCCGTAAGCCCCTCAAGGTCCTGTTAAAGGGAAGCCCCTTTCAGTTGAAGGTCTGGGAGGCCCTGCTTCAAATCCCCCAGGGGCAGACGAGGTCTTACGGCGAAGTCGCGCGGAAAATTGGGAAACCCAAGGCGGGCCGGGCGGTGGGATCGGCGGTGGGGGCCAACAGCGTGGGGTTTCTGATCCCCTGCCACCGGGTCATTCGGGAATCGGGAAACCTGGGGGGGTTCAGTTGGGGGCTTCCCCGCAAGAGGGTCATGCTGGCTTGGGAATCCTGCGGGTCGATTCGAGAAGCTCGATCTTAAGGCTAGGGGGTTGGAATGGCGGTCGGGAGGGAAAGGGTGAGTCCTCCCGAAGATTCAAGCAAGTCGCTATGACCGGAGGCTTGGGTGGGGGTTGCCGGCTCAGGTACGGCCGTATTAACCGCTGGAACAGGTGATGGGGCTTCGGTGGGAGTGCTTGGCAATGAGGAAGATTCCACCGGGGGAACTGGGGTGGCGGTGGGTTCTTTCGGTTTAGGAATTTCAGTGGGGGTTGAGGTGCTTTCAGGGGTCGGTGAATCCACGGCTTGGCCTGGAGTGCCGGTGGCCATTAGCGAATTCATGGGGGTGGCATCGCCGGGAGTGGATAGTGCCGTTGGGGCCGGGATCACATTTGCGGGATTGGGTAGGGGGTTATGGGAGCGGCGGGAGAAAATGAAAACTCCCAGTATCAAAGCGATCAATAGGCCGATGCCTAAGGAATAAAGAGGGCTCCATTTAAAAGCCTTGGGTTTAGCAGAAGAGTCGAGGACCTCCTCCGCGGGGGGGTCTTCGGGGCTGGATTCGGCCTCGGGATGGGATTCCTCCTCGGATGCGGCCTGGCTCCTATCCTCCCCGCTAGTGGCGGGTTCTTCCTCCGGAATGGGTGTCGGCGTTAAAGGTTCACCGGTATGGGCCCGCCACATGGCGAAATTCAAACCGCAGCTGGGGCAAACGGCCGTATTTTCCGGCTGTTCCAAATCGCATTCGGGGCATTTCATAGGGCAATTATAAGGGCGGAAGGTGTCACGGAAGCCTGATTAATTCAGAATCTCGATAAAATCCAACAAAGAATCCACCAACCAATCGGGGTCCGAGGCGTTCAAGTATTCTTTTGCCACGAAGCCGTGGCTGACGATTCCTACCAGCATTCCCGCCGCCCGCGCGGCTTCCACATCCACCGGCGAGTCGCCGATCATGACGGATTCACCGGGCGAAACCCCCATCTGTTTCAGGGCCGATAACAGAGGTTCGGGGTGGGGCTTTTTATTGGCCACCACATCGGCCCCCAGGGCCACCACGAAGTAGGGCGCCAACCCCAGTTTTTCCAGGGTGATCAAGGTGAACTCATGGGGTTTGTTGGAAACCAGGCCCATTTTCACTCCCCGGTCTTTCAGGTTTTTCAAAAGTTCCATGACGCCCGGGTAAATAACCGTTTGGTCCACGCAATGGTCCCGGTAGTAGGCCTTCAAAACTTCCAGGCCCTCCGCCAGCCTTTTCGGGTCTTCCGTGCCCAGGGTTTTTTGGTTCAAGTGCTCGATGCCCCAGCCGATGTAACCCATGACGGTTTCCAGGGGCAGAGGCTCCATGCCAAAGTGGAGGCGCGCGGCGTTGGCCGCCGAGGCGATGTCTTTTTTGGAATCAATCAGGGTTCCGTCCAAATCGAAAAGAACGCCTTTGAGTTCCCGGTGAACCCCTTTGCAACGCATCCCGTCCTCCTTGGAAAAGCGGACCAATGTTAAGGGGAGCGACCTTTCCTGTCAAAGCACCCGTTCGGGTGAACGCCCATTGCGGGCTAGGAAGGGGTATCGAAAGGGTTCGCTTTTTTGTATAACGGTGCGGAACGACAACTTTGGAATCCCCACGATTCCTGCGTGCCGCCCCTCAAAAAAATGAACAAGGAGGGCGGTACAGTACCCTTTGGGTACGGAATCTTTGGGGTGACAGACCGCTTTGAAGCTTATATTTATTGCGGCCTGTCAAAGGATTCTGGTTATGACATTAAAACATTTGCCCCTGCCTTCGGGTTTTATCGCCTCCGGCATTCACGCGGGGCTCAAGTCCAGCGGAAAACTGGACATGGCGCTTATTTGTTCCACCCTGCCCGCCGTTACCGTGGGGCTGGTGACCACCAATAAAGTCAAAGCCGCTCCCGCGCGCCACACCGAAGAGGCACTCAAAAGTGGTAAACCTATCCAAGCGATTGTGGTGAATACCAAAAACGCCAATGCCCTCACGGGGAAGCAGGGTGAAAAAGACGTTCTCCAAACGGCGGGAGCCGCCGCAAAATTCCTAGCCATAGCCCCGTCTTCCGTTCTGGTCCATTCCACCGGGGTCATCGGAATCCCCCTGCCACTCCCTAAGATTCTTTCCGGCCTGCGCCAGGCGGTTTTGAAACTTTCGAAAAGCGGGGGCCTGGACGCCGCCAACGCCATCCTGACCACCGATACCTTTCCCAAATTCAAAGCCTTGCCCCTTATCGTTGGGGGAAAACATGCCTGGCTCACCGGCATCGCCAAGGGTTCGGGCATGATCCATCCCAACATGGCCACCATGCTGGTTTACCTTCTGACGGATGTGAATATTTCAAAGCCCGTTCTCAATCAGGCCCTGCGTGAAGCCGTGAAGGAAAGTTTCCACCGCATCACCGTGGATGGCGATGTTTCGACCAACGACTCCGTGGTTCTTTTGGCCAACGGCGCCTGCCGCAACAAACCTGTTCTTGCAGGTTCGAAAGATTACAAAATTTTCGTCGAGGCCCTGAAATCCGTATGCCTGGAGCTGGCAAAAGACATCGTGCGGGATGGCGAAGGGGCCACCAAATTTGTTTCTATCACCGTCCAAGGCGCCAAGAACGATTCGGACGCTCTCAAAGCCTCTATGACGGTCGCCAAATCCCCCCTGGTTAAAACCGCGCTCTTTGGCGCCGACCCCAACTGGGGAAGGGTCCTGGCGGCGGTAGGCTATTCAGGAGCGGCGGTTGATGAATTTAAGACATCCGTGACCATCGGGGGCTACCGGCTCTACGATGGCGGAAAAAAAGTTGTTTGGTCGCGCGAGAAACTGAAAAAGATTCTGCAGCAAAAGGACATCGACATCACGGTGGACTTGAGACTAGGAAAGGGGAAAACCACCGTCTATACCTGCGACCTGACGGATGGTTACATCGATATCAATGGCCGATACACCACGTAAAAAACCAGCTTCCGGCAACGGTAAAAAACCAACCCTGAGCGATCTGGGCGAATTCGGCTTGATCGAAAAGATCAAATCCGCCGTGAAATCGAACAATCCCAACATTCTCATGGGCATCGGGGATGACGCCGCCTTATTCAAGTCCACTGCGGGCCATGAGATGGTCATCACCACCGACATGTTGGTCGAAGGAAAACATTTCGACTTCAAAACTATTTCCCCCTGGCAGTTGGGGGCCAAGACCATGGCGGTCAATATCAGCGACTGCGCGGCCATGGGGGCGAAACCCACGGTGGCGGTGGTTTCACTGGGCGTTCCCAAAGATTTCCCGGTGAAAGACATAGAAGCCTTTTACGAGGGCTTGAACGAGTGGGGTGAATCCTACGGCGCCCAAGTGGTGGGGGGCGATACGGTTTCAAGCGACAAGTTCGTGGTGAATGTGGCTTTGGTGGGCGAGGTTGAGAAGGGAAGGGCCCTGCGCCGTTCCCGCGCCAAGGCGGGCGACGCCCTATTTGTGACGGGTTCTCTGGGCGATTCCGCCGCGGGGTTGTATGCCTTACAAAAACCCTCCCCCAAGGGAAAAGAAACAGAATCGCTCCTCATTAAGCGTCATTTATGCCCCGTGCCCCGGTTCAACGTGGGCCGCGCCCTGGTCGCGGATTCCATCGCCAGCGCGGCCATTGATATTTCCGACGGGCTCTCCAGCGAAATTTACCATCTCTGCGAAGAGTCGGGAGTAGGCGCCGAAATCCATGAAGAAGCCATTCCTCTTTCGCCTTCCTTGATCCATTTCTGCGGCGAGAGGGAATTGGACCCCCTAACCTTCGCTTTGTCCGGCGGGGAAGACTATGAACTTTTGTTCACCGTGCCGATCCCCAAGATCTCCAAGGCGGTTCAACTGCCTGGTTCCACCGGGGTCATGGTAAAGTCCATCGGGCGCATGGTTCCCAAGGCCAAGGGCATTACCCTTATTTCCAAAGACGGCAAAAGAACCCCCTTGAAGAAGCAGGGTTACGACCATTTCGCAAAAGATAAATAAACGTCAAATTATTCACCACCAAGGCACGAAGACACCAAGTAAGACGTAATAAAAATCCGTAAAACTAAAAATCTTTTTTGCTTTTCTTGGTGACTTGGTGTCTTGGTGGTAAAAATTGTTGTTTTTGGAAACCAAAACGAAGGACTCCTCAACTTGCTGACTTCCAGTTTTATGTGCGAATCCCCCGAACAAACCGGACAATTGGGCCGTCTCTTGGGCGAAAAGGCCATGCCCGGCGAGGTGTGGAGCTTGTCCGGGCCCTTAGGCGCGGGGAAGACCCTGTGGGTTAAGGGTTTTGCCCAAGGCCTGGGCGTTCAAAATACCGTCACTTCCCCCACCTACACTCTTCAGCACATCTACCAGGGCCGTATGCCCCTTTATCATTTCGACTGGTACCGGTTGGAGCAGGCGCGCGAAGTCGAGGACCTGGGGTTTAGCGAATGGATAGAACGGGGCGGGGTGGTGGCGGTGGAATGGGGCGACAAATATCCACATCTGCTGCCGCCCAATACGGTGAAGGTTTTATTTGAGGCCCTGGGTTCCCAAAGCCGCCGTATCATTGTGGAAGCCGATCAACCCGAAACAATTCCCCGAATAGAGGAGCTGGTGCGTTGCTGGCCGCTATAGAAGTCTCCACTCGAATCTCAAGCGTCGCCCTGCTGGATATCATCACCGGCGAGGAACTTTCCCTTTGCCACCTCCCGGCGGATTGGGAAAGCTCGGTTACTCTTATTCCCGCCATGGAAACACTTTTGAAAGAAAGAGACCTCACCGCCCAGGACCTGTCGGCGGTGGCAGTATCCATCGGCCCCGGAAGTTTTACCGGAATCAGGGTCGGCATCGCGACCGCCGAGGGCCTGTGTCTGCCCTCCAACCTGCTGGCCTTTGGCATTCCCACGCTGGACGGCCTGGCCGAAAACCTGCTCGCCGCGGGATTGAAAGGCGAAGCCCTTTGCCTGGTAGATGCCCAAAGGGGCGAATGTTTCGTGGGGCATTACCATATTGAAGAGGAGGGTTTTAGGGCCGTCACCCCGCCTCAAATCTTAGCCATCGACCGGCTGGATTCTATCATCCAGGAAAGGGCATGGATCGTCGGGCCGGGTGCCTTGAAGTATGAGAAGTTGCTCCGCGAAAGCCTGGGTACAAGGGGGCTTTTCGCCTTCAACGCCCAGCACCAGCCCAGCGCCATGAGCATCGCCCGTATTGCCTACCGTCAATGGCAGGCGGGCTCTCGCCCCACATTGGATCAGTTGAAACCCCTCTATCTCAGGCCCCCCGCCGTGGATGAGAAAAAGCCCGCCCCATGATCTTCCGACCCATGAACTTGGCCGACCTGGATCGAGTTGTTGACATTGAAAAAGCCTCCATGCCCTCGCCCTGGTCCAAAGAACTTTTTGAAGAGGAATTGAAACGCACCCAAGCAAACTACTTCGTTATTGAGGAAGATGGAATCTTGGCCGGGTATATCGGCTATTGGGAAGCGCCCGAAGAAGCCCACATTATCACCCTGGCTATTTCACCCTCGTTTCGCAACCGGGGATTGGGGAAGAGAATGATGGATCATTTCTTGGCCTATGCCGCCCAAAAGGGCGCCCGCTTGGCCACGTTGGAAGTGAGGGATAGTAACGGGGCGGGCCGAAGGCTTTATGAAAAGTGCGGGTTCCGTATGGTGGCCATCCGCAAAAAATATTACAGCGACAACCAGGAAGACGCGGTGGTGATGATCAAGGAAATCGCGGAGGCTCAAGCACCGCCGTTTGGCTGAAGCAGTTAAATTATTGTGTACACAACTATTGACATAATTTGAAGAAGGTTGGATATTTAAGAGAGAAGAAAAAGCAAAGTTGTTTGAATAGGAGTAGTCATGCGAGTCGCGGGAGTTAGAGAATTTAGGGATAATGCTCCGGAATATTTGAGCGGAAATGATCTTGTGTTTGTTACTAAGCACGGCAAGGTTGCCAGCCTATTGGTTCCAATGTCCAAATCCCAGGAACTTCCCTTGGAATTGCGTAAGGAACTTTTAACCAACCTGGGCTTGGCTATATCGAGCCACTTAAAAAAATCAGGCGTCAGCGAGCGGACGGTTATCAATGATTTTGAAAAATGGAGAAAAGGCCGCCGGTCGAATCGCGGCGGACGCTAACGTCCTTCTGTCCGCTGTCGTAGGCCGTGCCGCTCTTAAAGTCTTTAAACAATCCTCCCTCGAAGTCGTTTCAACATCCTTAAACATCAAAGAAGTACGGGAATACCTTCCGGTCATGGCCGAGAAATATGAAATGGCCGTGGAACTTTTGGAAAGCCAGTTTCAACTTTTGGCTGTCCGGGAATTTAACTTAAGGGAATATCAGGGTTCGTTGGCAATTGCCCGGCGGAAAATTGGAAAAAGAGACCCCGACGATGTGGATTTATTGGCCTTGGCTTTAGAATTGGAAATACCCCTATGGTCCAACGACGGCGATTTTGAAGGAACCGGTGTCGAATGGTACACGACGGCCCAGCTTCTTAAAAAGTTAGGGCTTTGAAATGGAATGAAAGCAGTGTCTCTCTATTGGAGAAAAACGAAATGTTAACGAAATCGAAGCTCCCAACCCATCCTGGTGAAATTTTGAGCGAAGATTTCCTGAAACCTATGGGCGTTTCCCAAAACGCTTTCGCTCTGCACCTGGGGTGGTCACATGCCAAGGTGAACGAAATTATCCACGGGAGAAGGGGGGTTACCCCCGAAGCCGCCCTTTCCTTAGCGGATGTTTTGGGAACAACTCCCGATCTGTGGCTGAATCTCCAAAAGAATTATGATTTGTCCCAAGCTCAGAAAATTCATCACAAGAAGAAGCCTATCTTGGCCAAACCCGCCTAATCGAAAAAACTGTTGCTTTTCTGTCCTTGTGAAACTGATCTACCTCCCGCTTTTTTCTTGAAATGAATAAAAACTAAAATTACGATTCCCAAAACAAGGGGAGCATTCAATTCATTTGGGAGGTGTCCTCATGTCCGTTGAAACGTCTGCCAATCCATCTGAGAACCGTCCCACCCCCCGGTTCATGAGAATCCCCATCGGGAAACTCTGGCCCAACCCCAAGAACCCCCGCAAGTTCAAAAAGCCCGGCGCTGTCGAGGCCAAGATGAATTCCATGCGGTCAATTGGCCAAAAAACGCCCATCAAGACCTGGACCCTTTCCGAGGCCGAAAAGGCTGAGATCGCCAAAGACCTAGGGGGTGTCTGCCCCTATGAGCATGGGGTCGTAGGCGGCCATTTAAGGCTTGAGGCGGCCCAGCGGCTCGGTTGGGCGACCCTGGATGCCCTGGATTACGACCTCACGCCAGCCCAGATTCTTTTGGAAGCATTCATGGATAACGAGGAAGAGAACCCTCATTGGCTGGACCGGTACCAAGGCATAGAGGACATCCAACGGTTCCAACCGGGCGTTAGCCAGGAGAAGATAGCGGCCCAACTAGGAATAGACCAGACAACCGTTAGCCGAATACTAAGGCTGATGGATTTCTTGAATGACAAGGCCAAAGAGGCCATTTATGGGGTTCCCGTGAATGCCCCAAAAACCCTTAGAAACGAAACACCTTATGAACCAGGCATAACAGATGCGAATTTGTGGGATTTTCCAGAGAAAGTCGCCTACGCCATGCTGGGGCTGGACGGGGTCTCCAAAACCTCCCCGGAAGACCGGGACCTCATCGCCAGGGCGTTGAGCCTAGCCCGGAAGGTGCAAATGACCGAAGCCCAGGCCAAAGGGTTGGTCAAATGGGTCAAGGAGGGGAATCGGCTGGAGGATTACGAAACAGTCAAGGAACCCAAGGGTAAAGCCCCGAAGGGGTTTGTTCCTGGAATAAAGAAATATGACCAAGTTAAACACATAAGAATCGACACCTCGCGTGTCAGCGTAAATCCCTACACTCCCTACAAGGACTTTACCCCTGAAGAACTTCAGCGGAAGGTCCTTTCCATGCAGGCAACTAGTTACGAAAGGGAGATCCTGGTTCGAACCCTCTCAGAGGAGGAAAAGGAGGCCGATCCTGCCCATGATTACGAGGTGTTTGACGACCCGCTCGTACTTGAAGCGGCCAAACGACTGGGTCGGCCGACGATAGCAGCCGCAGTTTTCCCCACCATCGATGTTTGGGAAGCCATAAAGGTTCTCAACGAACTTGATCGGCTAACCAAATGCAGTACCTGGATTGAAGGTTACTGGGCTTTGGAAAGGCTTTTAGGGCTTGATCCGAAGGGGACCGTGGCCGAAAAGGCGATCAAGTTGGAATTGGATCCCGTATTGGCGAAAGAAGTATATCCGGCATTTAAACTGCTGAATAAAGACACCAGAATCGCGATCATTGAAAGCATTCGTAACTGCCATGAGGGAAGGACGGATAACGGGGGCTATCGGTTTACGGAATGGCAAGCTATTCCGTTGAAACGCCTCGATAAGCTCTCCAAAGACCTTGAAGAAACCCAAAAGATCGTTGAGCGGGTGGTCAATGTGGCCATCGCGAATGAGATGTGGGTAGATGAAATGGAGAAGTTGGTGGATTGGGTTTGGGATGGAAACGAACCTGAGGAATATTTTGTGGAAGAGGCCTGATGGCATCAATTGCCGGGTGCGATAATGGTTTCGAGATTGGGGATAAAGCTTTGTTCTCGACGGGGACCCGACGTGGGCAGAAAAAATTGTCAGAAAAGCTCTATCTTCCAATGGGGGAATTTGAAACGAAAAACTTAATAATATTTTGAATTCTGTTTTGAGAAATCGAGGGATCAATTGAAATTATCCTGGTTATGGATTATTTGCGTTGTCGGCTTTTGTTTGAGCCCGAGTTTTTGTTTGGCGAAAAGAAGCCATCTACTCGAAGCAAAACAAACTGAATCATTTCCCCTCTTGGATGAGGAACAAAACCCGGAAACGAAAATGGCAAAAGAATTCATGGATCTTATCTGTACCTCGAATATGTTTACCAACATGGGTACGATTGGGGAAGGCAGCGGTAATTTAGATAAAAGCGTAACTTATCTTTCGAAGAGTTACTTGTCCAAAATTACACCAGAGAAATACCTTGAGTCATTCGGCAATGAAGGGGATTTTAAACTTCTTCAACTTTATTCCGCGAATAATACCGGCGATTCAAATGAAGTTCCAAATCGAAAACGGGTGTTTTTTGAGATAAGTGTTCTTGTTGGTGAGGAACCAATGAACAAAGGGTTGTTCCTTGGCGGCACCCCACCCGAAACGACAGGTGCTAGCGCCCGGATTTTTTATGGTTTTATCACCCTTGACGAGGAAGATGGCTCATTAAAGGTCGATGATATTACTTTTGATTCCGAGTTTCCAATGGGCGGGGGTCATCAACCTTACCGAGATAGTGCGGAATATGAAGCGCAATTGGCTATGGGTGAAGATTTTGCTAACGATCAAATGGATACTTCGAATTGTGAGACCAAGGTTATTCATGGGGGTCGCTTGGTTTATGTCACTTGTACAAACCAAGCCGGAGACGACAAGAAAACCGCAAAAATGGTTTACCCCTCGGGCAGCGCGTCAGGTTGGATTTGCATACAAGTGTTGAATGAGACACTCACAGCGGGTAAGGAGAATCCCCTTTTCGCGGGGGAGAAATTAGCTAAAAAGAAACAATTCGGGAAGGCAATTTCAGAATATCAAAAGGCCATTGATGTGGATGCGAATAATTGTAGGGCTTATGAATTGATGGGTTATGCCTTCTTTCGGTTGAAAAAATACGACGAGGCTATTCAAACACTAGGAAAATCAATAGCAGTAAAACCGGATTATGCCATGGGACATTACAACCTCGCATTGGCTTATTGGGCCAATGGCCAACATACAGAAGCGATCGAGGAAGTCCAAAAAACAATCGATATTGATCCGAAATATCGTCAAGAAATTAAGATGGATACCCAATTCAAGGATTTTGATTCGTCTGACGACTACAAAAGGCTAATTAACCCTTGAGAAGTCCATCTGCTTCAGGGACGCGAGGGAAATCCAGTCTGCGCTTTATTTACACAGGTTGTCCTCGATGGGGAGTTGTAGTGGATAATCGACATAGATGTTTCAGATTGTTTTTAAAAGCCTCTGGCATCATAAAAGCGTTTTCTAAAGCACTCCCTGAACCACTTGTCGGCTTGCGTTTTTTCCCAACCTGCTAAAATGCCCCCTTTCAATCCGACTTCGGGATCAACATGTTCCAACCATTCCTGTTTGAAGTTTGATTCCTTTGTTTAAAAATGGATTTGATATACTGCCAATGTAAAGGGGGCGAACATGTTCATGGAATACATTCATACCGCGATGGGGCAGGCCAAATACAAAATCCTCGAGGACAAGACCTACTACGGGGAAATTCCTGGGTTTAAGGGTGTGTGGTCTAACGAAAAAGGGCTTGAGAACTGCCGAAAGGTTCTCCAGGAAGTGCTTGAGGAATGGGTTTTGTTAAAGGTGCATCAGGGGGACCGCCTTCCGGTGATTCACGGGAAGCGCTTGAAATTACCCAATTTGGTACATGCTTAAACCCGTATCTCAGCGAGATTTGATCCGCCGTTTGGGCCTCCTAGGTTTCGAAGGCCCCTATAGCGGCGGGAAACACATGTTTATGGTCAAAGGCACTTTGAAACTCCGCATTCCAAATCCCCATCAAAGGGACATTGGCATTTCCCTCCTCCGTTAAATTCTTCGTCAGGCCGATATTCATCCATCTGATTGGAATCGATAATTCAATTATTCCGGTTTTGTTTTGTCTGCCGGGCATCCTTTGCGGAATCGTAAAGGCCGTTCTTTAAAGTTATTAAAGCCTCCGCATGTCATAAAAGCGTTTTCTAGGACCTTTCCCGAACCACTTGCCAGCTTGCGTTTTTTCTTAACCTGCTAAAATGCCCCCTTTCAATTCGACCCAGGACCCACATGTTTCAACCATTCCTATCTTTCTTATCCTCTCTTCGCGACGCGGGCGAAGAGGGTTATGAAATACTCCTCAAGAAACCTATCAACCTATTAGGCCAACAAGGCCGAAAAGTCGGCCAAATGTTTGGCGACATCGCCCCCGTGCAGGCCGTCACCATTTACGCCGGGATTCTTTGGGTCATCCCCATCGCCATGGTTCAACCCTACACCAGCGTTTACATGGTGCAGTTGGGTTTATCCAAAACCGAGATCGGGGTTTACCAAACCCTTTTGCAAGTCATCAGCCCCATCGGTTATTTCATGGGCGGGTATCTTTCGGATGTGTGGGGACGCAAAAAAACTTTAATCGCTTTCGACATCTTAAGCTGGGGAGGCTACTGCTTATCCCTGGCCCTAGCCGACAGCAAGTGGTGGTGCTTGGCGGCCATCGCCTTTCTGGCCACGAACGCGGGTTCCACACCGCCTTATCAATCCCTGCTGGTAGAGAATGTTCCGAATTCCAAGAAGCCTTCGGTTTACACCGTTTTGCAGATGTCCAACCTGGCGCCCTTTCTTCTCTTCTTTCCGATCTTGGGGGGCTTTTGGGTTTCCAAGCGAGGTTTCTTGCCCGCCAACCATGACATGTACTGGTTTATGACCGCCGTGATCGCGGTTGGGATTTACCTGAGGTGGAAGATGTTACCTCCCTCTCTCATTTTCGAGAAAGAAGCCGATACCTGGAAATCCGCAGTGACGCAGGGTTGGAACCAGTACCGGCAGTCCATGAAATTATTTTTCAGTAAATCGGGATCGAAAATATTTTTCTGTTCCAAGTTTGTCGATGAATGGATTACCGCCATGTGGGCGGTTTATTCCTCCCTCTATTACGTCAATTACCTCGGCATGAGGGAATCGTACCTTTCGGTGCTTTCCCAGGTGTCGGCCTATGTGGCGGTCATAGCCTTGTTCATCGTGATTCCCAATCTGACGGAGAAGCAGGTGATCAAGTCATTAGGGTTTGACCAGATCTTTTGGCTGTTATCCCTGGGTGTGTTGTTTCTTTCTGTTTCCGGGTCGCAAGACGTTTTGTTGTTCATCCTGGCCAGCGCCGGGTTGGGTGCCGTGGCGGGGGTGTTTTACAACTCGGTGAGCGCGGCGGTTTGGATGAACATCATTGAAGAAAAGGAGAGGGCCAAGGTGGTGGCGGCCACCTTTGCCCTCATCAAGCTGGGCATTGCCGGGACCGGGTTTCTGGGAGCCTTTCTCTATGGCCGGGTGTCGCCGGTAGCCCTGTTGGGATTGTTGGGGGTAATGAGAATTTTGAATTTCTTCCTGCTTCGAAAGGTATCTGCTACCCTGTCGCCGGTTTTAGGCCAATCGAACAATCTTTAAAAACTTAAGGAATCATCTTCATGGGTTATGTTTACGCGCTCGGGGCGTTTTTTTGCATCGGGAGTTACTTGGTGCCGGCCCGGTTTTCTAATAACAAAGGCTTGGCCTTTTTTCCCCTTATGGCTTTGGGAATGCTGGCGTTGGATCTTTTCAGAATCGATTCCCTGAAGGCCCTTTGGGCCCATCCCCTTTGGTTTTGGGGTTCGGTGGGGGCGGGCCTGATTTGGGGCTTGGGACAAACCTTCAGCAACTTGTCCTTAGCCGAGATCAGCTTGGCCAAGGCGGCGGTCATTTTTAATTTGAACTCTTTCTTCAACATCGCCCTGGGGCTGGCGCTTTTCCACGAGGCTTCGGGACTGAAAGCCTATTCGCTTATCTTCGCGGGCGGTTTTTTTCTTTTCCTGGGAGCCTGGTGGGTTTCGAGGGCCTCGGCCGCGCCCGCTAAAGAAGGCAACTTGAAAAAGGGCATTTATTTCAGCCTCTTAGCCAGCGTCTTTTGGGGCACCTATTTCACCCCGGTGAGGGCCCTGCAAATTTTCAGGCCCGAACCAACGCTTACTTCCATGGATATTTTCAGCGGCTTGATGCTGGGCGGAGCCTTGATGGGATTGCTGATATGTTTGTTTGCCGTGAAGCCGAAGTGGGGTTTGAAAGAAGTGGGCCTGGGGTTAGGCACTGCGGCCCTGTGGGGGCTGGGAACCATATTTTTTCTTCTGGCCATCGAACAACTGGGGCTGGCGCGGGCGGTTCCCATCATCAATTCAAACGCGCTGGTTTACGCGGCCTGGTCCCTCTTTGTGTTCAAAGAGCTTCCACTTTCGCAGTGCCCGAAGGTTTTTGGCGGGACTTTGATCGTTGTTTTGGGAATTGTTCTATTAGCGCTGGCTTAAAAAAATACAAAGACCAACCATTGAGCCACAGATACATGGGATTCATAGGATTTTAAAAACACAGACATTTAACTTCTTTTTCTTCAATCTATCTGTGTGCATCCTATGAATCTGTGGCTAAGACTTGATTTTGCTTTACTTCGTTTAGGCAGTAAGCCTTTCCCGCTTGAAAGTTCATGTTGAAATCCACATAATCAATTTCCTATGAAACTACAAAATAATGTTGCGCTCAAAGAGTGGGCCGTCGTATTGAAGGCCCTTGAAGAGGGGAAACAAACCCTTCTTCTATTAAAAGACGGCATGGTGGAAGAGGACGGGGTATTTAAACCCGAACACCCCGAATTCTTCCTATTTCCAACCTTTGAGCACGAAACGCCCCAGAGCATCAAATCCGACTGGCGGCCCCGTATTTCCGCCATTGAAAAGGAAAACAAAGACCCTAAGCGCATCCATTTCCGCCTGCTGGGCATTGGGGACAAGGTTGAGAAGGTCACCGACTGGGAAATCTGCAAGGGCCTAACCCCTTTTACCGTGATGAGCGAGGAGGCGGTCGAAAAAAGGTTCAACGAGGGGGACTGGCAGGGTGTGTTCCTCTTTCTGGTCCGGGTTTACCAGCTTCCCGTTCCCATGGACCTGCCCCTGAAACCCAGCTACGCCGCCCATAAAACTTGGGTGCCTTTGGAAACATCCATGTTTACCGCCGGTTCCTTGTCTGTCCTTCCCGATGGCATTTGGCCCTCGACCCGGGACCGTATCATCAAAATGACCAAGGTTCATTGAGAAATCCTGCCTAAAAGCATTTTTCACCACCAAGACGCCAAGTCACCAAGAGAAGCAAAACTAAAGAATTGGATTTTAAACCAAAGGTTTTCTTGGTGTCTTCGTGTCTTGGCGGTAAGAGTTTGAGGTTTCTTTAGAAGTCCTTAAAATAACCCCATGAAACTTCAACCGGTCGTCGCCGGAACCTTTTATCCCGGTAAAGCTCCCATTCTTCAACGATTGCTTGATGGATTTAGGGAAGAGGGGAAAGCCACGGAATTGCCGGGAGAACCCATTGGTTTTCTTTTGCCCCACGCCGGTTACGTTTATTCGGGGGCGGTAGCGGCATTGGGTTACCGGGCCCTGGCTTCCTTCAATCCTTCTACCGTGGTGGTGGCAGGCCCAAGCCACTACCTATCCTTTAAAGGATGCGCCCTTTTTTCGGGGGAAGCGGTCATGACCCCGCTGGGGGAACTGCCAGTGGATCAGGAAGCCTGCCGGATTTTGGAAGAGGACGACCAGGTGATCGACTTTCCCCCCGCCTACGTTAAGGAACATTCAGTAGAAGTCCATTTCCCCTTCATTCAAACCTTTTTGCCGGGCGCCAAGGTGGTGCCGGTGATCATGGGGCAGGGAAAGACCGCCTGCGTGGAACCCCTTTTGAAGGGGCTGAAGCGGCTGGCCAAGGAAAAACCTTTCATCCTTGTGGCTTCGTCCGATTTATCACATTATCCCGATTACTCCACAGCCCAAAAGGCGGACCGCAAGTTCCTGGACGCTCTTTTGACCGGTGACGAGAAGAAAATAGAAAAGACCGACAAGGAAATCATGGGAAGTGGATATTCGGATTACCATTGCACCCATTGCGGTAAAGAACCGGTTACGACCCTGGTGAAATGGGCCGAGGAGCTTGGGGCGAAGGCGGAGCTTCTTTGCTACCGCAATTCGGGCGATGTGACGGGCGACATGGACCGGGTGGTGGGATATTCGTCCGTGGCTTTTTGCAGGTGAAAGACAACAAAATATTCAACACCAAACACAAGGTAGAAGGTAAGGAATGGCACGACGAAAAAAATCATATAAAGATCAACGTTCAACAAAACAATTAGTCCATTTAGCGTTGAAAGAAAAAGATGAAAAAGCATCTTGGAAATATGTGGTCAAGCTTCATTTTAGAGGTGGTCGTGAAGTATTCAAATCTGCCAAGGCATTATGTTTCGGAAAAACAGTGCGTGAGCGTGTCCTCGGAATCGACATTCTTAGTCAATTAGGAGTGAAAAAGCGGCAGTATTTAGTTGAAAGATTTAAGGTAATTAATGAAACCTTCAAGAAGGAAAAATCAAATAAAGTTCTAAATGCTATTGCTGTTGCATTAGGTTATTTAGAAATCAAGGAAGGTTTTCCTATTCTTAAAACATTGAGCGAAAGTACTGATTCTGATGTTCGTTGGGCTGCCACTTATGGCTTGGGTTCGAATAAAAATCAAAAATCCCTTGATTTGCTTACCAAGTTATCTGCCGATAGAACAGCAAAGATACGGGATTGGGCCACGTTTTCAATAGGAACTCTTAATGAAAAAGATAATCCGAGAATAAGAAAAGCCTTATGGAAACGAGTTAAAGATTCTGATTACGATACGAAGTGTGAAGCCATAGTTGGATTAGCTCAAAGAAAAGATCATAAAATTATTCCATTTGTTGTGACGGAATTGAAAAGGAAAAAAGTCGGTGATTTGATTTTTGAGGCGGCTGAATTATTAAACATTAAAAATACTGCTAGGAGCGGCTGGTGAAACCTTCCGAGGTTCTGGGCATTGAAGAGCAGAAATTTCTTCTGCAACTGGCCCGAAACGCCATTCGAACCACCTTGCAAAGGGGAAGGCGCCTTCCCCCGGTGGATGCCCTTTCTCCCATCCTTCGGGAAAAGCGGGGAGTTTTTGTGACCCTCTGGTCTGAAGATGGTTTGCGGGGCTGTATCGGTTTGCCCTATCCCATCAAGCCCTTGGTAGAAGCGGTCCAAGAGGCGGCCACCAGCGCGGCCTTTCAAGACCCGAGGTTTCCGCCGGTGGTTCAGGAAGAATTTTCCGCCCTCGGCATCGAGATTTCGGTGCTGACAATTCCCCAAAAAATCGATCCGGAAAAAGTGAAGATCGGGGTGCACGGACTCATCATCAGCAAGGGCAACCGGTCCGGGCTTTTGTTGCCGCAAGTGGCGGTGGAGCACCACATGGACCGGGAAACTTTTTTATCTCAAACCTGCGTGAAGGCGGGCTTGCCGCAGGATTCCTGGCGCGATAAGGCTGAATTGTCCGCCTTTGAGGCACAAGTTTTCAGCGAGGCGGATGTCCAAAAGAAATAATTCCCCTCTTTTCCTGTCGTTGCATGGGTGGGAAAGGAGGGATATAATCCGCCCATTCGACGGTTTCTCGCCTAAGTGGATGCCCTTTTACAGTCTTCCCTTGAATCATTTGAAGCTTGTTCCCATGATGAAACTGTCGTGGTTGTGCTGGGAATAAAACGGAGCCTTGCCCGATGATTGAAATGAAAGTCCGCGGAATCGCGGTGGATCCTAACCTTAAAACGCCGGCGGTCATATTGACCGACGACGATGAAAAACGCTATCTGCCCATCTGGATCGGCGTGCCTGAGGCCACGGCCATTTTTATTCAGCTCAACGAACAGACCCTTCCCCGGCCCATGACCCATGACCTGTTGAAGAACACCATTGACGCCCTGGGGGCGAAGGTGATTAAGGTGCTGGTCAACGACATCAATCAGAACACTTTTTTCGCCCGCATCTTTTTGGAATTTTTAGATGGCGGGGACAAGATTGATTTGGACGCCCGGCCTTCGGACGCCATTGCCCTGGCCCTGCGCACCGGCGCCCCCATTTTCGTGGCGGAGAAGGTGGTAGTGAACGCCACCATCCCCGATAAAGAAAAATACAAAGAAGAGATGAGCGACTTTAAGAAGTTCCTAGAGCATTTGAGCCCCAAGGATTTCCGGGACCTCCACGGCGGAAGCGAGGGTTAATCCCTTTGGGTTTTTCCTGGTAGCGCAAAACAAACCGGTTGATCGATAAATAAAGGAGGCAGGGTGTCCTCCCCTCCATCCCCCAAGGGCCGAATGGCCCTAACTGAAGCCCACTTCATCCTTTTGTTTCACACCACCCACGAGACTATGCACGCCGAGTCCCTCTTAAAGGATCGGCGGATGCGTTTTAAACTGATCCCCCGTCCCCGGGACATAAAGGACGACTGCGGATTGGGGCTCGTGATTGTCAAAGAAGAACGCCCGAAGGTAGAGGCGCTTCTGCCACCTGAGGGGATCTACATCAAGGCCGCGTTTCATATCGATAAGGAGGGTCAATGGACAAGGGAAAATTATCCACCAGCGCCAATCTCGTACGACTCTCCACCCTCGGAATCAACTTCGTCCTGACCACCTTCGGGGGAGCGGGCGTGGGCTGGCTCTTGAACCGCTATCTGCACTGGGGACCCTGGGTCATCATCGCGGGGTTATTGGCGGGGGTCTGCGCGGGGTTTTATCTTTTGATCGGGGACATTCGGGATATTTCGACTCCCCCGAAAAATCCGCCCCGGTCATGATTTCCCCCGCGCCGCCTCCATCCGGAAGTGCTTCCGCAAATTTATCCCTTGCACTCATCTTAAGCGTTACCCGATGGACCCTTGGAGGTTGCGCCCTGGCTTCCGGCCTGGTCTATTTTATTTTTCACAAAGCCGATTTCAGTCTGGGTCTTTTTACGGGAGGGATACTTTCATCTCTCTATTTAATTTCCCTCGGGTGGATGTCCGGCAAGATTCTCATGAGCGGATTTCAAAAGGGAGGCGGACAAATTTGGTTTTGGAATTTGTTCCGCTGGTTGTTGCTTGCCTTTGCCTGTTGGGGACTCCTTCAAATATCAACGATTTGTCTTTTGGGAGCGCTTGCCGGGTACATTTGGTTTCTTTTTGTTTTAGGCTGGATGGGAAAAAAAGAGGGACAGTCTTTGTCATCTAATAAGGCCTGAAGCGGCGGAAGTTTTTCACTTGATTTTGTATTGGGAAAAGTTGACCATTGACCACGAATTTCCGTAACGACGCTCTCGAAAAACCTTTTTGGCGGTTTTTCTTCCACACCTTCCCTTTCTCCCTTCGCTTATTCATGTTTTGAAAGGTTCTGCGAATGGCCGCCGCTGAAAGTCCTATCCCGGGCATCGAAACCGCTGAAAGCCCGATTTCCCTTCACGGAAATTTTATGGGATTTGATAATCTGATCAACGTCTCCAGCGTCGCGCTTTTTGTTTTTTGCCTCCTGTTGGTTCTCTTCCTCCTTGCCCGACGCAACCTGAAATTGGTGCCGACGGGGCTCCAGAATTTTTTCGAACTTTCCATCGACTTCGTGAAGGACCTAGCCGACCCCATCGTCGGAAAGCACGCCGAGTTTTTCTTCCCTATGTTTTTTTATCTTTTCTTTTTTATTTTCTTCTCGAACCTCATGGGGCTCATCCCGGGTTTGGTGTCGCCCACCAGCCGGGTCGATATGAATGTCGGCATGGCGCTGATTGTTTTTGCCTCGACCCACATCTGGGGGATTAAAGAAAAAGGCCTGTTGAAATACCTGGCCCATTTCCTGCCCCCGAAAGTTTCGGCGGACCCCAAGTCGCCTTTCGCGCTGAAACTCATGATGAACGTCATCTATTTCGCCCTTTGTCTGATGATGCCCCTCATCCACATCGCGGGAGAGTTGATCAAACCCGTTTCCCTCACCATGCGTTTGTTCGGGAACATGATGGGGAAAGAGAAGGTCCTGGCGGTTTGCATCATCCTGGTCCTCTTTTTTTGGAACGGCGCGCCGGTTTTCAAGATTATGTCCTCTTTTCCCTTTCTTTTAAGGGTGTGCATTGTGGTGTTGGGCGTGTTTATTTCTTTTATCCAAGCCTTTGTTTTCATGCTCCTGGCCATGGTATATATCGGCGGCGCCGTCCAAGGCCATGACGAGCATGAGGAGGCCGGCGAGCCCCAGCACGGCTGAGGCTTAAACGATTTCGACGTTCCCGCGCAGGCGGGATTCTCCGGGTCTTGCCCCCGCTTGATCGCGGAGATTCATTTTTCAGCTTGAGAGGAGAAGCAGTATGAAAAAGATTGCTTTGATGATGAGTTGGTCGTTTCTGTTGTTCTCAGCCGCCGCGGTCGCCTTCGCGGATGGTACTGCCCCTGGAACCGCCAAGGTGGCGGAGGGCGTGTGGTTTTACGCCTTTACCGTCCTGGGCGCCGGATTGGCCATCGGTTTGGGAGCCTTGGGCACCGGCATCGGGCAGGGCATTACCTCGGGCAAGGCCGTGGAGGCCATGGCCCGCCAGCCGGAAATGGTCGGGACCCTTCAAGTCAACATGATCATCGGTTTGGCTTTCATTGAGTCCCTTTGTATTTACGCGCTGGTGGTGGCCATGATTCTTTTGTTCGCCAACCCCTTCAAAGGTTTGTTCATCGGCTAAATCGAGCCGCACTCCGAATCCGGGGCCGAAGGGCCCCGGATTCGATTGGAAGGTACGCCATGGAATTTAACGCCAGTGTATTTTTTCTGCAGCTTGCCACCTTCGTTATCGGCATGGCCCTGTCCGCGGTCGTCTTCCTGCCCTACCTGAGGGGCTGGATGGCGGACCGGCAAAAGCGCATTGAGGGCCAGCTGGCCACCGCTGAGCAGCGGCAAAAGGAATCTGAAAAGCTCCAGTCGGATTTGGAGCAAAAGCTCAAGGATCTGGAGCAAAAGACCGCCGAAACCCTTCAAACGGCCCGCAAGGAAGCGGATCGGATGAAGGAAGAAATCATTCACGCCGCACGCAAGGAATCCGAATTGACCTTGGCCGATGCAAGGAAGGTTTTGGAAAGCGAGCGCCAAGCCGCTTCCGCGACCTTGCAGAGGGAAATCGGGTCGATGGCAGTCGAGATCGCTGAGAAGATCATCCGCGCCAGCGTGGACGCCAAGGTGCAGGACAAGATCGTGCAGGAAAGCATTCAAGGGCTGAACGCCCGCAAGAATTAAATTCGAGATCAGGAGAAAGCCCATGGAATCGGTTATCGCCGAAAAGTACGCCGTGGCGCTGTTGCAGGTGGCCCAGGAGCAAAAGACGGTGGATTCGCTTTCCTCTGAGATGCAGGCGGTGCAGAAGCTTTTGGAAGAATCCCCTGAGTTGAAAGTCACCTTGGAGCATCCCCGGGTCAAGGCCCAGGAGAAATTGGACGCCCTCAAAGCCCTTTTGGGAAGCGCCCTTTCTCCCACTTTAGAAAACTTCCTACGCCTTCTTTTAACCAAGAAACGCATCAAGCATTTGAAAGCCGTGGCGGACCACTTTGAGAGGCTTTGCTATGAGATGAGGGGTAAGGCCATCGCGCGGGTCTTGACCGCCAGCCCCTTGACCTCCGCCCAAAAATCGTCCCTTTCCCAAAAGCTTTCGCAGATGCTGGGGTTGACCGTGGAACTGAAGGAAGAAGTGAGGCCGGGCCTCATCGGCGGGATGATGATTTATTTAGGCGATCAGCGCATGGACGGGAGCGTCCTCGGGCAGCTTGAAAAGATGAAACAGAGGCTTTTGCGGGTCGAGATCGATTAATCCTTTTTAACGAATACTCGGAGGTAACACTGTGGCGCTCCAAGCGGATGAAGTAACGAAAATCCTGAAATCCAAAATCAAGGAATTCAAGGCCGAGACCGATCTCTCCCAGGTGGGAGAAGTCCTTAAGGTTGGGGACGGCGTGGCCGTGATTTACGGATTGAAAAACGCCATGGCCGGCGAATTGCTCAAATTTCCCAACGACGTCTACGGCATTACTTTTAACCTGGAGACCGACTCCGTGGGCGCGGTGCTGATGGGTGAAACCCGCCTGGTGCACGAGGGCGATCCCGTTG
Source organism: candidate division FCPU426 bacterium (assembly GCA_963738405.1). Taxonomy (GTDB): domain Bacteria; phylum Oederibacteriota; class Muellerivitia; order Muellerivitales; family Muellerivitaceae; genus CAVTWJ01. The sequence goes on along the minus strand of CAVTWJ010000014.1, from coordinate 47,804 downwards.
AGTTGACCGGTCGTATCGCCGAAGTGCCGACGGGCAAGGAACTTCTGGGACGGGTGGTGAATCCCCTCGGCATCCCCCTGGACGGCAAGGGACCCCTGAAGGCCACCACGACCCGAAGGCTTGAGATCCGCGCCCCAGGCGTGGTGCAGCGCCAGCCGGTGAAGGAACCCCTTCATACAGGTATTAAGGCCATCGATTGCATGATTCCTATCGGCCGGGGCCAGCGCGAGTTGATCATCGGCGACCGCCAGACGGGAAAGACTGCCATTGCCATTGACGCGATCCTGAACCAGAAGGGAAAGGGCGTCATCTGCGTTTATGTGGCCATCGGCCAAAAGCAGTCCACGGTGGCCCAAGTGGTTCGCACCCTGGAAGAACGCGACGCGTTGAGTTATTGCATCATCGTTTCCTCCACCGCTTCCGACCCGGCGCCCCTGCAATACATCGCCCCCTACGCGGGATGCGCCATGGCGGAAGAATTCACCTATAACGGCGGGCACGCCTTGATTATTTATGACGACTTGTCCAAACAAGCCGTGGCCTATCGGGAATTGTCCCTCCTCTTGCGCCGTCCACCGGGACGCGAGGCCTACCCGGGGGATGTTTTCTACCTTCATTCACGCCTATTGGAACGCGCCTGTAAGTTGAATGACAAGTTGGGCGGCGGTTCCTTAACGGCCCTCCCGATTATCGAGACACAGGCGGGAGACGTGACGGCTTATATCCCGACCAACGTTATTTCCATTACCGACGGGCAGATCTTCCTTGAATCAAACCTTTTCAACTCGGGTATTCGCCCGGCCATTAACGTGGGTATCTCGGTCTCCCGCGTGGGCGGCAACGCCCAAACCAAGGCCACCAAGAAGGTGGCGGGCAAGCTGAAATTGGACATGGCCCAGTACAACGAACTGGCGGCCTTCGCCCAGTTCGGCGCCGAATTGGACAAAACCTCCATGGCCCAGCTGAACCGGGGGTCCCATATGGTGGAGCTGATGAAGCAGCCCCAGTATTCCCCCATGATCATGGAAGATCAGGTGGCTTCCATCTTCGCCGGGATTAGCGGCTATATGGATAACCTGCCCATCGAGAAGGTGAAACCCTTTGAGACGGGGCTTTTAAACTTTCTGAAAGAAAAGTACCCGGCGATCCTGAAAGAAATCCGCGAGATAAACGACCTGACGGACGACAACAAGGCGAAGCTGGTCTCGGCCATCGAGGAATTCTCCAAGTCATTCGTGGCTTGATGAAAGGTTTTTGAGGACCGCCCATGGCACAGATCAGGGAAATCAAAACACGCATCAAAAGCGTCAAGAACATCGGCCAAATCACCAAGGCCATGAAGATGGTGGCCACCGCCCGCTTGAAACGCGCCCAACAGCGCATCTTGAGCGCCCGGCCCTACGCCATCCGCATGGCGGAAGTGATGAAAAATCTGGCGGCCAAGACCACCGAACGGGACCATCCCCTCCTGGCGGTGAAACAGGAAGGCAAGTCGGCCCTGGTGGTCATCAGCGCGGACCGCGGGCTTTGCGGAAGTTTTAACGCCAATATTTTCCGGCAAGCCCAGGCCTACTTGCGGGAAAACCCCGGTACGGACCTGATCACCATCGGTAAAAAGGGGCGGGATTTCTTCAAGCGCCGTAAATTCAACATCATCAAAGAATGGCTCTATGTATTTCCGAATATCCCGCATGAGACCGTGTTGGAGATGCGCGACGAGATCGAAGGGTTGTTCATTCGGGGCGGATACAAAGAGATTCGGGTGCTTTACACCGAATTCAAAAGCGTGATTTCGCAAAAGACCGCCATGGATCTATTGCTTCCCATTCGGCTTCAGGAAATTCCAGGGGAGGCCAAGGGCTTGACGGCCGATTATGATTTTGAGCCGGATCTGGACACCATTTTGAATTCCCTGGTGTCCCAGTACCTGGCCACGATGATCCACCGCTACCTGCTGGAGAGTTTCTCCTCTGAAATGGGTGCCAAACGGAGCGCCATGGAATCGGCCAGCAAGAACGCAGGGGAAATGATCGCCAAGCTGACTCTGGACTATAACCGGGCCCGGCAGGCCATGATTACCAAGGAATTGGCGGAAATCGTCGGTGGAGCGGAAGCCTTGAAATAGATGGGGAGAGAAGAGGCCCGGTTGGGCCTTTGAAATCTTGGAGGAAATGAATGAGCGCAACGAAAAGCCAGGAAGCCGTCAAAATCGGGGAAGTCGTCCAGGTCATCGGACCCGTCGTGGACGTGGTTTTTAAAAACGGCCATGTGCCCGATATTCTCAACGCCCTGAAAATTATCTCCGAAAAAGACAACCTGAACGTCACCCTGGAAGTGGCCCAGCATTTGGGGGATCAAACGGTCCGCGCGGTCGCCATGAGCTCCACCGACGGTCTTCGCCGGGGTGTCGCGGTGACCGACACGGGCGCTCCTATTTCCGTGCCCGTGGGCCGCGGCGTTCTGGGCCGTATCGTGAACGTTTTGGGCGACCCGGTGGATGAGATGGGCGAAGTGAAGGTCGAGAAACGCTACCCCATTCACCGCGCCGCGCCTCCCTTGGTTGAGCAGTCCACCAAGAAACAGATTCTCGAAACGGGCATCAAGGTTATCGACCTGCTGGCACCCTACCAGAAGGGCGGAAAGATCGGGCTCTTCGGCGGCGCCGGGGTGGGAAAAACCGTCGTCATCATGGAACTGATTCGCAACATCGCAACCCAGCATGGAGGATTTTCCGTGTTCTCCGGGGTTGGAGAAAGAACCCGCGAAGGCAACGACTTGTGGCTTGAAATGAAAGGGTCGGGAGTTATTGATAAGACCGCTTTGGTCTATGGACAGATGAACGAGCCTCCCGGAGCCCGCGCCCGGGTTGGACTCTCCGGCCTCACCATCGCCGAGTATTTCCGCGACGAGGAAGGGCAGGACGTGCTTTTGTTCATCGACAACATTTTCCGCTTCACCCAGGCCGGTTCGGAAGTGTCCGCGCTTCTGGGCCGCATGCCTTCCGCCGTCGGCTACCAGCCAACCCTGGCCACCGAAATGGGGGCGCTGCAAGAACGAATCACCTCCACCCAGAAGGGTTCCATTACTTCGGTCCAAGCCATCTACGTGCCTGCCGACGACTTGACCGACCCGGCGCCGGCCACCTCTTTCGCCCATCTGGACGCCACCACGGTCTTGAACCGTGCGCTGACCGAACTGGGGATTTATCCCGCGGTGGATCCGCTCGATTCGACTTCCCGCATGCTCGATCCCCTCGTGGTAGGCGAGGAGCATTACAACGTGGCACGGAGGGTGCAGCAGATCCTTCAGCGCTACAAGGAACTGCGCGACATCATCGCCATCCTCGGCATTGACGAATTATCCGACGACGACAAACAGCTGGTGGGACGCGCCCGCCGTATCCAGCGCTTCCTCTCCCAGCCCTTCTTCGTGGCCCAAGAATTTACCGGCACCCCCGGACAATACGTTCCCCTGGCCGATACCATCCGCTCCTTCAAGGGTGTGGTGGAGGGACAATACGACAACCTGCCCGAACAGGCTTTCTATATGACGGGCGGAATTGATCAGGTCGTTGAACGCGCGAAGAAGATGTAATCTCTGGAAAAGTCGGCCTTGCCGCCTTTTCCAGTAAAACATTCAATGTGACCCCACGATTTCCTGCGGAAATCTTTGGGATTGAGACCTCGGGTTGTCGCTTTTTTTAATTTTTTCAGAGGTCTCAAGATGTAAGGAAAGGGAATCCCATGGCCAACACTCTCCAGCTCCAGGTTGTTTCCCCCGATAAGCCGGGATTCGCTTCCGAGGTCACCTTGGTGACATTGCCGGGAAGCGCCGGGGAGTTCGGTGTCATGGCCCGCCATATGCCGATCATGGCGACGATCAAGCCCGGCACCCTCAAGGTGACGGCCAACGGAAAGCGGGAGCTTTATTTTGTTTCCAAGGGGTTTGTGGAAGTGAACCCCAAGTCGGTGATCGTGCTGGCCGAGGCCTACGAGAAGGCCGATGAAATTGACGCGGATCGCGCCAAAAAATCCATGGAAACGGCCAAGGAACTGATGGCCTCAAAAAAAGAAATGAAGAACAATCCTGAAGTCTTGTCCAAATTGGAAAGGGCCCAGGGCCGCTTGAAGGTCATCGAAGAGGCCAAAAGGGCCGGTTCCTAACCCCTTTTCCCACGGACTTGTCATCCGACGCTTCCCGCCGATAAAATACGCCACCTCCTCGTAATAAAAAGGTATGCCATGATTGTGGGTGTAGGTGTGGATTTAATCGAGATCGACCGGGTGAAGCTCGCCCATGAAAGATTCGGTAAGCGTTTTATCGACCGCCTCTTCACTCCCCAAGAAGCCGCTTACTGCCTAAAAAAATCCGACCCCTATCCCTCGCTCGCCGGCCGTTTTGCCGCGAAAGAGGCTGTCATCAAGGCCTTCAGCCGGGGTTTCGGGGGCCGGTGGAAATGGAACCAGATTGAGGTTCTGCGCGACGAGGCGGGAAAACCCTCTCTGCGGTTGTTGGGAATCTTTGAAAAATTAAGGGTTGAGCGCGGTATCGAGTTTCTTCACTTAACCCTGGCCCATAGCAAAAGGGATGCGACTGCAACGGTGATCTTAGAATCTAGGTTGTAAGGAACGATATGCCCTCCTCCAAAGAGTGGAAACCCCGCATCCTCACCGCGGCCCATTGGTTTTGGTTTTTGCTGTTCATGGGTGTGGTCACGCGTCTTCCCCTGCTGCGCATGGCCGCCGCTGAGACTACCGATGGGGTCTACAGCCTCACTTATTTTTCCCCTCATTTCGTGCCTAACGAGCGGTTTGTGCTTTTTCCCGGTTATCCCTTTCTTCTGTTTTTGGGTCAGTGCATGGGGGCAACCGGGTGGATCTTAGGGCGGTGGGTTTCGGCCCTTGCGGGGCTTCTTTTTTTACTTCCTCTTTGGCGGTTCAGCAGGCGTTGGATGTCGACCGAAATGTCCGGGCTGGTTTGCACCATGGCCCTTTTTTCTCCCCTGCTTTGGCAGTGGTCCTTAAAGGTGATGCCGGATGTTTTTTTTCTTCTGTTTTTCTGGCTGGCGTTGGAAAGGTTAACTGCGGCGGAAGCGGATCAGCACCCAGGCGCCTGGATTACGGCCAGCCTTACCGCTGCGGTTGCCGCCTGTACCCGCCCGGAAGGCTACCTCCTTTTGCCTTGGATTTGGGCCGTGGGCGAGGGGCTCGAGAAAAGAACTCTTTGGCCCCGAAGGCTGATGACCCTTCTTGTTTGGGCAGGGCCGATGTATCTGCTGCTGCCAAAGTTCATGACCATATTGGAAGCTTACCGGGAAGGGGCGGGAACCGCATCGGGCCTATCGGGCCACCATTTGTTTTTTCTCAACTTCATGGAGCATCTTTACACCTACCTGACCCAGCCCGCCTTTGTGTTTACTCCCCTCATCTACGGGGCGGCCATCTTGGGGATCGGGAAAATGGCCAACCGGGAAGGGGCGGAGGGCAATGCCTTCCGGCGGGTGATTCTTCAGGTTTATATGGTTCTTTTTTTATCCAGACTTTTTCCAACCGCTTACCAGGACCGGTATCTTCTTCCTTTTTTACCGCTGGTCGCGGTCGCCGCAGGCTACCAGTTGGATCTCTTTTTTATCCGCTGGAAAGAGCCTCATCGGCCCATCTACAAATTGCTTCTCAAGAACACCCTTTTGACGGTGATGCTGGCCTGGTCGGTCATCTATTCCGCCGCTGTTATCATTGCCCAATATGATTCCTTCGGCGACATCAAGCGTTCGGCGGAGTATTTAAATACGCTCCCGCCCGACGCAGTGATTTATTCGGATGAAATTCCCAAAACCCAATATTGGTCCGGCCGAAACCCGATTCTTGTAACCCTTCCCTTTAACCCTCCCAAGGGCGCCTATGTGGCGCTCCATAGTTTCTATACCGACCGGTTAAGTTTTGTGGATGTGAATATGCGGGAAAGGCTGGGGGCGGTGGTCTTGCGACAGGATAAAAGCATGGTGGTGCCGCTTTTAACCGACCTCATGGAAGACCCCACTCTCCAGAACCGATTCGAAGCGACCGCCTTCCGGTTCAGACCTCAATTTTTTACAAGCCTGATCTACCACATCGAGAAATAGCCTTCAGGAGGCGCCATGAAACTTGCCACAGCCCGGGATATGAAAAAAATCGATGAATTGGCGGTTCAAGATTATGGGTTGTCCGTCCGCCAATTGATGGAATCGGCCGGGGAAGCGGTTTTAAGAGAGTTGGAGGAACATTTTGCCCCCCTTTCCAAACGCACCGTGGGGGTTTTGTGCGGCAAGGGGCATAACGGCGGGGATGGATTGGTAACGGCCCGCCTCTTGAAAGCGGTCAAAGCCAGCGTGGTGGCGGTAGTGCTGGGGGACGCCGAATCCCTGGCGGAGGAAACCCTGGGCCAGTTTCAAAGGGCCAAAACGGCCAAGGTGCCGATTCTTTTTTTGGAAGAAGCCGGAAATTTAAAATCCATCCAGGTGGCCCTGGAAGAATGCGATCTTCTGGTGGACGCGATTCTGGGCACCGGTTTGAGCCGCCCCGTGGAAGGCTTGGCCAAGGACTTGATCCGCCTGGCAAAGGGATTGGGAAAGCCCGTCGTGGCGGTGGATATTCCATCCGGGCTGTCGGCGGATACGGGTAACCCCTTGGGAGAGGTATTGAGCGCCCATCGGACGGTTACTTTCGGCCTGCCCAAGGTTGGGTTTTATTCCCCCACGGCTCCAGCCTACTTGGGGAAATGGAAGGTGGACCCGATTGGTTTTCCCGATGAACTGCTAAACGCTCCCTTTTTAAAACATGAAATAACCGAAAGAGAAACCGTCCGGAAAGCCCTGCCCCGTTACGACGATTACACCCACAAGGGAAGCCGGGGAAGGGTGGTGGTAGTGGCGGGCGCCACGGGCTTGACCGGGGCCGCGACTTTAAGCGCGTTGGGCGCCCAACGCATTGGAGCGGGTCTTGTAACGGTCGCATGCCCCGAGAGCCTCAACGCCATATTGGAAGTCAAACTGACCGAGCCCATGACCGCGCCGGTCCCTGAGGTGGCGGGCGGGTTCCTCTCCCTCAAGGCGGCGGGCCGAATCCTTGGCCTCTGCACCAATGTGAACTCGGTGGTCATCGGGCCCGGCATTGGACGTCATCGTGAAACCGCTCAACTGGTTCGAGACCTCTTGACCAAGCTTACGCTCCCTATGGTCGTGGACGCGGACGCCCTCAACCTGTTGGGGGGACAATTGGACATATTCAAGGCTGTGAAGGCTCCGGTCATCCTGACGCCTCATCCAGGCGAGGCGGCTTGGCTGCTTAAGATCAGCATTTCCGAAGTGGAACAAAACCGGCTCAAAGTTGCGAAGCAAATTGCCGAGGGCTATAATGTCGTGCTTGTCCTAAAGGGTCGTCATACCGTCATTGCCAGCCCCAGGGGGGAAATTCGAATCAATCCCACCGGCAACCGGGCCTTGGCCACTGCGGGAACTGGAGATGTGTTGTCGGGAGTCATTGGCGGGCTTTTAGCCCAGCGTTTGAACCCCTTCGATGCCGCCACCCTCGGAGTATATCTGCATGGATTGGCTGGGGAAAGATTAGCCCGGCGGATGGGGCCGGACGGACTGTTGGCGGGGGATCTTTTACCCATCTTCCCCAAATTGCTTCGACAAATCAGTGAAACTCCGAGGGAGCCCCAATGCCTGGCAACGCTGAACTCCAAAACCAATGGCAAGCCTTCCTCAAGGTCGTCGAGGTCCGGGAAGCGCGGCTCTACCAACACATGAAAACCGCTCTTCCGAAAGAGTTGACCAAATACAATTTGGTTCTTCTGGCCCGCACGGCGGATGATTTGAAGGAAATTGAGGTGGGACTAAAGGTCTATCACGATAAGATCGACGAGTTCATGCCGATGGTTTTCGGCCAGAACAGGGGTATCAAGACCGAACTGGCCAGCGAGTCGGATTGGGAAGATTACTCACCCAAGGTTTCTCCGGTGGTCGCGGCGGCACCCTCGGCCTCAGCCCCCATAGCGGTTCCCGCGGGGCTGTCCCTGGATCAAAACGAGCTTCTGAAGGTGTTGGAATCTTCCATCCGGCAGAGGGTGGAAGCTGAGGTCCGGTCCACGCTCCAGGCCGAAGCCACCAGCCCCGAGGCCCAGGCCGAGATGCTCTCGAGGCTGAAGGATGATTACGCGCAAGAGGAAGAAAACCGCCGGATGGCGGTGCGCATGGCCTTGATCGCCGAAGGGGACAAGATTTTAACCCAGTTGGTCATGGCCTGGCAGCAGGCCAAACAGAACGGGGACGGGGGTCCCCAATGGAACGAAGTGAAACAGCGGCTGTTGGAACTCTTGGACGCGACGGTCCAATTGACGCATTCTTAAAAAGAATAAACCAGGGATGGAGGACGAATGACAAACCCTACCGTTGAATCGGCCATCGGGTTCTTTTTGTTATCTTTGCTGACCTGGACCGTGACGTTTATGGTCCTGGTTTTCGGCGTGATGCTGAGGCGCAAAATACTTCTTTGGGACGACCAATGGAAGGAAAAGCTCGAGGAGAGGGGCCAATCCGTCAGGCAATACGCCGAGGATCTGCAGTTAACCTATGAAAAGATACGCTCGACCTACCGCCTCTTAGGTTTTTTTCTGATCGTGATCGTGGCCATGATGGTGGGAGTGGTTTACCTAGCCATGATGCAAAAACCCATGCTGGGTTTGCCTCAAACCATGTCGAGCCTCTGGCTGTTGGCCCTGGTGGCCCTATCCGCCCTCCTGCCGGCCTTCGTGAATTACGGCGTGGGCGCCTATGTGGCTGAGACCATGCTTTTGAAGGCCAACGCCTTTGCTTACCTTGAAGCAAGAGAAGAAAACAAACAAAAGCAAGCCAAGGTACAATTCATGGAAAAGGCCAAGCAGTTAAAAGCACATCGCGATGCCATGCGAACCGCGCCCTCGGCTGAGGCGAATATGGCGGCCGCGGCGGCTCAAGCCAAGAAATAAACTTTCTTATTTTTGTTCAATCGAAGCTGTTCCTGGGACGAATGACCTTGTCCTATCCCCAATGAATAACAGCCCCTTTCCCCCTTAGGCTTCCCGCGATGGGAACCCCTTTTCAAATCGCGAGACCGGGTCATGCAAGATTGACTTTTCCGGTTGAGTGGGTTCTTTTTTGCTTAAAATCTCCTAGGATGGTTGTCATGCGAAAAACTTTCCCCCTTGTTTTGGCGCTCGGCGCCCTTTTGACAGGCTGCGCCACATTGGGGGTCAGGGATGATTCCCTGAATTTGCAAATTGTCCCCCAGCCCGTTAAGCGGGGACAGCCCGCCCTGGCGAAGGTGGAGGCCCCTATGGACTCCATAAAGGTGGTTGGCGTGGTGGAAACCTTTGGCAGTCCGACGCTGGTTTTCGCTAAGGATGTTGATAAGGGCCTCTGGTATTTTTACGGCACCATCCCCTTTTCGCCCTGGGTCAAACCGGGCAGCTATAAGGTCCGGGTTAGTTTTTACCCTCCCACGGGTGACCCCCATTACACCGAAATGAAAGTGGATCTCCAATGAACGAGGCCGTCTCGGTAGTTATCCCCGCCTATAACGAGGAAAAGGGCGTCGCGGGCGTGGTGGGGGAAGTGCGCAAACATTTAAAAGCCGCGCGGATTCCATTTGAAATTCTGGTAGTGGATGACGGTAGTAAAGACGAAACCGCCTTAGCGGCCCGCAAAGCCGGGGCGGTCCTAATCCGGATGGGTGAAAACCGCGGCTATGGCGCCTCTTTGAAGGCGGGCATCCGTCAGGCTAAACACGACCTAATCGCCATTTTGGATGCCGACGGCACCTACCCGGCGGAGGATTTGCCAGCCCTTCTTGAATCGGTCAAGACCGCCGACATGGCGGTGGGCGCCCGTATTAAACCCAATGCCGCTATCCCCACCCTTCGGCGGTTCCCTAAATGGCTTTTGGGGAAATGGGCCAATTACCTGGCCGAACGCAAAATTCCCGATCTGAACTCGGGTTTAAGGGTTTTCCGAAAAAAAATAGCCGGGCGCTATGAGGGATTGTTCCCTAACGGGTTTTCCTTCACCACCACCCTGACTCTGGCGCTGGAATGTCACGGTTATATCGTGCATTATTTGCCCATTCAGTACCGGGAACGCATTGGTTCTTCCAAAATCAGCCCCATCAAAGACACCATCAACTTCTTTTCTTTGGTGCTAAGAATCGTCATGTATTTCAAACCCTTGAAGATATTCATACCCTTAAGCGGTATCCTATTCATAGCAGGAGTTGCCGCCGGGGCCTTGTCCGCTTACCGGGGACAGCCTCTTGACGGTGTCACCATTCTTCTTCTGGTAGCGGGTCTGCAGGTGGCGGCCCTGGGATTGTTGGCGGATCTGCTGGTAAAGAGGGGGAGATAACCATGAAGGTTTTGTTAGTCAATCCGCCGAGCGAGAACATGATTACTACCAATATCCCGTCCGTGGTGGACGAGGAACGGGGTTTCAACCCGCCTTTGGGTCTTTTGTATGTGGCCGGATTTGCAAAGGCCAACACCGCCCATGACATTCGGGTGCTGGATTGCCAGGTGGAGGAGGTTTCCCAGGACGAGGTCGAGAGCCGAATTCGGGAAATCATGCCTGACGTGGTCGGGATTCAAACCCTAACCTTCACGGTGATCGACGCGCGCATGGTGGCCCAAGCTGCCAAACGCGCCAACCCCAAATGCAAGGTCGTGATGGGCGGGCCCCATGTTCATATTTATGCCCGCGAGACCCTAGCTATGGACGAGGTGGATTTCGCGATCAAGGGCGAGGGTGAGCTTGCTTTTACCCAGCTCTTAAGCGCCCTGGAAGGACTGCTTCCCTTTCCCCAGGTTTTCGGTTTGGCCTACCGGGATCCCGCGACCGGACAAGTAAAGGACAACCCTCCCGCGCCCCCGGTGGAAGATTTGGACAACCTGCCCTATCCGGCCAGGGAACTGACCCCCGTCAATAAGTACTATTCCATTTTGGCGAAACACAACCCCATTACTACCATGTTCACCAGCCGGGGATGCCCCTACCGCTGTTTGTTTTGCGATCGCCCCACCATGGGACGCCGTTTCCGAAGCCACTCAGCGATGAGCGTGGTCAACGAGATGGAAGCTTGCATTAAGCTTGGCATCCGTGAATTTTTTATTTACGACGACACCTTCAACGTGAACCGAAAGCGTGTTTTTGATATCTGCGGGGAGATCAAGAAACGCAAGCTTGAGATTTCCTTCGACATCCGCGCTCGGGCCGACCGCATGGACGATGAAATGCTGAAGGAACTGGCCTCGGCGGGGTGCGACCGCATCCATTACGGGGTTGAATCCGGCAACGAGGAAGTGCTGGCTACGCTTTTAAAAGACCTGGACCTGGACCATGTGCGGCGCATTTTCAATGCCACCCGGGACCACGGCATGAAGACCCTGGCCTATTTCATGATCGGCAACCCGGGCGAGACCCGAGAAATGGCCCTGCATACCATCCAATTCGCCAAGGAACTGGACCCGGATTTTGTTCATTTTTCCATTCTGACTCCTTTTCCTGCCACGGCTATTTATTACAAGGCTTTGGAAGAGGGGCGCTATGAGAATGACTATTGGGCGGAGTTTGCCAAAAACCCCACGCCCGATTTTAAACCCAAGCTTTGGGAAGAACACATGGACCGGGAAGAACTGGTGAGCCTTCTGAAGTACGCCTATAAGTCCTTCTATCTGCGGCCCAGCATGATCATGAAGAATATGTCTTATACCCACTCGGCCCAGGACCTTTTCCGAAAAGCCCGTGTTGGCTTGAAGATGCTTCGGATATAATAGCCCGCCTTGACAGGTTGTTGAAAAAGTCTGAAATTCGGACTTTTTCATATTTGTGAACGAGCCACAGAAAATAAAAACCATGTTTTTAGTGGCTCGTTCTATCCCATGGCTGTCGACCCTGTGCTGAAAAATACTTTTTCAGCACAGGGTTAAGCTGGTCAATTCACCAAAAGGTTTTACCTCATCATGAAAAAATATTTGCCGATCATCATCGGTCTCGGCTTGTTTGTTTTCATCCTCTTTAAAATCGACATCCCAAAAACCTGGGGTTTGTTAAAAAACGCCGACCTCGCCTTATGTGCTCTGGGGCTCCTTACCTTCATTATCATGGTCTTTCTCAAGGGCGTCCGGTGGAGCTATCTCTTGCGGATGCAGGGGCAGGCTTATTCGGTTTGGAATTGTTTCTTGATCTATATGGGCAGTTTGTTTTGGGGAAATGTGACTCCCGGCCGGGTGGGGGATTTCATCAAGATTTTTTATCTCCAGGAAGACCTGAAGCTACCCATTGGCAAGGCCATGCCCAGTGTTTTGGTGGACCGGGTATTTGATCTTTACCTTTTGTTGATCTTAGGGGGGGCTGGCATATTGCTCTATCCCATGCCGGTGGACCCGGTTTTGATCAAAACCGTTTGGATTTTCTTCGGAGTTCTATTTGCCATAACCCTCTTGGCGTTCAACCAGAAAATCGGGGGCGCCATCCTGAAAACTGTTTTTCAGAGGCTTATGAAGAAGGAACACAAGGAGATTACCGATAAGGCGTTCGATGATTTTCACGACGGAATGGGGGCTTTTTACAAACCCAGTCTTTTAATTCCCATCCTCTTATCTACCGCTTCCTATCTCATTTATTTCTGGGGCTGTGAGGAACTAGCCCATTCCATCGGTCTTTCGGCCATTGGATTCACTTTTATCGCCTTTTCCATCTCGGTTGTGAACATCGTTTCCCTGGTCACCTTTTTAGGTATGGGAACAAGGGAAGGAGCGCTCATTATCTTGTTTAGCTTGGTCCATTTGACATCAGATCAGGCCGTGGCTTATTCGATCTTGATCCTCTTTGTGGGGTCCATCCTTTTTTCCTTTTTGGGCTTTTTCTGCTTTCTCATCAAGCCGATCAAACTCCAGGCCATTTTTCAAGGCAACCGCGCTTAAAACTTAGTAGTTAAAAATTAGGAACTTGAATGACGAAGATTATCTGTATCGCGAATCAAAAGGGCGGGGTTGGCAAGACCACCACCACCGTCAACCTAGCCTCCTGTCTGGCGGCCATCGAAAAAAAGACCCTGCTGGTGGATCTGGACCCGCAGGGCAACGCCACGAGCGGTGTGGGTCTAGATAAAAACGAATGCGATCCCACGATTTACCAGGTCCTCATGGGAGAGGCCGACATCCTGCAGGCCATTCGGCCTACCGAATTACAAAAACTTTTCTGTGTCCCCGCCAACGGCCATTTGACCGGCGCGGAAGTGGAACTGGTGGGCATGGAAGAAAGGGAATTACGGCTCAAAAAAGCTCTGGAATCGGTGGAAAACGGGTTTGATTTTATCCTGATCGACTGTCCCCCTTCCCTGGGGTTCCTCACGCTCAACGCCCTCACGGCCGCCCGGTCGGTCTTGATTCCCATTCAAAGCGAATACTACGCCCTTGAAGGTTTGAGCTCGCTGATGGAAACCATTGAAAGGGTAAGGGAAAGCCTTAACCCGGATCTGGTGATTGAGGGGGCGGTCTTGACCATGCACGATGCCCGCACCCGGCTCGCCAATCAGGTCGGCGACGAAGTGAAGAAATTTTTTGGGGAAAAGATTTATCAAACAGTCATTCCCCGAAACGTTCAGCTTTCCGAATCCCCCTCTTTTGGAAAACCCATTATTCTTTATGACATCCGCTCCAGCGGAGCCCAAGCCTACCTAAATCTCACGAAGGAGGTGGTTGCCCGTGACTAAGAAAGCGCTCGGAAAGGGTTTGGAAGCCCTTATCCCCAAAAGGCCCTTCGAGGAACGCCGGGGAGGATTGCAGCAGATTCCACTTTCAAAAATCCGCCCCAATCCCAACCAGCCCCGGAAGGTTTTCCGGCCGGAAGAACTCCAGGAACTGGTCAATTCGGTACGTGAAAAGGGGATTCTCCAGCCTATCGTGGTCCGCAAAAAAGGGGAAATCTGGGAAATCGTGGCGGGGGAAAGACGCTGGCGTGCGGCCCAAAAATTGGGACTTTTGACCCTGCCGGTCACCGAAGTGGTGGCCAGCGACGTCGAGTCCTTGGAATTGGCCCTGATTGAGAATCTCCAACGGTCCGACCTGAATCCCATTGAAGAATCCCAAGGGTATCACCGCCTTCAGGAAGAATTTCAAATGACCCAAGAGCAAATAGCTCAAAAGGTCGGCAAGGACCGGGCGACTGTGGCCAACGCCCTGAGGCTTTTGAAGCTCGCTCCCGAAGTGCAGTCCCTTTTGGCATCCGGAAGGCTGACGGCCGGCCATGCCCGGGTTTTAGCCGGGCTTCCAACCCCCCAGGAGCAAAAAAAATGGGCGGACAAGATTCTCCATCACGGGGCTTCTGTGCGGGAGGTGGAGCAATGGCTCCAAAACCAGAAAGGGCCTGGACGTCGTTCGAAACATGGGTCCAAGGTCAAAGATCCCAATGTGGCCAAGCTGGAGGAAAGTTTGAGGGATTGGCTGGGAACGAAGGTTACGATCAAGACCCAGGGCAAGCAAAAAGGAACAGTCACGCTGGAATATTATTCACTGGATGATTTGGACCGAATGCTGAATTTGTTCCGCAAAGCAGGGTATCGTTGACAATCGGCAACTAAGGATTTAGATTATTTTTATGGTCGTAAGGAAGAGAAAGCGCTTTTCCAACGAACCTGAGGAAGGAGCAGAAATGCCTCAAACCGCCGCAGAGATATTGGCCAAGAAAATGGAGGGCGAGGTGAAGCGACTCGCGCCCAACGCCGTCATTCGAAACGACTTTACCAGCTACAAGGACGACGGGGTCGACATTTACGTGTATGCACCCCGCAAAGTGGCCGACATGCTTCAGGGCCGGTTGAAAGGAACCTTGGCCACCGAGTTGAAAAGGACCAACGGAACCCGCGCCCGCCTTTTGATGGAACATATCGAAAACATGACGCCGGAAGCCAAGAAGAAGTACGGAATACCGGCTTAATTTTTTCGTTCACTCCGATAACGATTTCAGGGCTCCTGCCGGAACCCTTTAGTTGGTGATATAGTAGAAAGCCCCTGGCGGTATCTTACCGTTGGGGGCTTTTTTTTAGGAGACTCCCCATGCCCTTCGCTATCGAGCTTCTTTTCGACTCCAAGACCGACCAGTCGGTCCGGAAAATCGGAAAGCTGCTCGAAAAAAACAAGATTCCTACGATTTTAAGCGGTGAGGGCGCCAGTCCCCATGTGACGCTTGCTGTTTTTGATAAGTATTCACGAAATAAGATTCCGCCCCTTTTAAATCATCTGGCCCGCCAGTTCAATCCGATTCCTTTTTCTTTCTCAAGCTTGGGGACTTTTCCGGGAGCCGAAAGGCCCCTTTTCCTGTCTCCGGTGATGACTTCGGATTTGCTAAAACTTCACGCCCATTTGCATCGTTCCATAAAACATTTGATGCGGGGAGCTCTTTCTCATTATTTGCCAGGGAATTGGGTTCCCCACTGCACCTTAGGACTAGGACTGTCCAAAGAAGATCTGATGAGGGCTTTTACCTTCGTACAAAAAACCCCCTATGATTTTCGGGGTCTTTACAAACGGCTAGCCTTGGCCGAATATCACCCCGTGAAAGAGATTTATTCCGTACCGCTTGCCTTACTTAAGGGCTAAATCTCGATATCCTTTCCGCTGCTGACGTTTGAATCCCAAAGTTTGAAAGGAATTCTTGCATGATTGCCAAACCTCGTCTGTACCTACTGGACGGCGCCGCAGTAGCCTACAGGGCCCATTTTGCCTTTATCAAGAACCCCCGGAAAACATCGAAGGGTTTCGACACTTCGGCGGTCTACGGTTTCGTGGATACCCTGCTGATGATTTTGAGAAAGCAAAAACCGGATTATTTTGCGGTGGTCTTCGACTCCCGGGAGCTCACTTTTCGGCACAAACTTTACAAGGAATACAAGGCCAACCGCGAGGAAATGCCCGAGGATTTAGCGAATGGTTTCCCTTACATTTATAAGATGGTCAAGGCCCTCAACTTGCCGCTTCTGGTCAAGCCGGGCTATGAGGCGGACGACCTGATTGGCACCATGGTGACACGCGCGAAAAAGGAAAAGATCGACAGCGTGATCGTGTCCGGCGACAAGGATTTCATGCAGTTGATCGGACCTGGCGTGCAGATGTACAAGCCCAAATGGCCCAACGACTGGTCCATGGCGGATGAGAAGGACGTCATGGAAAAATTCGGTGTGAAACCCGAACAGGTCATCGACGTGCTGGCCCTGATGGGTGATGCCTCGGACAATGTGCCGGGTGTTCCCGGAATCGGGGAAAAGACCGCCACTACCCTCATTCAAGAATACGGGTCCATGGACAACCTCTTCAAGAACGTCGACAGGATCACCAAGCCGAAACTGAAGGAATCCCTCCTGCAAAACAGGGCCCTAGCCGACCTATCCAAGGAATTGGTGACCATCGATTGCGACTCGCCGATCCCGGATAAACCCAAAGACATGGTTCTTGGAAAGCCCGACATGAAAGAACTTCGCGAGCTTTGTCAGGAATTGGAATTCAACCGAATGATGACC
This sequence comes from candidate division FCPU426 bacterium, assembly GCA_963738405.1. Lineage (GTDB taxonomy): Bacteria > Oederibacteriota > Muellerivitia > Muellerivitales > Muellerivitaceae > CAVTWJ01. The sequence goes on along the minus strand of CAVTWJ010000014.1, from coordinate 31,221 downwards.
CGGGTGGAGGAGTATGCGGCCCAGTTTGGGGCGACAGACTTTGTCCTGGAAAGCCCTTCCGAGTCCCCCAAGAAGGGGAAAAAAGAAAAGGCCGCCAAAAAGGAAAAAGAGGAAGCGCTGGAACCTGCCGTGGCCCAAGTGAAGCATGTATCGGATAAATACCGAAGCCTCCTGACCGAAGAAGAAATCGAAAAGGCGCTGGAGGCCGCAGCCAAGGCCGGCCTGGTGGCCGTGGACACCGAAACCACGGGGCTCGACCCCTTGACGGTGGACATTGTGGGCGCGTCCCTTTGCTGGAAAGAAAAGGAAGCGGTCTTTATCCCATTCAACCAAGAACTCGGAAAAGAGAAGGTCGTCAAGCTCCTCAAGCCTTTCTTGGAAAACCCGAAGATCGAAAAGGGCGGGCAAAACAGCAAGTACGACTGGGCCGTCTTCAAGAGCCACGGCATCGAACCGAAAGGGTTTGTCTTCGACACCATGCTCGAGAGTTTCCTTTTGGATTCCTCCTACCGCCAGCACAACCTGGACGCCATTGCCTTGAAGCACTTCAACTACACCAAGATTCCCACCGAGGCCCTGATCGGAAAAGGAAAAAAAGAAATCACCATGGACCAGGTGCCCCTGGAGGACCTCACCCAATACGCTTGCGAGGACGTGGACTTCACCCTGCGCGCGCACAACCTCTTCGCCCCGCGACTGAAAAAGGAAGGACTTCAGAAGCTGTATGAGGAAGTGGAACTGCCCCTGGTGTTGGTGCTGGAGGATATGGAGCGCTCAGGCATCGCGATTGACCCCCAGTTATTGGAGGACCTTTCCGCCGAGGCGGAAAGTGAGCTGAAAAAACTTACCAAAAAGATCTATAAGGAAGCGGGGGAGGAGTTCAACATCGGCTCGCCCCTGCAACTGGGCAAGATCCTTTTCGAGAAGATGCAGGTGCAAAAAATAGGGGGCACCCGGGTCAAGAAGACCAAAACCGGCTATGCCACCGACGTGGATGTCCTGGAAAACCTCAAGGGTGTTCCCATCGCGGACCTGATGCTGGACTACCGCCAGCTTTCCAAGCTCAAGAACACCTATCTCGACGTTTTGCCCGGAATGGCGAGCCCTAAGGACGGCCGCATTCACACCTCCTACAGCCAGGCGGTGGCGGCCACGGGCCGCCTGTCTTCCAACGATCCGAACTTGCAGAACATCCCCATCCGCTCCGAATTCGGGCGTCGCATTCGGGGGGCTTTCGTGGCCAAGGATTCCAAGCACGCACTCATTTCAGCCGACTATTCCCAGATCGAACTGCGGGTCCTCGCTCACATCACGGGCGACCCGAACCTGATCGAGACATTCAAAAAGGACGAGGACGTCCACCGGCGCACAGCCTCTCTCATCTTCGGGGTGCCTATGGACCAGGTCACTTCCACCCAACGCAGCCAGGCCAAGACTATCAATTTTGGAGTCATTTACGGCATGGGCCCACAAAGGTTAGCCCGTGAAAACGGGGTTTCCATGGCCGAGGCCAAGAAGTTCATCGAGGATTACTTGGCCAAGTATCCCGGAATCCAGAAATTCACCACCGAGTGCGTGGAAACAGCGAAAGAACAGGGTTATGTTTCCACCATCCTGGGACGCAAGCGTCTTCTGCCGGAAATACATTCCACTAATATCGGGCTCAAGATCGCGGCTGAACACATGGCGGTCAACACTCCTATCCAGGGATCCGCCGCAGATCTGATTAAAATCGCCATGGTGCGCCTGCACGCCAAACTGAAACAAAAGAAGATGGAAACCACAATGCTTTTGCAGGTGCATGATGAATTGGTTTTTGAAGCGCCCAAGGCAGAAGTGGAGGACGCCAAGAAGCTCATCATCAAAGAGATGGAAGGGGCGATGGAACTGAAGGTGCCTCTCAAAGTGGATGTGGGAGTGGGGAAGAACTGGTTGGAGGCGCATTAAAGGTATCCCGATTTCAATAAAAGGCTGGAAGAATATCCTCTTGAAAAAGCTTTAAAGAGTTATTGGCCTCTTGAGGCTGGTTGTAATTTCCGGCCGTAATGACGCAAATGATATTCTTTTCTGGAGCTATAAAAAGAAAATTCCCGCCGACGCCCCAACCCATAATCACAGAAGCGTTTTTCTGCCTCACTTTAAATTCTGTTTTCCACCATAAATAACCGTAATCGTATTTTTTGTTGGTTTGATCCTTTGGGATTTTTTGGGAAGTGGATTCCCTTATCCAATCCTCTGAAACAATTTGTTTCCCATCCCATTTACCCTTGTTTAAAACAAGCAGCCCGATTTTGGCCAAGTCGCGGGGTGAAAGGGAAAGAGCAAAGGAAACCGGAACAACCGTGGTTCCGGCTGAAGGGGCCTGAACCCACTTTGCGGAGTGGATGCCCAAGGGGTCAAAAAGATTCTGTTGGGCGAACTGGGGCACTGTCATCCCGTTCACCCTCTCCAGAATCACGGAAAGAGGAAGGAGGCAGGCTCCGCAATAGCCAAAACGGGAGCCGGGGTCCTGAATCAAGGGTTTGGAAAGGGAGTAATCCAACCAATCCTCCGACCGCACCATACCCCAGGAACAAGCTTGGGCATCCTTCCAATCGAAACAATCCAACCCCGATGACATGGTGAGAAGATTCCCCAAGGTGATTTGGTTCTTCCGGGGGTCCCAATTTTTTTGGGAACGGTATTGGGGAAAAAAGTCATAAAGTTTCTGGTTTATTTGAAGAAGATGCTTGTCTTGGGCTATGCCGAATAACAGAGAAAAGACCGACTTGGTGATTGATTGAACCGGGTGGGGGTCTTGGGGTTTGTAGCCATAAAAAGTTTCATCCACTAATAACTGATCCCCTTGAGCAACCAAGAGCCCGTGGATGTGGGGGAAGGAGCCATCAAGTATCTTGTGGATACCAGATTCGACCCCCAATAGGCCCTTGGAGGGCAATATTCCTATTTTTAAGCCATCATCCAGATTTTGTGGGGGCCGGAATTGGTAAGTTGTGATGGGTTGGCCATTAGGATCAAACCTCGGAAAAAGGTAATCCTTCCCCGCTTCCAGAGTTAAAGGAACGGATTGCCCATCCGTTTCGAAATTTCCCTGGGCCTGCAGATAGGAGCCTTCCAGGAGTTTTTTTCCGGCATTTAAGTGAAGCGAGAGGGTTTGTCCCTTTTCCAACCGCACTTTGATTCCCTGGGAGCTGGTAGAAAGAAGGCTTGCGGGTTCGTCATAAAGACCGTCGTCGATGTTATTGAAAAAGACTTCTGGTTCATGTTGGAGACTATCTTTTATTACCAAGGCCGCGCGGAATTTGACCAGCCCGAGATTTAAAATTCCCTGCCAAGTACCGGCCAGTTCATGGGGTAAGGAGGGATAGGGAAGAAAAAAGACAAGCCCCAGCAGGAAACTGAATTTGATTCGAGTCCTTATCCTGGAAATTTTAATCATGTTCTAATTTCCCATAATTGGAAGGGAAAGAAAATAGACTGGCATGCCCCTTTATGCGTGATTTCTCGTGAAGTAACGCTTTTGATGTGCCCACGGTTATAATTTCCCAATGCCAGATAAAGCGTTCTGTTTGAGTTTTCATTTCCTGTTTCGCCGTCCGGTTTTGGCTTCTTTTGCCATTACCGGTTTTTATTTTTTCTTGGGATGGCTATTTTTCACGCCCTTTTTCCAAAGCAACGATGACATGGTGATGAATTGGATCACCCGGGGGGTGGGGCTGGTAGACCATCCCTCGGAGTTCCTGATGGTCGTGAACGTACTCCTGGGGCTCTTGCTAAAAAACCTGAATCTTGCTTGGCCTCACGTACCCTGGTTCGGATTGGGGCTCTTCGCGTTATTTTTCCTTTCCGTTTGGGGTCTGCTGGCGGCCTTTCTTTCACGCGAAAGATCCCCCTGGACAGTTATTTTTTTTATTCTTATGGGCACACCCCTTTTCTTTCATTGCTACGCCTGGCCCCAGTACACAGTCTTTTGCTTTGCCGCTGCTCAGACGGGTGTCTTTATACTGGCAAATTCCTTCCGACCGCGTTTCTTTGCTGATGGCTTGGCATGTTTTCTCCTGTTGGCGGCCTCACTGATTCGATTGGAACCCGCGTTGTTTTCCATCGGCGCCGGGACCGTTTATTTGATTTATTCCATAAAGATGGAACGGGAAAAAGAAAGGAAACTCAAAGTTTTAAGTGTTCTTTCGGGGGCGGTCTTTATCATTTTTTTGGGCGTTCTTTTCGATCGGACTTATGTTTCCACCCATTCGGGCTGGGGAGAGGCCAGGGAATATTACGAAAAACGCTTCTCCATCGGCGAAATCAAGATCACGGATTACGGCCGACAGGAACCCGCTTTCCAATCCGTGGGATGGGGCCCGGAAGACTATCGAATGTTCGTAGAGACCTTTTACGCGGGTCCTCTTTTTGATTTGGAGAATCTTCGGAAATTGGATAGCCGTCTAAAAACAGATTACGGCGTCAAATGGGACTTGCTAGGTGAGTTGTTGAAAAATGGTATTGTTCAATTTGTTTTTGGGGCATTCGCAATCGGTGTGGCGCTCACCTCCTTAGGAAGGAGGCCTGCTTGGGTTCCTGTTTTATGGGTTGCGGTATTGGTTGTACTTCTGATTTCATTCAATAAGATTGTCGCGAGGGTGTTTTGGCCGCAGGTATTATTCGCGGACATGGTGATGCTTTTCCTTTTGCCGGCGGAGTTTCTCGGCGGGAAAAGGGAATCACCGGGCCGATTGCTTGTGCTCGTCCTGGCTTTTTTATTGGGCTGGGGCTCCGTTCGAGCCGTTATGGAGGATTATTCCATCAATCAAACGGGGCCTCAAATGCGGCAGGCGATTCTTGACTCCATGAAGTCGCTTTCCCCCCGGAAGGACCAGCTTTTCATCGTTTGGGGCCCCTCTTTTCCCTTCGCAGGTTTTCCTATTTTTCAATCGGATGACAGCTTGAAGAATTTCAGGTTTTTCTGGATGTCCTGGATGGAAAGAACCCCTTACGGTGAGGGGCGTTTAAACCAGTTTCGCATTCACAACTTCCTCGCCGATACGGTAAATCGGCCGGATGTTTTTTGGTTCCTCAGCGACCCTGGTCATTCTCTGGAGGACTATTACTTGAAACGGGCCGAATTGAAAGTGACCCGAAAGCTGGTCTTTCACGGCTATTTTGATGTTTACCAAATGGTGTCTCAAAAGTGAAAAAGCGGAAAACCCCAGTCTTAGGGGTTTTTTGAGCGGAACCGGAAAAGCCCGAGTAAAAGGCTGGACGCTAGCCAAGAGAGAATCACGAACAAGGAAAGCCGCACGCAGATAGGATCGAATTTAAACGAAATTTGATGTTTGCCCTGGCTCAAGAAAGCACCCCGGTAAAGATGGTTGGTGGTGTAAATGGGAATCGCGACGCCATCCTGGAAGGCCCGCCATCCTGGAAAGTTCGCTTCTGAAAAAACCACCAGCCCCGGTGTTGTTAATCGAATTTGGTATTCCTGCCGATCCACCGTTTCTTGGACCAGGGTTGAAGATTTCAAAGAGCTGGGAGATTTCCCGGCCTCTTGCCTAAGGGAGGTTTCGTCGACGATGGATATTTCATAGGGGTTGAACCCCTTATTCCGCATTTGGATCAGCCGCTGGTTGGAGTCGGTTACGACTGACCAATGACGTGGGGCATAGACCATGGGATGGAATTCCTTCGCGGTGTAAAGGTTGACCGGTCCGAGGGATTTCCGGATAAAACCCGGAACGTCACCCCTCTCATTGCCTGTGGCAAAAGCCTGGATGGCCATCAGCCGTTGGAAGGTCTGGAACGAGGTGGTGAAAAGATCGCCCCGGGCGGCAAGGGAAAGGGCGTTGGATCCTCCCGCATTTTTCATCTGAAAAACGGAAGAAACATTAGCGGGAAGATCGGGCTCAAAAGAACGCCCGCCCACCTGGACAGGACAGGGAATATGGTCGCCGAGAAAAAAACGCCGGTCCCCGGTTTCGTGATGAAGGGCCGCAAAGAGGGGCGCTTCCTTTTTAAAATCCAGATTGCTGACGGGTCCCCATCGGGAGGAACTGAAGGACCATCCTTCCCACATCAATAGCATGATAAGAGAAAGGGTAAAGAGCCATAGCCCCGATCTTTGGGTGGAATCCTTACCGGCATACAATCCTAGTCCCACTCCCGTGGAAACAAATAGAAGTAAAATCTTTTTTTCATCCCAGTCGAAAAAATATGAACCCAAAAGTACCAAGACCATATAACCGATCAGCCAGGGCCAAAAGTTTTGGCGGATATCGGAAGGATGGCGTTTCCGGAGGAAGGTTTCAATACCCATGGCGGTCAGGCCGCAGGCCCCGATTTGATAAATGAAACGAAAGTGAAAGGGCCCCCTGAGCCATTGAAATCCCGGGATGTGTTGGAACAACCAAGGATGAAGCGGGAAGTATTTTCCGAAACACACCAGAATCGACAGTAAGCATATCGAAAGGAGAAACCCTTTCAGGGACCAACGTTCTTTGCTTCTCCATGCGGAAAAGGCCAGGAATGGCGTCCAGAGTCCTAGAAGAGCCTCTGTTGTAAAGGTGTCGAGTTCAGGCCGGGGGGTCCAGGCGGCCGGGTCTATGGGACGGATCGGGAAGACAAGCCGGTAAAGTTCCGAAGGCCGGATGGAATAACCCGTATAACTCAAATAGTCGGGAACGCCCACGACCCGGTCGGAAAACCGCATGAAATCAATGAAGGGAAAGGCCAGGAGAAGGGCTGGCAGGACTCCCCAGACAAAAGGGAAAATGAAGATTGAAAAATTTCCTGGACTCTTTTTCTCGATTGTCCTGAAGAGCCCGTAAGCCGTTCCCAGGCCCACCACTCCGACAAAGAGCCAGGGACTGCCGGCCAGAAAAATCACGGCGAGGGTAAACCCGGAAAGGCCCGCGTGCCAGCGGGATCCTGTTTGAAAATATTTTTCCAGGTATCCGAGAAACCATGGCAGCCAGGCAAAGGCGGTGAAAACGGGGGTGTGAGCCAATTCGGCCCAGAACATTCCGGAAAAGGCGAAGGTCAAGGCGCCGACCCCGCAGGCCGGTTGAGAAAGGCCCAGGCGTTTGAGCCATTCGTGCATCCCGGCCATTGCCCAGAAAAGATGGGAAAAATAAAAAAGACCGAAGCCCAAACCGATCGGAAAGATTAAGAATGGATAGAGAAGGGGATAGGCCGACATGGTGTTGGGATCGGCGAAAAAGGGCTGTCCCGCGAACACATAGGGGTTCCAAAGGGGAATGGTGCCCTGGATAAGGGCGGTTTTTAGGAAGGTTCGGTAGATCGAGAAGAGAATAAAAAGATCGCCGTCAAAATAGGCCTGGCCAAGGACCAGGCAGGGAAAGAAAGCGACAAATGAAACGAACAGATAAAATAAAAAAGAGGTCTTCGAAGGCGTGTCGGTTTCTCTTATAAAGCGCACAAATTCATCATATTGTCATTCACAAGTGATGTAAATGTTCCGACCTGACTCGATTCCTCATATTCCATATTCTCGGCATATTGAAAAGGTATTGAAAAAGAGGAAAAGAACAAGCATTCTAAAGGTGTGGAAAGGGATAGCTTATCCTTACCCCTCTGGTTTTTTAAAAAAATGAAAATTTGTTGAGGAGTTGGACATGGGTGGACGTTTCGGAGAATTACTACTTTTGTTTATTGTGGCAATGCTTCTTTTTGGACCTCAAAAGCTTCCTGATTTGGCCAGGGCTATGGGTGAAGCCATACGCGAATTTAAGAAGGCCGCCAATGGGGAAACCAGTTCCACTCCCCCGGCGCCTTCTCAGCCTGCTCCCCAGGCACAGGTTCAGGCTCCTATGGCCTCCGCAGAGACAAAGCCTACCGAACCCCCAAGTTCTATCGTTTCGTAATATCACTAAAAAGTAAAAAAGCCGCCCCTTTTTAAGGGAGCGGCTTTTTTTATTTCTGCGCGGATAGACGTCTAATCCGCGTTTTTCATTCTCGTGGCGATGGAAATCACGATCACCGCCAGCCCGAACATGCAAACGACCGTCGCTCCCATGGGCCAATCCTTGGCGTAGGAAAGCCCTGATCCCAAAATCGAGATGACCAGGCCAATTCCCCAGGCCCAAAAGATCCGGTGGTGGGCCTTATGCCCCATCAAGTTGGCGCAGACAATGGGAACAATTAGAAACGAAAAGACCGCCAAAACCCCGGCTACCCGAACCGCGTCGGTCACGACCAGGCCGAAGGCCATATAAAAAAGGAAGTCCCAAAATTTCAAGGAAAGGCCCTGTCGGGCGGCTCCCTTGGGATCGCTGGAACAAAGCATCAGGGTCTTGTGTTTCCAAAAAAGGAAACCGCCCACGAAGGCGTAAAAGACCGCCATGACGCTGATGTCGCGCCAAGTGACCCACCCCAACGCCTCGCCGCTCAAGGTTCCCTGCACGTGTTCCGCCCCGTGGGGCGAGTTGGCTAAAAGCAGGAGGGAGGTCGCCGTCGCGAAGGCGAAGGCGATTCCGATAAAGGCTTCCTGCAGCACCGAGTGGTTGCGGTCCCACAAAAAGCTAAAGAGGGCCGCCCCCAGCAGGGTGAAACCGAAGGACCAGTAGTAGGTAGCTGGATCATGCGGTTCGGCGCCTCGCAAAAAGGCCACGCTTTGCCCCAGGGCCGCGATCTGGGCCAGTGCCAAATCGACGAAGATGACCCCCCGGGCCAGCACATGCTGGCCCAAAGAGGGGAGGATCAACACCAACAGCAGGCAGGCCAGCATCGGCAATGCCATCACTTGAAAGAAAGAGGACATGGTCACCTCACTTTTGGGATAAAGCTTTTGCCAGGCTCGACACGATATAGTCGAACTTGGAGAAAACATCCTTGGCTTCGGGCACCCCGCCCACCTCGTTGGGGATTTCCAAGGCCGTGCCGCCCGCCAGCTTGGCCAGCTGCTGCGAGGCGTCCGCGTCGTAATAGGGCTGGTAGGTCACAACCTTTACCCCGGCCTGTTTCATCGCGTCGGAAGTTTCGGCCAAATACCGGGGGCTGGGCGGGATTCCGGGTTTGGGTTCCACCGTGCCGAAGACTTTCAGGCCGAAGCGGTTTGTAAAATATTTGAAGTTCTCATGGAAGGTTACCAGGGACATTCCCTTATAGGGCTCCAGTTGGGCCGTCCAACCCTTGACCGCTTTTTGCATCTTCGCGTCGAAATCCTTGGTGTTGGCCGCGTAATCGGCGGCGTTGGCCGGGTCCAAGTCTGAGAACACCTGAGTCAAGTGATCCGCCACTACCACCAGGTTGAGGGGATCGGAGTAATAGTGGGGGTTGCCAAGGGGATGGATATCTCCCTCGGCGCGGCTGACGGTGCCGATCGGCTTATCCAGCACCTCCACTCCTTCTGATGCGTCCACGAAACCCTTGGCGCCCGGCTGGATCTTGGGGTTACGGCTCCCCGGAATCACTAGGGGCAGCCAGCCTCCGTCCAGTTCCAGCCCCACAGACACGAATACGTCCGCGTTCTGGATGGCCTTCATTAGGCTGGGTTTGGCTGGCACGAAATGCGGGTCCTCAAAGCCTTTACAAAGGCTGATGGCCGTGACGTGCTTGCCCCCCACAAACTGGGCCACGGAGGCTAGGTCCGAGAGGGAGGTGGCTACTTTTAAATCGGCGAAGGCCGGGACGGCGAGAACCGCCATTAAAACCGCGAAAACCAACTGTTTAAATGTTTTCATGTTTTCTCCTTTAGTTTTTTTGACGATCAATAAGCGTGCGGCGGGTGAAAGCCAATGATGTAATTGAACTGGAGCATCACCCGGTTATCCACCGCCCCCGCGTCATCCTTCGCGATCCCGTATTCGAGTTTCATTTCTGAAAATTCCGAAGGCAGCCAGGCCACATTCACCGATGCCCTTTGGACGTGCCCGGAAAGGGAAGTGTCCGTCGGGTTGTCGGATAGGTCGGAAACGCTGTTGAAAGCCTCTTCCACCCGAATGCCGGACCACCATTCTTGCCCCCAGCGGTTTTGGAAGGAAGCGTACCACCCGTCCGATTCCTGATTGTAGATGCCGGTTCCATAGGAAACCTTTTTGAGGTACTCCCCCTGCAAAATCCAACCATGCTGGTTCGACTCCCGCAAGGGGACATTGCGAATAGTTAAGTCCCCCCCATAAACCGCGTGGTGAAGGCCGTCATCCCCGTAGCCCGTCAGGTCTGAACCGCCCAGTTCCAGGGTGGTGTCGTCATCCACGTCGAAAAGGTTTTTCAAGTGGGCCAGGTAGGGGATGTTGTCTTGGGAGCCGGCGTTGAAATCAAGCGGGTGATCGGGTGTGGCCTCAACCGGGCGGTAAGCGCCCAGGGTCAGCTCACAGTACCAGGGAAGCGGCGTCATCCAGGCCGCCTCCAATCCTGCGTTCTTGAACCCTTCCTCACCTACGGTGTTCGACATGATGAGCGGCGCCTGAATGAAGGGGAAGGCGTGGGTGTGCAGGGTGCCGTGTTTTCCGAAGAAGGCCCGAAACTCCCCCACCTTGAAGGTGACATCCGGTAGGGCGTCGGTGGTGGCGTAAGCCTCTTCCGCCACGCCCGATCCGGCGTCGAAAGTAAAGTTGCCCGCCAGCGTCCAGAGCGGGTCCACGGTGGAAATCACGCTGATTTCGGCCTCTTGGAACGAAGGTCCGGTGGAGCCGGGAAGGGTCAGGTTGGGGGCGGCCTGGGCCAGGAAAAGGGCGCTCATTCCAATGGCCGGATTGGCCAGGTTGGAAATGATGGAGCGGGTTTGGGTTAAACCCAAAGCCGGAAAGCCCAGTAGTAAAACTAAAAATAAAATCTGCAAGTAACGGGACATAGGTCCTCCTTTAAATTTGGCTTTGAAGAAAGCCGTTGATCGTCTGTTTTAAAGGGGGAGAGTGGGAGGAGACCTGCCGCGGGGTTGAATTTGCTGAAAAGACTGAAAGGGGTAAGTGAGAAAGAACAGCAGTGAGACGAACACCACTGGGATCAGAACCGGCGGGGTGGGAGAGGCGACAGCGTGGGAACCTGTCATCTGCCAGGCGCACATGGAACAGTTATCGTTGTCCTCCAGCTGGCCGTGGTGATGGGAGGTTTCCATCGCCAGCACGGATAGGAAAAGGGCTAAGAGCCCCGTGCTGACAATCGAAGAAAAGTTTTTTCGCAAGGCATGCATGGCTCGGAAATCTCCAGACGCTGAATTGCCGTTAGGATCCATTAAAACGAACCCTGTTCAAGGTTGACCCCGTACCAAACGGTGAAATGCGTGATCCCCAAAGGCCCCTTCATGGCTTTCATGGGCGCGGAGGTCATGAATTCGGGAGCCTTTGAGACATCGGAAGCCTCATGGACCACATAGGCCACGTCCGATTTTCCTGTTCCGCGGTGGATGCTGTAGTGGCTGGCTTTATAGTCTCTTTTTTCGTGATAACCCGCTTCTTTATTAGGATTATTGCCGCCATGGGCGGGGTTATGTTCGGCGTCGAAAACCGCCTTCCAATAATCGTAGGATTTGAGGTCGTTTCGGGCGATGACGATTCCGGCGGGCTTGGGGGGAAGATCGCCATAGACACGGGGAGTGATATCAGCCCCCGACCAAACCGTCGCATTTTTTACACCGGTGCTTTTCATGGCGCTTTGATAGGCGGGCGTCTCAAGGAAGGATAGGCCGTTTTTCAAGTTGGAGCATTGCAGGGTCACAATGACATAAGAGGGGTCTTGCAGATCGGCATGAAGGCTATAGGCCGAAAAACCATTTCTCTTAAAGGCTTCCGCTAGACCCTTAAAAGTCGTCTCGAAAGTTTTTTCATCGGATATTTTTTCGTGGATGAAAATGGTTCCCTGGGAATCGGCGTGAGGCGGGGGGCTGTTGGCCGAAAGGACCTTTCCCGATAGAAAAAGAAACACTAAGCCTAGCCATAAAGTTAGATGAGTTTTCTTAATAAAGAGCATGCGGTGGTTCCTCGTTCAGGCGACATTATTGGGAGGGCATTGAAAAGTTGTCAACAGACTGCCTGTTCCCGTGGGACTAGGTTGCGCCTTAGGACGATCTTGGGTAAGGTAATTTGAGAATTTTAATTGAAGGGTACATGGATATATGAAAAAAGATTTCAACCCTATTCTTCTCCCCAGCCTGCTTTTCTTTTTCCTTTTGACGAACTTTGCCTGCACCCCGCCCGCACCCGCCACCAATAAGCCTGGGGGTTTGATGCCGGGGGATATGGCGGCGGATTTTTCCCTCATGGACAGCAACGGCAAGATGACTTCTCTAACAAGCGTTCCCCCGGATACTTTTTTGGTGATCATCCTTTACCGGGGCTATTGGTGCTCCGCCTGCCAAACCCAGCTTTTTAACTTAAAAGATGATTACACCAAGTTTCTCCAACTGCATTCCATGATTTACGCCGTCAGCACCGACTTGGTAGAGGAAAGCCTTAATTTCGACCAGCAGTGGCGTTTTCCCTTTACCCTTCTTTCCGACGTGAAACTCAACTTGATTGGGGCTTACGGGGCCGTCAACCAAGCGGGCCACAACGGGCACCCCATCGCCCACCCCACGGTCATCATCATCGACCCTCAAAAAAGGATTCGGTACAAGTACGTGGGAGCCAATCCGATGGATCGTCCCTCGGACGACGAGATCCTCGCCGAAATCCAAAGGGAACAGGCCGCCTCCCGGGCGCTGGGGACCCCCGTCAAATGAGGGTCGGGTTCGAGGTCAAGGCGGGGCCGGTGGGCCTTTTGCTTTTGCATGGTTTATCCGGCACCCCGGACGAAGTTCAACCCATCAGCGACTATTTGGGGCCCAAAGGCATCAGTACCTTGGGGCCCTGGTTGAAGGGCCACGGCTCAAATCCCAAAGACCTTTCCCCCACTATTTGGCAGGACTGGGCCCGGGACGCGCGGGAGGCCTATGAGCTTTTGAAGGAAAGGTGCGGGAAGGTTTTCGTATGCGGGCTTTCCATGGGCGGGGACTTGGCGCTTCATTTGGCGGCTCATTTTCCCGTGGCAGGGGTTATTTCCATGGCCGCTCCTGTCAAGATTCTCGACTTCCGTTTTAACGGCATCGCCTTTTTTCGTTTTCTTCAATGGCGAACATCGAATCTTTCAGGCGGGGTCCTGGACCCTTCGGCTTCCCCCCATGTGACTTACCCCTATATCGCCACCCGAAACCTGTACGAACTCAAGAAGCTCATGGATCACCTTATCGACGATCTGCCCTATATCACCTGCCCGGCCTTGGTGGTCCAGGGGAGCAAGGATTCCATGGTGCCTCCCTCCAATGGGACACTCATTCACGGCGCTTTGGGATCTACCCTCAAACATTTGGTTTATCTCGAAAGGTCCGATCATGTCGTTACCCTGGACTATGACCGGCAGATTCTCTTTCAAAATATCGAGCGGTTTTTGGCGACAGATGGCCAAAGCATCGAATAACCCGCCCAGCCCCCAGGGGGTAGTGGGTTGCAATCCGACAGCCCCTTCCCTCGAATGTGGAAATCAATTACCCCGTCCTTGAGGCCTATTTCGTTGACAGGCCTTGGAGAGGCTTCTATTTTGGAATCAAGTTTTATCGTTTTATCAACGTTTTTTACCTTGCCGAGAGGATAAGTTTGGTTCACCGTTCCCACTCCTACCTTAAAAAGAAACTCACCTTGATGGTCGTTCCCCACGAAGGCGGAAGACCGATTCAAATTAAAACCCATCTTTATATGGTCCATTTGCTCCTAGCAGTAGTAGCCCTGGTGTTGGGCTGGTCCGCCTATGTGATTTCCAAGGACATCAATTACCAATTGGCGGCCATAGAGGCCCGGAATTTCAAAGCCAACATGCAGGAGATCCTGGGAGAAATGGAAACCAATCGGGAAATGATCAGCCGTATGTCCCAGTTGGACAACCAGTTTCGCAAGCTCCTGAAACTGGGGGACCGGAAACAAATTCTTTCCTACTCGGGGTTGGGCGGTCCTACCGAGGAGGATTCCGCCAAGTTCGACGCCATCCTCGAGAAGAAAAATGACGAGCTCATGAACAAGGTCGCCACGACACTTAAGGACGACAACCAAAAGGCCAGCCAGCAAGAGACTAGTTTTAAGGAAATCAGCAGCTTTTTGGATAAGCAAAGGTCCATCCTGGCCGCCACGCCCTCCATCTGGCCCGTCAAGGGATGGATCACCTCAGGGTTCGGCGCCAGGGCTTCCCCCCTCACCGGGGAACCGGGGAGGCATTACGGGGTGGATATCGCCAACGAAATCGGCACCCCGATCCGCGTGACGGCAGACGGCATCGTCACCTACGCCGGATGGGAAATGGGTTATGGGCGGGTGGTGGTGGTGGAACATGGGTACGGTTACAGCACCCGGTACGGCCATTGTTCCCGAATTGAAATCAAAGTGGGCCAGTCAGTCCGCAGGGGGGATATCGTGGGTTACATGGGTTCCACGGGGCGCAGCACAGGAAGCCACTGCCACTATGAGGTGCGCATTCACGGTGTGCCGGTCGATCCGGTAAAATATCTGCCGGATTTGGATTAGGAGAGAACAAATGGGATTATTCGGTTCGGGCGAGTCCAGGGGCTTGGGAAGGGTGGATTCCATCATCGGCCCTGAGGCGTCATTGAGGGGAAACTACAACTCCAAGAACAGCGTTCATGTGGACGGGGAAGTTTACGGGAACCTGATTTGCGAGGAAGGTATCATCGTCGGGGAAAAGGGAATGATCCGAGGGAACCTGGTCGGGAAAACCATTCTCGTGGGGGGCAAGGTCAAGGGCAACATCACCGCCTCGCTTCGGGTTGAAATCCAAGAGACCGCCCACGTTGAGGGGGATATCACGACGGCCAGGCTGATCATCGAAGAGGGCGCCTTGTTTGAAGGGAGCTGCCAAATGGAGGAAGCTTCCAAAGTCATTGATCTTCCGAAGGCCGCCCGCGATTAATTTTTGACGCTGAAACACTAGTCTTCCCCTGAAACTTTCTCCCTCCACTGTCGTCAAAATAGAAGAGGGTTCGTGGCGGGAGGTGATTGATGAAATCAAGGGTTTGGCTGTTCCTGGGTTTGGCTTTGGCGCTCTTTACCTTCATGTGGTCCTGCAACAGTTATCCTCCTACCGCTCCCAATTACGGTTCCGGCACCTATCCCAATCGTTACGTGACGCCAAGCCTTACTGTCACGTCCACGCCCACCTTGGAATCTACCCCGGCTTACGTCAATGGTTGGACGGTCAGCGGCCCCAATGGGTTGGCCTACTCTAGCGGATATGTTTTTGCCGCTGAGGGGGACGGCCAATCAGTCAGTCAGGTCCAGGTTTTTAATCCCTCGGGCGGAAGCGCGGTGACCCAATGGTCCGCCTACGCGGGAACCACCTTCCTTTATCCCAATGGCGCGGCGGCCAATTCATCCGATTTGTATATCCTGGACGCCGGTAATCCCAATTCTCCCTACAACGGGGGCGCTGTTTACGAATTTAACGCATCCACCTTTGTCCCCGTGACTTCCTGGGGAAGCTACGGTTCCACACCCCTCTCGACCCCCGGTGGAATTGCCTTGGACTCGACCGGAAATGTCTATGTGGCCGACTCGGGAAACTGGGCCTTGGAAGAATACAGTTCCAGCGGTACGCCCATAGGCGTTTGGGAAACTGATTATCACGGATACCCCATGGTTCCCATGGGTGTGGCGGTGGACTCGGCGGGCAATGTTTATGTGGCGGATGGCAACAACGACCGCATGTGGAGTCTGAGCGTTTCGGGCGGGGTCTTTACGGTGAATACCGTTTGGGCACTGCCACTGCCCCCTTCCCCATTTCTTTCTGATATCCAGTTCTACAGCCTGGCCGTGGACGGGAATGGAAACATAGTGCTGGCGGATTACGACAACAGCCTGGTGGAGGTCTATAGCTCCACAGGCTCACTTCTGGCCGAACTAACGGGGAACCAGACCGGAGCCACGGCTTTTGGAGGCCCCTCGGCGGTCCTCTTTTACAACAGCGATTTCTACGTGGGCGATTACGACGCCAATACGGTGCCTTCGGGAACGGCTGGAAATATCCAGGTTTTCGGCCCCGTCAGCTACTAGTTGAAGCCTTAGCGGAAAGTTTTCACCAGCCCCTGTGATAGAATTTGCCTTCCGAACCTAACTCAACGGAAGGCCGTCATGCCCAAGAAGAAAAAGAAGACCCGCAATGAAATCTATCTCGATGCCGCGGCCACGAGCCGCCAAAAACCGCCCCAGGTTTTAAAGGCGCTGGTCCAGTACGCCACCGAGGTGGGGGTTTCCCACGGCCGGGCCGCCACGAAAAGGGGCATTCAGGCCAACGAACTTGTTTTTTCCACCCGGCTGGCCCTCTCCAAACTCTTCAACGCGCCCCGCATGGAGCGCATCCTTTTCACCAAAAATGTCACCGAAGCCATCAATGTGGCCCTGAAGGGTTTCTTGAAAAGGGGCGACCATGTGGTTTTGTCGGGGGTGGAACACAACGCCCTTATCCGTCCCCTTAACAAGCTCAAGCGGGAAATGGAAATTGAATACACCCTGGTTTCGGCCAACAGCCAAGGCCGGTTCAATCCCTTCGACTTTGGGGAGGCCTTGAAGGTCAACACCCGCCTGGTCTGCCTAGCGCATGCTTCCAACGTGACGGGCACCTTGTGCCCCATCAAAGAAGTGGGGGAAATTTGCCGCAAGAAGGGCGTGGCCTTTTTGGTGGATTCGGCCCAGACAGCGGGGGTGCAATCCATCAACCTCAAAGACAACCCCATCGATTTTTTGGCCTTCACTGGCCACAAGGGCCTGATGGGCCCCCCCGGCACGGGCGGGCTGATTGTGGGACAGCAGGTCAACCTGGATTCCCTCATCGAGGGAGGCACCGGCTCCAACAGCGACCAGGAAGAACAGCCTACCCAATGGCCCGACAAGTTTGAGAGCGGCACCCAAAACTATTGGGGCTTGGCGGGCCTCAAGGCGGGGGTGGAGTTTCTTTTGCGCACTAGCGTGGAAAAGATAAGAAAGAAAGAAGAGGCTTTGACTAACCTCTTCCTATCGGAAGCCGCGAAGATCAAGGGCGTAAAGCTCTATGGACTGCCTGCTTCTTCGGAAAGGGTGGCAGTCGTTTCCTTGAACATTGAGGGGAAAGACCCTTCCGAAGTTGCCTATGAATTGGACGAAAGGTTCGGTATCCTCACCCGTTCCGGGCTCCATTGCGCACCCTTGGCTCACCGCACTATCGGCACCTACCCCATCGGCACGGTTCGGTTCAGTTTTGGGTTCTACAATACGGAGAAGGAAATTCTGAAAGCGGTTAAAGCTTTAAAGGCAATCGTAAAATGATTATTACTTACGATAAGTTTCAACTTTCCCAAGAAAGTAGGTGGCGAGGGGGAAATTTATTTTTAAATGGTAAAAATAAAGAGGCCGTCCGAGAATTGAAAAAATCTTTATTGCTCAATCCTAAAAATTATCAGGCCATTATTCTTTTAGGTGACATTGAAAGTGAGAATGGAAGTTTAAAAAAAGCTTTAAAACTTTATGACAAAGCTATCCGATTAAAACCTAATGATCCCGACGCATATGATTCGAAAGCAAATACTCTTTTAGGCGAGGGAAATGCCAAGAGGGCAATTCCCGTAGCTAGAAAAGCCCTGGAATTAGTTGGGAAAAGAAAATTGAAGTCTACTCAACTAGAATTAATTTATGACACCTTGATAAGTTCATTGTTTGAGGCGGGTAAATGCAATGAAGCTTTTTCCTTGTTAAAGAAGGCGTATAAGAAAACTCACTTTTCGTTACTCAAATCTTTGTACAAATGGTACGAAAAACAGATAGAAACAATTCCTGAAAAAGTTGAGATGGTTAAATGAAAATCGGCGTGGCCATGAGCGGGGGAGTGGATTCCTCTACAGTATTGGGACTTTTGAAGGAGCAGGGCCATGAAGTCATGGGCCTGACCCTCAAGATATTGCCTTGCGAAATCACGCCTGGGGAAAACGGGGCCGTGAAGGTTCAGCAGGTCGAGCCCAAGGGCCAACGCTGTTGCTCAGTCGAGGACATTCAGGACGCACGGAACGTAGCCCTGAAATTGGGCGCGCCCCATTATGTTAATGAAGGGCTGGATGTATTCCGCGCCAAGGTCGTGGATCGGTTCTTGGACGAATACGAACAGGGCCTAACTCCCAACCCCTGCGTGGAATGCAACCGCTTCGCCAAGCTTCCTCTTCTTCTCAAGCAGGCGCTTGAACTGGGCTGTGAAAAGCTGGCCACCGGCCATTACGCCCGCTTAGACCAGGACCCATCTACGGGCCGTTGGCGTATCCTTAAGGCCGCCGACCCGGACAAAGACCAAAGCTACGTTCTATATAAACTCAATCAGAAGCTTCTTTCCCATCTTCTCTTTCCTTTAGGGGAAATCACTAAGCCCCAGGTGCGGGAGAAGGCCAGGGAACTGGGGCTTAACATCGCTGAGAAGCCCGAAAGCATGGAAATTTGTTTCGTGACCCAAAAGAGCTACCGGGATTTCGTGAAGATCCACAGGCCACGAGCCTTCGTGCCGGGCAACATCGTGGACGTGGACGGGAATATCCTCGGACAACACGAGGGTGTGGCGGGCTATACCATCGGCCAGCGTAAGGGCATGGGTACCCCCGAGAGTTATACCTCCGGCAGCTAGCCGACCGAGAGAGCTAAGAAATTGACGACGATCTTGCGGGATATTCTTCATGCCACCCTTCCTTAAAGTGCTGTTCGAGAAGCCTCGCTGAGCCCGTCGGAGCTGCGTGCAGTTGGACTGTTGTGGTCAGACCAAAATACTCAAATAAAGTGCGAGGTGTCAATTCCAAATCTTTGAAATCGCACTCTTCGCCATTGGGGAAGCCCCGAACTGCAGTCTGGGAACGCCGCTGAACCGCTTGACGATCGCCAGACTAAGAAAAAATGGAAAATGCAGCGAAATCGGGGTCAAGGTTGCGGGGGCTCCGGCCAGCATGCGGATGGTATTGAGCCAGGAAGCACCATTCCGGGAGTTCAGCTTTTCTGTTGGCATCTCATCGATCAGAGCTTTGAGATCAGCCGGCTCATGGAACGAATCGAGTCGCAATAAGGTGATCCAGACTGAATTTTCCTGGACCGGAACAGATCAGCCACACAAAAAACAATACGTAAAGAACTTCGGGAAAATAAAGGAAATCGTCCACCCAATTAAGCGGGGTAAGCGCTTTAATGTCGCCAGAAAGCTTAGTGGTCAGAATGGCGACCAGCATGTTGACCAGCAACAGAAAACAAGCCAGGCTTGACAGAAGTCCCACAACCAGCATGCAACCGCCGACGAATTCTATCGCCGACACACAATAGGTCATCGGCCGTGGAAACGGGATCTTGGCCGCGGCCAAGGTTTCATACATGACTTTCGCCCGGCTAGCGACAAACAGCTTATTTCCCCCGGAGATGGCGAAAAACACTCCTAACGCGACCCGCACCAACAAAATCGCCCATGGTTCCAGATTCGCATCGCCCAACAGCCCAAATCGAATCAAGCGTTCCCATTCCATCACGCTTCTCCTCTGCGGGAATCTGCCTCGAGGATACCTTGCGAACTGCCGTTTCGAGCAGCTCATTGGGCGCTCGCTGGTGATCCGTCGCAGGAAGACTTGTTGGGGGCAAAAGAGCTATTTGAGAGGGAGAAGACCCCTCAGCGGCCTGGACGAGTAAGGTTCTGTGGGTCGTCGATTTTTGTAAAGTTCGATAAAATTCGATCCTTTTTGGTCTTTTGGGGCATTGGCAGCGCGTGCGTTTCCTTTAGAGTCTCAGGCGCCAGGTATCGGGTTTCTTTTCTATAGAGGAAGGGACCCGGTTGTCTGGAGCAGAAGCGGACACGGGGGCATGAGGCGCCGACGGGGTCGCTTCCGCGGGGCTAGAGGGGCGGGCGAAGATGGATTCGCTGAAGTCAAAGTCTGGGCCGGGAGTAGAGCCAAGGTCCGAAGGCGCGTCTGCCGCCGCGCCGGGCGGGGGATCGGGAACGCCAGGCCCATCTTCGTCTCGGACAAGGTCAGGGCCGGGCTGGGGGCCGGTGGTTTTCCCCTGCTGCTCGCGAAGCCAGGCGGCGGTATCGATTTGCGGAACGGCGGCGGGGGCGGATTTCTTCTGGGAGGAGCCGGCGCGGCGGCCGTTCGTATTCCAGAGGGATCAGGCCTTCGATGGCGACGATCATGGAGAGGGCCTTGATCTGGGCGGAAGCGCTGTTTCGAGTCATTTCGGGGTCCAGGTTGGCGATTTCCCAGAGGCGGGCCAGGACTCGCTCGCGGCTCAGGTTCAGCCGGCGCAGTTCCTCAGTTTCTTGCTGCACGAGGCGTTCGTGCATGGCGGCCCGGTGCTCGAGCATGTAGGCGCGGACACGGGGTTTGGCTTTGGTGTAGGCGGCGGTGTCGGGGTTGAGACCGACGGCTTCGGCGGCCCGGCGGTCGGTCATGGTTCCAGCGAGGACCAGGTGGGCAAAGGCTATTTCCTGATCGGTGATGGGGTCGCTGACTTGATTTTTGGGCATAGATTGCTCCGTTTTTTCGGGAAGTTGGGAAGTTGAGAGCAGGTGGGACAAAGTTGGCCTTCGTCTTCGGGGGCAATACTGTAGAGGTTGAATCTTTCAAAAACGTACCCCAGGGGCTAAAGCCCTCGGCTGTGGTTTGCTTTTCGGCACGGGTGAACCCGTGCCCTTCCAGGAAGAGCGGCTCTTTGGGCGACCGCGGTTGACGGCAGAGGTTATCTACTGCGCAGGCACAGTTGGGACGCAATAAAAAATCCTGCCGCGACGGGTGCTGGATTGAGGGATTTTTGACAGGGATCGGGTGTGACACCGGACAGCGGTAAGACTGTGCTTCGCTCGGGCGTAGTCCGTAGGAGCGCGTCCGCCGAGAAGCCGCCTCCTGCCGAAATCGTTTTCTATCAAGATGCCCGGGGTGGGATTTCATACAGGCGCGGTGACGTTTTTTTTTAACCAAAGTACCCTTCCGGAGGTTACTTTGTGTTTAAGACGAATGGGTCTTCGTGAGCGCGCGAAGGGTCAAGGCTGATCAACTCGAAAAGCTTCGGTCGCTGGTTATTCGGTGCGCAAGGCTTGCACGGGTTCCACGGAAGCAGCCCGGCGTGCCGGGGCGAAAGCGGCGCACCCTGAGACCACTGCCAAGGCTGCAATTGCCAGCCCGAAGCTTGCCGGATCGAATGGAGAAATTCCGTACAGCATAGACTTGAGCGGACGCATCGCGAGGAGGGTAAGAGGAATGCCTGCGGCGAGGCCGAGCACGAGTACCAAAAGGCTCTCACGCATGATCATCGCCAGCACCTGGCTGCGAGTGGCGCCGAGAGCCATCCGCAAACCAATTTCGGCCCGGCGCCGACTCACCCGGAAGGAATACGTGCCGTAGAGGCCTGTAGCTACGAGCAGCGCCGCGAGCACACCGAAAAAGCCGCCTAAGGCCGCGAACATGCGCTGCTGCTCGTAGGATTTCTCAAACTGCGCCTGCTGTGTCATCGGCCGTTCAAGGGGCACAGAGGGGTACAGAGCCGCGACAGATTTGCGCAACGCCGGCAGCGTCGCCATGGCGTCGCCGTAGGTACGCACTTCCAGATGCATGGTGCCGAGTGAGGAGAACTGCATTGCCGCGTAATAAGCCATGGGCATTGGTTTCTCAGCCACCCCTTCGTACTTGCTGTCACTGACCACGCCCACGATGGTCCTCTTGTCCTCGCCTGACCCCAGCACATGGCCCAGCGGGTTGGTGTTGGGCAAAAATCGTTTGGCGAATGTCTCATTCACCAGCGCGATGGGTTGAGACTTTTCGACGTCCGATTCCGCGACATCCCGGCCGGCAACAACAGGAATTCCCATTGTTCGAAAGAAACCGGCACCGACATCGTTGGAGCGCAGCAGAGCCCCCTGCTGCAAGACTCCATCAAGCGTCAGTTCATTGTTGTCACTCCATCCGGTACCGGGGCGGTTCTCTGCCATCGATACGGATTTCACGCCCGGCAGCTGCCCAAGGTGGTCGATCACTCTGCGATAGAAAAGGTGGCTGTCGGAGCTGTCTTGCGGGGTGGTCCCGAAGACCAGCAAGCCGTTGGCCAGCAGGCCGAGATTCTGGGTTGCGAAGTTGCGCAAAGTGCGCAGCAACAGGCCCGCGGCCATCAGTAGTATCAGGCACACTGCAATTTGAGCAGAGAGCAAGGCACGTCCTGCAGCAACGCGGTTCCGCGTTGCACTGGTGTTGGGCGAAGTGGACCGCAGAACGCCTGCGACCGGCGCGCGCACAGCGCTCCACAGGGGAACCAGTCCAAAAACAAGCGCGGCTAGAACCGAAACAAGGAGGGTGAAAAGCAGGACGGTACGGTCGGGACTGAGACCGGTCTCGATACCGGACCACGACGCTAACATTCGTGTTGCCGAAACTGCAAAAAGCCATCCCAACGCTGCACCGGCAGCGACGAGCAGCAGGCTCTCGCACAGTAATTGGTGGAATATGTTCGCGTGGCTCGCGCCGATCGCCATGCGCAGACTGAACTCATGCTGCCGGACGGAGTTACGTGCCTGCAACATCATTGCTACATTGGTGCAGGCGATCAGCAACACCAATGCCACCAAACCCATCAGAATTTCTACCGGCGTGCGATATTCCTCGTTGTATCCGCCAATGCCCCGTGCCGGCGCGAAGTCGAGCAGCGGTTTCCATTCCTTAGGATCGACGTCGCCGATCGTCTGCTTGACCACCGCGGCAAAGGTGCCGGACAGCTCTCGCTGGGCGCGCATCGGCGCAACCCCCGAACGCAGGCGAGCCATCATCCGCAAGCTCCACCACCTTTGAGTCCCGTAGAGGGA
Organism: candidate division FCPU426 bacterium; assembly: GCA_963738405.1. GTDB lineage: Bacteria > Oederibacteriota > Muellerivitia > Muellerivitales > Muellerivitaceae > CAVTWJ01. Next base: position 8,403 of record CAVTWJ010000014.1, on the reverse strand, counting down.
ATCGTCCGGTAAGCCCCAAGCGGTCAATTCGGCGCGCTTCTGCAACGGAATCCAGAAGTCAGTCGCAACCGCCGGCTCAATGCCCTTGAAGCCGCGAGCCGTGACACCTACGACAGTGAAAGGAACGCCTTTGATGTGGACCGTTTTGCCGAGTATGTCCGGGTCGCGAGCGAAGCTCCTGGTCCAATAGTCATCACTGAGGACAACGACCGGCGCATGGCTCTTTTCATCGTCCAGGGTGAACCCCCGTCCTACCTCGATCCGCGCGCTGAGGCCGGAGAAGAAGTTGCCACTGACCTCTTCGCCTGCCGCCTCTTCGGGAAGTTCTGCATGACGCACGGCGACACTGCCATTGAAGCTGAGCGGCACATACGCGATCAGGTCCTCGAAGATCTCGCTCCGCTGCCGGAGCGCCTCAAACGTCACTTCGGAAAACGAGGTATGCGCGTCTCCCGTGTCACTGGCGCCCGGCGGATTCGATTCTCCATTAGCCATGCGGACGTAGTAGAGTCCCTGGGGCCGTGCGACCGGCAGCAACTGCATTAGTACTGCGTTCATTACGCTGAATACCGCTGTATTCGCGCCGATACCGAGGGCCAACATCACCACCACCACCGATGTAAACCCCGGAGACTTGCGCAGCATCCGCAAACCGTAACGCAGATCGCGAGCGAAAGAATCCATCCACCAACCAGGGCGCTGCTCGTCGCATTGTTCCCGCGTGCGCTCCATTCCTCCTAACTCGATCATTGCTTGTCGGCGTGCTTCCGAGGCATTAATCCTGCCGCCTGCTTTGCGGCGGTGGATTGCTCTATATGGAAACCGATTTCTTCGTCTAATTCGCTTGGCTTTTTGCGAAGAATAAGGAACCGGAGGCGAGTCAAGAATTCTGTGATCATGAGGCCTCCACTGCGCGGCCCAAAACCAGCATAATCGCAGACGACAGCCGATCCCAGGTGGCGAGTTCCGTCTCCAGCTGCCTCCGACCAGCAGCCGTCAACCGATAGAACTTCGCCCGTCGATTGTTCTCTGAATTCCCCCAATCCGATTTGATCCATCCCTTGTATTCCAGCCGATGCAATGCAGGATAGAGTGACCCCTGACCGATCTGGAGTACATCTTTGGAGATTTGCTGAATGCGCTCGGCTACTCCCCAGCCATGCATTGGTTCCAAGGCAAGCGTTTGGAGAATGAGAAGATCGAGCGTCCCTTGCAACAGGTCCGTTGGCGTTGGCATTTGTTCCCCTTGATATACGACAACAATATTGCGCACCATTCCTGTCGGATGTCAAGGAGTAGGATTTTCGCCGAGAACGATTGATTCTCAATGAGCGCATCCCAGATGGCCGTGTGGTCGGCTTTTCGGACACGTGGCTTTCCGACCGTTGAAGCGGAGTTCCCGTGAAACGTTAGGATTTCGGTAAGTTGCTTTGGTGCGCCGCCCGGGCGGGGACTTGCCGGCACTCCCATCCCGGTTGGGGGAAGGTACCAAAATCGCGACTTCACGGGAACATCACGCTCGTCCGCGAACAACCCCCCGTTCCTAACCGCCATCGTGCGAGCCTTGCTCAAGGAAATCGGCAGGCGTATGCCTGTGTCGGCCGCCTTTGATCAGACGCGCTATTGTCAGTTAGAGCAATTGCCGGCTGGTGTGCTTCTTTTCTTTGCGTACAACCAGCCAAGGTATAAGCACCGCGAGCGCCCAGTAGTAAAGCGACGCGAGCTTACAGATCCAGGACTTTGCAAATTCAGGTTGGAACATTATGAGAAGGCCGATCCCCATACATAATAAAGAGGGAAGTAACGTTCGACGTAAGAGCGAGCGGCGCGCTTTAAATCGTTCTAGCTCCTCCCGGACTTCCCGTCGGGTACGCAGAACCAAGGTGTGCGAAGCGAGCGGAAGGTATTCGGGTGTACCTAGATCAATAGGCTCCTTGGTTTCCCCGAGAGACATAGTAATGGGTTGACGCGGTTCGAAGCCGCGAAGACCCAGCTTGCGTCACTAAGACTTTACAGGCGGTACGCAGGATCACTTCTGGGTTGTCCGTGATCCAAGGAGCTGTTCAATTCGCTTCCGACAAGCCGTATCTCGTGACTGACATGGCGTTACTGCCGGACGCCGGCTAACCCGAAGTTAGGTCGAGTTGTGCGTACTTGCGGGGTTTGCTGAATTCGAATTGGTCAGAAGTGAGCGGCCGTCACGCCGATGGCCGGCGTCCCCACGCCGTCCACATGATGGGGGACGGCGCCATGAAATCGGGATCGTCCAAGTGCGCGCTGTCCTGAGCGAACTCTTGCTCGGTAATATAACGGGCATCAAGCAAAGCTCCGCGAAGCTGCTCGAAATTCGCTCTCATGAGGGAGACGCCTGCTGACCCGCTCCGCGACATGAACAGCCGCCCCTCCGCGCCAACTTCGACAAGGCCATGTGCCCGCAGGCGACCATAGAGCAGTCGCCCAAACCGTCGTTCAACGCCGCGTTCTTTCAACAGCTGCATTACGGCCATTTGAGTTTTCAGAATGACCTCGCCAGGACTCACACTTGGATCAGGAAGCAGAGAGACGGAATCAAGATCCTCATCCACAAGCCAACCTCCTGGCTTCAAGGCCGACACCAAACGCGCCAGCACTTGTTCTCGTTCCGGAAGGTGTATCAATACCAGCCGGGCATGAATGAGATCAAAAGTTGCGTTTGGCAATGGGTCAGTAACAATATTGTGCTTTCGCACCTCGACGTTTTGCGCCGACAAGGGCTCCAGAAACCTCGGATCGACGTCCGTAACGAGGACGTGTCCCGTGGGTCCCACTCGATTCGCGAGCCACGCAGTGATCGAGCCTCCACCTCCCCCGACCTCCAGGCACCGCCAGGACTCGCTTACGCCGCGGTCCTCCAAATGGAGGATTGTGCCGCGATCAAACATGCCCGACAAAGCATCGAATCGCGCGGGTGCTTCCCTACTCGAGTTATCTAGAGAGTAGGTGAAACCAGCAGAGCGATGGGAATCAGAACCTTCGTAAATTGGCATAGCGCCTCCTTGTAATTTCGTCGACGCGTTGGATCATTGGCGACGTTGGTGCGAAACTCAGTCGGGGAGTTGCAGTCCGGCGGGCTCTTGCAGCCACAAACTGCCAACCAGTGCGGCAAGTAGCCCGAATAGACTTACGAATCCAGCGGAGTACGCCAAGCTTGCGGCAGGACCACTTCCCGGCATTACGTTGGAAAGGGTTGTCGTGATGAAAACGGCAGAAACCCCGATCACTCTGCCCCCGATGTTTGCCGCGAAACTCTCGCCAGTGCCTCGTAAACGCGTCGGATAGACTCTGGGCAAATAGTTCCCCCAAAAACTGTGTAGTCCGTTGAAAAGCATGGTGGCGAGAAAAATCCCAACATGGACAAATGCCAGGCTTCGTGTTGCCGCGAAAAAATAGAGCCACGCATAAACGAACACGGCCGGTCCGAGCAGAAGGCGCAACCGGCGGCGCTGCGAAACGATCCGAACGACGAATAGTGCAAAAAGTATGCGGCCCGTCAAACCGCCTAACTCTTGAAACAATTGCACTCCACTGGCCGCCTGCTCGATCTGGCGTGGCGCCAGCTTCGCCACCTCAGCCAGCCCTGGAATCATGCGAACCGTTTGCTGAAGAGCTCCGACCGACAGAAAGTAACTGCAAGCGAACAATAGCGTCGCAACGAGTGTGGTCTTTCTCAGGGCGGGCCGGAACAGCTCCCTGAGAGAGGGGCGCTGCAGGTCATTCTTCGATTTCTTTTTCTGCCACAACGGCGATTCGGGGAGAAAAGGCCGGATGAAAAGAAGTGGAATCGCGGGAATTAAGCCGGAAAGCAACGTGTAGCGCCATGCCTCGTGACCTCCCTGAATCGTCGGCAATGTTTCTGCGTAGGTCACTGCCAGGTAGTAGGCTCCGGCTACCATGAGCCCACCCACCGCATGAAACCCTTGCGTGTAGCCCAAGACGGACTCTCGACGCTTGGGGTTTGGAAAGAGCTCTGCGATCCAGGTAATTGCAGCCACGAATTCTACGCAGACGCCAATCATCGTCGTACACCGCAGTACCAGCAATTGTGTCAAGGAGGTGGAAAAGCTCGCGGCACATGCGGAGAAGCTGTAGAGCAGAATGCTCCAAAGGAGAATGCGCTTTCGGCCGAAAAGATCGGTGAGGTATCCTCCGAGCAACCCAAACAAGCCGCCTGCCATATTCGGAACATAGAACAGCAACCCTACCCACAAGTTAAACTCGGGCGTCCCGGGCTTCAGATGTCCCAGAGCTGTGAGTGCGGGGCGCACGATCAGGGGCAGCATCAAACTTTCGTACAAATCGAATGCGAATCCAAGGCAAGCGACGCCGCAGATGAGCCACTGAATCGGCGTCAACCTGGATGGAGCGGCCATCCCTTCGGCGCCGTCCATTCCGGAACTCGCTATGAGCCGTGTGCGTCCTGAGGCTTTCAGAAAAACCTCCACTGCGCTGCTATTTAAGGCCGGAACGGTTTATGATACAAGTCAAAATAATTTGACAATTAGTGAGGAATACTCACGAATGGATTTTACCTCCCGACAACTTCGCGCCTTCCTGCTCGTGGCGCAACACCGGAGCTTCTCGCGGGCGGCCGAGGTCCTCTACATTACTCCGTCCGGATTAAGCGTTTTGATAAGAGAACTGGAGTTGCAGCTGGGCTTCCGGTTGTTCGACCGCACTACGCGGCATGTCGTGCCCACTGCCCACGGAACCGAATTACTGGCAGTTGCCCAGAAGAGCGTGGCCGAAATCGACGCCGCGGTGTCGCGTATCGGACGCTCCGCGACCCAAGCCAGCCAGTCTTTGACTTTGGGTGCGCCGCCCTTGATCGCAGCCAATATCGTCACCCACGCGATCAAGGAATTCCGCGGTCACCGGCCCGATCTTCGGATTCAGTTGTTCGACGAAAGATCGCCTGCCATCCTACAACTTGTCCTCGCCGGCAAGCTAGACATTGGTCTTGGCATCTTCGCCCGGACGCCAGGTATCAGGCGCACCCCATTCTTTCGTTCTCCTCTGATGGTGATCCGCCCGGACAGGAATCCCGCATTTCGTCGAGCATCCACCACGTGGTCCGCTTTGAAGGGTGAGAAGCTAATCTCGCTGCGATCGTTTAGCCCGATACAGCAGATTGTAGACAAGCATCTGGCCCAAGCAGGTGTCGTATCCCGGCAGAGTTTGTCGATCAACCTTCTGGATACGCAAATTGCCATGGTGGAGGCCGATGAAGGCATAGCCATTATCCCTTCATTCGGATTGCCAGCGTGCCGGAACCGAAAAGTAGCGACGAGTCGTCTGATCAATCCTGTCGTAGAAGTGGAGTTTCATCAGATTAGCAATCGAGGAAAGAAGCTCCCACCCGGAGCCGACGAATTCTCTGCGTTTCTTAAGAGTTTTTTCGCCAGGGAGCTCGGCACTCCGGTCCTGCGTAGTGTAGCCGTTGGAACGCACGACTCTTCCGGTCGTCAAATGCCGGGACCTGTCCAGTCGTAATCCAGGATAGGCCCGCAGCACCTCATTTTGGACGATTTTTCTAATTTGACTTTTCGGGAAGACCGAACTTACTTTGCTTGTTACGGGAAGTACCAAGCAATCTTCGAACTAGCGGTTGATTGCCTAGAGGGAAACCCGTTTGCCGTCACAGAAGCCAAATTCATTCATCAGTGCCAACCACCACTCCCAAGGATTACTTCCTGTTTGCCCGTAATCCAGGACTTACTATATCCCGCATACTCCGGTAGGGTAGAATCGCTCAGATCTATATGGCTCTCGCTGCGAGGACTCGTCTGGGCCCGTACGAGATCGTCGCTCCGATCGGCGCTGGAGGCATGGGTGAAGTCTACAAAGCGTGCGATAGGAAGCTGGACCGCGAAGTCGCGATAAAGGTTCTCCCCGCCGCCTTCGCGCAAGACCCCGAGCGGCTGGCACGCTTCGAACGCGAAGCAAGGGTTCTTGCGGCACTAAACCATCCGAACATCGCCCAGATTTACGGGTTCGAAGAATCAGATGGTATTCGTGCATTGGCGATGGAGTTGGTCCCCGGTGGGCCTCTCAAAGGACCGCTCCCTCTGGAGACCGCTCTCAACTACGCCAAGCAAATCGCGGACGCGCTGGAAGCCGCGCACGAAAAAGGCGTCACGCATCGCGATCTGAAACCGGCCAACATCATGATTACGCCCGAGGGCGTGGTAAAGGTGCTCGACTTCGGCCTCGCCTCGATTCCGAGTCGCGAAGGTGGAAGCGATCCAACCAACTCACCGACCACGACCATGGCCGCCACTCAGGGGGGCATGATCATGGGAACCGCGGCCTACATGAGCCCCGAGCAAGCCGCGGGCAAAGTGGTCGACAAGCGCAGCGACATTTGGAGCTTCGGCGTGGTGTTGTGGGAGATGATCACCGGCGCGCAGCTCTTCAGCGCCGAGACGATTTCTCACACGCTGGCCGACGTGCTCCGAGCGCCCATCGATTTCGCAAGTCTCCCCGCTGCCACGCACTCGCCGATCGCTGAGTTGTTGAAGCGCTGCTTGGATCGGGACGTCAAAACCCGACTGCGTGACATCGGTGAAGCTCGGGTGACGATCCAAAATTGTCTAGCAAACCCGAAGGGCGCGATTCAAAGCCCGCCGACTGAATCCCGCAGTCCATCGCGATGGGCATGGGTGGTAGCGGGGACGCTGGCGATCACGACAGCCGTCGCGCTATGGATGCCCTGGCGAGCGGCCCCGGAGCTGCCGAAGCCGGTGCGCTTCCAAATCGCGCCGCCTCCGGGCGTCATACCCGCCGGTATTTTCTCGATATCGCCCGATGGAACCAAGCTTGCCTATGTTGGTTTCGGTTCGGACGGTGTGTCGCGCCTGTGGGTGCGGACGATGGACAGTCTCGAATCCCACGCGCTGGCCGGCGTTGAAATGCTGAACGTGCCCCTATTCTGGTCGCCGGACAGCCGGTTCATTGCGTTTGACACGGGAGGGAAACTCAAGAAGGTGGATCTGGCTGGCGGCCCCCTACAGACTCTCTGCGACGTGCCCGCGACGGTCGTAGGCGGCTCCTGGAATCGCGATGGCGTCATCGTATTCGGACTTAACAATGGCGCAGGCATCCAGCGGGTTTCTTCCGCCGGTGGCGCGCCTTCGCCGGTGACCGCTACGAATGCGGCGCGCAACGACAGGCTTCACCTGTTTCCAGTTTTCCTGCCCGACGGGCGGCATTTCCTATACCTGGTCCGATCGGCAGCCTCAGAGAACAGTGGCGTGTACCTCGGGGCTCTCGATTCCAAGCCGGATCAACAAGAGCCCAAGCGGCTAATGGCTGCCGGGTTTAGCCCTGGCTTCGTTCCTTTCCCGGACGGCAAGGGAGGCGCGATCCTTTTCCAAAGCGGCGGAACACTGCTGGCGCAGCCCTTCGATCTTCGCCGCCTGGAGACCACCGGTGAAGCCGTACCGCTGGCCGAACAGTTGGGCAGCTACATTGGGTTTGGATACTTTGCCGCCTCGGATAATGGAATCCTCGCCTATCGAGATGGCGCGAGCGGCGGAACCAATCAGCTCGGCTGGTTCGATCGGCAGGGCAAAGGTCTAGGCGTGGTGGGCACCGCCCACAACTACAGGGGGCCGGCATCACTGGCGCTTTCGCCGGACGGGACGCGGGTCGCCGCCGCGCGAACTGATGGGAACAACTTTGACATCTGGGTGACGGCATTTTCCCGAGCGAGCGATACGCGCTTCACCTTCAACCCGGCCTCAGACCTGAACCCCGTCTGGTCTCCGGACGGCAATCGCATTGCGTTTTCATCGGATCGTGCCGGCCAGTTCGACCTGTACCAAAATGCGTCGAACGGCGCGGGTCAGGACCAGTTGCTGTTCAAGTCGGATCACGTCAAGTTCGTAGAGGACTGGTCTCGCGACGGACGCTTCCTGCTGTATTACGATGTCGATCCAAAGACCAAAGGCGACTTGTGGGTGCTGCCGATGGACGGGGCGTCATCGGGCAAGCAGGGCGGTCGCAAGCCGGTTCCGTTTCTGCGCACCGATTTCGACGAGCAAAATGCAAAATTCTCTCCCGATGGCAACTGGGTCGCGTATCAATCGGACGAGTCCGGAAGAAACGAGATCTACGTGCGGCCGTTCCCGGCGGCCAACGGCGGCGGAAAATGGACGGTCTCGCAAGGCGGCGGAACCCAGCCGCGTTGGCGCGGTGACAGCAAGGAGTTGTTCTACCTCGCTCCAGACGGCAACTTAATGGCAGTGCCAGTGTCCGCAAGCGTTGATGGATTCCAGCCCGGGACGCCCGCGGCATTGTTCAAAGGCCCGCCGAACGCGGACGGCTGGGACGTCTCCGCTGACGGCAAAAGGTTCCTGTTCCCGG
>CAVTWJ010000013.1:0-95765 GCA_963738405.1 candidate division FCPU426 bacterium | reverse complement strand
ACGCATTTGGTTGTTCCCAGTAGAGGGAGGCGTTCAGCATGACCGGACCACTCAAGCCCTTATGGGTGATCATCAAGTCATCTGTCAGGTTCCAGTCGCCACAGGAAACCCCCACACGAAGGTGTATTCCGGCTAGGTCCTTGAATCGTTCCATTTCCCTCGGCGGAAAGGTAAGCCCCACCAGGGCGGGCGAGGGTTCCACGATTTCGTGTCCGAATTGACGGGCGATTTTGTAGCCCAGATCCGTGGCGCCCAATTGAGGCCAGGACAAACCTCCGGTCGCGACCACCAACCGGGAAGCCGAATAGGTATCCGTTCCCGTTTGGACCCAAAAAACGCCTTCCGAATGGCGCACTTCCCCCACTTGTTGATCCAGGAGGATCTTCACCCCCCTTTCCTCAGCCCGGGAGACCAGAAGATCAATGATGGCCTTGGCGCTCTTGTCGCAAAAAAGCTGCCCATCTTTCTTTTCGTGATAGGGAATGGACCGGGCATGAACCAGGGATATGAAATCTTTGGGGGTAAAACGGGAGAGAGCGTCCCGCACAAACGCGGGATTCGAACTGACATAATGGGCGGGGGTTACATGCAGATTGGTGAAATTGCAGCGGCCCCCGCCTGAAACGAGGATCTTAGGGGCCGGGCGTCGCCCTTGCTCGAGAACCAGCACCCGGCGCCCCCGGGCGGCAGCTTCGGAGGCGCAGAAAAGGCCCGCAGCCCCTCCACCAAGGACAATGACATCGTAGTTTTCCATGGGTGCAGGATAACACCCGGATCGAAGGGTACAGGAAAATTAAGAAGCTGTACCCAGTCGTGGTGGACGGGTCATCCCTGGCGGGTCTTGTTGTTGAACCAAACCACTGCGGCAATTCCGATCAGAATAAAAACAATCCAAATCACACCTTGGGTTTCAGAGTCACCGAAGAACATACCCCATTTGGTGTTCAATATCCGCCCCAGATAGAAACCCCCAACAACACCGCTCACGGCGTCCGAAATCATTCCCACGGCCCTCCAAAAGGTAAGGTTGTCCTTCCCCACGCCCCAAAGGTGCTCCACGAAAAATAAATAATCCATCACGTAAAAGGGGCCTAAAAACATGTAATCGTCCCTGAAAATGGAAAAACAGGAAGCGGCCCCCAAACTAAACCCGGTCGCATAGAGGACATAGGTAATCCAAAAATAGCAGGAAACCATCAGGACAAGCCTCAGGGCGATGCTCAAGGGCGAGATGATAATCCTCAAAACCTGAGGCATTTGAAGCTGTTTGTAAAAATACAAAACAGGATAAAGAAGAATAAAAACCAAAGCGTTCGCGAGAAAATAAAGGGGCGTGGGATCGTTTGCGGGCGCGTATTGAAGAATGTGGAGAAACCCCACGATTCCTAATATTTCCCAAAGGATGAAACGCGAGAATGGCGGCGGGGTAAAAGACGGGTTCGTTGTTTCCTTAGCCATAGGCTCCTCCCCTTCAGACCAAAAGGATGAGCCATTATAGGCGGGAGAAGCTTTTCATGGGTATCAACAGCGCCTATCTTAGGACGAGAACCTTGTTGACCTTTCGAGTCGAAGACCCGTTTTCCGAGACTTGGATAACCCAATAGTAGATGCCGTTCGACACCCTTCGTCCGGCTTTATCCACTAAATCCCAATTAAGCTGGGTTGAAACGTTTTGATCCTGTTCCCCTTCCAATATTTTACGGAAAGATAGGGTGTAGATGGCCCATTTGATATGAGCCGGTCCCGGCAGACCCACTGAAATCACCACGGGCCCGCCTTCGGATGGGTTGGGATAGGGTGCCGAAATCACGACTTGTGTGACGGGGGTTAGGGTTGGCGTAATCGTTTCTGTCGCGGTCGGAAGTGGGGTGCTTGTGGCTTGTTCTACAACGAAGGTATTACTAGCCGCCGAACCTGTCAAATTCGCCGAACCATTTGAAAAAACGGCCGTGACGTTCGTAGAACCTAATGAAACATTAAAATTACCGCTGGCCGTAGGCGTAAAGCTCACAATTAGGTAGTAAACCCCAGTTTGGTTGGGCCCAAGATAAATGGGCGTTGAGGGGGTAATAACCGCCGTTCCTCCCGAGGGCGTTCCCGTTCCCAATACCGAGGTACCGTTGGTCAAGGATACGCTGACCACTCCAACACTTCCCGATACCGGCACCTGCAAGCTAGTAATGGTTACGGGCGTCGCAGTGGTATTCGTGAATTGAATTTGGAGTACCGGCACATTCGAAGAGCCCGAAAGCACAACCGCACCGGAAGGATTTGAACCGCCGACAGACAATTGAATCACGGGCGGCGTGGGTGTTGCCGTCAAAGAAGGCGTATAGGTTCCCGTCCAAGTGGCTGTGGAAGTAGAGGTGGAGGTTCTAGTCACCGTCGAGGTTGGGGTGAAAGACGGGGTATTAGTGGAGGTGAAGCTAAATTGAGCGGTCTGGGTGGGAGTGCCTGTCACGGTGGAGGTAAAGGTTTGGGTATGTGTCGGCGTAGTCGTTGGCGTTGAGGTCAATGTCGGCGTGGCGGTTACTGTCAAGGTATGGGTGGTCGTAGCAGTTGACGTGACCGTCAGAGTATGGGTCGTGGTGTAACTAAATTGGGGCGTTTGTGTGGGAGTGCCCGTCATGGTTGGGGTGGAACTGGTCGTTGGAGTCCGGGTGATCGTCGGGGTTGTAGTCATCGTTGGGGTCGCCGTCACAGTGGAAGTCGAAGTTACTGTTGAGGTTGGGGTATGGGTCCGCGTAATTGTGGGCGTTACGGTCATGGTTGAAGTGGAGGTTACCGTGGACGTATGGGTAGCCGTAGCCGTCGGTGTGACCGTCAAGGTATAGGTGGTGGTATAGCTAAATTGGGGAGTTTGGGTGGGTGTACCCGTCACGGTCGGGGTGGATGTGGTTGTTTGGGTCCGGGTGGGGGTAGTTGTGTTGGTCATCGTAGGGGTAGTCGTCACAGTCAAGGTGCGGGTGGCCGTCGAAGATGGGGTAGTGGTTGATGTTTGTGTCGCAGTGGCAGTGCGGGTGAAAGTACTCGTAAAAGTGGATGTAAATTGAGAGGTAGAAGTGGGCGTGGAGGTTGTCGTTGAGGTGCCGGTCACAGTAGGAGTCCAAGTGGTTGTTTGTGTTCGAGTGGTCGTGGTCGTCGAAGTCAAAGTCGATGTGGTTGTCGATGTAGCTGTGTAAGTCGGCGTTGATGTTTTGGTTTGAGTGGGAGTGGCGGTCCGGGTGACGGTTGAGGAAACGGTGGTGGTTGCGGTCGATGTTACAGTCGAAGTAGCGGTTGAATTGGGAGTGTTCGTGGAGGTCGAGGTTCGAGTGGCCGTTGGGGTGGGGCTGGGAGTATAGGTTTGGGTCATAGAGGGCGTATTTGTTTTCGTCTGGGTAAATGTAATCGTTAAGGTTGGCGTAGGGGTCAAAGTGTGGGTTGGGGTGGGCGTAAAGGTGGGGGTATTCCCTCCCCCGCCGGAACAGGTCGGCACGGGTGTTAACATAAAAGTTGAAACAGCTTGTCCCCAAGAAGTAGCTGAAATAGGGTTGTAACTGTTTAATAAATTTGGGCAGGAGTTAGTCGTAAAAGACCATGCGGTTCCGCCCACCAATCCGCTGGTTCCAGATAGGTAGGTAAACCAGTTGCTGTCATAGGTTGCATTATCGGAATTACAACTGGTGGAGGGGCCATATTCTCCTGCAAAAACAGGATAATTGTTGAGGATGGCACTGGGCACCTCTGCGATCCAGCTAACCGCTGAGGTCCCGTCGTTAGAACCATAAATGTGGATCGCGAACATGATGCCGTTTCCCGTATTGGTCACCGATGCCGCGGGAAGCCCGTTTAAGTTAGCGCACCAATGAAGGCCACCCAATAGGCAAACATTATTAGCCCCGGTTGATCGCACCGTATTTAAAAGAACCTGCATTCCCGGGGTGGAAAAGGAATTTCCAGAAAGCACTCCCCCGCTAAGCCATTTGGAATAACCGGCGGTGTCGGTTACGACCGGCGGGCCAAGGTTATCGTTATTGTTGTCGTAAGGCTCGTTATAAAGGTCGAATAAAACCGCGGAATTGTTTTTATAGATTCCCGCAACGGCACTCCAAAAGGTCACCGCATTGACGTCCGCCATGGGCTGTTGTCCCGTGGCAGTGCCCCAGCCCGCACCGGAGCAGGGCGTGGTAGATGGAGAAGTGGACGTAGGACCGTAGGTTCCCGACCAATGCAAATCCAAAAGGACATAAACATTCTGACCCGAGCAATAAGTTACGATATTGTTGACCGTGTTTTGGTAGGTGGCCATTCCCGCACCGCCACAGCCAAACCAAAAATCTTGGTTGAGAGGCAACCGTATGATGTTGGCATGCCAAGCGGTTACCGCCGCTTGAACCGACTGGAGAATACTTCCACCGCTACCATTAGGCGGCCCTTCCCCCGGAGGGTTACTGCCACCGTCCCACCATTCCATACTGTCGATATCCACACCCCGCAAGGTGACAGGACAGCCACTGCTGGCAATGACCTTGTTTCCTGAAACCGTCAAGGTTTGCGGTGCGGCCCACAAGTTGTTGGGCCAAAGCATGCCTGTAACGACAGCCAATAGGAGTAAGCTGAATCCTATGCTTCTTCGGGGGGCTGATAACGTTTTTAACAGATTACGCAAAAGACATCCTCTATGGCAGGTTAGCGACAAGAACTTCCCTTTGAATAAAAATTTCAAAAAATCATCAAAAACAAACAGAAAATATTCAAAAAAAGGTTTAACGGGAAAACGAATTTCCCTTATTTTTCCTAGTGAAATGCAATTTTTAAGCCGAAATTTAACATATAGAAAAGGCCTTTCATAAACATATGCCAGGGCTCATAAAATGGCGATTTGGGGAAAAACCGACAGTTTTCGCAGATTTTCTAACTTCTTTTTTCTTTTGAATTTCGAAAAGCTTAAAACCCCCTCCAAGTGCGGTAACTTCGTCCTCCCCTAACCTCTAGTCATTTTATGAATGCGGTTGAAAAAGGGGGAGACGAAAAATGAAAAATTCTCTGCTTTTCTTACTGTTCACTTTGACACTCGTAACCTTCTTGGCCTGTACCACGCATAGTTCCACAGATGGCTATTCCAACGGTGGTTATGGCGGAGGTGGCGGCGGAGGCAACCCATCCGGTGCCTCGGTGACCATCAGCGTCATTGCGGGGCCCCATTACGCGCTCGCAGGTTCCTCGACCGCTATAAGCCCCAGCACTCCAATTACCATCACACACGGGGAATCGGTCCTTTGGGACAACACCAATTCAGCCAGCCATCCCCTCAATGTCGATAATGGTTCTGGAACCTGCATGGTCACTGGAAACACGACCTTTCCTTTCCCCGTAACCTTTAACAGCACAGGGATCTACCCCTTCCATTGCGGGGTCCATTCTTCCTGTGGCAACGGAACCTGTGGAAATTCCTGTACGGGGGCCATGGTCGGAACCATCCAGGTCAATTAGCCGAAACAATACTTAATTTCAGGAGATCATTATGAAATTGAAGATGTCTTTATTTTGCCTGTTGTTGCTTCCCTGTTTCGGACGGACTGAACCCTACTTCGCCGCTTGGAAAGGGGTTAACTGCAACGCCTGCCACATGAACAAAACCGGAGGATGGCTCCGCAACGGATTCGGCAAAAATTACGGCAATCAACTGGCGACGTTCGATTGGGAAGGCCTGGAAAACGCCGCCCAGGGAGCCCACAACGCCATTCCCGTTTCGATTTCCGTCGGGTTGGATATTCACGAAAGTTACTTCGAGACCTTTTATCCCAAACCCGTCACGAACGTAAATGGCTTTTTGAGCGGCCCAAGCCCAGCACCTGACGTTCCCAATGGGGGCCGACAGGCCCTTGAGATCGGGGTGAAGGTCAATCAAGACCTAATGGGAGTCTTGACCTACCGACTCGATGATTATTCCACCAAAGAAATGTACCTTTTGTTGAATAACCTTCCGGCGGGCGGCTATGTAAAACTGGGCAAGTTCACGGTTCCCTACGGTTTGGAACTAGCAGATGACAATAGCTTGGTCCGAACTCCCTTAGGTTTTGGCTTTGACGAGAACCCAGCGGAAGGTTTGGAGGGAGGCTTTTTCACCGACCCCGCCTTCTTGAATTTCGCGTTTTTCAATGGCGACCCCACCACTTCGGAAAAGGCCTTCTCCGGCAAGGGCGGGTTCCAGGGAGACGGCTGGGCCCTAGCCGGGTCCCTTTACGGACTCAACTTGGATTTGGTCAACAAGTCCGTCCGATACGGCGCTTATGGCTGGGGCAGGGTTTGGCCCATCGTTTTGCTGGCGGAATTTGACACCGGCTACGACGGGCTTACGGCTTCTTCCCAGAACAACATCCAGGCTTATCATTTAAGCATCGAGGGCGATCTGGGATACGACTGCTACCTTCGATTGGCCACCGAATGGTTTTGGGACTCGATGGGCATCAATGCGGCGGATGGATTCCGCCATGTGGTCAGTTTCCGTTGTTATCCAGTCCACAACCTGAAGTTCCAGCTGGATCTTTCCCGGACCGCGCCCAATCCATCCTCCGTTAACTATACCCAGTTGGGAGCTGTGGAAGACATGGTCGTAGCGGACGCTTATTTATACTATTAAGGTGTGAATTAAAAAGCCCTAGCAACCATCACTTCCGTCACGCCTGCCGGTGTTTCGTTGAGCGCTTCCCCCAGCTCGAACAGCCATTCATCGGGCTGAAAGGCGATTTGGGGAATAAAGGTCCAGGAAGAATCGGTAAAAGGCGCCGTAATATCAGTAAAATCCGCTTCAACCTGGATATACCAATTCGATCCCACGCTGTAACCCAAGCCCGTGTTGGCCTGAAACTCACTTGGAACCTTGGGGTCAATCCCGCCCTGGAAACAATATTCCCCCTGAGCGAAAAGCTTCCCGATCCGGTAACCGCCCAGCGCCTCAATCGTCCAACTGCTTCCCACATAGGGAAAGGTTTTATTGGTGATACCGTAGGCCCCTCCAGCCTCAATTGAGAAGATTCCCGCCTCTTCACTGCTCCAGCCCCCGAAATGGTAGGCTTCGTAACGCAGATAAAGCCCAATGGGGCCCAAAACTGCCGGATATCTTCCCAGAGGCGACCAAGTAATAAAGCTCGGAAAATCGGCTTCCACTCCCAAATCCTTACCCAGAGTAAAAACCCCTTCTCCATACAAATATTGATAGTGGTAGGGAGAGGTGTCGTTGTCGAAGGAAGCAAGAAGGTAGTAGTTATTTTCAATCGATGCCGAATCGGTTTCGAGGGTTCGAATCAAGCCAGCATCTTCCTGCTGCGCGAAAAGGGGGCGGGGCATCAGCGCGGCTCCCCAAAGGATCAAGCAAAGGGAGAAAACCGACCTGAAACCAGTAGAAAACAAGGGCCGGGCGTTAAGCGTCGTCTTCAGGGGAGTTCTCCTTTGAGCTTAAATCCACTCAACTGCCAAACTTTAACCCCGATTGGACAGCTCCGCAACCCGCCCAAGGTCTCTTTTTACATGAAACCATTCCCAACACCTTCCTATAATCAATGAGGTTGAACATTTCTTTCGAATTAAGAGGATCCATGCGATTCAGAATTCCCTTTCTATGCCTCGCCCTCCTGTTTCTAACGGGATGGGGACACCTCGGCCCCAAGGTCAAGATCGGCCTCTCCATTGACCATACCCAGGGCAGGGAAATTTTCCTTAAAAGCATGCGGGACGAGTCGGACGAAACCAACGCGGATCTACTTCTTAAAGACGCCAGCGATGACCCAGTTGCCCAAGAAAACCAAGTAAAAGATTTGACGCAGAAGGGAATTCAAGTCTTGGTGGTGATTCCCTGTGATCCTTTCAAGGCCGGACCCCTGGTGGCCGCCGCCCATCAATCAGGCATCAAGGTGATCGCCCTGGACCAAGCGATTCCAGATAGTTTTTTGGATTACTTCATCGACTTCAATTGGTTAAAGGAGGGGGAATTACAAGCCCAGGCGATAGTGAATAAAGTTCCCAAGGGGCACTACGTTTTCTTTGGCGGGGACGACGATGATTTGGTTTACAAGAATATCCAAGAAGGATGGATGAGGGTCCTTCAGCCCCTCATCGACCGTGGCGATATTCAAATATCCGCTTCCATTGCCGGGGGATCTGACACCATGGAAGCCGCGAAAAGTATAAATCGTTTTCTTGAGGGGAAAGAAAGCAAGGTGGACGCGATTCTAACTTCAAACCATTCCCTCGCCGAGATGGCTCTTCAAGCCCTGGAAATAAAGAAACTTTCAGGAAAAGTAGCCGTTGCGGGAATGGGGGAGGACCTTGCCACCTGCCGTCGGATCGTATCCGGCACCCAGACAGTGACAATTTACCATCCGCCCCAAAGACTAGCCGAGGAAACTGTATATTTGGCCGCCAAACTGGCCCGCAAGGCCACCACCTTTGACTGCCAATTCGTTGAATTGCCTAACGGCCAACAGACCGTCAAGGCCGTGCTTTTAACACCCGCCGCGGTAGACGCCAAAAACCTGGACTCGACCATCATCCACGACGGAGTGCTAAAGCGAGAAGATGTTTACGGGAAATAGAGAATCCGAATGAACTACTTTCTCCACCGCGAGAACCAGTAACTCCCAATCCAAATAGGCAGGAAAATCAAAACCAGCATGGGAAGCAGGTGATCCACCAGCATGTGGCATGTTTCCCAATGGGCGCAGTGCAGTTGTATGGTTCCCGTTCCCAAGAGAAAGGCCGAAACCCCCAGCCAGGCCCCGGTCCATCCGGGATGGAAAGAAGCGTTGCGGGAAACCATCCAGCCCAGCATCACCCACGATGGAAAGGCTACCAGCACGACCGTCCTGACGCAAAACCACCCATCTTCCATATTGTTGGCCCACACCTGCGAAAGGGTATCCCGGTCGAAGAAAAAGAAAGGCATGCTGAAAAGAAAAAGTACGAAGAGAGCGGCAATAACGCGGGGCGCAGGATGGGGACGGTAATCGGGCATGCTGGAAGCGATACCCATCCATGCCGTTACCGCCGACAAGACAAAAGCCAAAGCCAAGAACCCGCCTGAGGAAAGTTCGGAAAGCCTTTCCATAATTTCAAACTGGGGTCCAATCAAGAAAAGGGAAACCATCACGACTAGCAGGGAAAACCCCAGCCAAATCAGCCATTGGAGACCCACCGAAGGAACAGGCCTGTAGGGCCGGGCTTCGGCCGCAAGCCTTTCCACCAAAGCCCGTTGGGCGGGGGGGAGGTTCTCGGTTAAGGGATGGGTGTTCATCGATTCGCTCATTCTTGTTTGTCCTGTGGCTCCGTTAAAAACTTTCTTAAAAGGGCGTATCCGCGGTGCGCCCGCACCTTGAGGGCGATCTTGGAAATCCCAAGTTCCTTCGCCGCCGTTTCCACACTCATCCCCTTGAACTTCAGCATCTCCACCGCTTGGCGATTCCCTTCGGGGAGCGATTCCAAAGCCCTGTGAAGCCGGTCGTCTACCCCGCCCTCCACCGGCTCCAAAGCCGCCGTGTCAGGGAAGTCCTCCATCAGCACTTCACTCTGGGCAATCTTGCGGTTCTTTTGCAAGGCGGCCCAAATAGCGTTTCGGATCACCGCGAAAAACCAGGGGGAGAATGGCATTTCGGTGCGGTAGGTATGCCTGGCCTTATGAAAGGTCATCAGCACTTCCTGATACACATCCTCTACGTGTTGGGAATTAAAAACCCTTTTACGCACGTAGTTGAAGACCAGGGGGCTGATGCCCGCCAAAAGGCTCTCGTAAGCTTCCCGGTCGCCTTCCTGGGTCTGTTTCATTAACTGGGTCCAGGCCTGCCATTGGTCGTCATTGAAGTCCAAGGGCCCTTCTCCTTAACCATGTATAGAGGGGTTGGCACGGCGAAGTTACCACAAATGGAGGAAAAATAACGAATCACCCCTGAAAAATTGGATATTTCCTGATTTGGAAGGGGGTTCATAAGCCCGCAAGTCGAATCACAGCCTTGACGGCCTTACGGTTGATGGAATTTAGAAAAAAGTAAAAACTATTAGTTCTTAACCCAAGAAACAGGTAGATTCGAGAGGGGAACAATTGCCAAGGCTTGGAAATAGTTAGAAAAAAATGAGTTGCAGGTGTACGCAGCCGGAGGTGGGCAGGCAACCCCACCATTTTGGTAGTCAACTTCAATGTGGTCGGAATACTCACAAACGGAAGTAATCGATGGAGGGATCGGGGAACACCCACAATTCCATTGAATCCATTCAGAATATTCCACGATCATCTGATTAGAAAAATTGACCGGGGGCATGGTTACACCAGTGCCATTCGGGTTGGCGGCAGACCATTCAGCCGCATTTTGAATAACATAATAGGGCCCTGGAGAAAGTAAATTGACTGTTCCAGGAACGAGAGTAAATCCACAAACAGGAGTCGTATTCACTGTCGGGGTAGGCGTAAAGGGCAGTGTGGGTGATAGGTGACCAGTAGTCCGGCAAGCCAAGGGGGCAAAACAGCAAAATCCAAATAATAGAAAAGCTAAAATCGTCTTCATAAATTCGCTCCTTAAAATAGAACAACATTTAATAGATAAATTATACCAGCAAGGGGCAAATTATGTGTTCATAAGGGCTTCAATAAGGTTTCCCGATATACCAAAAACAATACGTTTAAAACGATTCGTTTTTTAAATAAATCAATTTGGCGCAGGAGTGAGTAATCCCTTCACACGAACCGCTTCCTCAGGTTTCAAATTAATCTTGCTTCCATCCATGAAAACCAACTCGTGCACGTTCTTGCCATCCCGCAATAAAACAAGATTCTCGGTGTTGATGGTGTATTCCACCCCTACCGCGTCTACCACATTCAAAAAAGGCATGTTTGACCTCGCTTGAAACCGGTTTGATACACCCATGTAGTATACCCTTGGGCCCCTTAACCCAGCATCTCATTCACCTTGGCCATAACTTGGAAGGCGTCGGCCACATAAAGCACATCAGCCTTGCCCTGGGCCCATCCGCAATTGGCGTTCAAATTCACCGCCCGGCGCTCATTAACGAAACGCCATCCAACCACATGGGGCTCCTCTCCATGACAGCAGGTAGCCAATCCTTTGGCGTGCCGAGGGGTGGAACCGGTTTGGCCCACCTGATTTAAGTGGCTCATGAAGGAAAGTACGGCCCCCTCCCCGGTCTGATCCACAACCGACTTGCTGCCCCCCAGGGAAGCTTGGGTCTTTTCAAGGAATCCAAGGATGGTTTTTTCCGCCTCAGGAACATGCAATTTCCCGTCTCCCTGCTTTTTGCACCAGCCTGCGCCTGCCACAAACAATAGATCCGCGTCCGGCCGAATGGTTTGGGCCCCTGACCCCGGCGATTTTTCACCGATCACTTTCGTCCTGCTTTCAGGCAGGTTCACTGTTATTTTTTCCAAAGTCAAAGTGCCGGACCCGGCGTGGGGCATTTGGGTGCCGGGCTCAATCGTGAGAAACCATGGCCTTTGAATTCGCGTCAGTTTGGCGAAAAGTCTCTGTCGGTAATACCAGCGGGTCGCCTGAGGCGATCCCCCATCCACAGCCAGCTCTGTCAAATGGGTGTCGATCTTGCCACCCACTCTTTGGGCCACACCGGAGATCACCCGTTGGATGCGGGAAACCGCCGGTGCCATTACCAGCGTGGCTCCTGAAACCTTTGCTAGCACCTCGCAAACCGCCGCGTCGGTAGCATAACGAGGTTGGAAAAGAGCATCCGCTTCGATCGACAATGCTTTCTCGAATCCCATCCCGGCCAAGGAATCAGCCGATTCAACTTTGGCCCCAAAAATTCCCGCCATTAACTTTGCGCCGCCCAGGGCCTGGGCCAGGTTTTTAGCCGCCGTAGCCGCTTCCAAACCAGCCTTGATCACTTTTCCGTTCCCGTCCACCGGGGTTAATAAAAGAATGGTCTCCATTTTTCGATCCTTACTTTTTTTTGACCCAGTCCACGATTTCCTTGGCTATTTCAGCTACCGGCATGTCTTTAACGATCTTGGTTTCCCTTTTCAGTTTGGGCAGGGCCACAGATTGATAAGTCAGCCCTTCACCGGCCAACTTGACAGTCTTGGCCCTTTGCAAAGCCGGCATTAGGGTTTTCATGTTCGCCATCCCAACCTGGGGGTTATTCGGCGGCTCCGGCAGGCTTCCGGTGGCCCAGCCCAACACGGCCGGGGGAGCGGATAGGATGGAGACTTGGTGTTTGCCCCCTTCCACCCGTTCTAGAATTTCAAGGCTTCCGTCGGCGTTTACCTTGACTTGATCCACCCCCTGGAATTGCTCGGTGAGTCCCAATCGTTCACCCAGCATGGCCAAGGTGGAACCCGCCCCACGCGAGGCCGATTCCCAACCGCCGAATAGGAGCAGGTGGGTTTTGTCTACGCCCGGGATAGCGTTCACCGCTTCACCAAGGACCGCGGCGCATTCGGCGCTATCCGTAAAGCCGCCGACTGGGGCATCCACCGGCACGAGTTCAAAAGAAGCCCGCTGGGCCAATGCCATCATGACCTGCTGAATCTTAGGTTTAGGGGCGGCGCAAACCAGCCAAACTTTCGACCCCGTATGGGTCTTGGCCAGAGAGGCGGCCTCATAGAGGGCACTTGAAGCCCAGGGGTCCAAAATAGAAGGAAGCATCGACTCGTTTTTCAAGGCTGGGCCGTTAGGATTCGTCACAGGTTCCAGGGTCTGCAGAGGATCCGGCACCAGCCCGCCGCATACGACGATGTGAAATAAAGGCATTAATGACTCCTTAACTGAAATGGACTTTTAATAGAAAAACTTCCTCGATGAGCCGTTAGTTTTCAGCCGAATGAAGCCCACCGGCGCCTGCCCGGAAATCAAGATTGGTGCGGCCCGTAAGTTTGTCGACCACCTGGGCGCAATTCCACAGACATGCTCCGCAATGAACGCATTTCTCCCGGTCAAAGGCCACACCGCCTTCTTCGGAAAGGGCGATTGCTTGTCCCGAGCACATATCCACACAGACCTTCCGTTCACAAAAATTGCAAAGGCTGGGTTTTAAAATGATTACGTGATCCGAAAAGCCTGCTGGAGCCTGGACCTTGCCGCCGACCAAAAGGGCGTCCTGTTGGGAAACCAGCAATTTCCCATCCAAGGGCACCCCAGGCCAGCCCACTCTTTCCATGAGGGCCTCATGAAGCGTCTTCCCCGAAATCCGGCATTCTTTCCGCAAGTCCTCGATTTCCTTGGGGGTAATCCGGCCCTTGTAATATTCCGCTAGGCTCGGGATACGCTGATAGGGGGCCAGCGGCTTGCCGGGCCAACTGAAGAACCCACCGGAAAAACCCGCCATGGCCATGCCCACGATGCCCTGCACGAAACCTTTCTGGAACCCATCCCGGGCCCTTTCCGCCATCTGGCCTTCCTTAAAAACCCAGCTTTCGCGGCGGCGTTTGACATAGGTTTGCTCCAAATCATCCTGGTTGAAGGGTTTGTTTTTGTTTAATAGTTCCAAGACCGCCTCGGCTAGTTGAACCCCCGTGGCCCAGGCCTCGTCAACACCCGAATTGGCCAGCACATTGGTTGAACCGGAACCTTCACCGATTCGTGCGTAACCGTTGCCCACCAAGTAAGGTTCGCCCTTCAAGCCCGATTCCTGCAGACTTTTGGCGCCCCAGGACCGCAGGGTGGCATTTTGAAGGTGTTTCCAAAGAGCGGGATGACGCATCCAATGCTGAAGGTAGAGGTAACCCGTGCGGGCTGGGTTGTCAAACCACGAGGGAACAAAAATGCCACCTGCGGCGATGTTTCCGGGAAACACGTAGAGAAATCCGAAAATTTCGGGTTCGGGATAACCCAAAGTATGTAATACCATGCCCGGTTTTAATTCCGTATTTTCAGGCAGGTCCAGTACCACCTTCATACCGAGGGCCCATTCTTCCGTTGTATGTCCCTTCGGCATTCCAAACCGGCGGTCCAACTGACGACCCACGGGTCCCACGGGCCCATCCGCAACCACTGTCAGGGACGCCTTTACATCCATGCCGGGCATATAGTGTTCGGAGGGGTTTCCCGACTTATCAACCCCTTGGTCGCATAAGCGAACTCCCATGACCCGGCCATTTTCGATAAGGGCCTCGGAAACGGGAGAGCCGGGCCAAACCTGAGCCTGGCCTGACATCATGACCTGGGACCCTACCCATTGGTTAAACTGGCCAAGCGAAAAGATGAACCCGTCTTTTTTGTGAAGAAATTCAGGAAGAAAAGGAATCTCGAAAGACAGGTCCTTCTTCACCCGGGGCAGCCATTTCAAAAAGAAGTCTGCGATCTTAACCAGTGCGGGTCTGCGGCTAGCTCCGTGGGGGTCGAGGAGATAAAGAACCTTTTCATCCGAGACCTTGGAAAAAAAGGGAATCTGGTTAAATTCCTCCGCCGGAAAGGAATCCTTCAAACTCCTTCCCCGCGTGACAACCCCGGAAACCCCATATCCCAAGTCATCTGCCCTTTCGTAGCAAAGAACCTGGAGAGGGTTTCCCGGATGAACCCGGCTCTCAAATGCAGGTGAGCCGTCCTCCTTAACCATTCCCTTCGTCAGGGTCGTAAGAAAGCCCCCGGTCGCGGGTCCGAAACCCACGCAAAGGATATCGGCTTCCAGGGTCTGGCGATCATTTGTGGAAGGATGTGAAGAACTCAAAACCACCCCCTCATTGGGGATAATCGAGAGCTTCAGGAATCATAACTTTGGCCAGCGATTCGGCGGCCCGGTCCTTCGAAAGGCGGCTTCCCGTTAGGCAAGCATCCAGTTTGGTGCGCAAGGCCACGAAGGTTTCCAAACCTGACATCTTCACGCAGGGCCCGCGCTTCAGTGGATGGCGGTTGTCCTTTTCCACCACATCGGTGTGGCCAAAAGCCCCCCCCTCAATACCGGGAATATAACTCTCCAGTTCCTCCAATTCGTTTTCATTAAAACAGGCCTGGCAGCCCCGTTCGGTCCATTGCGGGTGCTCGTTGTAACCAAAAACCAATTCGGCGCAAATGCGGGCCGATTCGCCAGAAGCCCGGGCCGATTGGACATGGCAAAGGTCGCGTAAAAAAGCCGAGGTGCCGGGCAGGGATTCGGCGAGAGCCGGGTTAAGTTTTCCCTTTTCTTCCAGTTCCAACAAATCCATGATCTGGGAGCGAGCGGAAAGAATCCAGCAAAGCGCGTCCGCCATGGGGAATGTGACGCCCTGTCGGTTCGAGTGGTACAGCTTGGCGCCGCCGGCGTCGGTTGTTTTTTGCAAGTGATCAAGCGTCCATATCCACAGTTGCATGGCGCTTCCCAGGGCGCAAGCGCCTGTTTCAGGCCGATCCGAGGCCACGGTCTTCATGTCGATAATCCACTGTTTGAATTGCTCCAAAAAGACCGGATGGGTCATGGTCAGGGACAACTGCCGCCTTTGGACGGCTTCCGGGCCCTCATAGGTTGCTTCCAACTGGGCGTCCATCCATTTGTGGCCTAAAAATCCCGGGCAATCCTCGGTGATGCCGTAGCCTCCCATGAGGCTGACAGCCTCGCGCAGGGCGTTGGCGCCCTGACCGGTATTCCAAAGCTTGGTAGCTGGGCAAAGCACATTGGCCGCCGATTCAAGGATGGAAAACTTCACCAACGGATTCTTTTCGAGCGTTTCCATTTTTTCTTTCACCTTGCCCTCGCGGGGCATGCGGGAAAGGCGCAAATATTCCACGGCCTGTTCCTCAACCTTGTTCATTTCTTTCATTACGGACCGGGCACCCTGAATGCCCCTCTCCTTCATGACCTTATTCTTTTCCTTTTCGAGGGGGTCCAGTTCGTCATAGAGGCGTTCGGTTTCGAAACCCATGGATGCCCCCGCCTCGCCCATAGCCCAGATATCCACCAGCCGGTGGAGGGCATCCTGCTTGGTTTGAATTCCTAAGTCATACCTCGGAGTTCCCGGGTTGGCCGTGGCCCCGCCCCGGAACCGCTGGCGATGGTAACGGATAACCGGTTCTACCGCCGAAAGAAGCTTGGCGGCGGTCATGAGCCCCACGGTCACGCGGGTGCGCTTGAAAACCGCTTCAATCACTTCGCTGTGGGTGTAGTTGGGAATGATCACCCCGTCTTTCACGGTATAGCCGCCGACGATGCGGGAAGCTGGCACCTTCATTTGGAAATTAGGGTCGCGGGTGGAGGAAAGCTGGTGGACCAGTTTCTTGGTGGCAGTGCCCCGGTCGAAAACACCGGGATCGCCTTCTTCCAATATCACCATGCAAGAGGTTTTGATGCGGTCGTCGTCCGTATCGACGGCAGCCGTGACCAGATTGGCGTAATCCATGTTGGTGATGAACCGGCCCCGCTTTTCGACCTCCAGCAGGGGTTCCTTTCCCTCTTTCCACTCGGCCACCCGGACCTTCCCGCACAAGAGTCCCGTTTCAACACCAACATAGGGAATGGGTTCGGTCAGTGCAAAAGCGGCGCGCAGCATCTTGCGTTTATCGCCTTCCTTGGAGGGCGCAGCCTGGGGCATATACTTGGCGACTTGATCGGGAGTACCGCATTCGTGGATGGGGGCTAATCCTAAGTTTCCGGCCAGGGAGGCGGTAGCGGCTCCTCCATCCACCCAGGCCAACTCAAAAGCTACCAGAGCCATAGCCAGATTTTTGGGGCCAGCGAAGAGTCCGCCGTGTTCGGGATCAAGAAAAGCCGCCGTGATGCCCGAATCGTCGTAGGCTTTTAAAAGTGAGTTTTTTTCAGCGGTCCATTCATGGCTGTTGCGGGCGCCCCCGGCAACCAAGCGGGCCACCGGTCCTCGTGCCACCGAGCGGGCGGACTGCACTAGCATTTGAATGTCGAACCGATCTGAAAACCGCCACTGGATCTGCCGGATGTCATCCCCAGGAAGAGTTTGAAGATGAACTGCAGGCACGATTTTCGTGTCGGTCATAGGGGAACTCCCTCATCTAAGTTCGCGATTCTTAAAATCGCGCTGCTGAAAATAGGCTGGCGGTTCAGCAAGGCATGATATTGGGCAAAATCAGCGTAAATTTATGACTAGGGTCATGTTAATCAGGGGGAGGTTTAACCGCGGGACAGGTACTAAACAATCATGAAAAAAATTGGAACTTCCAATTTACCAGTGCGGCGCGACCAGCCTTTAAAAGGGGTATCGATCGCGCCTCAAAAGGATAAGAGGTTCAGACCCGGCCCACCGCCGTCAGCGCGGCCTTTTCAAAGCGTAACAGAACCTCAGCCAAAGGCCCTTCGCAGGGGATACGCTTTAAGAGTCCCTTCTTCTCATAAAAATCAACCAGCGGGGCCGTATCCTTGGTGTAGACGTTCAATCGATTCTCGATCGTTTCACGGTTGTCGTCCGCGCGCTGGATCACCTCTCCCCCACACTTGTCGCAGACGCCTTCCTCCTTCGGCGCCAATCCCGTATTGACGTTGTAGCCCGCGCCGCACAACTTGCAGGACCGGCGCCCGGTCAAACGGTCGATCAAGGTTTTGCGTCCGACCTCGATTTTCAAAACCGCGTCGACCGGCTTTCCCAGTTCCTGAAGAATTCCATCCAAGATTTGGGCCTGGGGGATCGTACGGGGAAAACCGTCGAGGATAAATCCTTCAGAGGCGTCCGGTTGTTTTAACCGTTCCCGTACCAAACCGATTACCACCTCATCGGGCACCAGCTCGCCTTTTTTCATGAACCCCTGGGCCTTCAGCCCCAAGGGGGTTCCCGCCTTGACGGCGGAACGAAGGATGTCGCCGGTGGAGACCTGGGGGATATGGAATTTCTTAATTAAAACCGACGAATAGGTTCCCTTCCCCGCTCCCGGCTCGCCCAAAAGAATGAATTGCATAACGGTCTCCTCCAATTAAGGTTTAGCAAATAGAGGATAAGTGTAGTGGATGCGAGCTTAGGTTAATTTGATGGAAATCATACTGAAGGCATTTGGCAAATCGTTTTCTTTAGGAGAATGATCAGTTTACTGAGACTAGCGGAGGACCAGCAGTTTCCCGATCCACCGATTGCTCTGACCCTTGATGACAACGTAATAAAGACCGTCCGACAGGGGTTTGCCCCAGTCATCCCTCAAGGCCAGGGTAAGGATGGCGCCTGGCGACTGTCGGCTAAAGGGTTGGTGAATGACCCTTCGGAAAGCCAGAGTATAAACGTCCACTTCCCCATCTCCCCCGGCCGGCCAATAAAGGTTCACCGTGTCTCCCAGGGCGGGGTTGGGGTAGAGTCCGGGTTTGGCGGAGGGCGTAAAGGTATTCGTCGGCGTGAAACTAGGCGGCAGGGTAGCGGTAGAGGTAAAGGTTGGCGTGGGACTAAAGGTTGAGGTCGCGGTCGAAGTCATGGTGGAGGTCCAGGTCGAGGAAGGGGTAAATGAGGATGTTGAAGTGGGTGAAGGGGTCGCGGTCTTCGTTGGGGAGAGGGTGGGGGTATTCGTCACCGTCGGGGTCAGGGTCCAACTGGGAGTGTCGGTCCAGGTGGAACTATTTGTCCAAGTGGGCGTGACCGTGGGTGAGGGGGTCGAGGTTGACGTGAAGGTATGGGTGGGCGAAAGGGTGTTCGTGGGGGTAGAGGTAACCGTTGGCGTTTGCGTAGGCGTGCCCGTGGAGGTTGCCGTCCGGGTCGGCGTACCTGTGGGCGTTGGCGTCAGGGTGGCTGTCGCGGTGGAAGTCGGGGTGCCTGTGGGCGAAAGGGTAACGGTAGGTGTTGAGGTGACTGTGGGACTAAAAGTGGCGGTGTAACTGAATTGGGGTGTCAGGGTGGGGGTGGGGCTCAATGAGGCCGTAGGCGATGGCGAAGCGGTAGAGGTGGGCGTGGGGGAGAAGGTCCATGTGGGCGTTCCAGTAAAGGTGGGTGTGGATGTCACCGTCGATGTAAGAGTCGAAGTTGCCGAAGTGGTGGCCGTTTTCGTCATAGTGTACGTAAGGGTAACAGTTGAGGTAGCCGTAGATGTCGCTGAATTCGTGTTGGTTGGCGAAACAGTCGGGGTTTTCGTGGTTGTATTCGTGAGTGTGGCCGTTGTCGTAGCCGTGGGTGTGGCTGTATTTGTGCTGGTCGCAGTCGCAGTAAGCGTTGCCGTGCTGGTGCGGGTGGCGGTATTGGATGCTGTCACCGTCATGGAAAATGTGGGTGTGGTTGAAACCGTAGGGGTAACCGTCGGCGACCGGGTAGCGGTCGGGGAATTCGTGGGGGCTGTGGTGCCGGTTAACGTGGGCGTTGCGGTAGGCGTTGCCGAACTGGTCCGGGTGGCGGTATTCGTGGGCGTCCAAGTCCATGAATTCGTGGGAGTTATCGAAGACGTCGGGGAAGGTGTTGGTGATCTGGTTGCAGTAGGTGAATTCGTCGGGGTTGGTGTACCGGTCGGGGTGGCCGTGAGATTGGAACAAATCGTCGTGAAGGCCGAAGCCACGATCATGTAGGAAGCCGTGTAATAAAGGCCGGTCTCGTTCACGATCCAAGGCACGGATTTGTTTCCGTTGGGATCTACCCAATCCCAATCCCGATAACCCTTTTCATAGGGAGGCGCGACTTCTCCCGTGAGCATCGGCGGCATGGATTGCCCTCCGCCCTGGGCGTAGCCATTGCTGGGACCGTCCGGGACGATGCCAGGCGGGGGCCCGAAAGAGGAGGGCCCGTTATCGCTGATGCCGTAATTATCCGGCCCCGTGTAATAGGGATAGAGTGGGTCGATCACTGAGACGGGCTTGCCGATGAAATTGTCGTAGGAATAGGTGCCTGGGCCAGTGGAAGGGTTATAGTTCCCAAACCACTGGTGGTAAATGCGCCAAATGCCGTGGGAGGCCCCGATGGCGTTGGAATTGGTCATCAGGGTCATGTTGAGGGTATTGGCGCCGTTCATGTAATGCAAAAAGTCCTCGGCGTGCTGAACGCATTGGGCCGCAGACTGGCTGCCTGTGGCCCCGATCTTGGCCGCCCAGAGCAATTCCATGGCGTAATTCATCTTCACCTCGTCCGCGCCCCAGTAATAGTCCCAGCTGTGCATGGCCGAATTGTAGGAATCAGTTTGGGAGAAAAGATCGTTCATCAGCGTGGACCAATCCGCCTTCATTTCGGTCACCACCGCCGGGGTGGCGTTCGTGGATTCGATATAAGCCGTGATGCCCCAATTCTGTTGAATCTTGTCCTCATTGAGCCAGTAACCGTTCCAGGTGTTGGGTGAACTAATGATCGTGATGTAGTTGTCCACGAAGGATTGCGCCGCGGACTCGACGGAAGCCGGCCCCCCAAGGGATTCTTCCATGCGGAAGATCTCGGCCGCCGCCCAGAATTTCTGGTCATCGGAAGTCCAGGTCGTCTCATAGGCGTTCCAGGTGGCCTCGGCCGCGCTCCGCAGGGTAGTGGCGTAACTCGCCAGACCCGGAACGGAGGACATGACCCGGGCCGAGTTGGACAGCATAGCCACGAACTGGGCTTCCCCGTCCCCGTTCGGGGGATAGTAGTAGCGAGTTGTGGCATCCGAACTAGGAGGCGAACTACCCCCGCCCCCGTTGGCATGCACCACCGACAGCACGTGTTTGTCGGTCATCTGCATCTTCAAGTACCAGTCCAGTTCCCACTTCGCCTCGTTAAGAATATCCGGGTTGCCGTTGCCGGATTCCGGAATATTGGAGGATAGGGAAGAAAAAAGTGTGGGATTCCATTCATAGGCCAGCATCAGATCATGGATGGCCTCGCCCGAGTCGCCGCCCCAACTTTGACAGGAACCAGAGGGGGTCGAGCCGATATATTTGTTGAAGTCCCCCGCGTCGTGCCATCCCCCGGCCAGGTTCAATGTGCCGTAAGCATTGGGGTAAGTACAGCCGGGCGCGGGTCCGCAGGTCTCATCCTGCAAGTGGCAGGTCGCCGCGTCGGACCAGTTGGCACCGGCGTATTGGGCGGGTTTGGCGCATCCACAACGCTGATAATAAAGCGCCTTCAAGGTGGCTGTCATGGGAGCCTGGTAAATGCAGTCTTTGATCTGGAAATTGTAGGATTGCTCGTTGAGGCTGGTGGAATAGATGTAATAGGTTCCGGGGGTCGTGAAGGCCGAAAAATTCGCCCACCAGACGGTGTCGCCGGTGATTCCGGTGGTGTCGGTGCCCTGGCTGGTGATGTTGGCTGCGGGAACCGAATAAGTCAGGACACTTGTGCTGGCGTTATAGACTCCGACAGTGGTTCCGGGGTTCGATGTGAAATAGGCGATCTTATAGTCGCCGGTGCGGTATCCAAAGTTGTCGATCTTGATATGGCCCAAAACGAGTGCGCCGATGGCCTGCTGGGAAAACAAGCTAATGCTTAAGCCTATCCCAAAAAGAAATGTTCTTTTCCAATTAAATCTCATGAACCCAATCTTAGAAACGTTATTCGTTTGATGAAAAAGTAAATTTCAGGTCAATTTTATCGCAAAACAAAAGTGATTTGTTTCAAAAGGGTAGAATAGAAAGGAAAAGCTTACCTTCCAAAAACGAAAAACGCATGATTCACAAGGATTTACTACGAAACGATATTCTTCTGATAAAGGTCAACCTCGGCAAAACTCCAATTTTCCACCGGCATGTCGTCATCCACACAGACCCGGTAAAGGCAATTGCGATGATCCACAAATACCACCATACCGACGATCTCGATTTTTTTGTGGATCACCAAATCCCGAAGTTGAAATGCGGCTTTTTGCATGGCGCACCATTATAGGGTAGGCGTTCCAGAGACCAAGAAGATTACGTTTTATAAAAAAGCCCAGGTCCGTCCTGAAAAGATCGAGACAAACCTGGGCTGAAAAGTGCGCGGATAAGATTAGCGGTCGTGACCGTCTCTCTGGTCGCGCTGATCATGTTGGTCACCGTGGTTCCCCTGATCCTGATGATGATTGAAACGGTGCGGTTCCTCCTTGGCGTCCCATTGCACTTCCTCGTGTTTTTGGACATAGCCGTCGTTGATATCACGGAAACTTTTTCCCTGGGCGCGCAAACGGGCGATTTCGCCAGGGTCGTGGCCGTAATGTTCGGACATGAATTTTAAATTCACAAAATTCACGATGTCGCCATCGGAAAGGTTGATCCTTCCACGGCCTTGAAAGGAATGGTATCCCCTCTCATAGGGTGTCCCGACATAGGTTCCCGGCGTGTAAAAGATGCGGGGGTTGAGGCGGAAATGGAGCGCGATCTGCATCCAGCTCCAGCCGTGGGAGCGAAGCAGGATCACCGCCTCAGGGGAAACTGCGGCCCTCTGGGCGATGAAAAACACCACCGGCTGGTCCTCATCGGAAATGTTGTAGTCCTCACAGGCCTGCACCTGCTGGTCGGATACCTTGAAATAGTCGCCAATGGCCAAGTGGAACGAATCCAACCCGTTATTACCGACTGCCACCCCAATATTGACCTGTGCATTCGCCCCAACCGTCAATCCTGCGGCCAAGAAACCCAATAACCCAGCGACGAACGTTATCTTTTTCATTTTTCCTCCAAATCTTTTACTTAAAGTCTGCCATCCATCTCGTCTAAAAATTAGACGATCCAACCGGCCCCGAAGATGCAAGGACAGGTGAAATAAAATCATATCGACAGCCCTTTCCTAAAGCCACTCTCCGCTGAAAGTGGTTCTCACAGGCTCGTTTTTCTTAAAAAGAGGCTTTCTTCTGGTTCGGCTTTCCGTAGAATGCCCTCATCTCGCTGGGGAGGTCGGGTCATGCCGGAAAAAGCCAAAATTATCTTGGAAGGCAAAACATACGAATATCCGATCGTTATCGGCACCGAGGGTGAAAAATCGATCGACATTTCCACTCTGCGCGCCGACTCGGGATATATCACCCTCGACCCAGGCTATGGCAATACCGGCTCCTGCCAAAGCGCCATCACTTTTATCGACGGCGATAAGGGCATTTTGCGCTACCGGGGCATTCCCATCGAGGAACTAGCCCAAAAGTCCTTCTTCACCGAAACAGCCTACCTTCTCATGTATGGCGACCTGCCTACCGAAATGGAGCTCCAAGCCTTTTCCAAGCGCCTTAACAAGTCCTCCCTGATTCACGAGGACATGCTTCACTTTTTCACCGGCTATCCCAAGGGCGCCCACCCCATGGCCATCTTGACGAGCGTGGTGGCTTCCCTTTCGGCCTTTTACCCGGTCAAGGACAACCTGGACCCAGCGGCAGAGGAAGTCATCATCGCCAATATCATGAGCCAGATCCGCACCATCGCGGCCTTCTCATATAAAAAGTCCATCGGCGAACCGGTGGTCTACCCTTCCAACAAGCTCAAGTTCGTCGAAAACTTCCTCACCATGATGTTCGACTCCCCGGTCAAGGATTACACCTTGGACCCGGATGTGGTCCACGCACTGGACCTTTTCTTTTTACTCAGCGCCGACCACGAGCAAAATTGCTCCACCTCCACGGTGCGCATGGCCGGGTCTAGTCTGGCCAATATTTATGCCGTTATCGGGGCGGGCATCAGCGCCCTCTGGGGCAAACTGCACGGGGGCGCCAACCAGGAAGTTATCGAAATGCTGGAGCACCTTCGCGACACCAAAACAACGCCCGAGAAATTTATGGAGGACCTCAAAAGCAATAAAGGAAAACTGATGGGTTTCGGACACCGGGTTTATAAGAATTTCGACCCCCGCGCCGCCATCATCAAAAACCTTTGCCATAAGCTCTTGAAACGCCCAGGCATGGCCGACCCCACCTTCGATATCGCCTTAAAGCTGGAAGAAATCGCCACCCACGATGATTATTTCCTCAGCCGCAAGCTCTACCCCAACGTGGATTTTTATTCGGGACTAATCTTGAGGGCCGCGGGCTTCCCCGTGAACATGTTCACGGTGCTTTTTGCCATCGGCCGGGTGCCGGGCTGGCTGGCCCATTGGAGGGAGATGAGGCAGGACAAACAAACCCGCATTTCCCGCCCCCGGCAGGTTTACCAGGGGCCCAACCAGCGCGAGTATGTGTCGATTCAAGAGCGGAAATAATCAGGCCCCGACTGTTGCTCGCTTTTCCTGGTAAGCCCAGACCATTTTCGAAACGGGCAGGTATTCCCAGACGATCTTTCCACCTGGCCCAGTTCCCTTCTTACGGCCCGAAAGGGCCGTTCCATCCTTAATGTCTTTCCTCAACTTAAGCCAAATGCGAATTCTCCCCCAGGAAATGCCAAGGGCCATTAAACCGACGCAGACCCACCCATAAGGGCTCAATTCGTTCTTCATTTGGCGCAGGATGATATCTTGCCCTAAATGCAAAAGTTGGGATGAAAGCCAGCCCGAGGCCAAAAAGAGGACCCCCGCAAATTTGTAGAACCGTCCGGAAATGCGCTTAAGCTCTGCCATTTCTTCCGGGGTCAGGTCACGGGGCGAAAACTCAAGGTCTTCGGGTGAAAACTGGGGGTTTTGTTCGGGTTGGGGCGGTTTCATACTTAAAGCTCTTATTGGATATTTGTCTTCAAGGCTTAGCCAAAGCTATTTACCCGCATGCTCGGGCAAGCCGTCGCTGGCCGCGACCCGATGAACAATCATACCGGCGATGATGAAACCCGAAAGGGCGCAAAGCACCGCCGCGAAGAGGATCAAACCGCTGCCCTTGTTTCTTCCGCTCCCGCCCGTGAAGGCCTTGGCGACGCTGGCGAAGGCTTTTGGAAAGTCGTCCACCGCGCTGAGGGTGTTATGGATGCTGGCGTAAGTGTTATAGGCCGCTGAGGCCATATTGACGATGGAGTGGTTGCGGTAGGCGTTGGCCCAGCTTTGAAAGGTGATGGCGTAGCCCGAGAAGAGAATTCCCGGCACCAGCATCACATAGCCCGCACTAAAAAAGAGGTCCAGCTGGTCGGGAGTGATCTTACCCATCGAAACCATCACATAGCCCGCGATGATCAGGATATTCCAACTGAAACCCAAAGAGGCCATCAGGTATCCCATCCAGGCCATGAAGCGGTAACCGCCCCCCGCGTGCTTGGCTTCCACCCAGACCTTGCCGGTGGCATAGGCGTTCCAAATGCTGATGCCTAAGTTCAAAAACCAGATTAAAAAGACCATGGTTCCCGCCTTCCCAAAGTTATTTCCCCGCCTCTTGAGCCAGGGCGGTCTTTTATCCTACTTCACAAACTTTAAATTGGCAGGAAAATGCGCAGGTTCGTCCAAATGCAGTAGGAATAAAAGCGGAACACATGGGGTCAAATGAAGAGGGGACTTAAAGCCTTTGGCGCAGCCTTTGTAATATCTCTTTTTTTTCATTTTCCTTAAAGGCGGCCTCGGACGTGCTTTCCACCAGAACGATTTGGAAAATGGTAATCGCCTTTAAGCCCGCCCCCAGCCTCAATAGATCCTCTACCTGTTCCCGGTAAACCCGGCCCTTGCGAAGTTCTTGGGCCAAAACCCCATACCTCGGCGGAGGCGCTTCCAGAAAGTCGAGGACTTCCTTTTCAACATCGCCCGGCCTTTCCACGAACATGGACTGGTTTTCCAGCAAAAGGGCCACGGCTTCAGAAAGGGCTTCTTCCGCTCTGGCCGCTTGCACTTTAGGTCCTTTGGCTTTTTTTCCTGAAATAATGGAGTTCCAATTGCGGATAAAAATAGCCTCCAAGCAAAGAAGCGCCATTTCCTCTTTGCGGCCGTACCGGTTCCTTGGGAAGGTCAACAAATGGTCCAAAATCAAATGCCGGCAGACGGCGCAAAGCCAGTAATGCTTGGCGGGGTCCATGGTCGAGGGGGGAACCGGCTCCAGGCAAAAGGGGCAGGGATAGGCGAATTTTTTGGGAGTGAATAATCCAAATTCATAGAGTTGCCCGGGTTTAAAGGGCTCCATCAATTGGTAAATCTTATATTCCTCGGCCTTAACGACAGGGAGATCGTAAGGCGTGGGATTGGGATCGATGGGGTAAATTCGAGGCACACCCTCGCGCAGGGGGATTTCATCCATGTCGCAAGGTAACTTCCATGTTAATTTCACGAAGGCGGTTGCCAGTTTCGGAATTCATCACGGAACGCCAAGGCATTGAAGGGTGACGCACTTCCGGATACCTCTCCACCAAGGATTTTCATGCGGTCAGCTTCTTCTAGGCGTTCTTTTCATTCCAGTCTGATTCGCGGCGCTTCGTAAAATAATAAGCGTCAATGGCCCGCCGGATCAGATCCGTCCGGCTCAGGCCCGTCTCCTTGTGTTTTTCACCCAGCACCAGAACCTGCTGGGGAGTCAACCGGAGGATAATTCTTAATCCTCCCATCGGTTTTCTTCCCCGTTTTTTTGCGCCGCTCATTTCGCCGTCCGTAATTTTTCTTCCGCCGTTTTGCTTCTTTGGCTCAACCATCCCCATCATCCCCCATCATCCATCCTAACTTTTCGCGTTTAACACCCCGCGCTTTCGTCACTTATATCTTCACAACTTGTAACTTAAATTTCACGGGGGGTCTATTTTTTTCCGTCCAGTTACGTACATCCGTTTTCAAAAAGCTGAAAACTTGTTTTAAGAGTGTTTTTATTGGGTTTTCTTCAAGAAGCGCGCAAGAGAGCCTAGATTTGTACATCCGATAAAATATTTATTTAGGCGGATTTCACAAAAGACATTTTTTTTAAAAATTCCAGGAGATGAGGCCCAATATCGAAGGGAAAACCTTTTCATAAAAAGAGGCCGAAAGGAAAAAAATTGCCGGTGTTTCTTAAAATCGCAACATTTGAATTTTAAGTTTTATTTTCTTTTTCGCGGCAGATAACCTTTTCGCGGGGCGGGGACGGCAAGCGGGTCGCTTCCATCGGATACCGCGATTCGAGCTGTTTCTTGCCTAATCAAGGCTTCCAAAGCCATGCGGATCAGGGCCGCTCTTTCTTCGATTCCCGTCAGCCGGGCCGCCTGGTTCAACAAACTTTTATCAATGTGGACGGTTGTTTTCATGGGCCCATCCTGGCACCCGGGACGGTTAATCACAATGTTTGAAGGCTTTATTTTCAGGGTTTAAAGGGTTCGGCGGGGTATTCCTAGTCACTCAGGGGCCCGGCAGGTGCGGTTTCGTCCGCCGTTCTTGGCCTGGTACAAGGCTTGATCCACCTGGTTGAAAAAGGGGTCCAGGCTGAGCCCCCCGGTCAGGGTGCCGCACCCCAGGCTGATCGTGAAGGTATGGCTTCCGCTGAGAAGCTCAAAAGGCTCCTCGCAAATCCGCCGCCGAATCCTTTCGGCGATTTCCCAGGCCTTAGAGGCCCCCACCCCTGGCAGGATGAGCATAAATTCCTCACCGCCGTACCTTCCGGCCAGGTCCGTATCTCTCAGGCAGGATTGGATTCGGGCCGCGGACTCTTTTAATACCTGGTCTCCGCTGAGATGTCCGTAGGTGTCGTTGATTCGCTTGAAATGGTCCATATCGGCGAGGATCAGGCTTAAGGGAACCGTCTGCTCAATGGCGTTTTCCCATTCCTGTTGAAAAAACTCAAGCACCGCCCCCCTATTCCAAAGGCCGGTGAGGGAATCCATCCGGGCCATGCTGAAAAGCTGGTCCCGCTCCCTGAGCAGGCGCCTTTGGGACTGGCTCACGCGGGACACCCCCAGCTGGGTCTCCACCAGCGCGGCCAGGTCCTTAAGGGACGAGAGGTTTTCAGGGCCGAATTCTCTTGGCTGGTGGTCTATCAGGCAAAGGGCGCCAACCCGGCGTCCCTTGGGCCCCGAAAGGGGATGTCCGGCGTAAAAACGGATGGGCGGGTTGGCGGTCACCAAGGGATTGTCCCGGAAGCGCTCATCTTCCAAGGCATCCGGCAAAATCAGGGCTTCGTGGTTAAGAATGGCGTGGCCGCAAAAGGAAATTTCCCGGGGCACCTCTAAAAGATCCGTACCAAGGGCCGACTTGAACCAAACCCGGTCTTTATCGACCAAAGTCACCAGGACGATGGGAACCTGAAAAAGGCGGACCGCGAGGCGGGTGATCCGGTCAAAGCTTTCCTGGGCAGGGGTATCCAGCAGGTTTAATTCCAGCAGTTCATCGCGCCGGTTGGATTCATCAAAGGGTCTGGGAGGGGGAATCATGCTTCTCCTCAAGGGCCATCCCGCGATTACCCTCAATCGAGCTGAGTTGTCGCTTATAGGTAAACGGGCAACCTCCATGCCAAATGAGGCAGGTTGGGATTGATCAAATCAAAGGCAAATTGAGGTTTTTAGGTGAGGAGCAAAGAGGTATATCTATCGAAAAAGTTTATATCTACATTTTTGTTTTCGAGTTTACAGCGCTTAGTCCCCCTAAACTTTTCAACTCCGCTTGGAAAGCCGGGCGCGGACGTAGGAGATATTTTCCTTCAGGCTGTAAAGCATCGGGATATAGTTTTGCGATACCCGAACCCGATTGGCCCGCTCCTCCAGGCTCTTCAAACGGGTCAAGACATCCTCGGTCGGAGGCTTGTTTCCCATCTGGTGGATATCCCTCTCGAGGAAATGAAGCTCGCCGTAGATGAGGTAAATCTTTCTTTGCATACCCCAGCCATAAAGGGAGGCTAGGCCCCGGCCAAGTGGATAGAGCAATCCCACCAGGGGAAGCAAAAGCACCAGCACCTGCTCCGCCAGGGCCGCGAGCCAAAAGGGCATATAGCGCTGAAGGAACGGTCTTCCCGATTTGTAAAAATGCCTCGCGTCGGGGCTCAAGTCGATCTCCAAAGCCTCGGGCGCCGGAAACTCCCCAGCCTTCTGAAAGATGCCCGCGTGCGAGTGGATCTGGGAGGCCGCTTCCAACAACAGGTATTGCAGGGCCGGGTGCAGACCCTCCCGTATGATCAGGCTGGTCTTGGTGGCTAAAAGGGTCGTGTCCTTTGGAGGTCGGTTATGTTCCAGATCCGCCACTCCCATGGGCACCACCCGCTTGTACAACGAAGGAAACAGCGCCACATAGGCGTCGGCCCTGTCGAAATTCGCCAGGTCGATTCCCGGCGAAGTGATGAGTTTGCGAATGATAGGTGAACCCCAATTGAGCATGAGGATGGCCGCGTCGACCTTACCAGCCACCAGGGCATTGGCGGCGTCTTCCGGCTCCAGGTTCGCGGCATTGTAGGCGTTGATATCCAAGGTATTGCGCTTGAGCAGTTCTTCCACCAATGCCCGGGAATCGCTGCCCTCGGGCCCCAGGGCCACCTTCTTGCCCCGGAGGGCGAAGAGGATGCGGTCCGATCCAACTTTATGCGAAAAGATCCAAACCGGCTCATATCCCAGGGTGCCCAGGGAATCCAAGGCGGCCGAGTCATCCTCCGTGGCCACGCCACCTTCCACAAAGCCCGCCTGCACGCCCGAATTCGGGTCGCGCAAAAGGTTAAGATTTTCAACCCCGCCGTTGGTGTTTTTCAAAACCAAATCGATTCCCTGTTTTGCCAAAAGGATCTTGTAGCGCTTTCCCCACCAAGCGTAAGAGCTTCCTTCCGGCCCGGTGGCCAGGGTGAGGGTACGGGGCGGGAGGGGATGAAGCAGGGTGCAAAGCCACATGACCCCAACCAGAACCAAAAATCCCGCCGTAAGAAAAAGAACTAGGGTTTTACGGGGCATAAAATGAACAGGGCCCCTACGGCCCACGAAGGGGTCTGGTTTAGTTTCGGCTGCCGTTTTTTTGTTTTGCGGTTGGGCCATATCTCTTTTCCTTAATCGAAATTTAAACAGCTAACGCACTCAAGGCTATGGGGTTTTCGTGGGGCTTGGAGGTGAGGCTGAAGTTCAAATGGGTAATGGCGGACAAATTTCCAGCCGAGTCCTGTGATTGCACATCTCCCTTGAGGGTCGATTCTTGGCAGACCGGACAACGGGTTTCGGTCAGGGTCACTTTGAAATGGGCGGTTCGTTTCATTTCTTTGCTTTTCACGAAATCAGGCGTAAAAACAACATCCTGCCCCCGCTTCGCGTCGAGAAGAAACGCCACGGTTTTGGAATAGTCCCCTCCCTGGATCAATCCGCCCACGTTTCCCAAAAAAACGGAAAAGGTGTCGCTGTTGTCCTGGGGAAAATAAAGAACCGTGGACCCGGATTTTTTCTTGTACCGCAGGCAGGTTCGGCAATAGGAGAAATTCACGAAGAAAAAAAACACGACCAGGAAAAAGAAACAGACGCATAGAAACAGATCGACGATAAAAAGAATCTTCGTCATGACAGGCCCGAAGGAACTGCTGGGTTTTTTCGTGATATCGTCCTGAAGGTCGATTTCTTTCAGGTCGTCCCCCATATAATCCATAAAGGCGGCTAGGCCCCTCGGGCAGGCTTCCAGCTGCA
Organism: candidate division FCPU426 bacterium; assembly: GCA_963738405.1. Classification (GTDB taxonomy): domain Bacteria; phylum Oederibacteriota; class Muellerivitia; order Muellerivitales; family Muellerivitaceae; genus CAVTWJ01. The sequence goes on along the minus strand of CAVTWJ010000013.1, from coordinate 65,576 downwards.
GAAACTGCGCGGTGGTAATTTGAAGGGTCTCGGACCCATCCCGAACAAAATTTCCAAAATAACACCCAAGAAAGGCGATGCCTGAAGCGAGCAATAGGGCCTTCAGGGTCTTGCCGTAAAACCCAACGGAGAGGATGCGACCCAGGATAAAAATGAGGAGGCCGATCATGAGCCCCAGACAGGCCCCCTTGGCGGGGATCAAACCATCGATATAACTTTCGCCCCCCACGATGTCGGAAGGCACCAACCCCGCCGCGAAACCAAGGGCGATGGTAAGTAAAAACAGGACTATCACTTTAAAGTTCATACGAGTCTCCCCTTCATAAACCTTCATTAAACGACTATTTCAATTCTTTCAGCGCTTTGGCCAGGGAAGGTTTGAAATTTTCCTTACCGATTTTATCAACCTTCTCGGCCATTTGAAGTGGGAAGAAACCTTGGAAAAAGAATCAAAACAAGCCTTCAGGAATTGATCTATGGGCCCTTACGGCCTTCCAACCGGCCCAAAAGCCTTAATAAACCGTCTAAAATCGTCAAGGGATGGGGCGGACACCCTGGTATGTAAAGATCTACCGGCACCGTGGATCCCGCGCCTCCCAACTGCTGGGAATTTTTTAGAAAAGGCCCTCCTGAAATAGCACAAGCCCCCACCGCAATGACGATTTTGGGAGGCGCGACCGCCGCATAGGTTTTTTCCAGCGCCACCTTCATGTTTTCGGTGACGCAGCCGGTGACCAGGAGCCCGTCCGCGTGCCGGGGCGAGGCCACCATCTGGATTCCGAATCGTCCTAGGTCCCAACCTACCGTGCCCAACACGTTCACATCCGCCTCGCAAGCGTTGCAGCCTCCGGCGGAAACCTGCCTTAATTTGAGTGAACGGCCGAAGAGACGGAGAAGTTTCTCGTCCAGTGCCTGCGCCAACTTTATTTCCATATTCGGGGCGACCTTCAGGCCTTCCCTGGTGCGGGAAGCCAGTCGGTAATCCCCGCCATATTCAATCGCCCCTTGCGGGCAGGCTTCCATGCAGTCGGTGCAAAAAAGGCATCGCCCCAGGTCGATTTGAGGTTTCTCGCCCTTCATCGAAATGGCATCCACCGGGCAGGCCTCCACGCATTCCCGGCACCCTTGCGGGCATTGGGCCGTATCAATAACCGGGAGCCCCCGGAAGTGGTCCGGCATGGAGGGGGACGGACCTTTGGGAAATTCAATCGTCCGGTGGCCCTGCTGGAATCTGGCCTTCAAGATCCTATACATTTCTCGCCTCCATGAAGGGCCTCATAGGTCGTGCCCGCAATAAGAAAGGTTGAAACTCTTGTTGCAAACGGGGAAATCGGAAATTGCCTGGTTGCGCATGGAAAGGGCGAGAGCGCTCCAGTTGTGGAAGGAAGGGTCGGTGATCTTGTAGCGGATGAACTGTCCGTCCTTCCCCGTCAAGGCCACATGGCAGACTTCCCCCCTCCAGCCCTCGGTCATTGAAACTGCCAAGCGGCCAGCCGCTACGGGCCCAGCCGGTTTTTCCTTTTCGGGGGAAGGCAGGTTCATCAATCTTTCCCTGACGAACTGGATGGACCTCTTGATCTCCAGCCAGCGAACAAAGGCCCGGGAATGCACGTCCCCGGCATGGGCCGTGGAAACCGGAACCACCACGAACCGGTAGGGGCCAAAGGGGTGATTGAACCTCACGTCCGTTTCCACGCCGCAGGCTCGGGCGGTGGGGCCCACCCACCCCAATTCCCTGGCCTGGTCCTGACTGACGGCGCCCGTATCGTCAAACCGATCCACCACCGAGGCCGATTCCCACAGGAGATCCACCGCTTGAGTGACATCCCTTTCCGCTTCGGCCAATCTTTTCAACAGGCCGCCTGCTTGGGGAATATCCAACTGAAAGCGGTTGCCCCCCACCTTCAGCAGGCTTCGTCCAAACCGGCTTCCGCATAAGGCGGCGGTCATGTTGAGGAAATCCCCCCGAATCCTTCCGCAATAGGATGCGGTGGGAAGAAACCCCACATCCCCCGCCAGGGCGCCCAGGTCCCCCGTATGGTTGGCTAGGCGTTCCAGTTCCAGGGCGATGGCCCTCACCATCCAGTCGTGGGCGGTGATCTTGGCGCCCCTCAAGCTTTCCAGGTTTTGGCAATAGGCCCAGGCATGGGCGATGGTAGAGTCCCCCGAGGCCGCCTCCATTTGGTAAAAGGAATCCTTGCGGGGCCCCGCAATCAGGGCTTCCTCAACTCCCCGGTGCTGGTACCCAAGCGATATCTCCAGGTGAAAAACCTCTTCACCGTGGCATTGGAAACGGAAATGGCCGGGCTCGATCACGCCCGCATGGACCGGCCCCACCGACACCTCGTGCACCTCGTCTCCCTTGACCTGGTAAAAGTCCATCAGACCAATTGGCGGAATCCCTTCGGGATTTTTTGGATTCCAACCCGAACGGGAAAACCGGACAGGCTTCAACCAGGGATGTCCCTTAGGGGTAAGCCCGAACTGCTCGAATATTTCCCTTTCAAAGAGGTGCAATTGGGGACAATCGGGTGTGAGCGACGGGTAACTTCCTTCCCGAACGCGGGTCTTAAATACTAGGAGGCGGTTGTTAGGATCGTCGGCGAATACCGCCATCAGGTCCACTCCCTCCCCTTCCTCAGGGAATGCCCCGAAAAAGGAAACCACACGAAAACCCTTCTCTACGCCGTGGCGCATGCATTGCCTGAAATCGTCGAACTCCAGTGAGGGAATCCGCCCATAGTCCACGGAGGATCCGTTGGTGAGGATGACAAAATGTTCCATGGGGGTCATGAGAGGATACTCCAATCATTCACCGCGTCCTGAATAAGCTTCATAACGGAATCGGGGATATAAAGGCCCAAGAGCAGAACCAGCCCCATCATCAGCAGGGGCGGCAGGACCAGGAAAAAACTGTCATGAAAATCAGTTGCCTTCGCCGCGTCCGAAGGTTCCCCCAAGCAAACCGCCAGCACCGTGCTTCCCATGCCCATGAAAACCGCCATCAGCAGAAAGAGAACCCCCCCCCCACGAGGTATTGGTGGTTCTCAAAGATGGATCTCAAAATCGTGAACTCGCTTAAGAAAGGCCCGAAAGGGGGCGAGCCGGTGATGGCGATGAACCCGGCCAGGAACAGATAACCGGACACCGGAAGCCTCCGGATCGCCCCCGAAACATCATCCGTCGATTTGCTGTTATAGGCGCGATGAATGTTTCCCGCGGAGAGGAACAAAATCCCCTTGGTCAGGGCGTTGTTGACGAGGTGAAGAAACGACCCGAAGATCCCGATCCCGCCCATGCTCACGCCCAACACCAGGATGCCCATGTGCTCCACGCTCGAATAGGCCAGCATCCTCTTGAAATCCTTTTGCCGGGCCATGAAGACGGCCCCGAAGGCGATGGACAAAAGCCCCAGCCCCATCAAGGCCCGGTCCGCGAAAAACCCTTCCCCGGCGGCGTGAAGAATCTTGGTGACACGCAAGATCGCCAGGAAGGCGCAACTGGTTATCCCGCCCGCCATCAAGGCCCCCACCAGGCCCGGGGACTCCCCATAGGCGTCGGGTTTCCAAGTGTGGAGGGGAGCCAACCCCATTTTGGTCCCATAGCCGACTAACAGGGCCGCGAAGGCGGCGTGAAGCCAAGGCTTGGAAAGCGACTGCGCCGACCGAGCCAGATCATCCATCATCAGGGTCGAGGACACCCCCCCGACGAGGGCGGAATAGCCTAAAAAGAACGAGCCCAAAAGCGCCAGGGCAATCCCCACGGAGCAGACCAGGAGGAATTTCCAGGCCGCCTCAATGGAACGGTTGTTGTGGTTGAAATAAATCAGCGGGGCGCTGACCAGGGAAGTGGCCTCGATGGCCACCCACATCAGGCCTACTTGCCTGGAAAAAGTGACGAGGGATAAAAGCGCCAGCAAGAAAAGAAGGCAACTGCAAAAAACGCGGTTCGACCATTCCCTCCTGACCCAAAGGTAAGCCGGAGCGTAAAGGAAACAAACAGAAAACAAAACACTGACGACCACCAAAACCAATTTCCCGAGCGGGTCCAAGAACAGCCAACCCTGCGCGGCCGACAAATCATTCCGGCCCAAAACACTCAAGACGCATAAAAGATGGGCAAATGAAAAAACCGGGAGCAGGAAGGGGCGAAAGCGATTGGACGGGAAAAGGTATGCCGCCGCCCCGCCCAAAAAAGGTATGAACAAAATCACGTAAAGCATCCGGTTATTCCTTTAAGGAAGTTAATTTATTCGAGTCCAGCGACGAAAAAGCCTTCTGGATATGGTTCAAAATGATTCCGAGGACGAACACACAGACGAACAAATCCAATAAAACGCCGACCTCCACCAAAAAAGGCATCGTTCCCAGCAGAAGCAGCCCGAAAATGAATATCCCATTCTCAAGGATCAGGAAGCCCACCACCTGGGTAATGGCCTTGTGGCGGGTGGTGAGCATGATGAACCCAGAGGCGATCGTGGAAAAAGAGCCGGGCAGGATCAGGTATTCCTTATGAAGAGGGATCAGGGGAAGGTGATTCGAGAACAGTATCCCAAGGATCGTTCCGAGCGCCCCCAAGAGCATCGAGGGGATAAAGCCCAAAAGCGGCTCCACTTCGCGGCGGATTTTCACGTCTCGCATGGCCTTGAAGAGAAGGGACGGGATCAAAAAACCCTTGAGGGAGATGATGGCCAAGGTCAGCAACGGCATATGGATTTCCCCAAACCCCTCCATGAGAAGGGGCATGAGCCCCAGCAGGACCCCCTGGATGGCCGATAGGCGGATGACGATCCCGATCTGGCTGGAGCCCAAGGCGAGGAAATTCAGCAAGATCACCACAACGATGAGTGAATTGATCCCGATTTCCATTTTTTCACCTCACCAAAAGAATGAAGCCGAAGGCCGACAAAAGACAGGCCGAAACCAAGAGATTCGGGATGAACTCCAACCTCAACCGGGCGATGAAAGACTCGACCAAACCGATAAGAATGGCCAGCAATCCCATCTCCAGGATGAAGGCGAACCAATCCGCCAGGCTGGAGGTGTCCCAGGGGAGGGCGACGTCCATGACGAGGGCGCCCATCAAAAGAAGTTTCATGGAAGACCCGTGCAGGATGAGCCCCAAGGCGGGCCCGCTATGGTCCAACACCATGACCTCATGGACCATGGTCAATTCCAAATGGGTATTGGGATCATCGAAGGGGATGCGGCTGTTCTCGGCCAGGAGGACAATAAACCAAGCGACGGTGATCAGGATCAGGGACGCTGTTTTTTCCGGTCCGACCCTGAAGTTTTCACCCAAAACCATGTCCGACAGGCTGAAGGTCTGGGACAGCCTCGCGAGGGCGAGAAAACCAAAAAACAAGGCAGGTTCGGCGAATGACGCGAAGGAAACCTCCCGGGAAGCCCCCATCCCCTCGAAGGAAGATCCCGTGTCCAAAGCGGCGGAAGCCATGAAGAACCGTCCCAAGGCCAATAAATAAACGAGGAAGATCATGTCGCCCTGAAAAGCCAAGGGAGCCCTGTGATGTCCCAATGGAACGATCAAGGAAGCGGCAAAGACAGAAACCCAACCTACCAGGGGCCCCGCCCGGAACACCCAAGTGGTGGTCCGGCTGAAAACCATTCCTTTCCTGAAAAGTTTCAGCAGATCGAAATAGGTCTGGAGAAGCGGCGGCCCCACCCGCCCAGCGATGAGCGCTTTCGTCTTGTTGATGACCCCCAAAAGAATGGGAGATAGGAACAGGATCAGGAAAATATGGATCACAGAATTAAGAATCATCCGATTTACTACCTCCAAAGAATAAAAAACAGCAGTGTGAGAAAAATATAAAAAACGTAGGATTGCAGATAACCAGTCTGGAGATACCTGAACCACTTGAGTGTCCATTGCCCCCCCCGAACCAGGGGCATCAGGATCCATTCCAAAACGGTTTCCGGCACATGGCTGTGGAAAGTAATCCTTTTCGGAAAATTCCCTTTGATCTGGATGGAACTTTTTTCAGGCACCAAAACCCATTTGAAAAAATCGACCAAGGTTTGGGCATAGGAAGAAGCGGTGTATTGCATGGAAGGGGTCGGATGGATATACCCGCAATCCCACGTTAAAACAGGGGATGGTTCTTTCCCGTCTTTGGGCCTCCGGTTGAGCCAATAAATTCCGATGAGCAAAACAGCCAAAAAGGTAATTCCCATGCCCGAAAAAACGTTTAAGGGGGCGCAGCCCGCCAGCGTGGGGGCGGCTGCACCCGACAAGGGTTCCCAGCACCGGACCGCGGATTCCAAAAGAGGCGCCACCGTTTGGGGAAACAAGCCGATCCCAAAACACAGGAATCCGAGCAAAATCATTGGAAATAAAATAGCCCTTCCCCCTTCCCTCGCCTCGGGAACCGAAGGCGACCGGGGAGATCCTAGAAAAACGGCCCCGTAAACCTTCGTGAAACAGGCCAAAGCCAGGGCCCCCGTCAGGGCCAACGCGGGCGCGCCCATCCACAATCCCAGGTTCCCTTCCATCCCCGACAGGGTCAGGCATCTGAAAAATCCGAGGAAAATCAGAAACTCGCTGATGAATCCGTTCAAGGGGGGGAGGCCGCAAATGGCCACCGAACCCACCAGGAACAACAGGGATGTCTGCGGCATCTTCTTCCCCACTCCCCCCATAAGGTCGATTTCCCGGGTGTGGAGGGCATGGATCACCGACCCCGCCCCGAGGAAAAGAAGTGATTTGAACAGGCCATGGTTCCAAACGTGGAGCAAGGCTCCCGCCATCCCCAGCAAAACCAGGTCGCTCCTCCCCACGGCCCTGCCGATGAGCGCCAGCCCCAACCCCAGGAAGATGATCCCTATGTTTTCCACGCTGTGATAAGCCAACAGCCTTTTGAGATCGTGCTGACCCAGGGCGAAAGCCACTCCCAACACGGAGGAAAGGATTCCCATCACGACCAGGAGTGTTCCCCACCAGAGGGGCGGGTCCGAGAAAAGCCAGCACACCCTCATCAAGCCATAGACCCCGACCTTGAGCAACACGCCGGACAGAATCGCCGAAACATGGCTGGGTGCGTTCGCGTGGGCGGAAGGCAGCCAAACATGGAGGGGAAACAGGCCCGCCTTCAGGCCAAAAGCCAACAGGGCCAGGAGGAAAAGTCCGCTGGCGCCCGAGGCGGAGATATCCCCCGCCTTCAAGGGAAGGATTTCGAAGGACCCTTCGGCCTGTCGGAGAAAGGCGAAAAAAGCGAAAAGGAAAAGGGTGGAAAAGTGGGTGGCGACGAAATAAAGCCATCCGGCCTGCCGGGCTTCCTTTTTTTCATCCTCGGTGGTGATAAGGAAAAAAGCCGAGAGGGCCATGACCTCCCAGGCAAAAAGGAAAAAGATGGAATCATGGGCGACCACCACCAGGGCCATCCCCGCCGCCAGAAAACCGTAAAAAAACCTCAGCTTTGCGCCGTTAAACGGATGTTGGGTCTGTTTCCAATATTCCAAGCCAAAGATGGATCCCAAAGCGGAAATAAGGAAGATGCTGGCCAGAAAAACGGAGGCGAGGGGGTCGAGCAAGAATGAAATATTCCCTCCGCAAACCGTAAGGGGCAGGGTCCAAACTTCACTCACGCCATGGATCAAAGACGTGAAGGCCGCGATCAAACCCGCCGCCGACCCCACGCAAAACAAGGGGATGGAAAGCCATTGCCCGCCCATGGATTGACGGTTGAAAAACAAACCGGGAACGCCGCTGAAAGCCACCAGTCCCAGGGCGGTATAAAGAAGGAGTGGCGTCATGGCAGGCTCCAACTTCCCCAGCAAAGGGCCGCGATGAAAACAACCACAATATAAAGAAGATAAATGGAGGTTCGGCCCTGTTGCAGCTTTAAGAGCACCGAAACTCTGTCGCCCCAGGACCGGATGGAAGGAATCAGGATTCCGCCCAAGATGCGGTCAAAAGGAAGGGTGGCAAACCAGGAGGGTGGGGGTAAAGGCCCCTTCACGTTCGGCTGATGAAGCCGGGAGGGAATGGCCCACTGGTAGACCCCCGAGAGGATTTCCCCGAAGGAGGAAGCCGTGTATTGCACCCGGGGGGAAGTTGGCCCGTTATATCCGCAGCTCCAAGTTTCCAAAGCCTGGGGCTGTTGGAAAAGGAACTTTTTTTTCCTCAGGGCAAACCAACCCACTCCGGCTCCAAAAACAATCAATAACGATAGGTTCAACAGGGCCAGAACCCCCAAGGGAACCAGGCTTTCGAGGGAGGAAGGGACGCTCCCGCTTTCCCAGGTTTCCATCGCTTTTCCTAATATAAAAAGGATTCGTCCGGGAAGAAAGGCCAGTCCCATGCAGCCCCCCAACAACAGGGACAGGGTGAAGATCATGAACCCTTTCTTTTCTTGATCGTGGGGTTTCAATGAAAATCGGGGCGATCCCAGAAATAGGGTCCCGAAAGCCCTTACGAAACAAACCACACTTAAAGTACCAATCAGGGCCAATCCCCCGATGGCCAGGGTTCCCAGGAGGGCGTAAAAAATGGAACCAGCCGCCGACAGGTGGAAAAACCCCTGGTAGAGAATCCATTCGCCGATGAACCCGTTTAAAGGGGGGAGGCCGCAGGCCGCGCAGGAGGCGATAACGAAAGCCAACCCGGTGAGGGGAAGAATCGGGATCAAGCCTCCCAGGTGGTCCATCCGGCGGGTGTGGCAAGCGTGCAAAACCGAACCCGAACAATAAAAAAGAGCGGTCTTGAACAGGCTATGGTTGAGCACATGGAAAAGCGCCGCCATCATCCCCAATTGAAGCAGGAGGCTGTTCCCTGAGGAACGCCCGATCAAGGCGAGACCCAAACCCATGAAAATGATCCCAATATTTTCGATACTGCTGTAGGCCAGCATGCGCTTCAGATCGCTTTCGGCGATGGCCAGAAGGATTCCCAAGACACCGGAGGCAGTTCCCATCCCCAGCATCAGGACTCCCCACCAAATCGGGGGGTGCGGAAGGTAACCCAGGACGCGGATCATCCCGTAAACCCCCATGTTCAACATCACGCCGGACATGATTCCAGAAACATGGCTGGGGGCGCTGGAATGGGCCCGGGGAAGCCAGAAATGAAAAGGCATGAGCCCGGCCTTAAAGCCAAATCCGAAAAGGGCCAATAAAAACAGGGCAGAGCAGCGGAAATCCACCGACGAATCCAGCGGAAGAACCGACCAATCGAAGGTCCCCAGTAGGTTTCGCATCAGCAGAAACATCACCATCAGCGCGGCGAGCCCCAGATGGGCTGAGACCCAATAGATCCAGCCAGCCTGCCTTACGTTTTTTTCCTTATCCTCCACCACGATCAAAAAGTAGGCGGCCACCGCCATGATTTCCCAACCCGCCAGGAAAAGAAGGCTGTTGCGGGCCAGAAGCAGAAGCCCCATACCCAGGGAAAGAAGACCATAAAAGAGCCTGAGGCCCTTGCCGCTTTCGAGATTCTCCGATTGTTTCCAGTATTCCAGGCCAAAGAGCGCCCCAAGGCCAGAGACAAGGAAAACAGGAATCAGGAAAAAGGCCGTCAATCCGTCGAGCTCCAGGGCGATGGACCCTCCCGGAACTTGCCAGGGCATGCCGATGGAGGGCGGAACACCCGCGGAATAATAATCCGCCAAACCAATTCCCCCGCAGAGGGAGGAAAGGAGGGTGAGGCCTGCGGAAAGATACTGTCCGAGGTTGGATCGGCGCCTGAAGGGCAGGACGGCTATTTCAACGATACCCAGGCCCGCAAGCGCGATGAGTACAAGGATCAAACCCATAGAATCGTTGCTTCCTTTCCGCTTCCAACCCATCCAGCCAAGGTGTCGTCCTTCATTCACCAACCCAAAACCGTTACCGCTTTTCCAACTGATCCTTCAGAACCGCCAGCCGGTCCATGATTTTCGTTGGATGCGCACGGGATAGCACCAGGCTGGAAAACTCATCGTCCCGGAGCGCGTACCCTAGCCTCTCCAGGAAATGCAAATGCATCCGGATGCTGGGGGAAAGGATCACGAAAAGGACGGAAACCGGGGGCCGATCCGATTCCCCAAAGGGGACGGGGTTTTTCAAATAGCAAAGGGCTACCATGGGCTTCGCCACATGGAGCAAAATCGGGTGCCGGGCATGGGGAATGGCGATGCCGTTTCCCAATTCGGTGGAACCTTCCCTCTCCCGGGAAAGGATCATTTGGCAAACCAGTTCCCGGTCTTCTTCCTCCGGGATATTTAAAAGCTTCATGATATTTTTGAAGATCTCGGGTTTATCAACGCCCTGGATGTTTTCGTAAATCCCCCCCACTTCCAAAGCCTCTCTTAAGGAGGGCAAATCAACCCCATTGGGAATGAGAAGGGGTACCCCGTTTTCGTGGGCCCAATCCGTCAATTTCAAACGGTTGAAATGGTACCGACCGTTGAAACGGGTGGCTGGCAGGGCTCTTTTATCGATCCAGTCGAAGAGGGTGTCTTCCGGGACCTGCAGAAATACGCTGGCTTCCTTAACCGTCCACTGCATTGTTAATCTCCAAGCATGGCATGAATTTGGGCTTTTACTTAAAATCCACCGTCATTCCCTTTTCAAGCCGGGAAAATAGGGGAAACTTCATTTGTTGGTTTTATCTTAGTTTTTAGCCAATTGATCCAACATGACCTGGCTCTCTTTAAACTTTTTTTTCAGGAATAGGGTAATGGGTTTCAAAACATCGTAGATTCCCTTGTCCCTGACAAAATAGAACACGGTCACCTTTTCCTGGCGGGAACTCAGGATTCCCGCCTGTTTCAGGACGGACAGGTGCTTGGAAAGGCCGGATTGCTCCATTTCCAAGGCCTTACACATTTCGTTGACCGATTTTTCCCCGTGCTTCAGGTGCTCAATGATCCTGAGCCTGCCCGGATGGGCCAGGGCTTTCAGAAAGTCTGCTTTGATGTTGAAAACAAAGGATGGATCAATCACAAGGCCTCCCCGTAGTTATATGAATATATTCCTATTTATTCATATATTCAACTTGAGGAAACCCAGCCTGAGGTTGAAGCACTGCCTCCGCACTCTGTTTTAATCTTTTTTTCCTAAATGATGTTCGGCAAATCATATTGGATCAGAAATAGGCGATAGGCGGTTGATTAAATTTCCCGCCTTAAGAAGGCGGTAAAGCTTCCAAAATGTGCCGGGCCTGCGAATTTTGCGGGTTGTCCGCCAGTACCCTTTCCAAGCAAAGTCTGGCATCGGGATAGTCCTTCAGTACGTAATAAAATTGGCCCAAATTGAGGTAAAAGATGCCCATACGCCCCCCACTACGGCGTATCGCCTCCAGGTAAAAGGCCACCGCCGCCTGCGGATGGTTCATTGAAAATAAAAAGGCCCCCATTCGGGCAAGCCTTATGGGATATATCGAGCGTTGGTAAAAACCCTCCCAAAAAACATTCCAGTCCGAGGTTTTGCGTAAAGCCAAAAGGCCCGGGGCTTGGCTAAGAATATCCGCCCCGACGCTCTCCGACTTCATCAGTTGGACGTCTTGGACTGCCGGAACTTCAGGGGCATACCCCTTGCGGAGAAAAATCGCCGCCGTTCCATCTATATATAATATACATTCCGCCAGTCACCCGACCCTTGCAGGCCAGCAAGCCAGGGATTGGGGAGCGAGAAAAAGATGATGTCCGCCCGGTACTTATCCGCCAGAGGGATCACCCCGCCTCCTTGCCTTGAAGACACATATTGGGAGAAAAAATCCTCTCCGAACACTTCAGACCGGCCGTCAATGAAAACCTTTTGCCCACTCCACTCCAGCCAATCCCCGCACCCCAGTTCATTGAGGATTCGTCCGTCCAGGTGGTTTTGAATCAGGAAATCGGCGGCGCGGACCGGCAAGGATTCCCCATCCACTCCCAAACCAAAATGCTCAGGCCTTTGGCCGGAAACGTAAAAGGCGTTGGTCACAACCCTCACCCCAAGACCCAAGAGTAAGAGGGAAAAGACCCAGGCTGTTAGGTTGCCAGATAGAAAAGTTTCCTGAAATTTACGCACACCCAGCCAGGGCAAATCCTTCCAGCAGGCCCCAGCGACAGGCAGGCAGGCGAGTATGAAAAGAGGTATTTGGCGCACACCCGTAGCCGAAAAGTAGAAAAAGAACCCCGCCAGAAGAAACTCATGTGCCTTACGCCGTCGAAAGGTGGCAAGCAAAAGCAGAAGGAGGAATAGGCAGAATATCTTGTACATCCAAACCTGGTTCGGAATGGCGTCGGGATGGATGGGGTTCCAAGGCGAATCGAACTCCATGATGTTGCTTTTGAAGACTTCCGAATGGAGGGTTTTTAAAATGGCAAGGGGATAAAGAAACCCATCCAATCCGTAAGGGTTAAGAAAACAAACAGCGGTGGACAGGGCTCCATAACCGGCCAAGGGTATGTCTATTTTGCGATTATGAATCCAGTGGGAAACCAGAAAAATGACAATCAAGGCCAACCCAAGAGGGAACATCCCCTCTGTATTGACCCACACCCATTGCAGAAGAGGAAGAAGCCAAAGGCGGTTTGGCCTACCTCGGGCCCTTTCTTCCAACACCCAAAGCATTCCTACCATGAGGAGCCAACTAAGATTTTCTGGGCGGACATGAAAACGAAATTCGCAGGCTAAAACCGCCCAAGCCAATAGGGGCACCCCCAGCCAAAGGGGACATCTGGTTTCCCTTAAGCGCATCCAACTGACGCCGAAGGCTAGCAATATCAAAAGGATGTTGAAAACAGAAACGGACGAATAGCCCCCCGCGAGGAATATCAGGAAAAAAGCACATTGGTAGAGCCATTCGATATCAAGAAAAGGATGGTCGGGGACCGAGTAGGTATAAACGTCGGAGGAAGGTACCCGGTGGTTTTGCGTGATCCATTGCCCTCCCTTTAAATGGATCCCCAAATCCGCGTCCCAATCCTTGCGGCAAGCAAGGAGCGCTAAAAGGAGAAAACAAGAAAGAAGAGCCCAAACCCAAGGCTGGGTCCAAACCTTTCGGCCCTTGGAAAAATGGGTGGCGAGTTGAGAAATCACGAAGCGATTATAATCGAGATTTTCGGGATGGAGGATGGGGCGCCCTGTTGCAGACTCCGCTCGCAGTGGAAATTCCAGGTTGATAGTTAGGTTGGTTTTTCCTAAAATCCATCCCTCTTTAATGCTTTTTGAATTTTCGAAGAGGTACGGCCCCATCGTCTAACGGTTAGGACGGATGGTTCTCAGCCATTAAATCGGGGTTCGATTCCCCGTGGGGCTACCAAAACACGAACCCAGATTCTAAAGAACCTGGGTTTTTTATTCCTGATTAAGGTTTTACGGGAATCGGCGCGAAGACGCTCTTCATCGTCACGACCTTACCGAAACCTTCCAGGTCCTTCTGCAAACCATCAGGCCCGCAAACCACCAGCACCCAATTCTTCTGGTTCAAAACAGCTTGTTCCGCTTCGGCGGCTTGGGTCCCGGTGACGGCCTTGATCTTGTCACGGAAGGTTTCCAGATAATCATCCGGGTAGCCATTAAAGGCCAACGAACCTTCGTAAGTGGCGAGATTAAAAGATGATTCGAAGTTATAAGCGTATTCCTCAATCATTCCCTTCCGGGCTGCTTCCATCTCGGCTTCGGTGGGACCTTCCTTTGCGTATTGGGCTAACTGATCAAACATGACCGTCAAATATTCCTTCACCGAATCGGGCCGGGTTCCTCCCACAACCTGGAAAGGGCCTTTGATGTTATAGGGCAGGAAGTAGCTATCCACAAAGTAGGCCAGCCCCCGATTGGAGCGAATTTCTCTCATCAAGCGCGAGGTGAAGCCCGAACCGCCCAATACGTAATTGGCGACTTGAAGAGGTATGTCATTGAGGTCGTGGCGCTTCAAACCCGGCAGGCCGAAGCGGATAAAAACCTGGGTCACATCCTTAGGGAAGAAGTAAATCGTGGGGCCCATGGGCTCGGCATCGGCATATGCGGGTGTTTGACCCTGAGCCTTCCATCCTGAAAAGAGTCTTTCCAGCTCAGCGGAAACCTGATCCTCATCAAACTTACCGGTCACCACCAGCACAGATCCTTTGGGACCGAAATGCTTTCCGTAAAAATTCTTCACGTCGTTGGGATTCAGCTTTTTAACTGTCGCGGGGCTTCCCCACCGGCCGTAAGGCGACTGCCCAAAGAGAGTCTTGGTAAAAAGGACCCTGGTGATGGAATCGGGGGTGTCTTCCACGCGGTTTAAATCCTCCGCCTGGTCCAATTGGTCGGTAGCCAAACGTTTGGCGTCAAACCCCGGGTGGCGAATCAGGTCAGCGAAGTATCCCAAAGCCTCCGAAAGATCGGGGGCCAGGCAATTGAAGGTGGCGTTAAAGTCTTCCGTCTCGCTGGTACAGCCCATGGAGATGGCCTTATTTTCCAGCGCCTCGTCGAAAGCCCCGGGTTTGAGTTTTCCCGCACCGCCGTTACGAAGGGACTCAGCCGTCAGGGCCGCCAGACCTTCCTTGCCTTGCGGGTCCGAGACATTGCCGCCCGGAATGCGGAGGGAGCCAGAAACAAGAGGCAGGCGGTCGTCGTGAATGAAGAGAACCTTCAGTCCGCAGGAAAGGGTTTTGACATGGATATCGGGAACTTTTATTTCCAAAGGCGTTTCAGGCGGAAACTGGGGCGGTTTGGCACAAACCGCAGTTCCCAGAAGAGCAAGGAAGGCATAAATAGAAGCGATCTTGATTAGATTGAAGGACGAAAAGGTTGTTTTCATGGCTTGGCCCTTTCCAAATAAGCGGTCGTAAGGTTGTCGGTCACCAGATAGGTTTTGGCGGCGGCTTGGATATCCTGCGAAGTAATGGCGCTGGCCATATCGATGTATTTCGCCAGGTAGCGGTAATCGCCATGGACGGCCTGGTTATAGGCCAGGTCGGTGGCCAGCCCGGAGGGGCTGGTCTTGCCCCATAGAAAAGAGGATTCGGTTCCCCGGCGGGCCCGGTCCATTTCCTCTTGGGTAACGCCCTTCTTTTGAATGGAGGCGATTTCGGCCTCGATGGCCGAGATGATCTTGTCTTCCTTTTGCCCGGGCGCGGGGTTGAACTGCATCACCATTAAGTCGGGGGAGCGATCGCCGGGATAGCCGGTGGAGGCGCTGATGGAGGTCACCATCTTCTTTTCCAGTTCCAGCCCCTTCACCAGGCGAGAGGTATTGCCACTTGTAAGGATGTCGCAAAGCACATCCAGCGTCACCGAGTCTTTATGGGGAAAGTTGGGGATATGCCAGCCCATCATTACCATGGGGTCGGCGTCAAAGGACACCCGAACTGTTTTGGGGCCCTGTTGGGGAGGTTCCTGGGTCCAGGCCTGCTTCAAGGGAGGCACATCGGGGTTGGGCACCTGGCCGATGGTTTTCTCAAAGAGAGGCAAAACCTCGTCCGCTTTCACCCCGCCTACTACCGCCAGCACCCCCCGGTCGGGCCGGTAAGAGCTTCGGTAAAATTGCACCGCGTCGGGGCGCATAAGTTTGTGGATGTCGCCCATCCAGCCGATGGCCGGGTCCTTGTAGGGGCTGGCGGAAAAAGCCGTGGATTCCAGCGCCTCTTCCAGCTTGCCGTCAGGACTGGATTCGGTGCGCCAGCGCCTTTCCTGGGCCACCACGTCGCGCTCGGAATAAAACTCGCGGAAGACCGGATGGGTCAGGCGGTCCTGTTCGATGGTGGCATAAAGGGCTACTTTATTGGCGGGCAGGGTCACGGTGTAATTAGTTGCGTCCTGGCTGGTCCAGGCGTTGAGGCTTTGGCCCCCGTTTTGGGTATAGATGGAATCCAGTTCGTCCTTGATGACCCATTGGCGGTCTTCAAGTTGAAGCTTTTTCATTTCCCCGGCCAGTTCCTTCAAGCGGTCGGGATTGGGTTCCAACTTGGCGTTTTCTTCGTTAATCTCGGCGGCCACCTTGTCCTGCTCTTCCAAGATGGGTTCTTCCTTGGAGTAATCTTTGGCCCCGATGGTCTCGGTGCCCTTGAACATCATGTGTTCCAACATATGGGGCAGTCCCGTTTTGCCCTTGGGAGCGTCCTGGGCCCCGACGGGCTGCATATAAGAGAAGGACACAACGGGAATTCCCGGCTCTTCCACGACGAGGACTTTCAAGCCATTGCTCAAAGTTTTTTCAATGACGGGAAGGTTCATGTCGGATGAAGTTTGGTCGGGGGCGGGGGTTGATGGGGTGGACTCTTCGGCAAGAGCCGTCACGGCAAAGGCGAGGGATATTGAAAGAAAGAATGCGAAAAAGCGGTTAAAGCTTTGAAACTGGGTCATGGATTCCCCTTCAATTTTTTATGGGCGGGGAATTATACCCAAAGGCGGGCTAAGAATCCTACGATTGAGAGGGAAAAGGGTGGGTTTTGGCTTTGTCGGCAATCCCATTCTGGCGTTCTAGCTCAATTTGCTCGGCGACGGAATAAACCACATCCTCATACCATTTTTCGAGGATGGTATTTGCATCTTGACCCGCTGAACGTTTGTTGAGGTTTTCTTCCATCTTTTCTCCTTAAACTTTTTTCAACATCCCCAGAGAACAGAGGAGATGTTGAGATTAATGGGTCACGACTAACTTGAGGATCTGCCGGGAAACCCTATTTCCCGCTGCGTCCGTCAGATCCACCACCGCCAAGTAAAGGCCGCTCGCCGCTTTTAACGCCGACCAAACCGCCTGGCTTTGACCCGCCGGACCTTCCACCTTATCCACCATCTCCCCCATCAAATCGTAGATTTGAACCGTTAGGGTCAATCCCTGCTGGCTTGCCACGATTTGGGTGGAGGCGCCCCTGCCCCTCAAGATATTCGGCCTAGCGGTCACCAAGCCCGCGGGCCCTCCCGCGTCCATTAAGGTCACGTACTTATTGATGGTCTGTTCGTCGCCGGTGCCATCCTTCCAATGAACCGAAAGAAGGTATCTTCCGGTGGTCACCACGACACCGCTGTCATTGCGCCCATCCCAAGTCAGAGACACCGCAGCGCCCTGAGAATCCGTGATGGTGAGGACCGTGTCTTGAGGCTGGGTCGGCGGGGCGTAGGGGTTGAAACTTTCCGCGGAAAGATCGACCCCCGCCATCTGGACGCTCACGGGCGCCGCCAGTGTGCCGTAGAGATGGCGCACCACTTCTCCCGCTTCATTGAACACTTCCACCGTAACTTGGGAGTAGGACCGGTTCACCACCACTTGGAGCGTGGTGGTATTGATGGTGCCGAGAGAATCAACACTGGTCGCCTGGACGTGATAGGTGCCGTTGGTGGCGGGTGTGCCCGAATTAGTGTTGCCGTTCCATTGGCCTAAAAGAGCCCCGTCAAAATAGATCTTCACCACATCAGTTGCCGTTTGGAGGACGGTTAGGGGCGCCTGGAGCGACCCGACGGGCTGGGTCATGGTGGTGACCGGGAAGCTGTAAATCAATTCCCCGGCCTCGTTATAGACACCCAACTTGATGACGTACTGCCCCACCGTGAGAACCGTCGCGGCGGCGGAAAGGGGCGGCAGGGAGGATGAGTTAAATACCGCGGTGTTCACCAACTGTTCCCCATTGGGAAGGAAATTATCGATTCCCACCTCGTAAGTAAAGGGATAGACCCCGGCTGGAAGGGCGGGCAAGGTCCAGCTGAGGGTGGAACCGGTTTGGGAGGCGGTAGAGCCGGAGGGGCTCTGTTGGAAGTCCTTGAAATTGACATCCACCGGAAGTTGGTCGGTAATCACGGCGCCTGCGGGTATGGAATTAGGAAGATAAAGGTTGAGCTGGAAGACTACCAGGTCACCGGAGGTAGCGGTGTATTTCGACGCTTGTTTGGTGAGTAAATAAACAGGCGTGGGGCTGGGGGTCGGGGTCATGGTGGGGGTTGAGGTGGGGGTTTGAGTCCAGCTTGGCGTCCAAGTAATGGTCCAGGTGAAGGTGTTGGTTGCCGTATAGGTCGGGGTTACCGTGGGGGTAAAAGTAGACGAATTCGTGGGAGTGCGGGTCGGTGTCGTCGTCGGAGTATTGGTGGGCGTCAGGGTTGAGGTCGGCGTAAAGGTATTGGTGGGTGTTACCGTAGGCGTCGCGGTCCAAGTGATCGTACGGGTATTGGTCGGGGTTGCGGTCGGTGTGGCGGTAAAGGTATTCGTGGGGGTAATGGTCGGAGTCGGGGTGAAGGTTTGAGTGGGTGTCAGGGTGGGTGTAAAGGTTGGGGTGGGCGTGGGGGTATTCGTCGGTGTGTTGGTGGGAGTAGGCGTAAAGGTCACAGTGGGCGTGTTGGTGGGAGTACTCGTGGGGGTTTGGGTGTAGGTAAAAACGGGAGTATGGGTGACCGTGGGTGTATTGGTAGGAGTCCGGGTTGGAGTCGCGGTCAGGGTATCCGTTGGAGTGTTGGTGGGTGTGGGTGTCGGGGTTTGGGTCGGCGTATTGGTGGGCGTCCGGGTATTAGTCGGAGTCGGCGTGTCGGTAGGAGTATTAGAAGGAGTAGGAGTCGGTGTTTGGGTATAGGTATTAGTGGGGGTGCGGGTGAGAGTAACTGTTGGAGTATTCGTCGGAGTGTTGGTTGGGGTAGGGGTTGGAGTATTCGTAGGGGTATTAGTAGGAGTCTTTGTGTCGGTGGGAGTTGGTGTTTCCGTCGGAGTGTTCGTGGGGGTTGGAGTCGGTGTATAGGTGGGCGTATTCGTGGGAGTCCAAGTGGGCGTGGGCGTAGGTGTGTTAGTTGGGGTATTCGTAGGAGTTGGTGTTGGAGTGTTCGTGGGGGTGAGGGTTGGAGTCTTACTGGGTGTCGGGGTGATGGTGTTGGTAGGTGACGGCGTCGCAGTTTTAGTGGGGCTTGGTGTGCAGGTATAGCCCACAACATTGGTAACGGAATTGGATGTCAATATATTCGGAACCAAATAACAAGTAAGGTCGTCGGTCTCTGCCGCCTGGTTGACGATCGTTTCTGCGCATGCGCCGTTAGCCAAGGGGCCAACAGTCACAGCAAAGGAAAGGGTTCCCGACGCCAGCGGTTTTAAATATCCTATGTCCCATCCTACCAAACTCACGACCCCCCGGCCGGACGTGTTGGCAAAGGTCACCGGCATATAGGGGTTGCTGGCTTGGGAGTCGGTCACATAGCCCGTGCCGGTGGGAATCGTGTCATAGATCACGACTCCATCGGTGAATTGTGTTGAACTCGTGTTTTGATAATTCAGAGTATAGGTGATGGTTTGACCCTCGCTTACTCGACCGGTTGGACTGTTGGATTTTGTTAAAGTGACGGGAGCGGGGGCACAAGAGCCCCAGGTCGGACAGTCAAAATAACCCCAGCAATAGTGTCCGCTCTCCAGGCAATCGTAGGTCGATACCTCAATGGTGATTTGTTGGCCGGCGTATTGGCAAAGGTTCAGTTCGTAGGGGGTCCAGGGAAGGATTCCCCAATCGCAAGGGTCATTGGGGGGGTTATCGCCGTTCACCTGACAGGCGGTAGCGGTCCCATAGGTTCCGGCCCCGTTTCCTTCAAGTCCGTCCAACTGGAGAAGACCCGATCCGTTAAGGTATATCCAATTAACCACAAGGTCATAAATGACCGGATTTGCGGGTGGCTGAGCGTTGCAATTGGCCGCCCCCAGAACAATACGAACTTCCATGAAGGCGTCATCCGCGCGCTGTCCAGGATTATTAAAATGGTAGTTCTCAAAAACCCCGGCCAGAAGAAAGTTCAAACAGGTGTTTCCATTGGTGGGAACGGTTGTTGTCTG
Organism: candidate division FCPU426 bacterium; assembly: GCA_963738405.1. Classification (GTDB taxonomy): domain Bacteria; phylum Oederibacteriota; class Muellerivitia; order Muellerivitales; family Muellerivitaceae; genus CAVTWJ01. Next base: position 45,875 of record CAVTWJ010000013.1, on the reverse strand, counting down.
GCAAACCCTAGCCCAGTCGCTGTGGTTTTGGTCGCCATGGCCGGAGAAGAGCTGTACGGCCGTCGTTTGGCCCGGGGGCACCATGGGAAGCAATCCGTTTGAATTCGGGGCGAAGCCGGGGGCCGTTTGCCCCGGATAGACCGTGGCATTTGTTACCTGGAGAACCTGGCCGACGCAATTGCCAGTGCCGCCTACACCATTCAACCCTCCCGCAGTGGCGTTCGTACCTGCATTCACCACCGACGACCAATCAGTGAGGCCGCTGGTGAAACAACCGTTGGGCCAAACTTGGGCCTTCGCATGAGAAGAAGCAAATAAGATAAACGACAAAATTATGAGGAAAGTGAAATGCGGTCGAACACAGCCGGAAGGTTTTAAGCACAAAAGCTTCCATACACTGAAAAAAACATTTTTCAATCGAATCAAAAATAATTTTATTTTTTTGAAAGTGCCCGCCGATTCAACGGAAGCACCCACATTCATCCCCGTAACGGCCATTGAACATCCTCGAACCGAGTTCAATCGGTTTCAGAAAGCATTTTTTTATTTATTCCATTCCGGCAGGAACTGGAAATTCAGAAATCGTTTGTCGCTTGATGTAAGGTTACCCGCAATTCCTTAAGGGCCTGGTAAAGAAGCGGTATAGATGTGGTAAAGAACTCATATCGATATTTGCTTAAACCGATCCAATTCATGAAAGCGGTTTCGGCTCGAAACGTTTTTTCAGAGTGTTTGACGTTTAACAGATTGTGGGCGGGCGGAAAAATTTTTAAAAAGTTTTTGAAAGAATATTTTTCGGAAGGTCGTGAAATTTTTTCGGGTTTTAGCGCGAGGCGTGTCAGGACTTAACAGGAACCAGCTTGTATCCAACTTGAGGAACGGTAGCGATTCTTTTTCCTTCCGCCCCCAACTTCGCGCGCAGGTGGCCAACGTGAACGTCCACCACTTTGGAAACAATCGTTGTGGCGGGTCCCCATGCCATCCTCACCATTTCTTCCCGCGTCAGGGTCTTTCCCGGATTGAGAAGAAAGACACGAAGAATATCGAATTCCCGAAGGGTGAGCTGGATCGGCGCGTCCGAACTCCAAGCCTCGTGGGACGCGGAGGACAATTTAATTTTCCCGGAAATGATTTGTTCATCCTTCGTGACAAGCGGATCGTGCCTCCGCAAGATCGCCCGGGCCCGGGCCAAAAATTCCCGCTCGTTGAAAGGCTTGGAAAGATAGTCCTCGGCGCCCGCTTCCAAACCTTTGACGATATCCTCCGAGGAACCTAAGGCCGTCAGGATAAAAATAGGAATTTGTCCCCGAGCCGGATCCCTCTTGATCTTGTTGCAAAGATCCAAGCCGTTCATATCCGGCAAACCCAAATCTAGTATTAAAAGGTCAAATTCTTCCTTTTGGAGAATGTCCCAGCCTTCCATGGCCTTGGACGACATACGAACTTTGTACCCTTCTTTTAAAAAAAGGTCACGAGTTAAGGTTGAAACGGATGGGTCGTCTTCAATCATGAGTATCGAAGGTTGTTTCATGTTTCCTCCCCTAATCCGGCGGATTGAGATAGATAGAAATCGACGCGCCCATAGGTTTTCATTTCAACCTCTCCTTGGTTGCTTGGGTAGGATCACTTTAAAATCGCTTCCCTTCCCCAGCGCGCTCTCCACCACCACTTTTCCACCATGGGCTTCGGTTAAACCCTTAACGATTGTCAGGCCCAGCCCGCTTCCCTGACGAGCGGGCGTTCCCGGCGGCTGGTGAACCCGGTAAAATTTATCAAAGATAAGCTGGTGGTGGGCGGGATCAATACCGATTCCCGTATCCCTGACTTCCAGGATAAAGTCCCCGTCCTCCTCCGACAGAATGACATCCACTTCCCCCCGGGACGTGAATTTCAGGGCGTTGGAAATAAGGTTCAGGACGATTTGGCGGAACATGGTCACATCCGCGACCAGTGAAATATATGGGTTCTTTTTCACGAGAGTCAGCCGGACCCCCTTCTCGGCGGCCTGGGGCTGGTAGAGGGTCACCAGTTCCTTGACATGGGCGAAGACATCCACCGGTTCCGGATAGGGGTCCACTTTTGCCGCCTCAATGCGCGCGGTCGTCAAAAGATTGTTGATAAAGGCAGTCAAGTGGGCCGTACTGTTGGCGACCAACAAAAGATATTCCGTTTGTTTTTCAGTCAGCGGTCCCGCGTCCCCGGCCTGGAGATAATTGATGGCGCTTCGGATCGCGTGGAGGGGAGTTCCCAAGTCGTGGGTGACCCCCGCCATAAAGTCCCTTTTCATTTCATCCAACTCCTTGAGCTGAACTACCATGGCATTGAAATCCCGGGCCAAGTCCCCGATCTCATCGTTGCGCTTGACTCCCACCAGGGATCCCAACTGGCCCGACCGAACCAAATGGGTTCCATTGCTGATTTTTTTCAGGGGAGCAGCCATCTGAAGGCCCAGGGTTATGGACACCAATAAACCCACGAGCAGCGCGGCGACACCCGCCTCCAATTCCAACCGCATCCACCTCGCCGTTTGCTCTTCCAGATCACGGTTCATGGCCGCGACGGAATAACCCAGCCATACATGACTCATCATTCCGTTGCCCACCGGAACCGATCCTGTCCACTCCAAGACCTCTAGGCCGTTTCGAAGGCGCCGGGACGAAGGGTTTTTATCGGAGCCCCATTTGACCATTCCGGAGGGAAACACTTCCTTCTGGAATTCCAACGGCAACACAACGGGCATTCCGGCGGCGGGATTGGAATAGGCCGCGTAGGCTACCGTAGGATTTTTCACCACAGATTTCATGAAATTCAAGACCGCCACGTCTTCGTGTTGAATCAAGGATTCCTTGGCAGCGAGAGCAAAATCGGAAATTTCCTGAGCCTGACTCTGCTTGGCTTGTCGAAGGTACAAATAACGCGACCCCTCATATACGAGTAAAAAACTAACAAGAAGGGCCACCACAACGACCCCGCTGTGGCTGAGTGAAAACCGGGTCGTTAGCTTCATTTTTTGCCTTCCCCTTCTTCCATCTTGACCCGTGTCAGGTTGTTCAAGGCATTCACGTTAACCGGGTCAATCTGAAGGACTTCCTGCCAATCATTCAACGCCGCTTCCGTGTCCCCGTCGGCGTAAGCTTTCAAGCCCCTCTGCAAAAGCGTCTGGACTTGTGCTTTTTGGGATTCGGTCAGATTGGAGGTTGTTTCGGAAGAATTGCTTTCCGACAAATTCTCCTTGGCCAATCCGTTGGCGGGGTCCGATTTCAGAATTTCCTGCCAGGTATCCCGGGCCAGATCCAAACGTCCTTTGCTCCGGAAAATTTCGGCCTCCGCGGATAGCTGTTGGATTTTTTTACTTTCCTTGTCGGTCGGCGAAACATCCTTTCGGGCAAAGGCCTTCGCCACAAATTGGAGGAAGGCGTCCTCGGGATATAGAACCTGCGCTTCCTTGATTTTTTTCAAGGCCGAGTCCCTTTCGCCCTTTTTAAAGAGCTTGACCGATTTTTCTAACAGGTCCCTGACCCGGGCATCCCCCAAGGCCCCCTGGGTGAGGGCCTTTTTCATTCGGTCCCTGGCAATAGAATAGGTGCCTTCTCCCGGCGCAAGGGAAACGGCCCATTCATAATCTCGTTTCGCCTCACCGAAATTACCCTGCCCCTCGTCATGAAGCCCTTCCTGATAATAGGTTTCCGCCCGCTGGAGGTTGTATTGCCGCAGGGATTCGGAACGGCCCTGGAGAACCGTGGGATTGTCCGGCTGGAGCAAGGAAGCCTGCTGAAAATACCAAAAGGCTTCTTTCCATTTTTTGTCCTTCGACGCCTGCTGACCCTTAAACAACAGATCCTGGAAGACCTTTTCATCCCGGGTCGTCGTTCCCCAGGAAAAACCCACTTCCAACAGATGGCTTCCCGGAAGCCCCACCCCGTCCAAAGAAGGCGCTTCGTTCCATGAAAATTGATAGGCGTAGTCGATAGTCAAGCCGTCGTTTTGCCAGCCGAATCCGGCCACCCCCATGTTCGAATCACCTCCCACCCGAAGGGACACGCCCCAATGGGTGAAATTCCATTCGGCGCCTGCCTGGGTCTCCAAGTCGCCCCCGCTCCAGGATTGAGAAAGATTAAGCACTAGATGATCCTCTCCAACGCTTGGCCGGACCGCCACTCCATAGCGGACCAACAGGGGAATTTCATCAATTCCCACCACACCCAGGTTCGGCTGGTTTAAATTCTCAGCGGAAAGTCCCAGGGTCGCCCAGGGGAAAGCGTCATAAAGGGCGCCGGCCCCCATCGAAAAGGCGCTTGCCGAAACGTTGGCGGGGTTCACCCCCGCCAAGGGGGCCAGAAGAATGAATTGCTGGCGCATAAAAGACAGATCGAAGCCCAGACGCAGGGAATGGAGAAAGGAACTGGCCTCAAAACTCTTTCCGAAAGCCGCCTGCAACCGGTCTTGTTCAAGGTTATTGGAGCCGAAATGGTCCAGAGAAAATCCAATTCCATCGCCCGATTCAAGTGGAAGAACGGCTGAAAGGTTCCCTGTGGAAAGATCATCCCCCTCGATCCCCGAAAAGAGATTTTCATAACGAGCCGAAACCTTAAAAAGACTCAGGTTCCCCAGTCCCGCCGGGTTGAAAGCCAGGCTGGAGATACCTTCGGGTAAAGCCACTCCATTTCCGCCCAGCGCCGCTTCCCGGGCGGGCGGACAGAAATCTAAAAAAGAGGACTGGGCTTTCAGACAAATGGGAGTAGCCACGAAAATGCAAAGACACAGCTGAAGATAATAAATGTTTTTTTTTGTAACCGGACGTGGGGTAGTCCGCGGCGGTCTTTTCATGCCCCTATGGTAGACCTTTTCTCCACTCATCGCATCACGGTAACGGTTCCCCGCCGCACAGTGCCATCCGATTCCAAAAGATAAAGATAGACCCCAGAAGAAACTACGTTGTCGCCGTTATCTCTTCCATCCCATTGGATATCCGCTCCCGGTCCAAAATCAAAGGAACGGATCTGTCGCCTCCGCAGGTTGGCGACCATTAACCGCCCGGCTCCATGACCAGGAGCCAGAAGGAAATGGGTCACGTTATTCGTGGAAAGCTGTGGAGTAAAGGGATTGGGCCAAACCTTGACACCCGTCGGGGGAAGAGGAGTAGGGGTAGGCGACAGGGTAGCAGTAGGAATCGAAGTTAAGGTAGGGGTTCGGGTCGCCGTCGGGGTAGAGTTCCAAGTTCCACTGGGAGTAGCGGTGGGGGAACCCGTGGTACTGGGAGTCGGGGAAAAGGTCACTGTAAAGGTGCCCGTAGGGGCTGGCGTTGTTGTCCAGGTCGGGGTCACCGCCGGGGTTAAGGTGGGATAGGGCGTGAACGAATTATTAACACAAACATTGCCGAAAACAGCAGTGGTCGGCTGACTTACGCTTCCACTCCAAACGAACAAGCCGTAGGCCAAGGTGCTGCCCGCAGAAAATTCGGCGTCGGAAGTCATGTCCAAGACCGGCAAGAGCGTCCAGGTACTGCCGTCGGTCGAAACCGCCGGATAAAGAACATTCCCAGAGTTTTGAATTCTCAGCCAATAGGCCAATGAACAGGGGCCGGACTGAAGTTGGGTTAGGGGACCATCCTTTACCCTGGAAGCGACCTGGTATTGATTGCTTCCCGCACCCCAAATCCATATAAGCCCTCCATCGGGACCGGCACCGTTGTTTCCCCGAATAAAGATACCGGCGGCATCCAGATTAAAACCTATGTTTCCTGTAATGTTCGTAACCTCAGCCTGAATTTGGCCGTTTCCAGGGAAAGTAGTCAAATCCGCATATCCGGTTTCAACACCTTGTCCGAATGAATTGTTTCCATTTCCAATGACCGTATAAAGATTAGTGATGTTGCTATAGGAAGCGGTCACTCCGGCCCCATGCCAAGAAGTAGGTGTGAGGATTGGATTATTGGGGCATTGGGCCCACGCAAGATAAGCGGGAAAGAACGCCAATCCTAAAAAACAAAAAAACAAGTTCCGAAAGGTTTTTGTCCTCAACCCTGCGACTCCGTTCATTGACAAAGCCCCTAACACTATGCATTCGATGGATTTCCATTATAGATCTGACCAGATAGATTCACAGATAAGCGGCCATGCCTCCAGTAAAGATTTGGCATAGCCAGGTTTGTTTTTTTAAATGAAAACGATTGAAGAGTAGAAATTTGAAAGATTTTATAAAACGAGAATGAAACCGCTTTTAGGCCGGCAAATCAGAAACAAAAATCACAACATGACCGCCACTTGAAGGCCGAAGAACAATCCGGACAGATCCACTTGCAGGGGGCGGGAGTATTGAGAAGTCAGGTTCGCCGCTCCCCCCGTGATAATCGGCCAATTGGTGCTTCCGGATGACAGGTTTTGAGCGATATACAATTCCCCGCTTTGTCCACCGGAGGTTCCGGAAAAGGAACTGAAAGTCAGGAGGCGGTAACCCAGCCAGGGGCCGATCGAAATACTCGGGTCCAACTTGTAATCCGCGCCCAGTTGAATCTCCCCTCCAAAGGCCATGCCCGTGCCGGCCCCGCCGGAATTGGCGAGGGTGGAAGAAACGCTGGCCGATCCCAATGCGATCATGGGACCGCCTCCAACATAAACCCTTAAGGGGTCTTGAACGAAAAAGTACCGTGCGTCAAGCCCAATGCAAATGGCGGTAATCGTTATGCTGTTAATGGTGGTTACGCCGCCGGAAGTGAGCGTTTCACCCGCCGAACCTGCGTTTGAATAGATGACCGGAAGACCCACTTCCAGTTCGGGGCCCAGTTCATAAACCGGCTCAAAGGCTATGTTCACAAAACCGGATGGTACCGAAGCGTTGTAGCTGGTACTGGGGTCGCTATTTTGCTGAAGGAATTTGCCGTAGGCTAACCCTGCGGCGGTTTCAGCCTGTAAATCCGCCATAGTGATTAAAGAAAAATCGGGTTCCAGCCGGATGCCGAATTTTTTGGAAATTCCCATAGCTCCGGAAGACTTAGACCCCGCTGAAGCGCTCTGAGCGGCCGCCAGCTGACCGTTCACCCACTGCTGGTCATCCGGCGATAAACGGGCCATCAATTGATTGACGTAATTGGCAAGACCGGGGCTAGGCTCCTTCCGGTTGGAAAGGGATAAATCCAGTGCGCCATCCCGATTGTCTCCCGTCATCACTTCGCAGATTCCCTGATAATAGTTGGGCTTGCCATTATTGGGGTCCAAACGGGCGGCCTGCTGAAAATAGGGTATGGCGGTTTGGTATTGCTTTTGTCCATAAAGAGCGACACCTTGGGCGAACGGGTCACCGGCGCTAGCGCCAGGGAGCGGCGGGGCGGCGGGGGAAGTGGGAGCGGCACCCACCTTGGCTTGGAGTGCTTGAACAAACTGGGAAAGCTGGGCGTTGTTGGGGTTTTGAGCCAGGACTTTTTGATAATCCGCTAAGGCCGCAGAATAGTTTCCCTGGGCGTAATAACAATTGGCCCTACCCTGCAATGCCGCCGCGTTGTTGGAATCCAACTGAACCGCCGCGCTGAAATATTGGACCGCCTGGAGGTAATTTTTTTGGTTATAGAGGCTTAAACCGGCTTGATAGTAATCATTGGAGGTCGCCGCAAAAGCGCTTACCGCAAGATTTGATAAAAACAGAAGGGCCGCGAAAAACGAAAGGCGGATAGGAAGAACCAAGGAATACCTCAAAAATAATTAAATACGAACTTCCCGCATACCCGCATTTTAACGGCCCATGGGATTCAGCTCCAAGAAAATCATGTTAAAAAAAAGCCCCCGAAACCCATCAGGGTCCGGGGGCCGGTAAACCGTCCAGGGGGCGGTTTACATGAACTTCAAGAAGAGAACTTACTTCGCGACTGGCGTGGTCGAAGCGGCCGGCGCGGAAGCAGCGGTCTTCTTCATTTTCTTCATGTGCTTCTTAGACTTGTGCGACTTCGCGGCAGGAGCGGCAGCCGGAACCGGAGTCTGAGCCATCACCAAGGTGGTGCTGCCCAGGAACAATACTGCCATCAAAGCGACCATTAACTTTTTCATTTAAGTCCTCCAAGTGACTTCTTTTTTATTTGGGATCATTTACTTCCCGTTAGATAAGACGAACGCCCCTTTGAAAAAGTTGCAGTCCTATAATCGTTTCCCAGTCTCATTTTCCACATGTTTCCCAGACGTTCCCGCCATCATTGATATTTGCCGGGCAGTTTCTTATTGTTCGTCAAATATGGCGCATAAGAGGGAGATACAAATGGAAAACACTCAAATTCAAGAAGCGGACACAAAACAAGAATTCGAAACCCTGGCGCCTATTGAACTCAAGGCGCTTTTGGAAGAATGGAAGGGCGGAAAGAACGCGCAAACTGGGCCGGGTTCCAACCGAACAGTACCCCACTTTTTCGACCATTATTTTCAAACCTTTCCAATTGGGATTAATTAACAAGCCATGACAACCCTTGAGGCCCGCTTCTTGAAGGGCTTATCATGACTCCCAAATTTCCGAAGCATGAAGGAATGCGCATGAAAGCCATTCGGGTTAGTGAATTCGGCGGCCCCGAGGTCATGAAAATCGAGGAGACGGATGGTTTAAAACCTGGGCAGGAACAGATCCTCGTGCGGGTAAAATCCACCGGGGTCAACCCGGTGGAAGCCTACGTGCGGGCCGGCACCTACGCCTCTAAACCCTCCCTTCCCTACACGCCCGGTGCGGATGGGGCCGGCATTGTGGAGGCCGTGGGGACAGGCGTTTCTCTTTACAAGATGGGCGATCGGGTTTACTTCAATGCCGCCCTCAGCGGTTCCTACGCGGAGTACGCCCTGGTGATGGAAAGCAACGTCCATCCCCTACCTGAAAAAGTCACCTTTTCCCAGGGCGCAGCCTTGGGCGTTCCCTACGGCACCGCCCATCAGTCTCTTTTCAAGAGGGCCCAGGCCAAGCCCGGTGAAACCCTTCTGGTCCACGGGGCCAGCGGAGGGGTAGGAACCGCCGCCGTACAGCTGGGACGCAGGGCAGGCTTAACAGTCATTGGAACCGCCGGCACGGAAAAGGGCTTGGAACTGGTAAAAACCTCCGGCGCCCACCATGCTCTCAACCACCATGATCCGGAATTCGCAAAAAAGCTCTTGGAAATAACCTTGGGCAAGGGTGTTCAAATAATCTTGGAAATGCTGGCCAATATCAATTTGGGAAAAGACCTTACCTATCTTTCCAAATTCGGAAGGGTGGTCGTTATCGGAAGCCGGGGACCCGTGGAGATCAACCCCCGGGATGCCATGTCTCGGGACGCTAGTATTTTAGGGATGACTCTTTTCAACGCGACAGCCGAAGATTTGCGGGAAATTCACGAGGATCTGGGACGCGGCCTTGCCAATAGTTCCCTAAAGCCCGTAGTAGGAAAAGAATTCACGCTTTCGGAAGCCTCACAGTCTCACGTGGAAGTGATGTCCCCCGGAGCCTTTGGAAAGATTGTCCTGATTCCTTGAGAAATTCTCCCCCCTCGAACGCTCCAAAAATTTTATTTTTATTGGATTACGACGGTACCCTTGCCGATTTTACCCACGATCCGGAAAAATCGAACCTATCGCCCAAGAGCCGTTCCATGCTGAGTCGATTGGCTTCTAGGTACCCAGTCATACTAGTCAGCGGCCGCTATGCGGCATCCCTCAGACGAGTTTCAGGCCTCAAAAACATTTCCATCGCTGGGTCCCACGGTTTCGAGGCGGACCGTCTTCCACACGGCATCCGATTCACTTTGAGACAGCAGGAATCCCGTTATCGCCGGGAGGCACTCCTATTATGGAAAGCGGTAAAAGATATGCCCCGCCTCTTCCCCGGTATTCATATAGAAAAGAAGCCTTTTTCCTCAGCCCTGCATTACCGGGGTTTAAGATTAAAAACCAGGGAGGAAAGGGCTATTTGGCAGGAATATCGAAAAAGATTTAAAAAGGCGGTAACGATCACAGCTTGGGAGATTCACCCTGGAAAGAAAATGATCGAGGCCTTGCCCAAGGGGTTTAGCAAGGCCAAGGCGGTAAAACGGATTCTCAAGGCTTATCCCGGCTATCTCCCTATTATTGCCGGAGACGACCGAGCGGATCTTTTGGCTATGAGAGTTGTGGGCAAAAAAGGCCTTAAAATCGCCGTGGGTGACCGCATTCCGAACAAGGATGTGGACCTGCGATTCCCCTCCCCCCCATCCTTTCTTCGCTGGCTTGAAAACTTCCTGAAGATCTAGTCTTTGTACTTCACATGACAACCATAAGGCGCGGTGGATGGGGCAGCGACCTTTTGTCCACCCTGGGCTTGGGTGAGGGCCTGGTCCACATAATTCACATAGGGCTGACCGTCCTTGTTTTGGGAGGACATTTCATCTTCCAAGGGCGCGTTATCAATGGCACCGTTATAAATTAACCTGCCTTTGGGATCGATGACGAACATATGGGGCGTCGTCTTGGCCCCGTAGAGATGTCCAACCGTTCCAGAAGGGTCCATGAGGGTGGCGGTCGGAAAGGCCCCGTGACTCTTCACGTCCTGGTTGGCCATATCGGCCGTTACGGAACCCTCCGCTCCGGGTGCCGAGGAAATGACGGAAAACCAAACCACTCCCTTTTTCGTCCAGATCTGCTGGAGTTTTTCCATCTTTCCCTGGTATTGGCTTTTCACGAAGGGACAGTCCTGATTGTGCCATTCCAAAACGACGTATTTGCCTTTGTAGTTCGAGAGCTTCTGGGTGATTCCCATGCTGTCCTGACAGGTAAAATCCGGCGCCTTGCTGCCCACCGTCACGGCCTGAGACTGCGACGCAACGAGTATGAAACAGCCCAATAGCATTCCTTGCCAGCTCATCTTCTTATTCATCGTCCTTCTCCTTAGCTCTCTTTTATTTCAACTTAATGTCCGTCCAATAACCGCTTTTACGGCCCTTGGAATCATTTACCACCAAAAGACCCTTCAATTCCGCAGGCATCTGGAGAAGCTGGTCCGATTTTTTAAGTTTCAGGCTGAAAGAGGATGGTCCCGCCTTAAAAACCGGATCGGTTTCATAATCCAAAACGTTTGGATCAAGGGTAAAAAAATCAGCGTTTGAAATTTTCACGGCGCCCGTTTTGAACTGCAGTACCATTCCATCCCGGTCAACACTCCCTTTAGACGTCCAATCCAGGGGCAGAGGGTTGGCCAAAAGAGCCTTCGTCTCGGTAAAAAGATCTCGGTCCTTGGATGCCGCCTCACCGACTTCTTGTCGAACCGGCAGGGACAGGTTTAAAACCGCCTGGCCAGGAATACATTCCTCATTGCAAACCAGCCACCGGGCCTCAGCCTTCAGGGTCACTGCCATTCCTTCCTTCAGTCCTGCCGGAACATGGACGGGCGCCATCAAAAGCAAATGATCCAGGTAGCCGAAATCGGTCAGGGAGGGGATCTTGATACGTTCCGGAATGGGCCACTTCAAATCACCGGCCTTGAAACCAGGTGGAAGGGTCCATTTGATTGAGGGCGGTAGGCCCGAATCCCCCGGGTTTTTCCAATAAAGATGCCAGCCCTTCTGCATTTGAAAATAGACGCCAACGAGGGCAGTTTGACCCGGAATGAGGGCGGTTTGGCCACACACCAATCGAACTTTAAGATGCGGAGCCTCGGCTCGGTCCGAGGCAGGGTCAGCTAAGAGGGTGGAAGCCGCGAACAGTAAAAAAAACGAGGTAAAAAATCGCATAGGGAGAAAGCTTTTCATGGATGTTCATTGTCCACTGGCGGCTTGGACAAATTCAATTATCAGTTCTCTTGATTTCCTATCATCCATCCCAAAATCAGAATTTTGTATCCTCATGGAAGCGTATTTATGGTGATTCCTTGCTTTTTCTTGTAGGTTTTTCCAAAGAGTGGCATACTTTTAATCAACGGGGGAGAAATTCGTCTTTTAAGGTTTAACGAGAAATAAATGAACCCAATCCATAAAAACGTTTTGAAAGTCCTTGGTTTTTGGATTTTAACCTGCGGTTTTTCTTTCTCCCAGCAAACCGTCACTTCGATCACCAATTTGACCATCTCCCCCTCGACTCCTTCCCCCGGCCAAAATATTACGGTCTCTTGGACCTATACCATTCCGAGCTTTTCCGGAACCAACCCCGATGCCATTGTCGCCATCAGCAGTTCCAACACCCTGCAGGCCGCCGGTACCGCAAACCAATGGGTCGTATTGGGGGATGGATGTGCGCCTGAGACCGGAACTGTCGGCGGGGGCTGTTATGTCGGACCCGCTAACACCACTAGTACCAACTACAGCACAACGGTGACTGTTCCTTCCGGCTTGACGCCAGGCCTCACCTATTACGTGATCGTTGCGATGAGGGCGAGCGGGGGCGCTTATATGAACCCTAACCCCACGATAGATTACCAAACGAGCGTTTCTTTTACCGTTCCACTTCCACCTCCCTATATCACCCTCAATAAGGTTGCGGAAGGTTCATCCGCCAATGTGGGCGACATGGTGCTCTTTACCATTAATTACAACGCTGGAAATATCACCAATTTCGTGATCACTGACTCTATCCCCGCCAATTTCGCGGTGTCACAAATTTACGAGGGCGGTACCAAGGTAGGAAACAATATCACCTGGAACCTTGGCAATATTTCTACGCCCAAAATAGGTTTCGTTTCGGTTCTGTGTACTCTTACCTCCGGAACCGTAGGTCAGGTCATATCAAATCAAGCTTTTGGATCAAGTTCGGAAGTTCCCTCCACGGGGTCCAACCCCGCCTTGGTAACAGTTTCCGAACCTGGGCTAACGATCTTGAAAAGCGCGCCCGCCACCGTGGCCGCGAACAGCCCCATAACCTACGTGATCAACTACACCAACACGGGGCTAGACATGGTGGAGTTCCAAAATTTCGACAACGGGATGATACCAGGTACCTGGGCGACCAGTGGCGGCACCTGGATCGCCGCGAGTGGATACCTGCAGCAAACCCAGCCCTGCTCCATTCTCAGTACTTACCCCTATTTGTACATCAGCGACATGCCCACGCCCATCTTGAACGGGGTTTATACCGTGGACATGCTGGTTTCCTCCGATGATTGCAACAATTTTGATGCCGTCTTTAACTTCAACATCAATGTCGCCGCTGGTGTGACCTATGTTTACCAGGCCCGCATTTCCGGCCAGAAGGGAGGGAACAACGCCAGCAGTAACGTGCTTGCCTTCGATGAAAGCGTCAATGGCGGAAATTCCCAAATCGCTTGGAAATCACCCCCAAATATGGGGGATGTACAGAAAAACGCTTGGTACTCGGTCAAGATTCAGGTTTGTTCGGGCCAAGTGGAGATGAAGGTTTGGCCCCAGGGAACACTGGAGCCGGGCGCCTGGGACATCAACTACACAGGCCCTAACGCCCCCACCGCCGCGGGCATCGCCGGATTTCAGGCCAACCGCGGGCCGGTGTCTTTTGACAATTTAAAAATCTTCAACGTGTTGGGCGCCAACAGCCCCGTGGTCACCGACAATGTCCCCCCCAATGTCACCTATGGAGGCGTATTCAACGGCGGTTCCCAGGCGGGAGGAGTCGTTTCCTGGAATGTGGGATCCACCTGCGGGGCTTCCTCGGCGGTGAGCTGGTATGGAACGTCGGGAGTTTGCGGAAACCCCATCACCAACGCGGCCGTTATTAACTCTTCGCCCCCCAACAACCCTCCACCGGTTACTTCCAACGCGGTGACGACCAACATCTCGGGCTGTAACACCAACACTCCCACAATAACCCCCACCCTGACCGTGACTCCAACACCCACTGTCACCAATACTCTCACCCCTACCTTGACCCCGACCACATCCCCAACCGCAACTATTTCCAATACCCCCACCGTGACTTCGTCTCCTACGAACAGCCCCACCCCCACCCAAACCTTCACGCCAACGTTAAGTCCTACCGTCACACTCTCCCCCACACCCACCTTGGTTCCTCAGGATATTTTTTACGTCAATCAAAACGTCTTCGTGCCTTCTCCTTCGGCCCCGCTTTCCATATATGTCGGGTACAACTATTACCCCGGCTCCTATTCACTCAAGATTTATAACACCGCGGGGGAATTTATCAGGGATTTAGGAAAAGACGCGAATCCGCCTTCTCCCAACTATCTCAAAGGGCCGATTATGCAGCCTTATTACTGGGACGGGACCAACTATGCCAACAACAAATGCGCCAGCGGCGTCTATATCCTCTACCTGATTGAACCCTTTGATCGAAAAATCAAAAAGGTTTTGCTGGTTCAATAGGGCTTAAAAGAGGAACATTTGGGGCTTGTTTTGCGCGGGTGGCTTTCGTTGGGGCGGATTCATGTTCAGCGGGTTCGCCTTCAAGTCTTGTTCTAGGTTTTCCACTGCCTTTTCCGGCGTCCATTCCCCGGTCCAAACCCTTTCCAAAATCGGATTGATATGGTTGTCTCTTACATCAGGCCAATTGCAGGCTCTCGGATCCTCAATTCCCTTGCCCCGCTTCATTGCTTGGGCGGCCTCCGTCAAGGCCGGGTTTTTGAATCCGCCCAACCCTTTTTCAACCTCAGCCAGGGCAGGCAAAGCCAGACCCGCCTTTGTGTATCGTTCCTGCGCGTCCTGGCTGGATAGGAAGCGAAGCAAATCCAAAGCCTCACGAGAATGCTCTGAAACAGCTAACAGGCCCCACCCCGATCCTCCAACTTGAAAAGCCAAGCCCCCCTTGCCCTTCGGGAAAACCGCCACTCCCCATTTCAAATGGGGATGGTCGTTGAATTCCACCGCTTTCCAAGGGCCCGACAAAAGCATTCCCGCCTGGCCTTGAAGAAAGAGGTCCGCGCCGCCGATCTGCCCTTCATTCACCATGTCCTGCGGCGAAGGCATTACTTTTTCTTTGTGGATCAAAGCCTCCCTAAATCGGATCCCCGGTAAAAAAGCAGTATCCTTTATCGTGTAACGGATCGGATTCATTTCATCCTTCACCCATCGGCACCCGGAACTATAGACCCAGGGTTCGGCCATGGCCCAGTCCTCAACATATCCCCAAACTTGTTTTTGATTCTTCGCGTCGGTGGAGCGGGTAAGGGCGCGGGCCGATTCAAGAAACTTGTTCCAATCCCAATCATCCTTTGGATAGGCCAAATGGGCGGCGTCAAACAGGGATTTGTTGTAATAAACAAGGCATACGGGAGCCAAATCCCGGGGCATAGCGTAAAGTTGTCCTTTAAATGAAAAAGCCTTCGCCAGATTGGGATCATACCCCGATGGAGTTTTCCCTCCCTGATAGGGTTCGACGTTTTTTAGGTTTTCTAACATTCCACGAGAATAAAGTTCAGCGGCTTGGCCCGTTGAAACAAGCAGAACATCCGGAAGCAAGGAGGCGGGTTGGGAAGCCGTCAAGCGGTCCAAATATTCTCCATAGGGAATTTGCCTGATCCGTACGACCAGGTTCGGATTCATTTTTTCGTAATCCTTGGCGAGTCCTTCCAAAATCGACATCATGCGCGGATTATCCCATGTCGCCACCTTAATCAGTGTCTTGCCCGAATCCTCAGGGGGTTTTCCGCAGCCTGCCGCAAAAAAACAAATCCCCAAGATCATCCACAAGTATGAGTTTTTCATGAAAGAACGCCTTTCGGATTTTTCAAACGGTTCATTCCGCGCGCAAAACTATACCCTCCCAACCCCTCCTGGAAAAGCCCCGATGTCCCCATCATTTTGTCCCAAGGTTTATTCCCTGCCCTCAAGGGTTTGCAAATAGTGGGCCGCCTGGGTGTGATTAATAGGACAGGCCGCCGCCCCGGCAAATGCCTTTTCGGCTTCCGGAATCCTATTTTGGGCGGCCAGAAAATTCCCCAGCTTGAAATAGAGGTTCGCGGATGGGTAGCCCTTTTGAAGGGCCCTTTCCAAGGCTGAAATATTCAAATCCAGATTGATCCCCAAATGGTATTGGGCCACCCACTCCCCATAAACCGATTCCAAAAAGGAGTCCCCTTCCATCAGGGGATAACCGCCGGGGAGTTTCGCGACTTGTTGGGCATAAAGCTCACGATTATTCATGGCGTTTTCGGCTTCCACACTCAATTCATTGAAATAGTCGTGCGCTTTGCTCCATCGATTGAATGTATTCCGGTTTTCAGGAGTGATGGGGATGATGCCGACCACCGATCCACCGTCATCGGTCCCCCCCACCGGATCCTTGGGCGGAGTGACATAAAACCATTGGGAATCGGGAAATCTTTTTTTCAAAAAGGCCCCGTAATGAACATTGGTGAGAAGCCCCGCCCATTTAGCTTGGGAAGAAACCAGACTCGGATTCAAGAGAGCGTTGAAGGGGTAACTCATCACATGAAGTGCATGGTCACGGGCCAAGGGTAGAAAATCGGAAAAAACCAACCCTGGGCCCTGGGTTTGGGCGGCCTCCAAGAGATGGCGGTAGGCCCAATAACCCTCGTTGACCCTTTCCTGGTAGGAAAACTTTTGCGTGAGGGGTCCATCCGCAGACCGGACCTTCGCCAAGTGATAGAGATTCATGCCGACGGATAGAATCATTAAAAAAACGAGGAAAGCCTTGCGGCCGAGGTTCACCGCTTCCTTCCACAGATCAAAAAAGCCAACCGCGGAAACAAGATAAAGCAGGGGCATCAGGGGAATAACTCTCAGCATCTCCACAATGTCGGCTGTCAATAAGCCGGGCAGGAGAAATAAAAAAAAGGCTCCGGCTAATAGCCACTTTGTCGAGGACCCTTTCCACTCTCGAATAACCCCTAAGCCTAATAGAAAAAACGCCGATTCCACCGGGTTCAAGAAACCTCCCCAAACCGGGCCGTAATCCGCTGAACCTCCCAGGGGTCCCCAAAAAAGAGCCGTAATATAGGAAGCGGCGTTAAAAAATTGATCTTTCCAATGATAAAGACCGCCCAGAGGGCTAACGCCCCAAATATAACCTCCCACATGCTCGATCAACACCGCGTCAACCAGGGGAAACAGAAAAATCAAAAGGACCGTAAAATACAAAATGATCGGCAGTCCCCTTTCCTTTTTCCCCCAAGCCCAAATCAGCAGGCCTAAACTCACTCCTAACAGCACCGAAATAAATCCGGTGTAACTGTAGGTTCCCAACCCGACGCAAAGGCCTAATCCTATCGCCCATCCCCATTGGACGGCTCCAACTTGGGCCGTCCACAAGCCGGCCAGACATAAGAAAGTGAGAGCCTCGAAAAGCGGCACAAAATCAGCCTGAACGCAAAACCTTCCGAAATAGAGAGGCCAAAAGCCAAAAGAAACCGCGCAAAAAAAGAAGAGGGCGGTTCCCCTGTCGAAAAGTCGCCCAACCGCAAGGGTCGAGATCAGAACAAAAAGAAGGGAAACCAAGGCGGGGGGGAACCAAAGGTTAAAGGCCGAGTTGGGGGAGAGACGAAAAAAGAGGCTGAGAAACCATATCCAGAGGGGCGGATGCTGACCCGTGGTGTAAAACATTCTCCAAGTCCAATGGCGGTTCAAATCAATCGCGAATAGTCCCTGCAGGGAATCATCCCCTCCGGGCCATCCCTCGAAACGGGTGAGCATCCCGAATCTTAAAATCAGCGCTAAAAAACCGAAAGTGATCCAAACCCAGAGGGGAGGATGAAAATTGTTGGGGGAGGGTTGTTGGGGCCGATCGAGGCGCAAACCCATAAAAAACAAAAGCCCCAGAAGGGCCATCAGGATCAATCGGGAGCCAAGAGGCAAAGGCACATAAGAGAGAAGGCCGTTCATCAGGAGAAAAACGCCCAAGAGGGCCCAAGACGAAGAAAGGCTATTTGTTTGAATGGGTTTCAATACCTATCCCGGGAATAAGAATGGTTCGCGGGTTTATTATTGCAGAGAAACTTCCGAAAATCTTTTTTCAAAGGGGAACCTTACTTCTTGGCCCTCTCGTATTGCCTGGGCCAGGCTGTGTCATGGCCCAGTTCCCTTGCCGCATGAAGGGAAAAATAGGGATCACGTAAGAATTCACGGGCGAGGAAGATAAGATCAGCCTGGCCCGTGCGTAAAATATGGTCCGCCTGTGCGGCGGAAGTAATGAACCCGACTGCCCCTGTGGCGATTCCACCCTCTTTCTTCAATCGCTCGGCCAGGGGCGTCTGATAGCCGGGCCCCACGGGTATCTTGACACCGGGGATCAGGCCTCCCGAGGAGCAATCCACCAGATCCACCCCCAGTTGGGAAAGGCCCTTGGCCAGTTCCACCGATTGATCCCGGGTCCAGCCTTCCGGCTCCACCCAATCGGTCACGGACAAACGGATGAAAAGCGGTTTGGACTCGGGCCAGACTTTCCGGATAGCCAAAACAACCTCTTTGAGAAAACGAATACGGTTCTCGAAAGGCCCGCCGTAACCGTCGATCCGTCGGTTGCTGATAGGCGACAAGAATTCATGGATCAAATACCCATGGGCGGCATGGATTTCCAAAACTTCAAGTCCCGCCACGAGGGCCCTCTGGGCCGCGAGGCGGAATTGGTCCACGATCCGGGCGATTTCCTTTACATCTAGTTCGTGTGGCACGACCGCCTTATCGTCAAAGGGGAGGGCGCTGGGCGCCAAGGGCGTCCAACCGCCGTCATTTTTTTGGATATATCCCGTTCCCTTCCATGGCGCGAAGGTGGAAGCCTTGCGTCCGGCGTGAGCCAATTGCATTCCCAAAACCGAACCCTGGGACTTCACGAAAGCCGCGATTCTAGCCAGCATCTCAATATGGTCGTCTTTCCAAAATCCTAAATCGTCCGGGCTGATGCGCCCTTCCGGCTCTACCGCCGTGGCCTCTGTAAAAATAAGACCCGCCCCGCCGACAGCCCTGGACCCCAAATGGACCAAATGCCAATCGTTAGCGAATCCATCCAGACTTGAATATTCGCACATAGGGGAAACGGCGATTCGGTTCTTGAGGATCAAATCTCGAAGTTTCAAGGGTTCAAACAGGTGGGGCATGGAATACTCCGTGCTTATGGATGAAACAACCGAAGAACCAACATGAGGGTATTTAAGTATTATTTCAAGGCCTCCCTGCCACAATCAGACCTCAACCCAAAACCGTCCGGGCGATCGCCCTCAAAAAACAAATCCCAAACGTCATGGCGTTAACAACTCAAAAAACGGCATGTTTTCAGCCATAAATGGCAGGTTGAAATTCCCACAGAATCGTCAATACTTTTAGAGGTTGGCTGATTCTATTTCAGGAGACCCCGATGAAACGAACGATTCTGTTTCTCGCATCGCTTTTGATTCTTTTGCCTCTGACCCTTATGGCCGATAACGACCAGCGGGATGGACATGAAAAGAGTAGGGACAGATCGGCCCCTGCTAAATCGGCAAACCCTTCCCGGGCGGTTGTTCCACAAAGCCGCCAACCGGTGGTCATCAATATGAACCACGGCACCAGCGGAGGGCATGATCGCCATTTCCCCGCCCAAGAGCCTTCTTATTCCGCTCCAAAAGCTCAATCCCAACAAGCGGCTCCCCAGGCTCATTTCCAACCTTCCTACGGCCAGCTTCATTGGAACACCACAGTTCAAAATAAACCCCAGCCCCAGGTTCAAAATTGGACCCCGGCCAATCACCAGGCCTCATTTACCAGGCCCAACGTGAGCAGTTACAGGGCGCCCGGGGTTCAAGCCGCGGTCGCGGTCCACCACCATCCCTACCAGGAAGGTTACGTGCGCAAAAAACTGCAAAAAATTGGGGTAACAGCCGAACCCAATCTGATTACCAACCGGGCTGAAATGATCCATACCGACCGCGTCCATTCGGTGATCGCCTATCCTCACATCGGTCCGGATCACGGCGCCGTGCGCGGGGCCGCCCTATCCCCCCGCCGATTTAACGATCCCGTAGTGCGGGGACAAATGAGGGTGTTGGACAGGCCCGAATGGGGTTCCCGAATCGCGGGCTATAACGATATGGAGCGTGAACGCAACCATTACTACTGGCACCAGGACGCCGGCTTCAACTATTGCCATTACATCGACGGCTCAGGTTACCATTGGTGGGGATGGTACGTGGGCGACCAATACTTTTGGACCCGCTATTACGCCTCACGCTGGTGGTGGTACGACACGGACTTCGACCGCTGGTGCTTCTGGAACGCCGGTTTCTGGTGGTGGCAGGACCCTTTCCACGTGGGCGACCTCTACTGCTACAACAACACCGCTTACGTGCCCTGCAATTCCGCGGAAGACCAGGTGGTTGTGACCGCCCCTGTGGATATCACCGAACGCGATTTCACCAGTCCCGATGGTACCCGCATGGTAAAAATGCTCACCGACAGCCAGGACGCCTTTCTTTACGACACCGCCAATCCGCCGAATTTCGACCCCGTTTACCTGGCCTCGGGCGTTAAAAGCGTTCAATTTTCGGACATCAGTAATGGCAGGCCGCTTGAGATTATCTTGAGTCTGAACGACGGGTCCTACGACATGTTCGATAGTTACGGTAATGCCTATGGGCCCGGAGCGAACGATGCGGATCAGGCCTCTCAAAACAACTAGGGGCATGGTTTAGCGGCACCCACTGCAAGGCAGTGGGTGCTCTCGCCGGTTGAATTTTCTTACTTTTTGTCTTGAGCCGAAAGATCCCATAACATGATTTCCACGGGATAGGCGCCAATCCTCAAAAAACAGGAAATATCGGGTTTGGGGCTGGGCCAGTCGCTGGAGGTACTCGCGGCAGGAAGGTATGGGGTATAGGGCGCCTCAGCGCCCCACAACGCGTCTTTTAAATGTCCGCAGTACATACTGACGACCTCGCTGAAAGCATCCTCGGGGTTGACCGCCTCGTTCCCGGGATCAAACAAACGTCCCATGATCAAGCCGAAAACTCCCGGAACCCTTACCACCAGATGAAAAACTCCCTGGCCCGACAAAATGACTTTTCGTTCAATGGCCGCGCCGGAAGGGGTTTTTTGGAGCTGTTCGGCTTCCCGGGGTATGAGCTTGGCCCAATCTTCCATCACCTGAGAAAAAACTTCTTTTAATAATTTTTCACTCGGGGGTGTGCTGGGTTTAATCTGAATATCGTTTTTCATGGCGTTCTCCTTGCGGATGGAAAAAAATAACGCTTCAATTTTTTACATAGTACCGCTGAGTTTTTTTGTGGAAAGTTTCCACCTGTTAAATGGTTGTAATTTATCCGGCGGTGTGAACTTTTATTTTTGGAATATTTCGTACATCTGTAATTTTCAAACTAATTTACATAGTAGTTTCTTTGCGCCTACTCAATTCCCACCCCTTTTCTGCTTAAATTGCCCTGCTTCGCCTCGTCGGATCAACCTCTTTTGGGAGCAGGAAATGACAGGTAATACTTTTGGAAATCCCAAACCCATTAAAAACGATATTAGGGTTCCTGAAAAAGCCGATCTTTATGACGCCCTGGAAAAAATCCTCTGGTTTTGGCCGAACATTTATATCCATTCCTATCAGCTAGATCCCGGTCAAAAAAATGAATTCGATTTGATCCGCGCGGTGAAACTTTCGGGCAAATATCAAGGGCTCATCATTATCCAAAGTTCTCAAGACTTAGGGGATCTATTGGCCCGCTCACTTCGGGACGACCGTCCTTCCGGCGGCCTGGACGCCTTCAATGAATTTACCAACATGTTCTGCGGGCACATCATGAATAAAATCCGGACCTCTGAAACCGTAGCCTTCCGGCACTTTCTTCCCTTCCCTATTTCCCGCGTGGAATGGCCCTCCCGCGATCCGGAAGCGAAAATGACCATCGCCATTCAATCCATCCCCGTAGACGTCCAGCTTTGGATCGACCCCATTTCGTCCAAAATCGAAAGCTTAGGTTGACCCGATGACCGACAAACGCCCCGAACTGGTAAAACTCGAGGAAAATTTGTCCCGTATTTCCGATTTAGCCCTCAAAACCGATCCGCAAAAAATGGAAGAAGTGCTGGAACTCGCCGATCTTTTCGACCAGTGGACTTCCCGGGCCAAGAAGGAATACGGCCCCTGGATGGCGTCCCTGGTCCTCCAATCCAACCAAATCGTGAAGGGGCTTCGGAGCGGAAGGCCGTCCCACCAGGGCCTCGAGCGTCTTTTGAAAGCCCTCCTGGACGCCGGTTATTTATTAAAACAGGAGGAAGAAAAGAAACCGGAGGCTCAAAAGCCCGGCTCGGATGTCCTTTTTTTCGATGTCGAAACCAAACCCGAGGGCGCGGCGACCGTCATGGCGCAAACCCTGTCCGTCAAGGAAGCGGACCTTCCCGGATTTACGGATTTCCTCCAGGAAGCGCCGCCCTATTTTAACGCCGTAGAAAACGGCCTCCTCCATATGGAACAATCGGGCAACTGGGACCCCCTCTCGGTCTATCGGTCTTTTCATACCCTCAAGAGCCTATTTGGATACCTGGGGTTCCAAAAGATGTCCGACCTGGCCCATTTGGCCGAAAACCTGTTGGAGCCCTTCAAAAAAAATAACCAGGGAAAGTTAAACGGCGAACAGGCGGGAATCCTGCTAAAGGTAGTCGACCTTTTCCGCGAGCAGGTCCGCAAAATCCAGGAGGGTCTGCCGAAGGGCGTCATCGAAATCTTTCCCGTTCAAGACCTATTTGAAGGAACCTCCCAGACGCTCCCCCCAGCCGCCGAATCCCCCACCTTCGAGAATACAGAAAAACCCGTGGATGCGGCCCCCGAGGAACAAGACCAGTTCATTCGGGTGGGTGTTGAGAAAATGGATGGACTCATGGAAACGCTTGAGGAATGGTCGGTTTACCACAACAAACTGCGGTTAACCGCCCAGGAGCTTGGATTCGATGAAACAGCTTCCGAGATACTCCAGGGCCTGGGTAAAGCCGCGCGCAGCCTTCAAGACCAGGTTTTGTCCCTGCGAATGGTTCCGGTCCAGCCCCTTTTCATGAGGATCGGCCGGGTGGCGCGGGACATCTCCAAAAAAACCGGGAAACCCCTTCAGCTTCACCTGGAAGGCGGATCCACCGAACTGGACAAGCGCCTCGTGGATGAATTATGGGAGGCCATCCTGCACCTGGTGCGCAACGCCGTGGATCACGGATTGGAAACGCCTTCCGAAAGGGCGCAAGCGGGAAAAAGTCCCTATGGAAACCTGAAGGTAAGGGCCTCCCACCAGGGAGGCTATTTCATCCTGACCCTGGAGGATGACGGCAGGGGTTTGGACCTTTCCAAAATCGAAAAAAAGGCGAAGAAATTGGGCTGGTTGATGGAAAACGAACGGCTGGAAGAAACCCGATTGCATGAATTCATTTTCCGCCCCGGTTTTTCAACCCAAGAGGAAGCCACCGATGTTTCCGGCAGGGGGATCGGCCTGAATGTGGTCCGCGGGCGCCTGCAAACCTTGAAAGGAACGGTCCAGGTGGCGAGCGAACCTGGCAAGGGGTGCCTCTTCACCCTCCGGGTCCCATTAACCCTGGCCATCATGGAAGGGGTGCTGGTGAGGGCGGGTAGGGGCCTATACCTGGTTCCCATCAACCAGATCAACCGATTTCAAAACGAATTTCCAACGGTCGGGGAAAAAAGGGAACCTGGGGATGATGCCTCCGCCCCGGAAGAGTGGGTTCCCAAAAAGGTGGATCTCACCGAATGGTTTGGCGGGAGTCCGGAGGCCAACCGCCAGAGCGTCAGTATCCGTTTAGGCGAGGGCGACCGACAAATCTTACTGACGGTCGATGAAATCATCGGCAAACGGGAAGTGGTTTTGAAGGGCCTCGACGGGCTTTTAGAGGACCTTCCCGGGGTCAATGGGGGCGCCCTTTTAGGGGACGGGCGGGTTTGTTTGGTCCTGGATATCCAGGCCCTGCTTCGGGAATTCACCCTTCCCAGCGGGAGGGTTTCATGAAAACGGAAGAAGCGGTCCTGCCCAATACTTTCCTGGTCTTTAAACTCAATGGGCGGTCCTTCGGTTTTGAGGCCCGTTTTCTTTGGGAAGTCGCCAACCGGACGGTCATGACCGACGTGCCGAAGTCCGCGGACTTTTTGATCGGGGTGGCGCAAGTGCACGGAAAAATCGTGCCTGTGGTGGACCTGGCGGGCCTCTTAGGGTTCCCCCGGCCGGATGCCCAACAAGCGGGCGGTTTCATCGTCGTGAACTTGTTGGACCCAAAACCGATTCGCGCGGGTTTTTATGTCCACGAGGTTTCGGGATTCGCCAAAATTTCGCCGGAAGAAATAAAGCCCCCCGCCGCGATTGCCACCGGGGATTACATTCCCTTTCTTTCCGGCGGATGGACCTATCCGTCAGGCGAAAGTCTTTTGTTGATCCAGATCGACAAGCTGATCGCGAGTCAGGCGAGGGGAAAATCGCCGGAGGTTTCGCATGTTGTCTCCGTTTAAGTACCAGTTACCCATTCAAAGGAGCCGTTATGTTTAAAAAACTAAGCCTTCAAAACAGACTCTTCCTGAGCGTAGCCATTTTGGCCGCGGCTCTCGTCGCGGAGGCCATCGTGGGCCTGCAGGTTTCCAAAAAAATGTCGGATAATTTGCAGGAGCTTTACAGCACGAGCGCTCCCCTCAACAAATTGAAAAAGATTTCCGACGCCTATGTCGTGGGGGTCGCGGGAGCGGTCCAAAAAACCCGCGCGGGAGGAAGTTGGGAGGATGGCCGGCAATTATTGGAGGATTCGCTCAAAACCATCGACGCGAACTGGACCTCCTATGCGGCGGACGCCGAAAACAATAAAGACGCGAGCAAAGAGGAAAAAACGGTCCTGCTGGTCGTCAAGGCCACCCTTCACAACAACAATTATTTTTTCATGCAGCTTCGGGAAGCTTTTGAGCAAAAAGATGTGAAGTCATTGGAAATATTGGCCACTTCCAACCTTTACCCCGTGATTGACCCCATCGTTGAGCAGATGGACAAGTTAGTGGATTTGAAATGGAAAAACTCTCAAAAACTCATCGACGACGCCCAAAAAAGTTATAACGCTTCCTTTTTATTCATGATTCTTCTGGGAATCATCAGCCTGGGGCTCGGAATAGGCATTATTTTAATCGTGGCCATTGGAGTGAGCGGTAAGTTTAAGAGCATTGCCGAACAACTGGTGCAAAGCGCGGATCAGGTTTCCAACGTCTCCGAGAAAGTTTCCGGCGCGAGCGTCCAACAGGCCAAAGGCGTCGCCGAATCCGCCCTGAACCTCCAACAAACCAGCGAGTCCTTGACCTCCATGGCCGCCATGACCGGGAAAAACGCGGATGGGGCCACCCGGGCAAGCCGGCTGATGGACCAAACCCAGGCCACCATGATCAAGTCCAACCAGTCGATGGATAACACCTTGAACGCCATGAAAACAGTCAACGAAAGCGCTGAAAAAATATCCCGAATCGTGAAATCCATCGAGGAAATCGCCCTCCAAACCAACATTCTCTCGTTGAACGCATCGGTGGAGGCGGCCCGGGCGGGCGAGCACGGCAAAGGTTTCGCGGTCGTGGCGGAGGAAGTCCGCAGCCTCGCCCAGCGCTGCGCCTTGGCCGCCAAGGAAACTTCCCAAATGATCGAGGACAACGCCCGCCGCGCCTCCTCGGGCATGGATGTCACCGAAACGCTCGGCGCCGCTTTGCGGGAAATGATCGACCAAACCCACCGGGTGGCGACCCTTCTCAACGAGATTGAAACCACCAGCCAGCTGCAAACCCAAGGCATCTCGGAAATCGGCTTCAAGATGGGAAAACTCCAGGAAGTGACCCAAAACAACAATCTCAACGCCAAAGACACCGCCACCGCCAGCGAGGACATGGCCCGCCAGGCCTCGGGGCTCAAGGCCATCGTGAAACAGCTGGTGACGATTGTGGATGGAGAGGTTGAGGAAACGAAGGAGGATAAGTTAGCTTCGGAGAAAAAAGAAGTCCGGCCCTTTTCATGGGCCCGTTTTTTAAGAAAGGGGGGCGCCAAAGGTCCGGCCGTTAAACCCGGCTCGGCTCCGACGCTTCCCAACAAGGCAGTGGTTCATTAAAAAAGGAGGCTGTCATGGCTATCAGTATTTTGATTGTGGACGATTCCGCCACCATGCGGGGCTTTATCCGTAGAACCTTGGAATCCACCAAGCTTCCCTTGGGGGAATTGTTCGAGGCGGGGGACGGCAAGGAAGGGTTGGCCAAAATGAAAGAGCATTGGGTCGATTTGGTCATGGCCGACTTGAATATGCCGGACATGACGGGTGTGGAGATGATCGAAGTCATGTCCAAAGACACCATGCTGGCGGCCATTCCCGTGATCGTGGTCAGTTCCGAGGGGGACCAGGCGGTCCTGCATTCCCTGGCCCAAAAGGGCGTCAAAGAATTCATCCGCAAGCCGTTTCACGCGGGGCTGCTGCAGGAAGTGGTTGAAAGAGTTCTTTCGGTGGCAAGCTAGAATGAGGTGGGAGGCGCAAGTGAAAAACAAAAGAATACTGGTCGTGGATTCGGACGATCGCAGCCGTGAGGGCACGGCCATCCGGTTGGAATTTATGAACCTTGAAGTTCTGCAAGCCTCCGACGCCGAGGAGGCGCTCCATCAGATGGAAGACCTGGCACCCCATCTGGTGGTGACCGATTGGCCGCTTTCAGGCGGCAAGCACGCTGTGGAATTTTTCAAGAAGTTGAAAAAAAGCCGGACGCCGGTGGTTTTTTACTCGCCCGCCGACCCGGGGGAGGAATTGGCGGTCTTGCCGCTCGACCAATTGCAGGCTCATATCCCCAAAAGGAACCGCCAAGAAGTGATGGATCAAGTATCCAAATTTCTTCTTTTACTCGAGGAGGCGGCCAGGCTGGAAGAATCAGGTTTGGGCGGGGATAAAAAGAAAGAATCCCAGCAATTCCTGATTATTGAGGACTCTCCGACCCTGCGGGGCATCCTTTATCGCGCGCTGGAAAAGGGATACCCGGGTTCGACCATCCGGGAGGCGGGTGACGGCAAACAGGCCCTTACCGAAATGACCCGAAAAAAGGTGGATATGATCATCACCGACCTGGAGATGCCGGGGATGGACGGCCACACCTTTCTTCAGCACCTCAAAAACAACCCCATCCTTTGCAAAAAACCCATTCTGATCTATTCATCAAAAGTCACGGCGGAATTGAAAGCATTGGTTTCTGAACTGCCAAAGATCAAGATTCTCGCCAAACCGGCCAGTCCCGAGAAAATCCTGGAGGAAGTCGCGGAACTTTTGCGGATTTAACCCTGGCGGCCCTCAGGCGAAGGGTTTTCCCGTAGCCGCCGGTTTATCCTGACCCGTGAAGTTCTTGTGGGTCGCGTCATCCACCTGGGACGGATTGAGCTTGACCAGCTCTTTGAGCCATTCGGGCCGCACGGCGCTGTAAATGTTGGGGCCAAACATCCCCAGAATCGCCTTGCCGGCGTAATAGGCCGAAGGCCCGGTGGTCACTTGGTCCGGCCGCATGGGGTTCTTTTTGTCATACATGCCGTCGAACAGCCACCCCAGCCCGAAGAAAACCAAAAAGGGAAACACGAGGCAAGCCCCGGTGTATATTCCCGGCATGATGTCGCCCAAAAACCCGGTCGGCTTGGGAAGGCTGACCATCAACCCCACGGGAGCGAAAAAAGCGAGGAAGCTCAAGAGCAATTTGACCCAAAAGGTCCATTTGTTATTTTTCCACTTTTTCTGCATGGATTCGCCGCAAGGCTTGCAATAGTAGAACGTCTGGTAATAGGTCGTCCGGCTGAGGATATAGAAAGGCCCGGTATATCCGTAGCGGAAAACCAATTCCGAGGGTTTCATGCAGTTCGGGCAGACTCTTGGGATCACCTGGCTGTCCCCCTTCAGTTTGGCCGACGGCCATTGCCACACGTATTTCATGAGTTAGTTCCTTCCTTATTGTTTTTTAAAACCCGCGTTAATGATTCGAGAATCTCGCGACGATATCGGAACCCACAAAGGCCAAAATCGCGCCGATTACGAGAACACCGGCAACCATCAACCAAAACTCCCCATAGGGGTTTGTCACATACCTCAAAATTCCAGGGCCAGGACGACCAGGGAGGCTGGGCAAAGTGATCGGCCCCGGGTCCCGATCCTGCGCTCCTCCGGCCCTGGCTTGGGCCAAAACCTTTTCCATATCTTGAATATGCGCGTTATCGGTGACCTTCACGGCAAATTGTCTTTCCGGAAAGTAAAAGCGATAAAGCCGGCCCGTAAATTTTTGAGATCGATTGGCATAGGTGTCAGCACTGGTGTAATTTTTGGCGTCACGGAGCAGATAGCCTTCCAGCTCGCCGTAACCGTAATCCGCCTTGAAAATGGCCTTGGGGGTCACCAGGATAAAAGGCTTGAGGGGGTTGATGGCGCCACGAATCAATTCTATTGCCAACATTAGAGTCCACAAGACGGGCAGGAAACCAACGCAACCCCATAAAATCCAGTTGGGTTTGGGGTCCGATCCCGATGTGGGAATGGATAGGGCCGCGAAGGTCATGATCCCAAGAATAACGATGCCGATCACTAGCCCAAAAACAATGGCGCGGGGATTGTGCTTCGATTTAAAGAAAAGGGGGCCCTTTCCCAGGTTCCGCCCCCGGCTAATCTCTTCCAGCTTAGCCCGCTCATATTCACTTAGGTCTTTGATCTTCCAGAACAAGGCCGCTCCCCCGCTTACAAAAGTTGTAAAATTTTTTTAAAGACGCCTCAAGCTTACCTTCTTTTTTGTGAAAGCCCAGCAGATTATGGAACCACGCCCATACGTCAGGAGTTAAATCTTTGTGAATAGGTCAAGTTATCTGGAATTAAAAAGTAAATCCGAACTTAAACTCGGGAATGATGTAGGGGAAAGGCACGACTGTGGTGGTGGGCGTGTAGGTTTCGCTGTAATGCCCATTACTATAGATTTCGGTATAGTCATTCTCCGCGATGAAAATGACCGCCACTCCAACCTTCCATCCCAGTTCCATCGTCATGCCATCCATGGGCAAAGTTCTAAAACCAAATAGATATCCCAATCCAAATATATCGAAATTGGTGTCGTCGACAGCTCCCTGGTGTACTCCGTAATAAATGACGCTGAACCCGTGATAGGAGTTGAGGCCGCTGGGCGCTGAGTAAAACTTGATCCGCGGCTCGATGTAAATAAGGTTTCCAGAATAATTCGTCGGGGTATAGGTGTCATAACCTGTTTGGCTGTTGTAGGTATAAGTGTAATCGGAAGTGCTAAGTGGAATATAGCAAAGGGAAGCCCCAACGTTCGTATCGGGGCTGATGAAATAACCCAAATCAAGGTCAATACCCGTCGGGGTGATAACCCCAAACAACAAGGAAAAATGCGGGTCGTAGAACTGGCTCTTGGGGCCGTCCCAAAGTTCTACCGATTTCTCATCCGCGTTCAGCTTGGTTTGGTCTTCAAGTTTGAGCGCCGACCGGCTGCGGTCTTCAAGGTCCTTTCCCGCGTAATATTCCTCGAGCAAAGGATGGTCCTTCGGATTGAGCCCGTAATAGTGAAGTTTTCCATCGGCAGTTTCCATCGAGGCGGAGAAGTTGTCCTCCGGTTTTGCGGGCGAGGCTGTCGTTCCTAGCGGAGGAAGAGGTGGAGGGGTAAACCCGCCCGTGTTGGCGGCAGTTGAAGAACCGCCAGCGCTCATGTGCGGAAGAGGGGGAGGGGCGGAGGAAGATGCCGCGGACACTTTTTTCCTCAAGGCATCCGAGAAGGTTTTCACGCCGGGGTTATCGGGATGGAGGGCCAGACTCTTGTCAAAAGCGTCCAGGGCATCCGAAAGCTGATTTTGCTTGAAGAGACAGTTCCCCAGGGCCACATAGGCATCCCAGTTTTGGGGGTCGGTTTGAACGGCGGCCTTTAGGTACTTCGCCGCCTGGTCGAACTGGTTCTTATGGTAAAGGGACTTCCCCGCGTCGAGGTATTCCTGGCTGGTTACCGCGCCAAAAGATGAGATGGCACAAAAGAATAGACCTATCAAAATCCACATAGATAAGTAACGCATAGAAATTCCCTAGTTCAAAATAACGATTTTATAAAGCTTTCCAACCGGGCGTGGACAGATTAGACAGAGGCAGTATATAAGAAGGCGGACCCTCACTGGAAAAATCGTCCAGCGAATCTTCATTTAAATGAATCACTAAACTTGAATAATCTTTTTTAGGACCTGTTGTAATGTTTTCTGGTCGCTGGCGTGTAGGCGGCCCATTTTCTGTAGGACCAAAGTTTTCTCAATGGTGGCCAATATGGGTTTGAATACCGAGGGTTTCAAAAGGCCTGCACCTTTCCAGTTGGAAAGACTTGTTCCCCCAAATGCGTCGGAGGCGGCTGGTTGACTTGTTAAGGCCAGGATGATCAGATCAGGGCGGGAGCTGTTATAGGCGCTTGAACTGACGACAACGGCAGGGCGTTTCTTCACAGCGGTTTGGTTGGAAAAAGGAAAAGGGACTAGGAGAACATCCCCAAAATCAAAGCTTGTCGTAGATGGCATCTTCGGGGTTATCCCAGACCTTAGCGAACGATTTTTCAGAGAGTTTGGACGCTGCCCTGGTGAGTTGTCTGTCTGTCCCCTTATGGCCCAAGAATTCTACGAAGTCCTCGACTTCGTTTATTTTCTCAGCCGGTAGGGCTTCGATTTTCTTGATGAGTGTTAAGACGTTTTTCCTGTTCATGAAAGCCATTATACCTTTCCTTCCCGTTTCATAAAGACGCAAAACCGAAAAGTCTATTGATCCTCCGTGTCTTATACGTGTCATTCAGAGTCGTTTTTAAGCGCTCCTAACCATGCTTTACCATCGCTAACCATCACCCACAAAAAAGGCCCTTGCCCTTTCGGGTCGTGAAACCCTTACAGACAAAGGCCTTTCAAAATGTGCTGGGGACAGAAATTTAAAACTGGTGTGTGTCGACCTTTAAAAGATAGATGGTGTGTGCCGACAATCAATTTAAAATTTCATTGATGTCGGTACGACGCCATTCACGATAAATAAACGTGGCAAACCAAGTTTGCCACTAATTCGCATAGAAAGAATGGTGTGCCCAGGCCGGAAAATTCACCCGGCACTACTCACACCTTTTGAATGGTATTTAATTATTTTGACCTTCGGTCAAAATTGGTGTGCCCAGCAGGACTTGAACCTGCAACCTTCTGATCCGAAGTCAGAAGCTCTATCCAATTGAGCTATGGGCACTTGAACCCGAGCTGAATTTAACAGCAACATCCATAACGGACAAGGGGGAATGAACGGGCTAAAGGATTGGAAAATGCAGAAGGAGAGGCGGCGGGAAAAAGAAAAGGCCTTCGCCGATGTGGCGAAGGCCTAAACTTCTTTTAAAAACGAGATGTCTTTTTGATGAAAGCCCTTTATGAGGGATTCATGCACCCTTCGGCCTGCGATACCACCAAACGAAGCGGTTGAAGCTTGGCTCTTCCGCTGCTCGGGTCCCGGGCAATTTCGTAGCGCGGAACCGTCTGATCCACAACCTGTGACCAGGCGTCAATGCCGCCGGTCATGGATTGGGCTTGGGTGTAACCGTGGCCGGAAAAGTAAGCCGCCGCGTCCATGCTTCTCTTCCCGGAGTGGCAATGGAAAACCATGTGCGTGTCTTTGGGCCAAGACATGATTTCACGGGCCAATTCTTCGGTCATCAATACCGCGCCTTCAATATGGGCCATCTCCCATTCTTGCGGGGAACGCACATCGATCAACCGGAGGGCCTTATCGCTTTTAAGGGCTTCCGAGACCTTCTGGGGGCTTACCTGAATGCGCTGGTCGATCCGCTCGGCCTCCTCGATGAAACCCAGCACTTCATTCATGTCTGTAATGTTGTGCTTCCGGGCCACTTCTTCCAGAACATCCGTGGGTTCGTATCCACAGCTGTGGCATCCGCCAATGTGGTACTTTTGAAAAAGCGCCCTTTGTGCGCTGGGATAGGCATCTAGAACTTCCTGCATCGTGCTGGTTTTGGTGATAGTCGGCATTTGTTTCTCCTTGATGGTCCGGTTACCCGTCAATGGGGTTAAAAGTCGAAGGCCCAGCCAGCGCGAATCCTCCCCTGCGGCTTCGGTTGTACCGCCTTCTATATAGACAATACACATCCACCCCCAAAATACGAATACCCCCAAGGCATTTATTCGTTATTTATTGGCCAAAACTTGGGTTTAGGGAACAAAAAACCCCCCGGGAATGCCGGGGCTATAAGAAATGAAAATGTTTCGGAAAGTGGAATGTGTTGACCCCTTTTTTTCTAAAGCGAAACCGGCTAACAAAACCAGAGCAACTCCCGCAATTAGAGCTGCCGTTGTAGCAGCTAATCCTATAGGTGGTCTATCTCTTCCCGG
This sequence comes from candidate division FCPU426 bacterium, assembly GCA_963738405.1. Classification (GTDB taxonomy): domain Bacteria; phylum Oederibacteriota; class Muellerivitia; order Muellerivitales; family Muellerivitaceae; genus CAVTWJ01. The sequence continues at coordinate 13,631 of CAVTWJ010000013.1, read as the reverse complement.
CCAACTTCTCTTGGCGAGCTTTTTCAATCCGATCACGCAAGTCTTTTCCCATCACCTCAGAGCGTTTATGAAATTCAATCAAGCCTATTCTCTCAATCTCCCTAGACAGCTTGCGTTTTATCGCCCTTATTTCCAGTAAACTTTTAGTTTCTTTGTATTTAATCCCTCTCATCGCCCAACACCTCCAATGGCGTCACCAACTCAATAGGGAAATTATAGCCCTTTTCCCGATTCAGGGACATAACCCGTCTTCGTCGGTTAACATTGGCCAAATGCCGGAAATTCCAGCTTACAAGCGCATCCATTTTATAAACTGTGGAATAAGCAACATGTAGGGCATCAAAGTAGCTTCCTTTGGGCAAAACCGACCGTCGTAAATACTCATTCGCCAATTCGTCGACTTCAGTACGAAACGCAAGTCTTTTAGGCGCAAATTGTTCCAATAGTTTTTCGACCTGTCGCCGCCTTAAAGGGGGTGCTGCGATAACTTCTCGTTCCACCGCGTCCGAATAGAACAAATCGAATAACCCCAGACGAGTTTTTTGGAAGAATTCTAAGGTCTCTTCCCGATGCTCGGGTGAATCATCCACAAACGGAAAATTCCAAACAGTGGTATCCAAATAAAGTTTAAGTTTTTCCAAGGTTATCCCTCGCTTTTTCCCCACCTCAGTTTTTTCGCTTCCGCGACACCGTATTGAGCTGATTTCTTACTTGAAGTCCAAATGATAGGAATGGTTACCTGCCCCAAACATGTTAAACAAAATCCCGCAATCTCATTCGAAATATTGTGGCTTTATTATTTCTTGGCCAAAACTTGGGTTTAGGGAACAAAAAACCCCCGGGGATGGAGGGGGCTGTAAGAAATGAATATGTTTTGAAAAGTGGATAGTGACCTGCCCCCGGTTTTAGTGCCACACCATATCTCACACTATAGACTCAGTTTCTTGACGTCGGCATGGGCCTGAATTGACTGGTTGATTCCATGCTGTACGCCTCTGGGGCGGGTGGCCGATACCCCAGTGAACTGTGCGGACGTTTCGTATTGTACTCCTTCCTCCACTTCTCGGCGATCACGCGTGCTTCCCAAACCGTGTCGAATATCTCGCCGTCCAGTAGTTCATCCCTGAATTTCCCATTGAAGCTTTCGTTGTAGCCATTCTCCCATGGGCTTCCAGGTTCAATAAACAAAGTTTTCACGCCCACTTTCGGCAGCCAATCCTTCACCCTCTCGGCCGTGAACTCCGGGCCGTTGTCCGAACGAATGTACTCTGGTACTCCTCGCTCGATAAACAGATCCGCCAGAACAGCCTGAACATCGTCCGCCGTAAACTTTCTTTGAACCGGCAGAGCCAGGCTTTCGTGGGTGAACTCGTCGATCACCGTCAAAAACCTCATCGGCCTTTTGTCGCTCGTCACGTCCGACACGAAGTCGTAACTCCAAACATGGTTTGGCCGCTCAGCTCTCAGGCGAATACATGACCCGTCGTTGAACCACAGCCTCCTTCGTTTCGGCTGTTTTTTCGGCACTTTCAGCCCTGCTTCCCTCCAGATTCTTTCCACCCGTTTGTGGTTTACCCGCCACCCTTCGTTCCTCAAGAGCCCCCAAACACGCCGATAGCCATATCGCCCATACTGGCAAGCCATCTCAATGGTTCGTCCCACTAAGGGCGGTTCATCCGGCCTAATTCGTGGTACATAGCGTTGGGTACTTCTGGAATGGTTGAGGGCCCGACAGACTCGCCTTTGGGAAACCCTGTGGTTTTCACAGGCTTCCCTCACGGCTTTTCGGCGTTTCGCCGGGCTTAGGAGTTTCCCCGGGCCAGGTCTTTCAGGATGCGGTTATCCAGGGAAAGATCAGCCACCACGCGCTTTAACTGGGAATTCTCTTTCTCCAGTTCTTTGAGGCGTTTGGCCTGGTCCAACTTGAGGCCGCCGTATTCTTTTCTCCAGCGGTAATAGGTGTGCGGGGTGATTTGAAGCTCACGGCAGATTTCTTCTACAGAACGACCCTTAGACTGCTCGACATCGGCTTGGCGCAACAGGGATATAATCTGTTCGGCGCTGTGTTTCTTCCTTGGCATAAATGCCCCCTTTGGCTGGGCCCATTATAGAAAAGTGTGACTTTTCAAATGGACCAGTTTTTGGGGGGCAGGTCAGCGATGATTGTTATTTGGTGTCGGAGGTGGGAAATTCAGGGGATTTGGCAAATTCGGCCGAGATGTCATTTGACGGGGGTGCCCATCTTTCAAGGGCGGCCTATTCAACCGACGGGGGTAAAACCTGGCTGGATAAATTCGAATGGGACGCCAATATCGTCATCTTAGGGCCCGACTGTATTGAACCTCAAAAGCTTGAGGGTATTTCCATACCGACACCCCAACCCCTCCCTAAGGAATTGAACCAATGAAAAGAGGCTTTTCTTTAGTTGGCTATTCCCTTCTGTTTCTGATGGTTTGCGGAAGCCTATTCTCCCAACAATATGTGGATAGTTTTCTCGAGGCTCGGCAATCGGCTAATGAAGCCTTCAATAAAGGGGATTTAAACACTGCTTTAAAGGAAGAAAAGCGGGCCTTGGGTTTGGCTCAGGGAAAATACGGCCAGTTTCATCCTTCACTCGTACCTGTATTGAACGACCTCGCCACGCTGGAAAGGTATTTGGGCCAATACCAGGATGCGGAGAAATATTACAAATTAGGCCTTACGATCCGGGAACAAATCCTGGGGATGGATGACCCTCTGGTGGCCGAATCCCTCGATAACTTGGCCGTCCTGTATGACGATCTGGAAAGGGATGAAGAAGCTCAAATTTTAGAAAAACGGGCATTAGCCTTACGTGAGGGACAAAAAGGGTTTGTCGTAAATGATTCCTATCTGCGCGAACTTCTCCAATTAGGAAAAACCCATACTCGTTTAAAAAATTACGAAGATGCCGGAAAAACCCTTGGTAAAGCCATGGCATTGGCCAACAAGACATTACCTTCAGGTAGTCCTTTTAATAGTGAAGTTATCGAAGCATTGTCCGATGCGGAATTAGGGGGCGGTCACCCGGATTTGGCGGAAGCTGATTTATTGAAATCCCTGGAACTTAAGAAGGCAAGGTTGACGGAAAACAATTACGAGGTTGGAAATCTTTATAAAAAGCTGGGGGATTTTTACAGGGATTTAGGGAAAAAAGATGAAGGCCAGGGGTATTACCAAAAAGCCCTTAAAGTTCATCTCCGTTATATCAGTGGCTCCTGTGATTATATGAACGTTGATCGATTTGATGAGGCTTCGAATGATTACCTGGCCTTGGGGGACCACGCGGAATCGTTGAAGCTTAAGAAACAGGTTCTGAAAACCTTGGTCGAGATGTGGGGGAAGGATGATCCTCTTACGGCGATTTGTCAGGCGGAAATAGGTGAGAACGAGGCGGCTTTGGGGGAAAAAGATGAAGCCCTGTCGGATCTTCAACAGGCTTTGGGGATATTAAAGGACGAATTAGGCCCGGATCACACTTTGACGAGAGGGGTTATTAAAATTTTAACAGAACCATAGGACACGGATATGAACTACCAAATCTTTTTCACGCTTCTAGCCGCCCTTTTGAATCCCGAAAAACGCTCCCTCATGGACTTCTACGAATCCCAAATCAGGTTTCTCCTGGCCCACCTTCCCAAACGACCCGTTCCTACCTTGGGACAGAAAATGGACATGTCAAAGGCAGCGGCCAAATTAGGAAGAAAAGGCCTTAAAGAAATTCTCACTCTTTTTACCCCTGACACTCTCCTGCGTTGGCAAAGGGAAGCTGTCCGTGAAAAGTGGGACTATTCAAAGAACCGCGGCCCTGGGAGGCCGTCTCTGGCCAAGGATATTGAAATGCTGGTGGTCCAGTTCGCCCAGGATAATCCCTCTTGGGGTTATAAACATATTCGGGATATCCTGAAAACGGTGGGATTCATTGTCGGCAAAACCACTATCCGCAATATTTTGAAACGACATGGCCTTACACCTGCCTCGGATAGAATCAGGAATGGACCCACCTGGGCCAAGTTCACCCAATCCCATTGGGAGGCCCTGGTTGGAACCGATTTTTTCACTTGGGAGGTCTGGGAACCTTGGGGCTTGACCACTTATTACGTACTTTTCCTTATCCACCAAGCGAGCCGAAAAGTCCACATAGCCGGTATCACGACCAACCCTGATGGGGATTGGATGAAGCAAATAGCCAAAAACCTAACCATGCCGGACTGGGGTTTCCTCAAACAAGGGATGATTTTATTGCACGATCGGGGCGGTCAATTCTGCCCGACTTTCCGGCGAATCTTGCAAAACGAGGGAATCCAAACCCTGATGCTTCCCTTCCAAAGCCCAAATCTCAATGCCTATGCGGAACGTTGGGTAAGGTCCGTAAAGGAAGAATGCTTATCCAAGATGATTATTTTGGGAGAACCGATGTTACGAAACTCTTTGAAGGAATATCTCGCTCATTTCCATGGGGAGCGTCCCCACCAAGGACTTGGCCGTATTCCCTTTCCTGCCCGAGAACTAACCAGAGGAAGCCCAAAGGGCAAGATCGTCTGTCGTCAAAGGCTCGGCGGACTGCTCAAATTCTATTACAGGGGGGCTGCGTGAATAAATGAACCTTACGCCGTACCGCTAGCGGCAATGGCCACAAATACCCCGTTCCCGTAGGCCACGGAGTACCATTCCTGTGAACTGGGGAGGGTGCGGGCCGTCCAGGACGATCCCGGCATCGGCGTGCAGGTGATCGTCGGGGTGGAAGTGATCGTAGGCGTCAGGGTGATCGTCGGCGTATCCGTGGGACTATTCGTCGCCGTAAAGGTGCTAGTGGAGGTATCCGTGTTGACGGGGGTCAAGGTGGCCGTGGGGGTCGATGTGCAAGTAAAGGTGGGTGTGTTGGTGGAAGTGGAAATTGGAGTGGCGGTGGGTGTGGACGTGGCCGTAAAGGTGGCCGTGTTCACCAGGGTACTCGTAGGCGTTCGGGTTGAAGAGGACGTGGCGGTAAAGACGGGTGTTTGGGTGGGCGTACAAGTGGATGTGACGGTGCTGGTGGCGTTGTTGCTACCCGCTGAAGTGGGGTTTTCGGTTTTGCTACCGCAGGAAAAGGCGGCCAAGGCCAATAAAGGAAGCACAACCAGGGTGAGAATTATTCGCATGGGAAGCCTCGCGCAAAGTCATTCGGCGAGTTTTTCCAAACGAACCAGAAAAACGACCGCTCCCCTATGGGTCTATTTGACTCTCATTATTTAAAGAGTCAATGATGTAATGGCCCCCAAATGATCCATAAAAATGCCAAAAGTCTTGTCCACGATCCCTGCACCAAGCCGGGGGCTTGCGCTCCCCCTCGTGGACAAAATAACAGCTAATAGCTTATTTTTTTCTTAGGCGCGCCTTGAGTGATGTGGGCATGGGCCTACACCCGCAAACCCGGGCATGCTGGATATGCCAAGCCAGGCGTTGTTCGAGGGTTGAGTTTTTAGGCATGGAATGTTTTTCATGCCATGGTTTGTTGATCTTTCCCATTCCGAATATCCCTTTCGTCATTGGCAATGCGCGTCTTCTTCTTGGTACGTTGATCTTTTTTTTATACATTAAACTCACATGTGAGGCCACCCGGCGCCTTGAACCTTCAATTCCTCCATAAGGTAACTCTCAAGCCAATTGCTTCACTAAATCACGGATAGACTTCTCCGCTCCCTGATCCAAAAGAATAAACTTATAACCCGTAAATTTTTCAGAAGACCAGACCAGCCTGCTGAACGCGTCCACCGATTCGTTATTGTTGACTTCAATCTTAATCTTGAGGATTGGGTTTAAGGGCTTGGATATCCCCCATTCCAATCGGATTCCAGCCTCACTTAAATCTATGGTTTTTACAGCCAAAGGGTCCTTCTGAACCTCGAAAATATTTCCCGATTTGGATTCCCGCACGGGATAGGCATGGATCTGGTTCCTAAACTTAGCCCTGGGATGTTTTCTTCTATTCGAAATGTTAGGTGTGGTCATTACCGATTGAATCCCAATTTTAGAATAACAAACTTAACGGAGTATCAATAGTTTACCGATGGAACGTTGCTCATGGACGGTCACCACCGCGTAATAGATTCCGTTCGCCAGGGGGTTCCCTCCCCTGCCCGTCAGGTTGACCGTCACCGCCGTTCCGGAAGGAATCGAATCAAAGATCGTGTCCTGAACCTTTCGGAAGGCCAGCGTAAAGATTTCCACCCTCACGTTCGCGACCCCCATATAGGGAGGCGGCAGGACTTGCACCGTGGGGCCCGTTACCGGGTTGGGATAGATCCCCACATGGCCCACAATGGCTGTGGGAGCGGGTGTAATTGAAGGCGTTGAGCTGGCGGTAGGGGTGTTGGTTGAGGTCGGCATTGGGCTGAATGTCGGACTTGGGGTTCCAGTCCAAGTGGGTGTGTAGGTTTGAGTCTGGGTTATGGTGGGGGTGATGGTTTTGGTATTTGTATTGGCAGGTGTAGAACTGGGCGTCCAGCTCGCCGTATTCGAGGGGGTGGGAGTGGAGGTTGGAGTGGCCGTGCTAGTGGAGGTTGGAGTCGCGGTTGACGTGAAGGTCTGGGTCGGGGTGTAGGTAAAGACGGGTGTATCGGTGCGGGTGCTCGTTACCGTAGGGGTATTCGTCACGGTCGGACTGTTCGTGGACGTATGGGTCGAGGTTAGGGTGGGCGTAGAGGTCAGAGTGGCGGTGCTGGTAGGTGTGAAGGTTTGGGAAGGGGTAAAGGTCTGGGTCGGGGTGCTGGTGATGGTCGGGCTCAAGGTCATGGTTGGCGTGCTGGTATGGGTGCCCGTATGGGTCGGTGTAAAAGTAGTGGTGACCGTCATGGTATTTGTGGGTGAGAGGGTATTCGTGGGACTGAATTGCGAGGTTTGCGTGGCTGTTTCGGTCGTAGTGGGCGTGGGGGTGGCCGTCGAGGTGGTGGTGCGGGTGGAGGTGTTAGTCTGAGTGGTCGTCTGTGTGTACATGGGGGTGGCCGTCAGGGTGGAAGTCTGAGTCGAAGTTCTCGTGAAGGTCCAGGTGGCCGTAGACGTATTGGTCTGTGTTCGGGTGGATGTAGAGGTTCCCGTCTGGGTGGTTGTGGCCGTGGAGGTAAGGGTTCGGGTGGCGGTGGGAGTCTGGGTCCGGGTGGCTGTTCCTGTCAGAGTGGAGGTCATAGTAGGGGTCACGGTTGGCGTTGAAGTCAAAGTGTTTGTTCTGGATGGTGTCGGGGTGAAGGTCATTGTGTTAGTGGCGCTATTGTTTGGGGTAGGGCTGGACGTGGAAGTCGGGGTCAGCGTGCGGCTTTGGGTCGAAGTGGCGGTAACGGTAAAGCTTGGGGTGATGGTGTTACTGGGAGTCGATGTCTTCGTTTGGCTGGGGGAAGGCGTTAGGGACGGACTGTTGGTGGGGGTGGATGTAGGGGAACCCTGGCTCAAAGTGAGCTCATAGAGGGTAGCGGACCGGAAGGGGAGGGTGTCGGTGAGGGTATTGGCGGTGAAGCCGGGCGCGGTGGAGGGGGAAATGACCGAACTGGTTGAATCGAAGCGGAAGGCCCGGATGGAGGATATCGCCCCGCTTAAGTTGGAGAAGGTCACGCTGGCCGTGGTGTTGTTGCTGTAGTCCTTGTTTAGGATGATGACATTCAAGAGGTTGGGTTTGGCGCTGTTTTTGGCCGCGTAAACCGTGGCCTCGGGCACGTTGCTGGAATTGGCCAGGACGGAAGTAGTCCCGAACTTGGAGCCGCTCCCGTCGTAATTCAGGTAAAAGTTGAAGGCGCAGGTGAGGTAGGGTTCGGTGCCCCCGGCCCAGAGGCAGGCCATCATGTTCGGGTATTTTCCCAGGATGCCCAGAAAATCCGCCTCCGCAATGCCCCCCGAGATGTCGGCATTCCCCCCGTAACTGTATTCCGAGAATGAGATTTTGGTGCCTGGGTAATACTGATTGATGGTTGCCTGCAACCGGGGGATCAGGGTCATGGGTCCGTAGTTGGGCACACAACAGGAGATCCAGTTGTTCTCGGTGTAGGTCGGGTCCCACATTTCTCGGGGAAGTTGCATGCGGGTGGTGGCCGCGTCCTGGCTGACGTCGTTGTTATTGATCCGGTTGCCCGCCGCGTCGGTGCCTTCCGAGTAGACGTGCAAATCCAGGTAGTCCAGCAGCCGGACCCCCTGGGACACGGAGGCCTGGTTCATCATGGCCAGGTAATAGTTGAGCCAGGGGGTCCAGCCGTTTTTGTAGGGGGTGGCATAGGAGGCGTTTTGGTCGGGCGCGCCGCCCAAACTCATGAAATCCCCCCACGCATAGGCCACCGGCCCCAAAATTTGGGCGCCGGGATCGATGGCCTTGGTCTGGGTGGCTGCGGTAATGCCTTTACTCAAGACCTCGATGTAGCTCACCGGGTAGTTGTGGACTTCCTTGTGGGTGCCAGGCCAGACCCCGGGTTCGTTGTCTAAGTCCCAGAATTTGATCCCGCCGCTGGTGGAACTGCCGATTTTTTGGACCACATAGTTGACCATCTCGTCGGTGTACACCACCGGGCCGATGGTGGCGGGTGGGACGGAATAGGATGCCGGAGCCCCCGGTTTGGCGAGAATGGTCGGGAAAAAATTGCCGTTGGGGTCGGTAAGGCCGGGGGCCGTCATAAAATCAGCCGCCGGAACCTGCACGGACGGCTCACCATTGGCCGAAACGTAACCCACCAGTGGTAAGGTCGCCAGCGAATCGGCGCCTACGGCTTTGTTTTGGTTGTAGAAATTGGTAACGGCCCAGGCGGGACCCTCGGCCTTGTTTCCCATGTTGGTGTCGTTTTCGTAATACCAGTCCGACCCGCCGTTGGACCAGTTGGTTTCCCAATTATAGGCGGACAGGCGGTTACCCCCCTGGCGGTAAAGAGGATTGGTAACACCGGGGATAGTGAAGTTGGAACCATAGATATAGGAAGAAATGGAATTGTTGTTCTGAGTTGGGTCCACCGTGAAGGTGACCGTGACCGGATAGGCGGTTCCCACCCCGGCAAGAAAGATCAGCATCGTCCAAGAGTAAAAATTTAGAATTCTTCCCATTTATTTATCCCACTATTTTTTTGAAAAAATGACAAAAAATTCATGAAATTCCATTTATCTCAAGACCAGAAGTTTGCCGAAGGAACGATGGCCGTCCACGATGACCGCCACATAGTAGAGCCCGTTGGCCAGTGACTTCCCCCATTTGTCGGTCAATTGCACCGTCACCGCCACTCCCGGCGGCACATTCGCAAAGGTCTCTTCCCGCACCTTCCGGAAAGCCGTCGTGAATATCTCCACCTCCACGTTCGCGACCCCCACATAGGGCGGCGGCAGGACTTGCACCGTGGGGCCCGTTACCGGGTTGGGATAGATCCCCACATGGCCCGGCAGGGCCGTGGGCGCCTGGGTGACCGTCGGGGTGGCGCTGACCGTGGAAGTGATCGTGGCGGTCGGCGTGAAGCTTGGGGTGGCGGTCCCAGTGGGCTGTTGGACCTGCACGGTCTGAGTAGGAGTGGAGGTCGAGGTAACCGTGGGGGGTGGGGTCCAGGTCGTCGTCCAAGTCGGGGTGGGAGTGGCCGTAACGGTAAAGGTGTTTGTGGGTAAGAGGGTGTAGGTCGGGGTAAGCGTATTCGTGGGGCTGAATTGGAGAGTCGAAGTCAAGGTCGCCGTTACAGTCGGGGTGGAGGTGGTCGTTACGGTGGGGGTGTCTGTGAGCGTATTGGTCTGGGTGTGAGTCGGGGTAGCCGTCAAGGTGGCGGTGGGCGATGAAGTCTGGGTTTTAGTGGTCGTCGCCGTAAGTGTGGAAGTTTGGGTAGAGGTTCCCGTGGCGGTCGAAGTCACGGTCGGTGTGTGGGTCTGGGTTCTAGTGGAAGTCGAGGTGCCCGTCTGGGTGGAGGTAACGGTGGTCGTGGGGGACAGGGTTGCGGTCGGCGACAGGGTATTCGTGGGACTGAATTGCAGGGTGGGCGTGGCGGTTCCAGTGGAAGTGGAAGTAGCGGTCAGAGTGGATGTGGGAGTTTGAGTCGTAGTGACCGTGTCGGTAAAGGTACGGCTGGCGGTAGGCGTTGTGGTCAAGGTTGGGGTAAGAGAAGCGGTGGACGTAGAAGTCGCAGTGGCGGTCAAGGTAGTTGTTTTGGTATTAGTTTTCGTCGCGGTGGAAGAGGCCGTGAGGGTCTGGGTTTGGGTCGAGGTCAGGGTGCTGGTCTTTGTCACGGTGGGGGTGGATGTCTGAGTGGCCGTCAAGGTGCTGGTCGCGGTGTTGGTATGGGTGACAGTAGATGTGGAAGTCGAGGTACTTGCCGGGGTTGGCGAAGAGGTTGGAGACGGCGTGGGGGTGCGGGTAGGGGTACCCGAGGGCGTGGGAGTAATGGTGCTGGTGAAAGTGATGGTATTGGTGGGGGTGGAGGTTTTCGTCATGGTGGCAGAAGCCGTAGGGCTGGGCGTAATTGTACGGGTAACGGTTGGGGTATTGGTCGGGGTGCCCGCAGGGATATTTCCGTAAAGGATGCCCCGGCCCCCAGCGCCCAAGTAGCAGCGGCCGTAAACGGTTTCGTCCCCTTCAATGCCCATCGCGTCCCCGTACTGGTGGTTGGCATCGTTAATCCGGGTCCAGGCAGCGCCCAACCCGTCGTCACTGCGGAAGAAGCCGTAGGTCCCGCTGACCGTCCCGATCAGGTAAAGGGCCGGATGGGTGTAGGTAGGGCTGTCGGCCATGCCGAACCCCACGCCGAGGGCGCCGGTGACATTGGCGATCTGGGTCCTGGTGGCCCCGGCATTCGTGAACCGGTAGAGGTTCATCGAGTTGACCCAGAATTCCCCGGCCTGGCCGAAAACGCGGATTTGGTTTACTTAATATAATTGTAACATCTTGTCGGAAATAATACAAGTGTAATCTCATTATGGTAATTCCAGCAATACATTTATTTTGGAAAGCAAACATAAAGGAACGCCAGATTGCTGCGTTCCTTTTATACGTGCTATATATATGTCTCATTTCCTTGTAATATATACCTAATTTATTATTTTATTTCGCTCAAATCGTAAGGTGTTTCCTGATATACGTAATAGTTCAACCAGTTTGAGAACAACAAATTGGAATGTCCCCTCCATTTTACTATGGGCTCTCCTGTAGGATCATCGTTTGGAAAATAATTCCTCGGCTTTTCTATGTCAAGTCCTTTTTGCTACATCACGCTCATATTCTGCCTTCAAAGTAAAAGGGTCATACTCCGAATGTCCAGTTACAAAAACCTTCCGTCCGTTTTTGGTTGCTACAATATAAACACCTGCTTCTTCTGATTCAGCCAAAATTTCCAAGTTCGGAATCTCTCAATATCCGCTCTTCTAATCTCAGTGTGGCGTGAATGTGGAGCCAGGAACTCATCATCAAACCCTTGCAGCAGCTTAACATTCTTTTTACATGTAGTATGGGAAAATACTCCAAACATTTTCTTCTCAAGTGGATACTTTGGAATCCCAAAATGGTAATAAAGAGCGGCTTGCGCCCCCCAGCAAATATGGAGCGTAGATGTGACATTGTTGACCTTCCAGTCCATAATCTGTTTTAATTCTTCCCAGTAATTCACTTCTTCAAACTCGAGCTGCTCCACTGGAGCGCCAGTTATAACCATCCCATCGAATTTCTCGTCTTTTATATCATCAAAGGTCTTGTAGAATGCCATTAGATGTTTCTCTGGAGTATTTTTCGACGTGTGAGTTTTTGGATGCAAAAGGACTATCTCAATTTGCAGCGGAGAATTACTTAGCAAACGCAAGATCTGAGTTTCAGTAGTGACTTTAGTTGGCATTATATTTAATATAGCAATTTTTCAGCGGACGTATGTCCTGGTGAAACGCACGGTTTTCGCTCATGACAAAAATATTTTCGCTGCTTAGGATTTCCGTTGCCGGGAGATTATCCGGTATTTTGATTGGCATGAAACTTGCCCCTCCCTCAAAATATTTCTTACTATATAAAGGCTTTCATCTTGCAAATTATATGCAGTAACCCTACTATTCCTATATATTTAATCCAATAATACTATAAGGAGGTGTACCCGTCAACTATAGATTTTGCAGTTTAAATTAGTCTTGAAATGCAAAATCTTTTTTCGTTATATCTTATAGTAGCACTTGATTAGGGGTATATATAAATAAGTACAAAATTAAAGCTGTCGAAAGAGGTCTTGACTATGAAACATATTAGTTTGAATCAAAGTATTTACGAGTTGACCGGAAAGTATCCTGAGATGGTTGAAATCATGAAGAGCTTTGGCTTCAAAGACATAATAAACCCTATTGCACGTAAAACGGGCGGCAAGGCTATGACCATTCCAAAAGCCTGTGAAATGAAGGGAATCCCCATTGACAGTGTGTTGGAAACTTTAATAGCGGAAGGCTTTGGAATACTAAAGGAGAGCAACCAAATATGAGTGACTACCCTTTGATATACAAGATAAAAACCGTAATGGCCTTGATACACTGGAATTGAGCCAGGTAATTATCACACCTGGCTCTTAATACTTCACTTATACCCCGCCAAAAAGTCCACCGTAGCCCCGAGCAGTTCGTCCTTCCACTGCACCCTGTTGAATATATGGCTTGATTCCTCAATTTCCATCAATTTCAAACGTTCCTTGTATATCTCTCTATACCTATACGAAGTTTCCAAAGGAACTGTTTCGTCCGCAGTTCCATGCACTATAAGGACATCCCCCTTATACTTCGCCGCCCTGCCATATATATCTATACTTTTTACATCCTCCGCGAACCTGGATTCAGCAACAATCCGCCTATGTCCATCCGCCTGCTTCATCAGTAAAACACACCGTGCGCTCCGCAATATCAGCCATATTCCCCGCAGGAGCCCACAAGGCCATTGCTTTAACGCCTTGAAGTTCTGGAGCCAGTACACTTGCGATAAGGCCTCCATTACTTAAGCCCATCAGGAAAAGGCTGCCTGTGTCTGCATATTCCAAGCCTGACATGAACTCATAAATGCGCCTCGCCTCGCTGATTTCTCTCGAAACCGTCATGTCTTGGAACAGTCCGTCGCTCTCGCCCGATCCTGAAAAATCGAATCTGACGCTTCCTATTCCTGCATTTTCCAGTTTTCTAGAGAGCTGCACAAACAAAAAACCTATCTCAGTCTTGTTTCCAGTAAAGCCGTGGTACATAGCCACAAATGGATGCTTTCGTTTCCATTCTTAGGTATATGGACTGTTCCCCTTAAAGTTAACCCATTACAATTTAGTTCAACAGACTTCTGCACAATATTCCTCCTTATCTTTTCTCCCCTCTACCGAGTCCGGGAGAGGGGCAGGGGGTGAGGGTTGTACCCTTATTCCACACCTTCTGGAAGTACAATATCAAATTTCCCGTTCAAATCGCTGTATGTCAAAGCCACCTTGGCAGAGTATTGGGCATCTCCTTCGCCGCCATCCAAAGAGCCGCTGAAATCCATATTTATGCTGTTTAATATATCGGTATTCCTGTTAACAGATATCTCTATATAGGCTGAATTAATATTTGATTTCGATACTTGGGCGTTATCATATACCTGATTCAAAATTTCATTGAGGTACACATTACCCTTCAATATAATTTCACTGGGATTTTCG
>CAVTWJ010000012.1:0-158608 GCA_963738405.1 candidate division FCPU426 bacterium | reverse complement strand
CGCCGAGCCTTTGACGGCGGACGATCTTGCCTTTTGGGCTACCTCTGGTTAGTTCTCGGGCAGGAAAGGGAATATGGCCAAGTCCTTGATGGGGACGCTCCCCATGGAAATGAGCGAGATATTCCTTCAAAGTGTTTCGTAACATCGGTTCTCCCAAGATAATCATCTTGGATAAGCATTCTTCCTTTACGGACCTTACCCACCGCTCCGCATAGGCATTGAGATTTGGGCTTTGGAAGGGAAGCATCAAGGTTTGGATTCCCTCGTTTTGCAGGATTCTCCTGAAAGCCGGGCAGAATTGACCGCCCCGATCGTGCAATAAAATCATCCCTTGTTTGAGGAAACCCCAGTCCGGCATGGTTAGGTTTTTGGCTATTTGCTTCATCCAATTCCCATCAGGATTGGTCGTGATACCGGCAATATGGACTTTCCTTGTGGCTTGATGGATGAGGAATAGAACATAGTAGGTAGTAAGACCCCAAGGCTCCCAAATCTCCCAGGTAAAAAAGTCGGTTCCAACGAGTGCTTCCCAGTGTGACTTTGTGAACTCGGCCCAGGTAGGGCCATTCTTTATTCTTTCCGGGGCTGGGTTTAAGTCATGCCTTTTAAGGATGTTGCGGATTGTGGTTTTGCCGACAATGAATCCCAAGGTTTTCAGGCTGTCCCGGATATGTTTGTATCCCCAAGAGGGATTGTTCTGGGCGAATTGGACCACCAGCTTTTCAATATTCTTGGCCAGAGACGGCCTTCCGGGGCCCCGATTTTTGGAATAATCCCACTTTTCCCGGACAGCTTCCCTTTGCCAACGCAGGAGAGTGTCAGGGGTTAAAAAGAGTGAGAATTTCTTTAAGGCCTTTTCTTCCTAATTTGGCCGCTGCCTTTGACATGTCCATTTTCTGTCCCAAGGTAGGAACGGGTCGTTTGGGAAGGTGGGCCAGGAGAAACCTGATTTGGGATTCGTAGAAGTCCATGAGGGAGCGTTTTTCGGGATTCAAAAGGGCGGCTAGAAGCGTGAAAAAGATTTGGTAGTTCATATCCGTGTCCTATGGTTCTGTTAAAATTTTAATAACCCCTCTCGTCAAAGTGTGATCCGGGCCTAATTCGTCCTTTAATATCCCCAAAGCCTGTTGAAGATCCGACAGGGCTTCATCTTTTTCCCCCAAAGCCGCTTCGTTCTCAGCCATTACCGCCTGACAAATCGCCGAAAGGGGATTATCCTTCCCCCACATCTCGACCAAGGTTTTCAGAACCTGTTTCTTAAGCTTCAACGATTCCGCGTGGTCCCCCAAGGCCAGGTAATCATTCGAAGCCTCATCAAATCGATCAACGTTCATATAATCACAGGAGCCACTGATATAACGGAGATGAACTTTAAGGGCTTTTTGGTAATACCCCTGGCCTTCATCTTTTTTCCCTAAATCCCTGTAAAAATCCCCCAGCTTTTTATAAAGATTTCCAACCTCGTAATTGTTTTCCGTCAACCTTGCCTTCTTAAGTTCCAGGGATTTCAATAAATCAGCTTCCGCCAAATCCGGGTGACCGCCCCCTAATTCCGCATCGGACAATGCTTCGATAACTTCACTATTAAAAGGACTACCTGAAGGTAATGTCTTGTTGGCCAATGCCATGGCTTTACCAAGGGTTTTTCCGGCATCTTCGTAATTTTTTAAACGAGTATGGGTTTTTCCTAATTGGAGAAGTTCGCGCAGATAGGAATCATTTACGACAAACCCTTTTTGTCCCTCACGTAAGGCTAATGCCCGTTTTTCTAAAATTTGAGCTTCTTCATCCCTTTCCAGATCGTCATACAGGACGGCCAAGTTATCGAGGGATTCGGCCACCAGAGGGTCATCCATCCCCAGGATTTGTTCCCGGATCGTAAGGCCTAATTTGTAATATTTCTCCGCATCCTGGTATTGGCCCAAATACCTTTCCAGCGTGGCGAGGTCGTTCAATACAGGTACGAGTGAAGGATGAAACTGGCCGTATTTTCCCTGAGCCAAACCCAAGGCCCGCTTTTCTTCCTTTAAAGCAGTGTTTAAATCCCCTTTATTGAAGGCTTCATTAGCCGATTGCCGAGCCTCGAGAAAACTATCCACATATTGTTGGGAGAATAGGCTTCCGCAAACCATCAGAAACAGAAGGGAATAGCCAACTAAAGAAAAGCCTCTTTTCATTGGTTCAATTCCTTAGGGAGGGGTTGGGGTGTCGGTATGGAAATACCCTCAAGCTTTTGAGGTTCAATACAGTCGGGCCCTAAGATGACGATATTGGCGTCCCATTCGAATTTATCCAGCCAGGTTTTACCCCCGTCGGTTGAATAGGCCGCCCTTGAAAGATGGGCACCCCCGTCAAATGACATCTCGGCCGAATTTGCCAAATCCCCTGAATTTCCCACCTCCGACACCAAATAACAATCATCGCAACCTGGGTCCTCTTTAACCGGGTGACCTGAATCAGTTTGGAAACCGAGATAGGTGCATTGAGCCTCAAAGGGTTTGGACGGATTTACCGGGTCAATACCAAAAGTCACCCATTGATAGGAAACAGGAGCCTGGTCCGGTGTCACGACCTCCCCCGAATAGGAAAAGGTGGTGAGATGTTTCATAAAATCATTGGTATAGATGACATAATTTAATGGCGCGGTTGGATGGCCTTTTTTCTTGATCCGCGCAATAAAGACAGGGCGGACAATTCGGCAATGGAGGTGCAAAGCCTCACCCTGAAGGGTTCCGCCTTCCACATCACCGGGATTACCTCCCCCAAAGACCGGGCAATCCCTGAACCTGCACATGGCCCTCGCAAAAAGGATGGTGTGCAACCCAATGCCCCACCTGCGGAGGATTCGGGGTATGGGAAGGTTCAGGAAGCGGGAGTTCTTCCGGATGGGGTCGTTCTGGAACATCCAATACTACTTCTGGCTCTTCTGGTTCGTTCACGGGTTGGGGAGCACCGAGTGGCAGTCTTTACGCCGCAGGTGCCATGCCGCTAACTTACGTGACCCAATACACCTTTGATACCTGGGGCCGCCTGGAAGCAATGACATATCCCGATGGTGAAGTTCTGACTTATGAATACGACTCGGGTGGATTACCTAGGATGGCGACAGGCACGGTTAAAAATGAGATATTTCCTTATGTGTTACGGCTTGAGTACGATAAGTTTGAGCAAAGGGTATTCTTACAACATGGAAATGGAACCCAGACAAGTTACTCATATGTACCAACAACTCGACGGTTAAGCAATCTGCAAAGCCTGACTGGGCCTGTAACTTTCCAAAATCTAAACTATAGTTATGACGCAGTTGGCAATGTTACGACCTTTGCCAACGCGATAGCACCTATGCCTGGACATTTGTTAGGTGGGGGAGTAACCCAGACCTTTGGTTACGACGACCTTTATCGGCTGACGAATGCCACGGGAACAATCCATTCGATTTTCGATCCTTCTTGTGGATCGACCTACGACAGTACTTATAACCTTGCGATGACTTATGACAACATTAACAACATCCAAGAAAAGAATCAGGCGGCAACCTTTACCCAAGTGAATGAGCCGACGGGGCTGACAACGATTGGACCCGATACCCGTCTGACCTACGATTGGAAGTATTCTTACAACAGTACCCATCCACATGCCCCTACGCAGATCGGCCTACGGGACTTCTTCTACGACAGCAATGGAAACCAATTAGGTTTTGACGTTTTGCCTGGTGACTGCGATTACAGCACAAACCGCAACATGGTATGGGATGAGGAAAATCGTCTTGTAGCAGTAGGCGACGGTGATCCTGGAGTTCAAGCGACTAATACTAGTGATGTTCATTTTGTTTATGACGATAAGGGAAGCCGCGTTTACAAGCTCCAAGGTGGTAATATCAACGCCTACATTAATCAGTTTTACACACTTGAGAAGCCTCAAAGTTGTAACGGTTTTGTGGCTAGCAAGCACATTTTTATAGGTTCAAATAGGATTGCCAGCCAGATTGTGAATGCGAAGGATGATCAGACCTTGGCGATTGATCAGGCGACTTTCCCTTGCCCCAATTGCACTCCCTGTCCTTCTTGTGGAAACAGCAGTGGATATACTCTTGTGAGTTCAGCCAATATGAGTTGGGGCCGGAATGCCAATTGGAGCCAGTACAGTCAGCAAGTTGATTCCCAAGGCAATAACAATGGGTCAAGTCAACAGATTCAATATGTGACCGTTTTGAGTGATGGCACGCCGCTATATGCATCTGATTCGGTGGAAGGGACCGTTTTAGGAACAATCAACAGTTGTCAGACATTGACCCTGCAGACGTTGAACCAATATACGGGTTTTTACGAAGTCTATTACAACGGTCAGACAGCTTATGTTCAGTCGGCAGCGGCAACCGTTGGTACTCCCTCTTCCTGTCAGGGTGTGTGGCCTAGTTCCAGCGTGATACCCCAGAACTACTTTGTATTCTTCTACCATCCCGATCATTTGGGAAGCACTGGCTACATGTCCGATGGATCTGGAGTCTTGTCCGAACATATTGAATACATTCCATTTGGCGAATTTTGGATCGACCAGGAAGCGAGCCTTCAACTTTTCCCGAACTACTCTTTCACTGATAAAGAATGGGATTCAGAGACTGGGCTGTATTATTTCGGAGTACGGTATTACGATCCGAGGACGAGTGTTTGGCAAAGTCCCGACCCCATTTTGGATACTTATTTGAACGGAAAGCCCCACAACGGTATTTATAACCCTGGGAATCTTGGTCTTTATTCATATGCACAAAATAATCCGGTGAAACTCCGGGATACCGATGGAAGGTGGGCTGGATGGGACGATGTGGC
Source organism: candidate division FCPU426 bacterium (assembly GCA_963738405.1). Taxonomy (GTDB): domain Bacteria; phylum Oederibacteriota; class Muellerivitia; order Muellerivitales; family Muellerivitaceae; genus CAVTWJ01. The sequence goes on along the minus strand of CAVTWJ010000012.1, from coordinate 153,782 downwards.
TGCAATATCAGCTGGGGTTGTTGGGGGAATAGTAACTGAAGCTATTGCACAAAAAATTTCGGGCAAAACGGATGGATTTGGTTACTTTCAAGCTGCAATAGCTGGCGGTGTCGGAGGAGAAGCTACTTTATATGGATCGCCTGCTGCTGGGGCTGTTGCTTCCGCAACGACTTCGAATCTTCTTGGGCAGATACATGATGTCATCGAAGGGAAATCATCAAAATTTAATGCTGCATCATATGTTACAGAAATAGGAACCAGTCTTGTAACAAGCAAACTTTTTGACAAAGTAGCAAAAACTCTAAAACTTAATGATATTACGGGCAAAGGAAGCATAACCGCGTTAGAGAAACAGATAAAAACAAAATTCGGAGAAGGTGTGGAAAATGCATTAAATGGAGCGAAAAAGGAAATAAGTGATATTTCCGTAAAGACCGGAGTTAAATTATTTGGTGCCAGAACTTTATCTAGTGTAGCTTCTAATGAAGAAGAAAGTATTTATAAAGGGACTGGCGCTGAAGATAAAGTAAACAAAACCGTTGAAAATGGCATTAACCATATTACGGGCGGAGATAACCAAAAAGAGGATGCAAAAACGAAACCTGCTGAATGAGATCAAAGGCCACAAATTACAAAGTTCTTCCAGAAACAAAAAAATAATTATTTATTCGTCTATCTGGTTGTTTTCTTTAGGTTTGTTTTTGTTGTTTATGTTGCTGTTGCCAGAAGTAGTAGTTCACTTAATTGGGGCAATAATTGTTAAGGGCGAAATACCGATTCTTGCAGTTTATATTTTTTTAAATCCAAGGTTTCTGACTCAAGAAAAATCAGGAACACTTGATAGCCAAAAATATCGGAATATTACATTTAAAACCTGGCACCTGGTTACAAAAATATTCTCCGTATTTGTCTTTTTTGTGGGAATTTATATCAATATACCTTTAGTTAAAGATATTTCCGGTCTTATTACAGGTGAACAAATTATGGTTTCCAAAACGTCAATTATAGATGCTGATACCCCCGGACCCATGCCGCAGACATGGTTTTTAATACAAAATATTCTTTTAAAAGGGGAAAATAATTCTTTTTATACACTATACTTTTCAAGAAATTATTTATCCGAGGGAATGACGTATAATCTTAAAGTATTAAAAAATTCTAATGTTATTATTTACGAAAAGTTAACATCTTAACGCAAGGGCATCCAAAGTTATTCGTTGAATAAACAAACACCAATTATTAATTATTTAACCGTTGGTGTTTTGGAAGAATAGGGTTTCGCCGCCTTCCAAACCTTAACGACCTTCGCATGCTTAACATGTTTGACAATCTTTCTCGGAGCTCCAGACGGAACCGGAGTTTGGGCCAGGCTCATTCCAACGCCGCCCAAGAATACTGAAGTCATTAATACGACCGTGCCTGCACATGGCCCTCGCAAAAAGGATGGTGTGCAACTTTAGGATCAGGCCTTTTGGAAATTGGGTTCGGACTTGCTGATAAACGCGCACCCAATTTAAATCTTTTAGATTATATGGCGTGTAAAACGGCGGGGCCTGGTGGGCAACTGGCACTCGGTATGGGAGATATTGGTTACAGCGTTATGGAAGTATTAGAGCTTACTGCGGAAGGTTTGTTATGTGGACTTTCTAGTTTATTACACAGTCCAATAGTTAACATTAATCCTGGATGCAATGGGTAAGGTTTTTCATTGAGTTGATTTAAATTCAACAGGGAGGAGGGAAAACCTTGGGCGAAATGAAAAAATCTTTTAAGGTTTTTAGAATTTCTAAAATCTGGTGGGTTTTTGTGATTTTTTTCCTTTTAGTGTTTGTTATTCCAGCATGGGTAAATTTCATCGGCCACTTGCCCACCCTTTATATCACGTTAAATTTTATCTTTTATGGTCTGCTTGGCCCAATAGTACCGTTTATATTGACAATTAAATTAATAGTCTACGAAGAAGGGATTAAGGAGAGTGGTGTTTTATCTAAAGGCCAAATGGTTAGATGGGAAGAAATAAAAAAAATAAATTCTGTTATTGGGGTTTTTCCCTCGCTCACAATTTTCTGTATGAACCCAAACGCTTCTTTAAATGCGAGTAAAACATTTTCTATGCATTTAGCCGTTTTGTTTAACGGAAGTGATTTGTGCCAACTTATTGAAATTATCAAATCGAAAATACCAAATTTAGAATTGGGTCCTGACATTGAAGCTTTTCAAAGAAAGTATTCAAATAAAACCTAGAATTGATTTTGCTTTTCTTAAACAGGAATGCGGAAAACAGGTTGATCAGCGTCACCTTCCTGAACCCCCAGCCGCCAGGAGTGGCGGATACGGTAACGATGAGCTATGACGGTTGGGGAAGAAGGATAGGCATAACTGAAAGTCATGGGGCAATAGTTTTAACGAATAAAACACTTGTTTGGTGCTGGGGACAGTTATGTCAACAAAGGGACGCGACCGGGCACACGGTAGCCAAACAGTTCTTTGTTATGGGAGAGATTATCGGTACAACACAGTATTTTTATACAAGAGATCATCTCGAAAACATAAGAGAAATGACGGACGGTGGTGGAACTATTCATGCAAATTATGATTACGATACGTATGGGAGAAAGACAAAGCTATCCGGTGATCTGGATTCCGACTTTGGTTACACAGGTTTCTACCAAGAAAATGCAACAGGATTAGACTTAACTTTATTCAGAGCCTACGACGCAAATAAGGGAAGATGGTTGAACCGAGACCCTTTGAATGAAAGAGCCGGACAAAACTTATATTCGATGGTATTAAACAACCCATTTAGATTTATTGATCTATCTGGTTTACTTTGTTCACCACCAACACCTGTCCAAAACCCAACGCCAACATCAACTCCATCTAGTAACGGTGGTGGCGGTTGTAGTATTTGTGGGGTAGGAAATGGTAATGGGAAAAACAATGCGAATAATGGTGTAGTTAAGACGCCTAATGTTTGGCCTTATAACACACAATACCTTCCGTTCCCCAACATTTATGGCCCTGGAAATTTAGAAATAGTTCCTGCTGTAATAAGCCCATTACTTAATAATGATGTTGTCGATTGGCTTGATGATGTTGACACGGCAAAATCATATTCTGGTCATCAATTTCCCGGCGAATTAATGGATAATTGGGATAGCTTTTTTAATTGGAAAGCGTTTTGGGAGGCCATTTGTAATGGCAGCGTACCACCTTAAGAATAAATTTGATTTAACATTAATTGACTTTTCTTTACTTGTAATTTTTATATTTATTTTAAAATTTATTGGTTTTCTTTTTGCCCAATATTTCCTCAATAATAATTTGATCGCAGAATTTCTGTTTGGGTATTTTGCATTGATTATTAACATTGTTGTCCCTTTTTATTATGCAAAGTTCAAAAATAAGAATTTCTTTAAACAAATCATTTTATTAAATAAGAGTAGTTATTTAGATCGGAATTGGATAATTGGTATTTTGGTTGGTTTTGCCCTGATTATTTTTGTTCGTCTTACCCCTTATTGGAATTTGTCACTTATACATACAGCCCCTAAAAATGAAATAGGATGGATAAGTGTCTTAACTTTTCCCGTTACTATTTTAGGATTTCAAACAATTATATTAGGACCCATAAGTGAAGAATTTTTTTTCCGAGGAATTGTCTTTAATTTTTTTAAAAACCATATGAATTTATGGTGGGCATTAATTCTTCAAGGTTTTGTTTTCGCTACTATGCATATTACTTTTACTTCATCAAGAGGAGGTTATGATTTTTTATATTATTTACTAAGTGGGCTTGTTTTAGGACTTTTGTATGAAAAGACAAATGTTTTGATAACCTCTCTTGTATGCCACGGAGTGATCAATTATTTAATTCTTGTTTTTAATATTTATTGGAAATGATGACCTGCACATGGCCCTCGCAAAAAGGATGGTGTGCAACCAAAGAACGTGGATCATGCAACCATCAAGGTTGATCCGGATACCAACACAGTTACCCACATGGAAGGGAAGGACAAAAATGGGAAGACGGTCTTAAACATGGACGCGACCTACCAAAAAATTGGGAGCACTTACCATCCTTTGCATACACACACTGAAAGCCATACGAATAATTTCGACGTGAGTGCGGATATGGATGTGGTGACGGATGAAGTGGATAAGGGAATTCCAGATTCGACGTTTGCAATAAAATGAGGCCGGAAACAGTGAATAAAATTTCAAAAATTTTCAATAAACCAACTATTGGGCCAGGGCGGGCCCGATGACTGGGGCACGCACGTTTTGCCTTTTGTAAATTCCAACTATAACCCCAACAACCCTTACGGCTATGACTACAACAACCCTGACTTTTACACGAAGGTACAACTGCATGATTTGGGAAATGTGAATTACGGAGTCTATATGGCGGCGGCGGGTTATACAGAAGAGCAGGCACAAGAGATAGCGGCGCTTGTCCGAAAGTTACCGTGGAGCAATCCTATTGGGCCTGGAGTACCCAAGACACCCCTTGGGAATAGTCAACGGGCGGCGGCTGACATATCGGCGGGCTTCCAACTCTTTAAACAACCAAACATTAATCCTGGCGGTTGCCCATGAGAACGCATAAGGGGACGGCGGTGAACTATGAAAAACTCGGAGTGTGGGTAGCCGCCGTTTTGTTTTTTTTGATTGTTCTTGAAGGCTTTTGGGAAAAACTCGTCAATGAGCGTTCTATTTTTCAAGAAGATCAAATTTCTAACACTTTGGGGTATGGGTGTCTTTTCTTGTTTCCGCTGTTTTTGGGGACGACAGTTGTGGCGCATATCGCCGTCCAAAAGGCTAGGGGCTCGTGGGATCGCGAGAAGCCGCATTTGAAATGGTTCGAGACTCTTTTGGGGTTTTTGATTTTCCTTTATGTGATCGTGTTTGGCTTGTTTATTTCGGGGTGGAATGGGGGCGTGCGGTCGTGGCTGTGTTTTTTTGTTCCGCTCCTGATAGCTTTTTTGTACATCACTTTTTTTTACAAATTAGGAAAATCATTACAGCCGACGTTTAAAAGACTGGTTTTCGATTTGGCCCTATTGTTTGGGATTCCGTTTTTGGTTTTGGTTTTTCTCATGAATCTCTTCCGATTTACTCTATTGCTAAAGTAGCCGAGGTAAAGGGCGTAGGGTTCACTTATTCACGCCGCCTCCCGGAAGTAGAAGTTAAGGATTCCGCCGAGCCTTTGACGACAGACGATCTTGCCCTTTGGGCTTCCTCTGGTTAGTTCTCGGGCAGGAAAGGGAATACGGCCAAGTCCTTGGTGGGGACGCTCCCCATGGAAATGAGCGAGATATTCCTTCAAAGAGTTTCGTAACATCGGTTCTCCCAAAATAATCATCTTGGATAAGCATTCTTCCTTTACGGACCTTACCCAACGTTCCGCATAGGCATTGAGATTTGGGCTTTGGAAGGGAAGCATCAGGGTTTGGATTCCCTCGTTTTGCAAGATTCGCCGGAAAGTCGGGCAGAATTGACCGCCCCGATCGTGCAATAAAATCATCCCTTGTTTGAGGAAACCCCAGTCCGGCATGGTTAGGTTTTTGGCTATTTGCTTCATCCAATCCCCATCAGGGTTGGTCGTGATACCGGCTATGTGGACTTTTCGGCTCGCTTGGTGGATAAGGAAAAGTACGTAATAAGTGGTCAAGCCCCAAGGTTCCCAGACCTCCCAAGTGAAAAAATCGGTTCCAACCAGGGCCTCCCAATGGCCTGCACATGGCCCTCGCAAAAAGGATGGTGTGCAACTATATAAGCAGGGAATTAATCATCTATAAAAAAAAGGGGTCAGGCCTCCATATTCCATTTTACAAATAGAAGGTGCCGATTAAAATGCTGGTATGCCAAGACCCAAGCGGATTCATTATGAGGGCGCCGTTTATCACGTCACTTCCCGGGGAAACGAGCGGCGGAAGATTGTCCTCGACGATGCCGACCGGGGAATGTTTGTCCGCCTTTTGGCTGAGATGGTCGAGCATCACGACGTCACCTGCCATGCATGGGTTTTGATGGATAACCATTACCATTTGCTTCTGGAAACTCCCGCGGCAAATCTTTCCTTGGCGATGAAACACTTTAACGGCATTTACACCCAGAAATTCAATAAAAAGCACCATAGGGTGGGGCATCTATTCCAAGGAAGGTATAAGGCGATTGTGGTGGAGAAAGACAGTTATTTGAAAGAATTATGCCGGTATGTGGTATTGAATCCCGTCAGGGCCCGGATGGTCAAAAGCCCCGGTGAGTGGAAATGGAGCAGCTACAAGGCCACTGCTGGGTTGGAGCAACCGCAAAAATGGCTGGAAACAGACTGGATCTTGGGTCAGTTCGGAAAAACGGCAAAACAGGCCCAAGAAAGTTATAAGCAGTTTGTGGCGGATGGAATGGGCAAGAAAGAGTCGCCTTGGGAAGAGCTTTATTCCCAGGTTTACCTGGGAAAAGAAGAATTCTTGGACAGGGTGCACGAGGTGGGGCGAAGACACCGCCACCTGGATGTGCCCAAGTACCAGAAACATGTGGTTAAAAAGGAACCGGCAATGGTACTGGAGAAGATCGGGGTAGTGTACGGGGAAAAGCCGGACGAGATACTGAAATCAGTCCGGAGAAGGCGGGAAGCGCGGGAAGTGGCGATTTATTGGCTGAAAAAAGAGTCGGGATTGAGTTTAAAAGAGATCGGGAAAAGAATGGGGGTAGGTTTTTCGGCGGTGGGGAACCAATGGGCGAGGATCAAGACGAAGATGGCTAAAGACCGGGCGTTCGCCAAGAGGCTTCTAAAGTGTAAAATGTAGGCCTGGACTTCCCCCGATTTAGTGGACAATCTAGTTTAGTGTAGTTGTTCCCTCAAACTCCACCGGACTTTTGTAGCCCAAGGTGGAATGCAATCTCTTCCGGTTGTAAAAAATCTCTATATATTCAAACAACTTAGCTTTCGCCTCTTCCTTCGTGTTGAACCGCACGGTTCTCACCAACTCTGCTTTCAAGGTTTTGAAGAAGCTTTCGACCACCGCGTTGTCGTAGCAACTTCCCCTTTGGTTCATCGAGCTTTGGATCCGATGCTCTTTCAGTTCATTAATAAAAGCTCTCGAAGAATACTGACTGCCTTGATCCGAATGATGAATCTTCGGCGTTTGATCACCTCTTTCTTGAATCGCCATCTTCAAGGCATCGATGGCCAATTCCTCCCGCAGATGGGGTTGCATTGACCAACCAATGATTCGCCGAGAAAAAAGATCCATCACGACCGCCAGGTACAACCAACCAGCCCCTGTACGAAACTGGGTAATATCAGATGCCCAGATTCTATTGGGCTTCTTAATATCGAACTTTTGTTTCACCAGGTTCTTGGTTCTTATCCTCCCATGATTCGTCAACGTGCAACGTCGGTAGTAGTACTGCCTCAAGGCCCGAATTCCAGCCATTTTCATCAATCTAGCGATTCGATTGCGCCCCCAACCAAAACCTTCTTTCTTCAGCCCCGCGTGAATTCTCGGGGATCCATACGCCTTTCTCGATATCAAATAGACTTCTCGAATTTCCTGTAAAACCAATATGTTTTCTTTGTCTCTCTTCGACGGTTCTCGATTCAACCATGCGTAATAGCCACTACGAGAGACCCCAAGAACACGACACAACATCGTTATGGAGTATTGGGTTTGTTGTTCTCGGATGCATTCGAATTTTTGGCTTCTTCGGCCGCGAAGAAGACTAGAGTTTTTTTTAGTATGTCGCGCTCATCCGTGAGCCGTTTGACTTCCTTGCGCAGACGGATGATCTCAGCATTTTCGGGGCTTTTGACACTCCGGCCAGGCTTTCCCGGAAAAGCTTTGGAACCTTCTTTATGGATTTCATCACGCCAACGGTAAAGAAAAGCGGGATTGATATTCAGATCGCGGGCCACTTGAGTAACTGGCTTACCCGACTCATTCGAGAGTCGAACCGCTTCCAGCTTAAACTCAAGGCTATATTTCCTATTGATTCGATGCGCCATGACAGACACCCCCGTAAGCTGTATTCTACACTCATCTCAGGTGTCCATTTTTTCGGGGGAAGTCCAGCCTGGCCCCTTTGTTCACAGGCTCCTGCACATGGCCCTCGCAAAAAGGATGGTGTGCAACGGCAAGTTGTGCAAGTCCTGTACTGACATGTACTTTGACCTGCACATGGCCCTCGCAAAAAGGATGGTGTGCAACTAAGGTCATAGCGCATGCTCAGGTTGAAAAGGTTATGGTGTGACAATATTCAGGCGCAAATGGCTCCCCAAACGGGGGCGTATCCAGCACAAACCTCAAGGACTCTTCGGCACTAACAATTAAATTTCTGTGAGGGGGTATATAGATGAAAAAGCCAAGTCCCAGAGTCAAATCCAATATTCTTTTTTCAGGCATGACACTTTTTGCTTTTACCATTCCCTTTTTTTTAATCGTCTTTTTATTTAGCAAATCAGTGCTAGGGCAGACACCATCACCCAATGGTTCAAATTTATTAGATCCTTCAACTACCCCCGCTCAAATATCTCAACCTGTGCCCATAGGAACGCCAACCAATGTTGTTGGGTCAATAAAACCAAAGAAGAAGAAAGTTGTTTTTGATCCTAATGGTGAACGAGAACCAGGTTCTATGAAAGAGGCTCATGAAGCGCAATCAAAAAAATATGAAGAATTGAAGAAAGAAGGAAAATTAAAATCTTTCGGTATTCCCGGTACGGTTCGAAGAATTCCCAAACCCTTAACTCCGACAAATTTTAAAATCAAACCCGGTGATGGCTCCGCTTATTTGTCTTGGGATGAAGTTCCAAGCAATTGGGATAAAAGTCCGGATGGTAAACCTTTGGGGGGGATGGGCTATTTAATTTACATTTCGGAAGACGGAAGAAATTTTAAAAAGAGGCTCGATGGGGACATAAAAGAAACCCAAATTAAAATTGGTAATTTAACTAATGGTAAGAATTACTATTTTGCGATTGTCGCTTTAGGCGAAGGTGGTGCGAAAAGCGACAAAGTAATAAATAAAGTTATTCCTGTCGCCTCTGACATATCCCAAAGATGAGCAGTTGCTAGATTTTTTTATCTGGAATTATAAAAAATGTTCATTTGTAAAAATTCTTATCTGACAAGAAGTTACTTGAAAAGTGGGTTCTTAATCTTCATTGCCGTTTGGTTTTTAACGTTCTCTTCCCAAATCGTTTATGCCCAGAGCCCCTATCCGATCGTGACGCCGGTAGTTGGTGTAAACAAGATTGTTTTTGGCTTCCTTCCTTACTACACGAGCCTGCACATGGCCCTCCCAAAAAGGATGGTGTGCAACGTTAACCAAAAAAGATTTTGTCCAAGGAGGCCTGCACATGGCCCTCGCAAAAAGGATGGTGTGCAACCCAATTACGCCCTGAGTCCCGAACAATGGTCCCGAGAAAAGTACGGGCCGGTTTTCGTCGATTCCTATCGATTGGCTGGAAACCTCGATCGGCTTTTGAAACCCCAGGAAACTTTTTACGAGTTCGGCAACGAAACCGGCCTCTATTTCGCATCCCGCCGAAGCCCCCCCGCATGGATCTTTTACGTCTGGGCCCTGATCGACACTCCGATGCGGCAAAAGTGGACGGACCGGTTGATGACGCAATTACACCAGGCCCCGCCGGATGTCATCGTCTTGAATTCCTCCGGAAAAGGGTTTTTGCCCTATTTCTCCAAACAATACCGTTTTTTAACTTTTTATCCGGCGGATCAAACCTTCGCGATTTTCGTGAAAAACGGAAGCGCACTCCAGGCCAGGTTGGATCAACAACCTTCTTCGGCATGGACCGGAGCGCTTTAATAGCCTGCATGATAAAATCGAACCGATGCTAAATTCCCCGTCCACAGCGCCCGGAACCTACGAGCCCTTTCTTCGGCCTTCGGAGGGCATTTGGAAAAATCCGGCGCTTTTCTCGTTCGCGGCGACCCTCCTTCTGTTCACGATCCAGTTATATTTGATAAGGCCTTTTTATATGGCCAACGACGACATCTATAAAATATTGGCCGTCAAGGGTTTCGGGGCCGATTCGACGCCTTCCCCCTTCGTGGGTTATTCCAGCATCCTGCTGGGTTATCTAATGGTCAAGTTGTTCGCCTGGGTCCCGGCCATCCCCTGGTATGGATGGTTTTTATGCTGGACCCAGTTTTTCACCTTTTGGGTTTTCCTTTGGCTTTTAATCGAAAAACCCAGGCGATGGTTTCATCTCGGCCTCTTTATCGGGACCTGGGCTTGCATCTTTTTTTTGTTTTTCACCTATATGCAATTCACCATGACAGCCCTTTTAGCCGCTTTCGTCGGGATTCTGGTTTTGGTTTTAAACCACGAAAGTTTTGGAAGCGGACGCCGGAGCTCGATTTTAGCGGCTTCCGGTTTGCTACTCCTTCTCTCAGCCCTTATTCGAATGGATTCATTTTTTTTGGCCTGGCTTGTTGCCGTTCCCTTACTAGCAACGCGATTCAGGGACAAGGGCTTCAGAGGTTATGTTCGGGGTCGGGCCTGGTTTCTGGCGATGATCGCGGTGGGGATTATGGTTCTGGCTGGGATCAACTTCGCTTGGTTTCATGGCGACAAAGCATGGAGCGAGTATCTCCATTTTGACCAGGCCCGGGTCGAGTTGCAGGATTATCGGATTACAAGCTATTCCCCCCAAACTAAACCCTATTTCGATTCGGTGGGATGGAGCGAGAATGATTATTGGCTGTTTAAAAACTGGTTTTACACAGATTTCCGAAAATTCAACACCGAACACTTTCAAAAACTGGGGGCCCATTTTTCCCGTTTCGGCACCGAGGGAAAGATAGCGACTTATGACGGCCTTCTGGAACTTCTGGTTTCGCCCTGGGACGCCCGTATCATCCTGTGCTTTCTTATCTTCCTTCCTTTTTGCCCCAAGGATTTTCAGAAATATTTTGGAATCCAATTTTTATGGGTGCTGTTCGTGTTTTTGTGTCTCATTTATTTTTTCAGGGCACCCGACCGAGTCACTTTACCCATCCTCGCCTATTTGGCCATGCTAACCATGCTCAACTCGGAAGCTCCATGGGGAATAGCCCGGAAGGGCTGGGACGGCAAAGTGAAAGCGCTGGTTCTTTTGGCCGCGTTTTTTTGCGGCCTGCCCTCATTCTTGGATTACTACAGGCAGAACCTGAACAATCGGGTGTCGCAGGAGCGATTGCACGGTTTTTTAAAGCTGGTGAATCCGCAAGACCATCAGCTCTATGAGTTTTGGACTATTTCCCTGGAGAAATTCGGGGTTTTGGACGACCTGGAATGCTTAAGGCCCTTTCATTTATTCGTCACTTCATTTTCGGAAACGAGCCCCAATAGCTTAAAAGGTTTGGATCGTTTCGGGGTCCATGACCCCTTGAGGGACGCGGTGGATAATCCCCATGTTTTTTTTAATTGTTCCACCGAGGAGGGAAATCATTTCAACCAGTACATGAAAGAAAACTATCACCAATCCATCTATGCCTTGCTTGAGTTTAGATGCCCGGACTTCAGCCTATTTTCCATTCATTCCCTCAAAGGGCCGTGAAATTTCAGGCCTCGGTAGTGTATCAGTTTGAGCATTATAGTTTGGGCTCAGGCTGTCATCGCGAGGAGCCGCCCCAATCGGGGCGGTTGGCGACGTGGCGATCCCAGTTCGCCGTTCGTGTTTGTTTTAAAAAAAAGGGGTCAGGCCTCCATATTCCATTTTACAAATAGAAGGTGCCGATTAAAATGCTGGTATGCCAAGACCCAAGCGGATTCATTATGAGGGCGCCGTTTATCACGTCACTTCCCGGGGAAACGAGCGGCGGAAGATTGTCCTCGACGATGCCGACCGGGGAATGTTTGTCCGCCTTTTGGCTGAGATGGTCGATCATCACGACGTCACCTGCCATGCATGGGTTTTGATGGATAACCATTACCATTTGCTTCTGGAAACTCCAGCAGCAAATCTTTCCTTGGCGATGAAACACTTTAACGGCATTTACACCCAGAAATTCAATAAAAAGCACCATAGGGTGGGGCATCTATTCCAAGGAAGGTATAAGGCGATTGTGGTGGAGAAAGACAGTTATTTGAAGGAATTATGCCGGTATGTGGTATTGAATCCCGTCAGGGCCCGGATGGTCAAAAGCCCCGGTGAGTGGAAATGGAGCAGCTACAAGGCCACTGCTGGGTTGGAGCAACCGGAAAAATGGCTGGAAACCGATTGGTTATTGGGACAATTCGGGAGAACCCTTCAACAAGCCCGAAAGGCCTATCGGGCATTTGTGACGGAGGGGATGGGAAGAAAAGAATCCCCGTGGGATGAATTGCGTTCCAGGCTGTATTTGGGGAAAGAGGAGTTTTTGGACAGGGTTCATGAGGCGGGGCAAAAGCATAAACATTTGGATGTGCCGAAATACCAAAAGCATGTGGTTAAACAGGATCCGGACAGACTGATAAGAAAAGTGGCGACAGCTTACGGGGAAAAACCGGAAGAACTGTTAAGGGCAGGGAAACGGGGGTCGGAGGCGCGGGACGTCGCGATCTACTTGCTGAAACGGGAATCGGGATTGAGTTTAAAGGAAATAGGGAAAAGGATGGGGGTTGGGCTAACGGCGGTGGGGAACCGTTGGGTGAAGATGAAGGTGAGGCTGTTGAAGGATAAGGGATTAGCCAAAAAGATTGAAGAATGGAAAATGGAGGCCTGACCCCTTATTTTTCTTATTTTTCTTCGCTCTATTTCAAAATAAAACTAAAATATCGCGGAGTTGAACTTATCCTATTTACCGAGGGAAATCTTGTACCGGTTATTAACATCTCTATTTTTTTCACTCACTATTCTTTCCTCCGTCGCATGCTCTAAATTCAAGCCGGTTGTGGCGGCAGAGTCTTCGAACCCCCAAGTAGAAAACCTAAAGGGGCTGATCGCTAAGGCACATTACGAAACGGCGATTAACCAGGCCAAGGTGATCGTGAGCCAAGTTCCTCCCTCACCCGCCGTTCCAGAGGCTCTTTACCTCGAGAGTTATGCCCTGATTTTCGGTGAAAAGGCTTATCCGGAAGCCAGGCTGGCCTTAAAACAGCTTCTCGATTTTTTTCCCCAAAGCCCCCATGCCGTAGAGGGCGCAAAATGGATTGGGGATTGCCATTTCTGGGAAGGGAACTACGACCGGGCGCTGAAGGAATACACCAAGCTGGAAGGGGCGGGAAATGATGTTGCCCCCTACGCCTTATACCAGGAAGCCAATTGCCTTTTGCTGAAGGACAAGGTGGGGGACGCCTTGACCAGTTACCGATCTTTAGTTGAAAAGTTTCCGGCTTCGCCCCTGGCCCAATCGGCCCAACTGATGGTGGCCAACACCTATTTAAAACTTCAAGACCGCAGTTTGGCCAAGACCGAACTTCAAAAGTTCGTTTCCATCTCCAAGAACCCTACCCTTATCCATTCAGCCCAAAATGCCCTTCGCCAATTGGAAGAGAAAGAGCCCTTCCGAAAAGGCGTCGGGGTGGAGGAATAACCATGAGCGCCTTTCCCTGGATCGTTTCGGGAATCGGGGCCCTGGGCGTGGGCTTGGCGGGATATGGGTTGGTCTCTTTTCTCCTTCAGTTTCTCCCCAAGAACCAAGTCCAACCCCAACCGAAGCCAACCCTTAAAACTTCACCTAGCGTTTCCGGAAAAATAACGATCGATAAGAACACCCGATGGATTCTTCTGGGTGCCATCCTTTCTTTGGGAGTCGTTATCTACGGCGAAGCTGGTACCGGCCTATTTCTCTTAATGGTGGTTGGTTTTCTGGGTTTAGGATTGCGCTTAGGACCAAAATTTATCGAAAAGCAAAAAACAGCGAAAAAACTTAAGTTCATACAGGATGTTTTTCCTCAATCCCTTGGAATGATGATTCAGGCCCTCAGGTCGGGCCAGACCATGCAGCAGGTTTTGGAATACCTATCTCAAGAATGCCCCGAACCTTTAAAGGGCGAATACCGCCAAGTGTGCGGAGACATGGCCCTGGGGGCTGCCGCCGACAAGGCCCTGGAATTTATGGCGGACCGCTATCCCGGCTTTGACGATTTCAGACAATTCATCGAGGCCTACCGCATTTCACGCATTACCGGGGCCAATTTGACCCGCCTGTTGGAGGTGCTTCTGGAAAACCTTCAAGAAAAGGACCGCCTTTTGCGCAAAAGAGACGCCATGACCGCCCAGGCCCGGCTTTCGGGCATTCTCATGGGTTGCCTGCCCTTTTTGCTGGGTCTCGTTTTCTTCGTGATGGACCCATCGCTTATGGTGCCTTTATTTATTACACCCCAAGGCTGGGCCATTCTTTTTACGGCCCTATTGCTTGAATCCATAGGGTTTCTCTGGATTCGCCAGCTTTTAGCCATGGAGTTTTAAACCATGATACTCATTCTTCTTTTAGCTTCCTCAGCCTGTCTGGGATGGGGTTTCGGGTTGATCGTGGAAGGATTATGGGACCGGGTGGAAAAACACCATCAAACCCAACGCATCAAAACCGCGCTCTCCCAGCGAAAAAAAGCACTGCCCCTGCAATCGGTTTTGGCTCTTGGTGAAAATTTTCTAAGTGGTTTACAAGACCGCCTGCCCATCGCGAAAATCTATTACGAATGGGTGGGCGGGCTATTGAATCGTTCCCGCAGGGATGAATTTCAACCCCAACAAATATTGGGCTATCAAATTCTGGCGGGGGCAGGTTCATTCCTAATCTTGTACCTACTTTTAGACACATTCTCATTGGCTTGCGTGGGGCTGGCATTGGGCGCGGCCTTGCCGGTGATTTGGCTGAGGGATATAGCTTTGAAGCGGGAAAGACGCATTTTGAGGGAGCTTCCAAATGCCCTGGAGGTGGTTTCGCTTTGCTGTGAGGCAGGATTAACGGTGGAACAGGGAATAGACCAATACCTCAAAAACGCCAGACCCAATCCCCTTGGTTTTGAGTTTTCTGCCCTTTTGGAACAGACAAGGTCCGGGTCGAGCCGCAAGGCCGCCCTGGAAACCGCCGCTTCCCGGCTTCAACTGACTGATTTCTCTCTTTTCACCACCAGCCTCATCCACGCTGAGAGGTTTGGAACCGGCGTCGCAAAGACCCTAAGGCAGTTATCCCTGACTTTGCGGGATAAGCAAACCCAGATGGCGGAAAAAGCCGTGCAGGAGCTTCCGGTAAAAATGTTACTTCCATTGGTGTTTTTCATCATGCCTGTGACCTTTCTGATTATTTTCGGGCCAGTGTTTTTACAGTTCCTGGGCAAATGAAGGTTTCCAAGGGTAAATGGACCTTGAGGGTGAATACCGCTTCTTCGTACGGTATTCGTTTTTGGGGCCTGATGATGAAAACCCAATGGCCGAGATCCTATGACGCCCTTTGGTTTCCCCAATGCGCTTCAGTCCATTCCTTTTTTACTTTTCTCAAACCCGATTTGATTTTTTTGGATAAGGACTACCGGGTTCTGGCGATCCATTCCCAAGTCCCCGCTTGGCGCTTCTGGTTTGGGCCCCCGGGTACCTTTGGGTGCCTGGAAGCCCCGGCTGGCGAGGCTGAAAAAAGAGGATGGAAAAAGAGAACCCTTTTGGAAAAATATTTTGTTTCTTAGCAAGGCCAATCCGCCCCTTATAATGACCCCCATTCCACCCAAGGAGCCGATATGTTCCAAGACTTTTTAAAATCCGATCCCCAAGTTTATGAAGCTAACGTTTTGGAGTTGAAACGCCAGAACGAAAAGCTGGAAATGATCGCGTCAGAAAATTTCACCAGCCTGGCGGTGATGGCCGCCCAGGGCGGGGTGATGACCAACAAGTACGCCGAGGGCTATCCGGGCAACCGCTATTACGGCGGCTGTGAGTATGTGGACCTAGTGGAGAACCTGGCGCGGGAAAGGGCCGCCAAGCTTTTTTCTAACGCCGAATACGTGAACGTTCAGCCCCACTCGGGAAGCCAGGCCAACATGGCCGTCTATTTTACTTTTGTGAAGCCAGGGGACACTATCCTGGGGCTCGATCTTTCCCACGGGGGCCACCTGACCCACGGAAGCAAGGTGAATTTTTCAGGCAAAATGTACAACTTCCACGGCTACCAAACCCGAAAAGAAGACGGACGGGTCGACTTGGAACAAGTGAAGGAATTGGCCCGCCAGCACCATCCCAAAATGATTAGCATCGGCGCCTCGGCTTATTCTAGGGATTGGGATTACGCTGAATTCCGTAAAATCGCCGACGAGGTGGGGGCTTTCCTTTGGGCCGATATCGCCCATACGGCGGGCCTGATCGCCGCCGGTGAATTGAACAATCCCATGGCCCACTGCCATGTGGTCACGACCACCACCCACAAGACCCTGCGGGGGCCCCGGGGCGGCATGATCTTGATGGGAAAAGATTTCGATAACCCCTTCGGAATCACGGCTCCCAAGAGTGGACGGGTGCGCAAAATGAGCGAGCTTTTGGACAGCCAGATTATCCCAGGCATCCAGGGCGGGCCCTTGATGCATGTGGTGGGCGCCAAGGCGGTGGCCTTTCAGGAAGCCCTCCAGCCCTCGTTTAAGGGCTACGCCCAGCAGATTAAGGCCAACGCCAAAGCCCTTTGCGAGGCGTTGATCGGCTTCGGTTTTCAGGTCGTTTCAGGCGGAACCGACAACCACTTGATGCTCATTGATCTTCGCAACAAGAAGGTCAACGGAAAGCAGGCCCAATTGGCCCTGGATGAGGCCAATATCACGACGAATAAGAACTCTGTGCCCTATGACACCGAATCGCCTTTGCTGACCAGCGGTCTAAGGTTGGGAAGCCCGGCCTTGACGACTCGGGGTTTCAAAGAGGCCGAATTCAAGCAGGTCGCCAAGTGGATCAATGACGTAGTTTCGGCCCCGGAGGACGAAAGAGTGCGTAATAAGGTGAAGGGTGAAATCGGGGAATTAACTAAGAAATTCCCGCTTTATCCCGAGTTGTTGAAGGGGCTTTAAGCGGTCAAATTGGGGTTAGAGAAAAAAAAGGACCCGCGCTTTGCGCGGGTCCTTTTTTTATACGGGAAAAGTTTTTTAGAAATTACGGGTTGGTGATAACTCGGGCAGGCGCCCAGCTGGGGGAATCCCCGTAGTCATCCGTGATGGTTTTGTTTTCCGTGCCGTTGGCATTGATGATGAAAAGGTTTAAGCCATCGTCCACCGAACTCACCCAACCGCAGTAGACTACCTCTTTATCTCCCATGGCAAATCGTGGGCAAAGATTATGGGTGGAACTGGTCAAGTTCACCGGGTTGGTTCCATCCGCGTCCAAGGTATAGATTTGGGTCGTGTTGTCCCGATAAAGATTGATAAGAATTTTGTGTCCATCCGATGAAATGGATGGCGACCCAACGTTCCAATCGGTGTATTGGGTCAGCTGTTTCGTGCTTTTTTCGAGAAGATTCTCTGTCCACAGGTTGTAAACCGAGGCACCATTGTTGGAAAGGTAAAGCAACGATTTACCATCCGGGAACATGACAGGCGACAGGGCCGATTGGCCTGAGAGCAGGGTGTCGGGGTTATAGCCATCGGCATCCACCGCCCAAATATCACCATCTAACGAATAGAGAATTTTCTTACCGTCGCTGGACCAGGAGGGACCGTCATTGACCAGAAGGTTTTGTTCGGTGCTTCCGATGGAACTGGTTTCATTGAAGGTCAATTGAACCGGATTTTGGCCGTCCAGATTTCTTTTCCAGAGATTGTAAATACCGTCCCCGGCGTTGGACCAATAGGCCACTTGGGATCCATCTGGTGAACAGGAGGGGAACCATTCGGTACTTTTGCCGCTGGTGAGGGGAACCATTTGGTTGGTTGCCAGGTCAAGGCGGACGAGGTGGCCTCTTTCCACGAAGACCACGCTTCCGGCCGGCGGAGGAGGCATGGGGGTGGGGACAGGCGGGGGAGGCGGGGGTGCTTGGTGTTTGCAGCCTACAAGACTGGTAAAGAAGAGCCCCAGGATCAATAGGCACAAAAAGGATAGGTTCTTGGTATTCAAATGGAGCCTCATTTGGTTGACCAGTCGGGGTGCATGATTCCGTTGAGGGAGATAAGATTTTTGTTATTTCCGGTATTGTCCATAATCCATAAGTCGCCGTTGACGATATAGGCGATTTTGGACCCATCCGGCGACCAAATGGCGTTGCTAACCCCGGGTTCGGTTAGAAACTTCAAAGAACCGGTATCCGTGGCGTCTTTGGATGGCCGATCAATGAGGGCGACCCGATAACCATTATCCGTTATGTCTTCTTTTGCCAGCAGCATTACCATGGGTTTCCCTGATTCGGAAGGTGAATAACGCAAAAGAGGGCCTAATTCGGGGCTGGCGCCAAGAATAAGGGGAACAGGGTGGGAGGTGTTGGCGGAGGCGGTATAGATGCTATCCGGCTTGACTGAAAAGGCGACCCGGAGGGCATCGGGCGACCAGGAAAGGTCAAGTAGGGCATGGTCGGAATCAAATAAATCAAGCGAATCCTTTTGACGCGGATTCACCAGATAAAGGCTGGAGTAATTGATGCCTTGGGGATAAAGAAAAGCGATGTATTTGTTATCCCTATGGGGGGCCCATTCCTCTTGCGCGATATTGAAATTAGGGTCCGAGGTAAAAAGGGTCACAATTGCCTGTGATTTGATAATCACCTTCCAGATTTGACGATGATAGACAAAGGCGATCTCTTCGCTTAAGGGCGACCAGGTCAACATTGATTTTAAATTGTCGGTTGAGTCAAGAACCCAGTCGTCAAATTGGGTCAATTGTTGGTAATCCGTGTCGCCCTTTTTCTGAACAAATAAGTTAATTTTTCCGTTGGTTCGGGCCAGAAAGGCCAGCAATTTGCCGTTGGGCGACCAGCTGGGGAACCAGCCATCGACGCCCTTGGGTGTGACCCGGGTTTGAGCGGTTCCATCGGTGTTCATGGTCCAAAGGGACGAGACTTTATCTTCCCAGGTTGTAAAAGCGATCTTTTCGATATTGATGGGTGTGGCCGTGGCAGTGGGTGGGAGTGTGGCGGTAGGGGAGGGTTTTGAAATCGACATTTCCTCATCAACCGCAATAGATTTATTTGTGTTTTTTTGATTTGGGTTGGCGGAAGCGGCCGCAATGGGGGTCGGCAAAGGATTAGATACCTGATTAGCGGATGGAACCACGACAGGAACAGGGGTGGAGGTTGGGGCGGGAGGAATAATTTTCTTAAAAAAAGGAAGGGAACGCTTACCGCAACCGGGAATATTGACGTCACAACCGGTGGAGATCATCAGAAGAACAAGCAACATCGCGGAGAAAATGGACAGGCTTTTCAGGGTTTCGCGCAATCCAGAGTCCCTTTTCGTGAAAATTGGAAATTAAAAATTCAGTTGGCAGTTTATGGTTTCACCCCACTAAAGTCAACAAATTCAATGTTTTTGGGGGGTGGAGGCCTCAAACGATGGCTCCAAAATCAAGAGCAAATCTTCCTCCAAGGTTTTGAGGGTTGCGCCCCTTCCCTTGAGGGATTTGAAGGCGTTGGGGACGTGCCCCTCTTCCCTTATTTCCATTCGATTTAAAAGCTCCTCGGTGGGCTCAAGATCGAGAAAAAAATTATGGGTCGCCGGGTTAAAGAAGGTAAAAACGTCGGTAAGCGAAGGGGAAAATTCTGTAATGTTAAAGTTATTATTTACGACCAGATAGGGAAGGGTGGAACGGGCCTTTGAGGGTGGGGGTTGGGTCTTGGATGTCAAGTCTGGGCCCTCAGTGGCAACATGTTTATTGTTAGGTAAAGGGGATAAAGGCTGTTCGGTTTTTTGCAAGGTTCCTCGAAGATAAATGAAACATCCAAACCAACCCGCCAAGCCAAAAAGACTTAAACCTAAGCCCCCAATCCAGGGAGAGGGAGTTGACTCAAATACGAACACCGTTTCATAAGTTTTATTGGCCGGGTTCCATAGGAAATTCCATTGAGCGGGGAAGTGAAATGAAAGACCTTCGGCCAAGTTTTGAGGTACAAGTGTTTTATTTCCCCCTGAAATCTTGGAAACTCCATTGATTAGAACATCATATGCCAGGAGGTCATCCAATTTTTCGATGGATTTGGACCAATCGATGAGCCCCATGTCATCTTTGACCTCGAGAATATAGGATAAATGATCGATGGAAAGTTGGGCTTCGGAAGCGGCTCTATCGTAAGAAAGGCTGTAGGCCAACCCATAGCCCCCCGCGAAAAGCAGGATGAAGGCTATGCCGACAAAAAGAACGGGCCTGGAAAAGGGTTTTGGGAGAAAGTTTACGGGTGCCATTTGAAATATAATATAATTCCAATGTTTTAAAAGAGGTTTCAAAAAGTTCGCGCTTTCGACAAAAAGTTTGTTGAATAACCCATACCTTAGAAATCCAGCATTTATTTGAAAAATCTAACGGGTCTAACCTTTGTTCAAAATCGATAGAAGAGAGAACTTATGGTGAAAAAGAAGAATTCCTTAGCGGCGATTCGATCCTCAATAGACGCTTTGGACGGGAAAATTGTTCAATTGCTCAATGAAAGGGCGCTCCAGGTGCTTAAGGTAGGAGCCATTAAGGCGAAGGATTCATTGCATTTCTACGCGCCCCACCGGGAAGTTGAGGTTTACCGCCGTATTGCTCAAAAAAACAAGGGCCCTTTTCCGCCGGAAGCCCTCCATGCGGTCTATCGCGAGATTATGTCGGGGGCGCTGGCCCTGGAATCGCCCCTCAAAATCGCTTATTTCGGGCAATTGGGGACCAACACGCACATTGCAGCGCTTGAAAAATTCGGCTCCTCGGCCCATTACGTGGCGGGGGCTTCCCTTCGGGATGTCTTTTTAGAGGTAGAGCGAAACAGGGCCCATTACGGGGTCGTGCCGATTGAAAATTCAACCGAAGGCACGATTAATCATACGCTCGACCTTTTCGTGGAGTCGGAATTAAAAATTTGCTCCGAAATCTACATTCCCATCACCTATACCCTCATGTCCCGCTCTGGACGGATGGAACAGGTCAAGAAAGTCTACAGCCATCCACAAGCCCTGGCCCAATGCCGTCTCTGGCTGGAAGCCAGCTTGCCGGGAGTGAAAATCATCGAAAGCGCGAGTACCGCCAAGGCGGCCCAAATCGCCACCTCCGACCCCACGGCTGCGGCCATCGCTCCCGAATTAGCCGCCCGGCTTTACCATTTACGGGCTATCGCCCGACGGATCGAGGATATGCAGGATAATTACACCCGGTTTCTGGTCATCGGCAAAGCCATCGCCGAAAAAACGGGAGATGACAAGACAGCCTTGATGGTTTCCATTAAGGACAAGGTTGGAGCCCTTTATGATCTTCTTTTGCCCTTCCGGAAACAGGGATTGAACATGACGAGCATCGAATCCCGCCCTTCCCGCAAGAAAGCCTGGGATTATTATTTCTTCATCGATTTTCTAGGTCATATCCAGGATAAAAAAATTCAGGCGGCCATCGGGGCGGTGGAAAAGGCGGCCCTGACGGTGAAGGTTTTAGGTTCCTATCCCCGGAGCGAAAGCTAAAAAATGTTTTTTTCGGTCCCTTTGCGCTCCCACCTCCAAACCATCAAGCCCTATGTTCCCGGAAAGCCCCTTGAGGAATTGGAAAGGGAACTGGGGATCAAAAACGCCGCCAAGATCGCCTCCAACGAAAACCCCCTCGGGCCTTCGCCCCGATGCTTGGAAGCTGTGGAAAAAAGTTTCTCCCAGTGGGGCAGGTATCCCGATGGCGGCGCCCATGAACTGACAAAAAAGCTCGCCGTCTATCTGGGGGTGAAGCCTGAATCCATTGTTCTGGGAAACGGTTCCAATGAAATACTCGTCCTCCTTGGTGAAATGATCCTCAATCCTGGGGACGAAATTATTTATGCCTCTCCAAGCTTTGTGGTTTACCAACTGGTCGGCCAAATAAACCAAGCCAAAGCGCAAGTGGTGCCGTTGAAGAATCACACCCATGATTTACAGGCCTTCGCCAAGGTCCTCACGCCCCGGACCCGCATGGTTTTTATTTGCAACCCCAATAATCCCACGGGCACCATCCTTTCGATGGCCGAGGTCGAGGCCTTTTTAAAAGTCTGCCCGCCTGAGGTGCTGGTGGTTTTAGACGAAGCCTATTATGAATATGTGGAAGATGCCGCCTATTTTGAATCGCTGAGCTTGAGGGATCGTTATCCTAACTTGGCGGTTCTGCGCACCTTTTCAAAGGCTTTCGGATTGGCGGGTTTAAGGATGGGGTACGGTGTAGTCCATCCGGAATTGGCTGCCCTTTTTCAGAAAACCCGACAGCCCTTTAACGTCAACCAGCTCGCGCAAACCGCTGCCCTGGCCGCGCTGGAGGATTTGCCGTATATGAGAAAAGCCGTTGATTTGAACCGGCGTACCAGGCATCGTTTAATGGAAGGGCTTCGGGGAATGGGGCTTCAGCCCGTCCAGAGTCAGGCTAATTTCATTTATTTTGAAATCAACGAAGCCGAATCTCTTTATGACCGATTGTTGCGGGAGGGAATCATCGTGCGGCCCATGGGAGAAAAGGCCCTTCGGGTGACGACCGGGACCGAGGAAGAAACCGATCGATTCTTAAAAGTTTTTCAAAAGATGACGGGCGGGGGCAAAAGTTGAAAAAAAAGAAAGTCACCATTATTGGAGTGGGCCTCTTGGGCGGCTCCCTGGCCATGGATTTGAAAAGTAGGGAAGGATATGACTTGGTGGGATGGAACCACCGGGCAATCTCCCGGCGTAAAGCGGCCAAACTGATGAAGGTGGCCCCCAGCTTTGAGAGCGCAGTGGAAGGGGCGGATATCATCGTCCTTTGTTCCCATTCGGGAGCCGTCTTGGAGGCTCTCCCCGGTTTATTGCGAAAAGACCATGCCGCAACCTTGATCATGGATGTTTCCAGCGTCAAGGGCGCCCTCGTGGAATCGGCTGAAAAGATTCCCGGAGCCTCGAACCATTTCGTTCCATGCCACCCGATGGCGGGAAAGGAAAAATCCGGCGTCATGGCCGCGGAAAAGGGTCTTTATCGAAATCGAATCATTTTCATTACGCCCTTGAGCAAAAGTCCGGCTGGGCTTGTCCAATCGGCCTGCGCATTTTGGAGGCAGGTTGGGGGAAAACCGGTTCTTTTGGGGGCTCGGGAGCATGATGAAATTGTGGCCCTGACCAGTCATCTCCCCCATCTTTTGGCCTCGCTCCTCATCCACCAATACGACCATAGGGCACACCAAAAACCAAAAACCCGCTTAGGTGTAGGCTCTGGTTTCAGGGACAGTACCCGCATCGCCGCCGGAAACCCGGCGATGTGGGCGGATATCCTTCTCTACAACCGTAAAGCGATTTTGAGTTCACTGCGCAGGTTCCGCATGGAATTGGCCCTCTTGGAAAAGCGTTTGATGAAGGGTCAAAAAAATGAATGGACGCGTTTCTTTGAAAAGGCGCGTTCGATAAGGGAAAAGCTTTGAAACAGTTGGTCGTTCATCAAGCCCAATCGCTCGCCGGAACCCTGTCGATCCCCGGGGATAAGTCCATCTCCCACCGGGCGGTCATGCTGGGTTCTTTGGCCTATGGAACAACGCGCATTGACCATTTCCTCTCCTCCTCCGACTGCCTTTCCACCATCGCTATCTTCAAGGCGATGGGGGTTCAGATTGAGCAAAAAGGAGATCGAGTGATCATCCGGGGAAAAGGATTGAATTCCCTCGTCGCGCCCAAGAGCGTCCTCAACGCCGGGAATTCAGGCACCACCAGCCGCATCCTCATGGGCCTCTTAGCCGCCCAGCCATTTTCCTCACGGATGACCGGGGACAAATACCTTCAGCGTCGGCCTATGAAAAGGGTCCTGGCCCCCTTAGCGCAGATGGGAGCCAAGATCACCGGATCGGGAGGCGGTAATTTTCTGCCGGTGAAGATCGATGGAACCAAGCTTAAGGGAATCACTTACGAGCTTCCGGTCGCCAGCGCCCAGGTCAAGTCCTGTTTGCTCATGGCTGGAATGTTCGCCGAGGGCAAAACCACCGTGGAGGAGCCGGTCGCGAC
Organism: candidate division FCPU426 bacterium; assembly: GCA_963738405.1. GTDB lineage: Bacteria > Oederibacteriota > Muellerivitia > Muellerivitales > Muellerivitaceae > CAVTWJ01. Next base: position 129,740 of record CAVTWJ010000012.1, on the reverse strand, counting down.
CCGGGACCACACCGAACGGATGTTTAAGGCCTTTGGAATCCCCCACAAAAGAAGGCGCAAATCCATATCTATCAAAGGGCCCATTCACCCATTTTATGGAAGAACCCTCCAGGTCCCTGGGGATATTTCCTCAGCAGCATTTTTTATCGTGGCCGGGTTGATTGTCCCCGGAGCCAAGCTTCGGCTCAAAAACGTCGGCATGAATCCCACCCGCACCGGGCTCATTGACGTGTTAAAGAAAATGGGGGCGAACATAAAGGTCCATCCTCACAAGATCAAAAGAGGCGAGGAGCCTTTGGCCGATCTTTTTGTGCAATATTCCCGCCTTAAGGCGGTTCAGGCCGGTGGCAGTCTGGTGCCCCGGATGGTGGATGAATTCCCCGTTTTTGCCGTGGCCGCCTCCCAAGCCTTTGGAACAACTGTGGTGAAGAATGCCGAAGACCTGAAGGTCAAGGAATCGGACCGCATTCTGATGATGGCCGTGACCCTGCGTAAAATGGGGGCAAGGATTGAGGCCACCCAAGACGGATGGGTCATTAACGGTCCCACCCACCTCACCGGAACAAAACTTTCCTCTGGCGGAGACCACCGCATCGCCATGGCCTTGGCGGTGGCGGGGTTAGCCGCCCAAGGCTCTACCACTATCCTCGACACGGAAAATATTAATACTTCCTTTCCGGGGTTCGAGGAATCCCTTCACAAAGTGACCCGGTTTTAAAGAAAGGTACCTCATGAAAGCCCCTATCATTGTCGCTATCGACGGCCCCGCTGGCGCGGGAAAGAGCACGGTGGCCAAAACCCTGGCAAAAAAACTGGGTTATCTTCACATCGATACCGGCGCCATGTACCGCGCCGTCACCCTGAAGGCCCTTCGTTTGAAGGCGGATCTCAAGAGCGATTCCGAACTAGAAAAGATCGCGACGGGGTGTCTTATCGAGTTAAAACCCGCCGAACCCGAAAACAAAGTTCTTATGGACGGCGGGGAAGTGACGAAGGAAATTAGAACTCCTGAAGTGACCCAGGCCTCCGCTTTTATCGCCAATTCGGTCCCGGTGCGTAAAATTTTGGTCGCGCGCCAGCAGCGCATGGGCCGAGAGGACAGCGCTCCCTACGGTGGCGCGGTTTTGGAGGGACGGGATATCGGAACGGACGTTTTTCCCGACGCCCAGTACAAGTTTTATTTGGACGCCTCGGTGGAAACCAGGGCTCAAAGGCGTTGGAAGGATCTTCAAAAAGCGGGTGTGGCCGCCAGCCTTGAAAAGGTGCTGGAAGAAGTGAGGGCCAGGGACGGGAGGGATATTAACCGGTCCGTCGGGGGACTGCGAAAGACCCCCGAATCTATCGTGATGGACCATAGCCATTTAAGCGTTGAGGAATCGGCCGAAGAGCTTTATCAGTACATGCTTAAAAACACTCGTTAGCTCTTTTAATCGTCCGAAAACAAAATTTCCCAAGATGTTTTGGGTTCTTGAGGCTTTAAAGGTTTACTTTAACTGCCCTCTAAAACCATGAAATCACGGGCATTTACCTTGAGAAGTTTTTCGATCGAGGGAAAGGCGCCCTAAAATTCATGAAAGTTTCGTCTTGAGGCGTTAAAAACCATGCGGAAGATTGAGCGAAAGGTAAATAACATCCCGATTCCATTTCGAAAATGGGCCGCAAAATGGTTTTTGAGTCTTGTGCTTCCAAATGCTCCGGCACTTTTATCTCGCAAAATAAATGCGTTTAAATGCAAAATTGGCACTCTTTGAGAATTTTTTTGAATCACGGTTCTTTTCGCAGTGAAGATTTAAAGTGAAGATGAATAGCGATGGTTGGTGAGAATTTTTGAACTGAAAAATATAGACTTAGGCGCTTGGCCTTTAAATAAACGTCATCCAAACCTAATGTTTCATCGCTAAGCAAGATTTCAATTTAGCGAAAAGGGGGGCCTGCTATAATCCGCCCCCAAAACCCGGAAAGGGACTCATGAGCTCCAATAAAATCTCCAAACACAAATATTCCCATATCGGCAAGGTGAATTTAAGGGCCAAGGCCCAGGATACCCATGTGGCCGGTTCGGAAATCCTGATTGCGCCCAAAAAGGTTAAGACCCTTTTGCCGGGCAACCGAAAGGCTTATGAAACGGTTCTCAAAGGGCGCCGGGAAGTGGAAGCTATCTTGGAACATCGTGACAAGCGTTTATTTGTGGTAGTGGGCCCCTGTTCCATTCACGATCCGCAGGCGGCTTACGAATACGCCACCAAACTCAAGAAACTTTCTTCCATGGTTCAATCCACATTGCTTTTGATCATGCGGGTTTATTTTGAGAAGCCCCGAACCACCATTGGATGGAAGGGATTGATCAATGATCCGGGTATGGACGATTCCTTCAACATTGAAAAGGGCATCCTCTTGGCCCGTCGGCTTCTTTTAAAATTCAACGAAATGGGCCTGCCTTGCGCCACCGAGGCCCTGGACCCGATCATTCCCCAATACATTTCCGATTTGATCAGCTGGTCGGCCATCGGGGCCCGTACCACCGAATCCCAAACCCATCGGGAATTGGCGAGCGGCCTCTCCATGGCGGTGGGGTTCAAAAACGCCACCGACGGCAGCATCCAGGTGGCCTTGAACGGCATCAAGGCGGCCCGCTCCTCCCACCATTTCCTGGGGATCGACCAGAACGGTCAAACCGCCGTGTTCCGAACCACAGGCAACCCCTATGCCCATATCGTGCTTCGAGGCGGCCTCAAACCCAATTATGATCCCGCCTCGCTTAAAAAATGCGAGAAGGCATTGATGGAAGAAAGTCTTCCCGCCAATATCGTGGTGGATTGCAGCCATGGCAACTCCAACAAGGATTACCGTCTTCAGCCGGTGGCGTTTGAAAACGTATTGCGCCAGGTGGAGAGGGGCAACGATTCGGTGACGGGATTCATGGTGGAGAGCAATCTTCACGAGGGGAACCAACCCCTTGTCAAAGACCGCTCCAAGTTAAAATACGGTGTTTCCATCACCGACGCCTGTATCAACTGGGTGATGACCGAAGAAATGATCCTTTCGGCCCACCAGAGGCTTAAAAAACTTTGGAATCGGTAGCCTTGAAATCCTTTCCCAAAATTCGTCTAACCACGGCCTGGTTCACTTCGAGATATTTTGGTGTTCAATCCAAGGGCGCTGAAAACATCCCTGAAAGGGGGCCCTTCGTGGTTTTGGCTAACCATGCCAGCTTTTTGGACCCCTACATGATTGGCTATACCAGCCAGATTCGGCAGGTGGGATTCATGGCCAAGGAAGAACTCTTCCGAAACCCATTCTTCGGCTGGATCATCAGTCGATGCGGGGCCTTTCCGGTCAAACGCGGGGCCCAAGATGCTCTCGCCATCCAAAGATTCCACGATTTCCTTGATTCTGGTAAACCCCTCTGTCTCTATCCCGAAGGCACCCGAACCCTTGATGGCGAGCTTCAACCAGCCAAAAAAGGCGTGGGGATGCTCCTTTACAACGCTAAGGTACCTGCCATACCCGCCTATATCGATGGTACCTTTCAATCTTTGCCCAAGGGAAAACTCTTTCCCAAGCCAGGGAAAGTGACGGTCGCCTATGGGCCTGCGATTCCCTTGGACGACCTTTATCTTTTGCCCGCTGAAAAGGCTACCTACCGGCTCATCGCCGAGAGGATCATGACCTACATCGCAGCGCTGAAGCCCGTCAAAGGTTAAACCATCCTCCTTGATGGTTTTGGTGATTTCGGGCTTCCATTTACCGCTTCTTTCTAACCCTTTTTGAACCCTATCCGCCTTGAAAGTTGCCCGTAAGGGTTTGCACCACCTCTCCCCTGTTGTAGAATGAAAACCACAAATTTTCTCCCCCAAGCGGAGCAAGAACCTGAGGAATAAACCATGAATGACACCCCCATCCAAGAAATGACAATGGAAGAACTCTTAAACGAGGAAAAAAGAGTCTCCCGTGGCCAGGTTGTTAAAGGCCGAATTGTGAAAATCGGCCAGGAAGAACTAGTCATTGACGTTGGCTATAAAACCGAAGGCGTTATTTTCCGCACTGAATTTTTGGATATCACCGGCCAATTGACCGTCAAGGAAGGCGACGAGGTCGAGGTGACCATTGAAAGAATGTCCGATTCGAACGGGCGGCTTAAGCTTTCCAAGCGCAATGTGGATCGGTCCCGAGTCTGGCAAACCCTGGAAGAAACCCAGCAGGCGGGCGCCCTCATCAAGGGCCGTGTCATTAAAAAGGTGAACGGCGGCTATCGGGTGGATATCGGGCAAGTCGAGGCCTTTTTACCGGCGAGTCAAATTTCCCTTCAGCGGAATCCCGAGACGGAAGAGCACCTGGAAAAAATCTACGACTTCAAGATCATCAAATTGGACCGGGGCCGTTCGAATGTGGTTCTTTCCCGCCGCCCCGTTTTGGAAATGGAAAGGGAAGAGGGGCGAACTAAAAGAATTTCGGAACTTAATCCCGGCGACGTGATCGACGGAAGGGTGAAAAGCATCGTCAGCTACGGGGCCTTCGTGGATTTGAACGGCATCGACGGGCTTTTGCATATCGCCGATATCGATTGGGGCAGGGTTAGTAAGGTCGAGGACTATATCAAGGTTGACAGCCCGGTGAAGGTTATGGTGCTCCAGGTCGACAAAGAAAAAGGCAAGATCTCACTGGGTTTGAAACAAATGACGCCCGATCCCTGGGTCGAGGCCGATAAAAAATACCGCGTAGACCAAGCCCTCGAAGTGGAAGTGACTCATTTTGTCGATTACGGGGTCTTTGTCCGTACGCCCGACAAACTGGAGGGTTTTTGCCACCTGACCGAGCTGACCTGGTCCAAGAAAATGCGCAAACCTTCCGATATTTTCAAAGCGGGCGAGAAAAAAATGGCCCGCATCATCGAGATCGATTTCGAGAAGCGGAAAATCAACCTGAGCTTCAAGCGCATGGAAAAGAGTCCCTGGGAAGATGTCCAGCACCGTTATTCCATCGGCTCAAACCTGCAGGGCACCATCACAAACGTGACTGAATTCGGCGTGTTCGTGGAACTGGAGGAAGGGCTGGAAGGGCTCCTGCACCAATCGGATATCAGCTGGGACAAGCGCGTGAAAAGCCCCCAGAAAGAATTCAAAGTGGGGCAGACTATCACCGTGAAGCTGCTCGGCATCGACAACGAGAAAAAAAGAATTTCATTGGGGCTCAAGCAGGTGGACGGGGATCCCTGGGACAAGATCGAGGAAAAATATCACCCCGGCATGACCTTGACCGGCAAGGTGGCGCGATTGGCCGAGTTTGGCGCCTTCGTGGAACTTGAGAAAAATGTCGAAGGCTTGATCCACAAAACCGAAATCGCCAACCCCATCCCCAAAACAGTGGAAGCGGCTCTGAAGGTAGGCGATGAAGTGACCGTTAAGGTTATTTCGGTGGATACCGGCAAGCGCCGGATCGGCCTCTCGATTAAGGCACTTAACGACAAAAAATCCGAGAAGTCAGAAAAAACCGATAGCGTCGAGGAAGCGTCAGAGGAACACAGCGTTCACCGCAAGACCAGCGCCTTCCAAAAGATGCTCAAGAAATTCATTAAGAAGTCAAAGACGGAAGAGGAAGAAGACGAGGATTATTAATTTAGCTCTTTTTCTTTGAAACTTTTTCCAAACTTAAAGCGTCCTATAAGTGAAGACTAAAAGGATGCAACATGCGGAAAAAGATTGATCTTCTCATTCGATTTTTCGTTTTAGCTCTGTTGCCAGCGTTTATACTGCGGCCAGTGGTAGTTTCCCTTCACAACGGTTCCTATTCGGGGTCCCTGCATGAATCGAAGTTTTTCCCAACGAACAACCAAGACTTAACCACCCCTCAAACCGCGCTCCGCAGCATTGACAGGGAAGCGCCAGAAATCGTTGCTCTGGTTCCCGCTGTTTCTAGGGAAAAAGCCCCTTCCATTCCCAAAGGGATTTTTTGCCTTGCGCCTGCCGAAGAGCTTTCCTCTCACAAGATCTCACCCATTTTAAGAATCTGATTCTTCCTTTCGTTTAAGTGTCCGGGCTTTTGCTGCCTGGCGCATATTCGTGCGCACTGTTGCGCTCGAAATCCCCACGAAAGGAGACTCCATGAAACGCGAAGAATTATTACTCGGTGTTTGTGTTTACGCCCTGATTATCCTGGCCGGTTTTTCAAGACCGTTTCTCAAGAAATTAGGCAACATCCCCTGGGATAAACCGGTTTCGCAGCTGGTACGAGGTTTATTCCAGGCCGCTCATCCCCCGCTCAACGCCCTTGTAAAGCCAAGGCAGGGTTCCCTATTCAGCTCGAATCTCCCAACGGTCTCTTCAAACTCAAACAGGATTCGAGCCTCTTTCCAGAAACCTAATGGAAGGTTGATAAGAAATAAGGAAATGAACAGGCGAGTTAATCCGTTATTCAATTCACCCATGAAAGGAGAAAAGTCATGAAAAATTTCAAAAGAGCCGTTTATGTCACTACGGTTTTGTTCTTGGGCGGTGTTTTAACGGGGTGCGGAACAAATAAACAAAACATGAGCGGCCAAAATCCTGCCAAGACGCTTTCAAGCGGTGAAAGTCCGGCTGGTAAACCGGTAAGGGAAACCCTGGCCCAATATACCGTCCGCAGGCACGACTGCCTGTGGCAAATAGCCGGAAAGCCCAATGTTTACGGGGACTCTTTCGAGTGGCCTCTGCTTTTCAAAACCAATCGGGATGAAATTAAAGACCCTGATTTGATTTATTCCCATCAGGTTTTAAAGGTCCAGAAAGGCTTCGCCATGGAAGAGATCAACCATGCGAAACAGGTGGCTTCCGCCACGCCCAAGTTTGTGCCTCACACCCAGCCGAGGGAGACATTGCCGGTGGATTATTTCTAACCTCCCGGTTTAGGGTCCGGCGGCATCCCGGATCCTCGCCCGGCCTTCCTCCGGCCAGGCGTTTTATCCAGCCCCAGTTTTCTGGGGAATTTTGGAGTTGTTTGTTTGGTGGTAAGGGAAAACATTCCGAAAAAAGAATGTCTCCCGGCTGTACATAAAAACTTAAGGAGAAAGTTATGAAAAAGGTATTGGCAACATTGTTGGCGGTAATGTTCTTGGCGGTGGTTGCAGGTTCTGCGTTCGCAGCCGAACCCACCCCATCCAAGACACCTGCAGCCAAAACGATGAAACATAAGAGAACTCATAAGAAAAAGATGAGCAAAACCGTGAAGCCAAGTACCACGCCAATGGTAAAAAAATAAGTTTTTCGGGTCCCGGTTTTTCCGGGGAACCCGTCGGGGGACCGGCGCCAGCCTTCCCCGGACGGGTTCTAGGGACGAACCTGATCCTGCCCTGAGATTTATTTGCATGTAAAAGAAAACAAAGGAGGTTTTTCCCATGAAAATTTATCAATTCATTCTGATTTTCGCCATTGTCGCAGCCTTAAATGGATGCAGCACCACTGAACAACAGGTCAAAAAAGCCGTGACTCCAAGGCCTGTCGATACCCAAACCGCGGAATTTTCCCCCTGGGGCGATGTCACACAAACCGCCAAAGGGCTCAAGATCGTTGTGGAAGGTGACTCGCTTTTCAAACTTGGCCGGAGCAAGTTGAGCCAAAATGGAATTCAAATCATCGACGGAATCTCAAAAGTGTTGGCGAACCACCCTTCGGACTTGGTTACCATTCTGGACTATACCGATAACGGCGGTTCATCCACTAAGAACTTGGTTCTGTCCGAGCGGCGGGCCCAAGCCATTAAGAATGAAATGGTCAAACAATCGGTCCCGGTTGATTACGTCAGCGCGACAGGGGAAGGCGACGCTGACCCTGTTTCAACTAACGACACTCCGGTAAACCGGGCTAAAAATCGAAGGGTTGAATTTGAAATCAACATGAATTAACGCGGATTCATGAGTAATAACCTTAAGAATTAGATTTTTCAGTGATTTGGATCAAACGAAAAAAAGGAGATTGAAAATGTCCGATTCATTTGAACTTTTGGAAAACGTCCAGCGAAGAATTAACCGGGCTTTAAGCCGGCGTCTGAAGGCCTCAGGATGGAACACCAGCCAAGCCTTGATATTAAGGCAAATCGAAACCCACGAAAAATGCAGTTTGGCCGATCTGTCGAGATTAACGGTTTCGGATCCCGCTATGATCAACCGGACCTTTTATCAATTGATGAAAAAAGGAATCGTTCAGAGGGGTGGGGAAGCCAAAGATAAACGCTGTTGGCAGGTTTTTCTCACCGAGAAGGGACGCCGGGCCACATTAGAAATCAACAAAGTGTTCGATGAGTTCATCAGCGTCTTGAATGAAGCCCTAACCCATGAGCAACAAAACCTATGGCTCGAATTATTATTGAAACTGGAGTTTGCTTTTTCCTCGCCACCCAAAGTAAGGAAAAGAAAGAAAATGGACCAGGCGCTAATAAAGGCCATTCTTTCTTAGGGCTTAGAGGGTATGAATAACGAATATTTATCCCCTACCTATTAATCCTTTATCTAACTGGTAATCTCTTCACAGGCGATTTGAATGCCGACGCGAAAAACCAGGAAGAAGCTCAGTGGGTTCAGTAGCTGTGGGTAACGGTGACCGATTTTCATTACGGTTTTGGGGCGCCTTTTAGGCTAACATCTGACAGTATTGGAGAGGGCAATACTATTAAGAAAACTTGTCCGTTCGATTGGTTTTTCCGTCCGCCAGGTGGAAATCAAATTTTGGGCGCTGATTTCAGGCGTGGAACCGTATACACTTTTTTTAAATTTATCCAAGGTGGTTGATTTTGTTTCAATGGTGTTCAATTCTTTTTCTGCTGTTATTTCTCACGGCTCCTGCTATTCCCGCCGGCATCGCTCCCCCCTCCCCCACGGATGAAGGCCGTGTCCTCCTTAAGGCCCGGGCCTACCGGCTGGCTATGGAACGGTTTCTGTTGGTGGAGGAAAAAAGCGAAAATCCATTGGAAAGGGCCCTGGCCCTTCGGCTGATCGGCGAAACCCAGTTTCGCGAGAAGGACTTTTCCGCCGCCTACCAAGCCTACCAGCAGTCCCTGCGCCTTTATCCCTTGGCCCCGGGGGCCCTGGGCTATGAATTCAAATCGGCAGTCTCTTTGGTTTACTTGAAGGATTACCCAACCGCCCTCACCAAGTTCCAGGGGCTGGAGAGCCGGTTCAAAGAAACGGATTTCCTGCCCGACCTCTATTTCTGGGAAGGGGAATGTTATTTCCAGATGGAAAAGTACCAAGAGGCGGGCGAGAAATACTCCGCTATTTTGGACCGCAACGAAAATTACCCCTTCGTTCCACTGGTGCATTACCTCCAGGCTTGGTGCCTTTTTCAGCAAAAACAGTATGAAAAAGCCTTCTCCGGATTCACCGACGCCCTGGGCCAAGCCAAGGATCCGTCGCTTCAAAAGCTTTGCCGGTTCCAAATGGCCGAGACTCTTTTTCGAAACGGAAAATTCGCCGAAGCCCAGGCGGCATACCAAAAGTTCCTCGACCTTTACCCGAAAGATTATCTGGAAGCGGGGGCCCGTTACGGTTTGGGATGGTCGCTCCAAAAGCAGGGGAATGAGGCGGGCGCCGCGAAGGCGTTTGAACTGATCCTCTCAGAGGATTCGGGCCATCCGCTGGCGCCTTGGGCGGCGGTTCGGGCCGGCGTGGCCAAGACCGATTTGAATTTGCCGGATGAGGCCCGGCAAGATTATCAGAAGGGCCTTCAATTGGCAGGGACCTCCCCTCCCGCCGACCTGCTGGAATTTGGTTTGGGAACCATCAATTTCGCGGAGAAAAAATACGACGAGGCGGGAGGCGAATTTGATTCGGTTTACCATTTCATCCCAGGAAGCGACCTGAAGTGGGACGCGGTTTATCTTAAGGCGGGCGGGTATTACCTGCAGGGGAACTACGAAGAGGCCTATCAGAATTACCTTCTGGCCGCCAACTCGCCGGAGGATATTTCCCTCAACGCTCTCTATTGGCAGGGTTGGTGCCAATATGCCCTGGGCAAATATCCCGAGGCCCTATTGAAGTTCAAAGATCTGGGGGAAAAGTCCTCCGGCCAGCTCAAGGCCAAGACTCTCTGGGCGGCCGGGGAATCGGACTACCAGGCGCAAAATTACAAAGAAGCCGCTCGCTATTACCAGCAATCCCTGGATGAAACCCCGGACACCCAGCTCTCCCAGCAGGACTTGTCAGGACTGGGATGGTGCGAATTTGAAGAGGAAAATTTCGACGAGGCTTCGGCCCAATTCATCAAGGCCGCGAATCTTTCTCCTAAAACGCCCCTTGCGGGCGAATCCTGGCTCCGGGCGGGGGATTGTTTTTACAACCTACACCATTACGACCAGGCCGAGGATACCTACCGAAAAGCCTTAGGCGTCTCCGCCGGAACCGAAACGGCTTTGGATGCACAGGAACAGATCGGCTGGTGCGATTACAGACGCGAAAAATTCGCTGAGGCCGTCACCGATTGGGATGTCCTGATTCAAAACCCATCCGCCTCGGATCGGGACTCCCGGCTTTTATATTGGACTGCCTGGGCCTATTTCCGCCAAAAGAATTTTGAGAAGGCCGCCGGGGAGTTCAAATCCGTCGAGACGCAATTTCCGAAAGACGCCCTGGCCCCCGAGGCCCATTTGCGCGAGGCCGACTGTTATTTCAACCTCCAGCGCTACCCCGACGCCAAGGATGCTTACAAGTCTTTCCTTGGCCTCTACCCTGACCATCCCCTGCTTCCGGACGCCCTTTACGGCCTCCAGTGGTCGGCGGAAAAGATGGGCCAAAAGGAGGAGGCAAACCAGGTTTCGCAGAATTTCCTGGCCCAATATCCCAACAGCAAGTTTGCCCCGGACATCCAATACCGGTTGGCTGAAAACCTGTTCCATGACGGCAAATTCAAGGAAGCGGTCGATTCGTTCCAAGACTTGGTTGCGAAATACCCCGACTCCGCGGTGGCCCCGCGTGCCCTCTTTTGGATGGGAACGGCCATGGTCAAACAGGACCAATCTAAAGACGCGATGGGCGTCTTTAAACAATTGCTGGAAAAATATCCCAATGACCCCTTGGCCCTGGAGGGTCAGTTTAGCCTGGGTTCGCTTTATTTCGAGTCGCAGAATTTTAAAAAGGCGCTGGAAGCCTACACCCAAATCTACCAAACCTACCCCACCCACCGCCTGGCGCCCCATTGCCTTTTCAACAGCGCGGTTTGCGAGAAACAACTCAAACACCCGGATATTGCCCTGGAAGATTTCAGGAAATTGATGAAAGAATATCCCGATGACCCGCTCTCGAAAGAAGCGGCCATTAACGCGGGGATCTTGCTGGAAAAAGCGGAAAAACCCGATGAGGCGCTTTCAGCCTACGCCGAAAGCATGAAATCGTCGGACCCCAAACTGGCTGCGGAGGCCTCCTTTTATCACGCCGATCTTTTGAAAAGCATGGGCAAATATCCGGAAGCTATCACCGAATTCAACGTCTTGATCGACAAGTATCCCGAGCAAGACCAGTGGGCTGTAACGGCTTTTGCCCGCGCGGCGGAATGTTACGAAAATCAGAAAAAATACAGCGACGCCATGGCGACCTACCAAAGGCTTTTGGATTTCACAAAGGTCAAGCAATACCGCAACGCGGCCCTCAAGCGAATGAGGGTTTTAAAAACGCTCATGGCGTCCCACAAAAAGAAGAAGGCTTCTTCGGCCGTCCAGCCCAAGCCCACTCCGGCGGTGACCCCATGAAAAAATTATCCTTACTTCTTTGCATGGTCTTAAGTTTGGGTTTGGGAAGACTTTGGGCTGATGACCCTTCTTCCAACCCTGCCGATGACAATGCCGCTACAACCGAAACTTCCGAAGCGCCCGCTCCGCAAGGGGTTGCCCTGTCCAAACCCGAACCCTCTTCCAACGAACCCGCTTCCATGTCGCAAGCCCCGGGCCCCGGTCAGGTTCCATCCCAAGGCGAAGGGGAAAAGGCCCCGGTTCCCGCCAAATCATCCTCGGTGCCTGAATTTTCGCTTCCTGAAGTCCTTATTACTGGTGAAAACGAATTAACCATCGGCGCCAGCCGGTTAGATCGCAAAGAAAATGACGTCACCCTGGGAAGCCACGATCTAACGGGCATCGAACGGGGCCTCAACGACCTGCCGGGATTAAATAAAACCATGACGGCCCTTTCCACCGAAGAGCCGGGTCCCTCGCAAAATTCGGCGGTGGTGCTGCATTTGGGCGGCGGCATCCCCGGCACCTATGGCGGTTGGGGGCTTGTGGGTGAAGACTTTAAGGATATTCAGGCGATTCTGTCCGGGTTCTATTCCACATGGTCGGGCCAAGCCCTTGGTCCCGGATTGGATGGGGACCAAAAGACAGGAGGCAATCTCGACCTGCATTTTCTGCCGGAGGATAAATTGAGCTTCAGGCTCGAAGGCGGCTATGACTACAACCAGGCTAACCTGCCCTATCAAAATAACCTTGCTGAAACCCATCAAGGGATAAATCTCAACGGGGAAGCGCAGTGGAAACAAACCGAATTGTCCAAGTTCCAATTGAAGGTGACCTTCAATACAACTGAATTATACGGATGGCAATATCTCCTTACCGATTATTACGCAGATGAACTGGAAACACAGGTCAGGTGGGAAATTGAGAATATCGACCCAGCCATTGAAAGTTTTTCAGCCGAAGCCGGCTGGCGCCAAGCAACTTCCGATTTTTCAACTTTTCGAGCAATAGCCTTCGACTGGGAATGGGCGGATATCAAAACCACCCTTAAATCAGGCGAGAATCTTTCTTTAGCTCTCCAAGTGCAGGCCCAAGAAGGGGGCGGGAGTTTGAACCTGCCTTTGAATGTCTACCCGGCAGCGGATTTGATGTGGCGCATTTTCGGAACCAGCCAATTGGATATTTATTGGCGAAGCGACCGTTACGTGGATGATTTCCACAATACCTATATGGACCGGGAGCATGTCGATCCGGATGGCGGGTTTGCAACACCTACCCAAGTAAATTCAGAATGGGGCGCCCGTTTGACCCAGAAGCTCAACGAAAGAATTATTCTTTCACTCTCGGCTTCCACCGCTCAAGTTCAGGGTTACCACCAATGGACTGATTTCAATGACGCTTTGCCCACTTTTATCCAACAGTACGGCACACTCAACCAAATTCAAATGACGAAGGCCGGTGCCAGTTTGCAGTGGGATTTCGCGCGGTATTGGCAGGCTTCCGGGCTTTATGAATACGCCCAGGCCGACAACACGGGCAACGATGGGCTTAACGTCACAGCCCTTCCGCAAAACCGGGGGGTCTTGTCTATTTACCGGGGCGATGATCAATGGGAAGGCCGATTGGAATGGGTTATGGTTTCCGCCACCAACGCTTTTGCTTCCACATCCGGCACCTTGCCCGCCTACAACAGCCTCAACCTCTCGGTCACCTACCATTTTAACAAGACCTTCTCCTTGTGGTTGCAGGGTGAGAATCTTTTGGGCGAGGTTTACCAGGTTCAGCCAGGCTATCTCGAGCCCCAATACCATGTACGTGGCGGGGTAGAACTGATTTTCTAAAAAAGGACTGATCATGGGAATTGAAGTCACAACGACGAGCCGCAAGGAAGCCGCTCTATCTTTTTTAAACTCGGTGGTTGGCGGCAAGGTGAGGGAAGCTTATGACCGCTTTGTGGCGACACAATTTATCCATCACAATCCCCATTTCCCTGGGGACCGAGAATCTCTTTTGGTTGCAATGGAAAAAAACCACCTTCAATTTCCGCATAAAACACTCGAAGTCAAACATACCGTAGAGGAAGGGGATTTGGTCGTGGTGCATTCCATGATGAGGCCCAATCCCGTGTCGCCAGGCCTAATCCTTGTTCATGTGTTCCGTTTTGCGGGCGATAAAATCGTCGAACTTTGGGATATGGGCCAGCCCATCCCGCAGGATTCTCCAAATGAAAATGGGATGTTTTAAAAATTGATGACCTTTGATTGGTTCCTGTTGGGGAGCCTGATAGGCTCTTAAAAACACGAGGAGGAAAGCATGGCTTACGATTTCAACCTGTTGCAGGTTCTTTCAAAAGGGGGCTGGACCATTGGGATCTTGGTGGTTCTTTCAATCCTGGTGGTTGCGGTGCTGATTGAACGACTTAGCTTCTACCGAAAGGCTTTTAAACCCCTACAAGTGTTGCTGGATGTTCTATCGCCATCCCTTGGCCGTTCAGGCTTTAAGGAAGCCTTGGAAAACTGCGACAAGGTTGGCGGGTTCTTAAGCCGCGTCGCCCGGACAGGCATTTTGGCCCGCATGGAAAAGGCCGATCCCACCAAAGCCATGGAAAGGGAAGCCAAGCTTCAACTTTTGGAACTGGAAAGGCGATTGCCCTTCCTAGCCACCATCGGCTCCATCGCTCCCTTCATTGGCCTTTTTGGAACTGTGTTGGGCATCATCCAGGCCTTCCGCGACCTTAGCCAAGCCAACGCTGGCGGGGCGGCGGTGGTTTCCCAGGGCATCGCCGAAGCCCTTTTCGCGACCGCATCGGGCCTCTTCGTGGCAATCCTCGCGGTTTTTATCTACAACATGTTCCAGGCCCGCCTCAACCGGGCCGCCCAAGAGGCTGAAATTCTTATCTCCGACATATCCGAAAGACTCGGAGGCTAAACATGGATAGCCGCCTCAGGCCCCGGCCCCGACTCATGGCCGAAATCAACATGGTGCCCTTTACCGATGTGGTGCTGGTGTTGTTGGTTATCTTCATGGTCACCACCCCATTCCTCTTTCAGGGTGATTTTCAGGTCAAACTGCCCAAGGTGGCCGCCCCTTCGCCCCAACTACCTGAAACCATTACCTTAACGATCACGCAGGGCGACAAGATTTATCTGGATGCCAAGGAAACTCCCTTGGAAAGTCTCTCGGGAGAATTAAGGGCTTTGACCCTTCAAAAACCCAATGCCCTGGTCATGATCAACGCCGATAAAAACGTTTCGCATGGCACCGTGGCAGGGGTGATGTCCAAAGCTTATCTGGCGGGCGTGACCAAGCTGGGTATCGCAGTGGAACTTGGGGACAACCCCGATTCAACTGCCGCCGGAGTCAAAACGCCGTGAAGCAATACATGGTTATTGAACATTTCACGCCTGGGTTAAAAGACAAAATCTACGAAAGATTTCATGCCAAGGGGCGAATGTTGCCCGATGGGCTGAATTATCTGAACAGCTGGCTGGAAAAAGACGGGAACCGTTGTTTTCAATTGATGGAAACGAACGATCCCAAACTGTTTCAAGTATGGTTTGAAAACTGGAAAGATTTCGGAACCATTGACGTAGTCGAAATTGGTGAAAAACCGGCCAAGGGCCAGTAGGAGGGAATATGGATCGTCGTTTTAACCAAGCGCTTCTTTATTCGGCCGTCCTGCATGCCCTACTATTGGTTTTGTTTATCTGGATTTACGAATCCTTCCTCGTCACCCGCACCCCGCTTTTGATGGACCTTACCTTGATCGGTGAAATGTCCCAAGGCCAGGGTTTGGGGGCGCCGACCGCCCAAACGGGACAAACGGCGGGTGCCTTGCCGACCGCCAAGACCGAGGGAGATTTTTCCACGCCCCAACAGGCCCAGGCCAACCCCGCTGTCGCCAATAGCGCCAGGCCGGAAGTGGCCATCAAGCATCCTCTAAAGCCCAAAGCCCATTCCAGCGCCAAAACCGAAGAGCAATATTTGGAAAATCTAAGAAAGTCCGCCCCAATTGGCCTTGTCCCCAAAAAGCAGGTCGATACCAACATTGAAACCAGCGCCGGGTTAGGCCAAGAGGGGGTTGCCGGTACCCCCAACGGCAACGCGAATATTGAAGGGGAATTGGCCGCTCGAAATATTAAGAATCAGGACAATCCGCCCTATCCCGATTGGGCCAAAAAAGATGGGGTGGAAGCGGTGGTTCGTTTTAGGATAACGGTTCTTCCGAACGGGTTTTTAAAAGACGACCTGGAAATGGTTCAAACTTCGGGTTACCGGGAACTCGACCGGGAAGTTTATGACCACCTGATCCGATGGCAATTCGAGCCTTTGCCTCCCCAATTACCCCAGGTTGAGCAATCAGGCGTTATCTCATTCAATTTCAGTCTGAAAAACTAAAACATTTCTGATGTTTTTAAATGTGCCACTGTACGGCGGGTAATCGACAATACTGTAAATTTAAACGGTTTTATGGTTTTTTCCACAGCTCAGGCATATATTTGAATTAACAAATGAATGGTTGAGTTGAAGCTCTCCCGTCTTAAAATCCCCCTGAAATTAACGAAGTGAAACAGGACTTCCCGGCCCGAGGTTTCACTTTTTCCGCCGCCCTTTCGACATCTAAAAGCCAAAGGAGGCAATATGGTTTCATTAACCGAAAAGATTACCCCTTCGCTTAATGTCCTTCTCGTCGAGGACAATATTGGGGAAGTAGTATTGATTACCGAGGTGTTTAAGGCATCCAAAAGACCCATCCATGTCACCCGCGCCAAAGACGGCGTAGAAGCCCTTCGCTTCCTAAAAGGCGAGGAGCATTTCAAGAAACCCAGCCATCCCGACCTCGTCCTGCTTGATTTGAACATTCCCAAGAAGAACGGGTGGGAGGTACTGCAGGAAATCAAAGCCCACTCCCGGCTTAAGGACATTCCCGTGGTGATTCTGACCAGCTCCAAGCTGGATTCGGATCTCCAGCGGGCCTACGAATGCCAGGCTAATTTTTTCATCGTGAAGCCATCCGATCTGGACCAGCTCTTCATGGCGATGCGTTACGTGGAGGATGTTTGGCTCCGCAAGTCGCACCCGGAGGACGGGGGAGGGCAGATGGCCTAAGGCCGCGGATCGCGGCCGGAACGAGTTTTTATGGAAACGGCAACGCCAACCCGAATTTTGCTGATTGAAGATAATCCCGGTGACGCCCTCCTTCTTCAGGAGGCGCTCCGGGAAAAAGACGCCTTTCCGTATCTGCTGGAAAGGGCCGTCCGCCTCCGGGAGGGGCAGGACCTCCTGGCCCGGGGAAATCTAGATCTGGTGTTGCTTGATCTGTTCCTCCCCGATTCCTCCGGCCTGGCCACATTGAAAACATTCCTGGAAGCCTCGCCTCATGTGCCCGTCGTGGTTCTCACCGGCCTCGCTGAAAAGGAAATGGCGGTGCAGGCTCTGCATGAGGGCGCCCAGGATTTCCTGATGAAGGATCACCTGAGCGGCGACTTGCTGAAGCGGTCCATCCGCTATTCCATCGAACGTTACCGCCTGCTGAAGAAGGCCCAGGAGAACGAGGAACGTTATTTCCTCGCGGCGATGGGCTCCCGCGACGGCCTATGGGATTGGAACTTCCTGACCCACCAGATTTATCTTTCGCCCCGCTGGAAAATGATGCTGGGTTATGAGGAGGGTGAAATCGGCGGCAGTCCCGAGGACTGGTTTGGCCTCATCCACCCCGAGGATCTTCCGAAATTCAAAAAGGAAATCGACCGGCACCTGCAGGGCGAAACCCCGCACTTCGCCAACGAACACCGCCTGCGCCACAAGGACGGGCGGTACCGCTGGGTCCTCAGCCGGGGCCTGGCCATCAAGGACAAAAAGGGTCAGCCCACCCGCATGGCCGGCTCCCTGACGGATATCACCCGCCATAAAAACCTAGAACAGGTGCTGGCCCTGCAGGCCTATTACGACAACATGACCGGCCTTCCCAATCGGGCGCTTTTCATGAAATTGCTTTCCCAAGCCTGCGACCGTCTGCAGCGGCTTCCCTCCAGCCTGCTCGCCCTTTTCTACCTGGATCTGGACAGATTCAAGTACGTCAACGACAGCCTGGGTCACCCGGCGGGGGATAGGCTTTTGGTGGAATTCGCCCAGCGGTTGAAAGCCGCCGTGCGTCCCTACGATGTGGTGGGCCGCATGGGCGGGGATGAGTTCACAGTCTTGTTGGAGGAACTTCATAGCCCGAAGGAAGCGGTCGAGATCGCGGAACGTATCCAGGAAGCCGCCCGCGTACCTTACCTGCTGAGGGAAGGACAAGTTCAAACGGGCGTCAGCATAGGCATAGCCTTCTCGGATCGTGCGGAAGGCGAGAGCGAAAAACTACTTAAGGACGCGGATTCGGCCCTTTACCAGTCCAAATCCGAAGGCGGGGCCCATTTTGTAGTTTATGGAAAATCCGACCCTTCGGTTTCGCTCTAAACCCCAACTCTCCGTCCAAAGGACCCGCATGACCTTGGCTCTCCCAAAGAAAATCAAAAAAGCCTTCCAAATCCTAGCCTTGGCGGGTGTTTATTTTATTTCCGCCAAGCTGGGGCTGACCTTGGCCTTTGTCCAGGCCAACGCGACCGCGATCTGGCCTCCCACCGGCATCGCCCTGGCGGTTCTTCTGATCGGCGGCTGGGACCTTTGGCCGGGGGTTTTCCTGGGAGCTTTTTTCGCCAATCTGCTCACGAACGGTACGGTTTGGACTTCTCTCGGCATCGCTTCGGGCAACACGCTGGAAGCCCTAACGGCCTATTACCTGGTCAACCGTTTCGCCAAGGGCAAAAACGCGCTAAGGGAATCCTCCACGCTGTACCGCTTCGCGTTTTTAGGGGGGGTGGCGGCGACGGCGGTCAGCGCGACCATCGGCGTCGGGACGCTGATACTGGCGGGGTTGGCCCCATCGGCCCTGTTCAAAGACATTTGGGTCACTTGGTGGCTGGGCGATATGGGCGGGGCCCTGGTGGTCGCGCCGCCGATTTTACTTTGGCCCCGTTTTTTTCCGAACCATGTGAAGCCTTTGCGGCTCCTGGAAGGGGCTTTGCTGGGGGCTTCCTTTTTACTGGTGGGCTGGGTTTTGTTCGGGGGATGTGCCGCGCTTTCGGTTCAACATTTCCCCCTCCAATATTTTTTAATTCCTCTGCTGATGTGGGCCGCGGTCAGCTTCGATCCCTTTACCGCCTCGCTGGTCCTCTTCGCTGTTTCCTTTGTTTCGCTCCTGGGCACGATCCACGGGTTCGGCCCCTTTCAGGGCGAAACCCAGAACCAATCCCTTTTGTTCCTTCAAATCTACATGAGCATCACCAGCGTGACCATCCTGGCCCTGGCTTCCGTCGTGGAGGAACGAAAAAAAGCGGAGGAAGCTTTGCAGTGGTCCCACGCAGACCTGCAATTAAGGGTTCTCGAGCGCACCGAAGACCTGCAAAAAATCAACCTGAGACTGGAGGCGGAAATCGAGGAAAGACGCAGGCTTTCACTCCTCGTGGAAACCAGTTCCGACTTCATCTGTCTGACCTCACTCGACGGGCACATGCTTTACGTCAACCGGGAAGGGCGGCGCCTGGTGGGCTTGGAACCGGAGGAGGACATAACCTCCAAATTGCACCAGGATTTCATTCAACCCTCCGATGTTCCCAAGCTTCAAAGCGAGATCATCGCCGCCCTGATGGCCCAGGGCCACTGGCAGGGCGAGTTCCAACTGCGCCATTTCAAAACCGGGGCCTCCCTGCCTTTTCATTTTTCCGCTGTCTTGATCAAGGACAGCGTCACGGGAGCGCCCCAGGCATTGGCTGGCATCGGCCGCGACACGAGCCGCCAAAAAATGACCGATAAAAAATTTGAGAGTCTTTTGGAATCCGCCCCGGACGCCATGGTGATTGTGAACCCCAAGGGCGAGATCGTGTTGGTGAACGCCCAAACCGAGAAGCTTTTCGGCTATTCCAGGGCCGAATTGATCGGTTCTGCGGTGGAAAAACTTATCCCCGACAGGTTTCGCCCCCAGCATCCCGGCCACCGCGAGGGTTTTTACGGCCACCCGCGCGTACGAACCATGGGAATCGGGCGGGAGCTGTACGCCCTGCGCAAGGACGGTTCGGAATTTTCGGTGGAAATCAGCTTGAGCCCCATTGAGACCGAGGAAGGCATTTTGGTTTCCAGCGCCATCCGGGATACCACTGAACGGCGGAAAATGGAGGACCTGGCCCGCTCCAACCGGGAACTGGAACAATTCGCCTATGTGGCCTCCCACGACCTGCAGGAACCCCTGCGAATGATCACGAGTTTCGTCCAGCTGTTGTCCATGAAATATAAAGGCAAGTTGGACACGGAGGCGGACGAGTACATCCGCCTCACGGTGGACGGGGCCCAGCGCATGCAGGGGCTGATCCTGGATCTTTTGACCTATTCCCGGCTGGGCAGCGATTCGCCTCCTTTCGAACCGGTGGATTGCGCCGAGGCCCTCCGCCAGGCTCTGCAGAATCTGTCGGAGCGTCTAAAAGAAAACGAGGCCCGGGTAACCCAAGAGGGTCTGGAAAAGGTTTCTGTTTTAGGAAACTTCAGCCAAATCGTCCAGCTCTTTCAAAACCTGGTCGGAAACGCGGTAAAGTTTCGGGGGCCAGAGCCGCCGGTCATTCAAATCGAGGCCAAAGCGAAAGAGGGGGAATGGCAGTTCAGCGTCCGTGACAACGGGATCGGGATGGACCCCAAGTACTCGGACCAGATTTTCGACGTGTTTAAACGCCTGCACACCCGCAGCGAGTATCCGGGTAACGGGATCGGGCTGGCCATCTGCAAGAAGGTGGTTTCCCGGCACGGAGGGCGTATTTGGGTGGAAGCGCAGCCAGGGCAAGGCTCCTGTTTTTATTGGACCCTGCCCGCCATGAGGGGAGGCAGGTTATGAACGGACGGTTGGTCTATAGGCCCTTTGAGATTTTGATCGTGGAAGACAACGCCGGGGACGTTCTTTTGATGCAGCAGGCCTTTCACGAAACCATGACGGCGGTCCATTTGAATTTCGTGACGAACGGGGAGGAAGCCATCAACTTCCTGAAACGGGAAGGGAAGTATAAAGAATCTCCCGCGCCCGATATGGTCTTGTTGGATTTGAATACCCCCCGCATTGACGGCCGGATGGCGCTGCGAATGATCAAAAGCGATCCGGCGTTTAAGATTATCCCGGTGATCATTTTGACCAGTTCCCGGTTGGAATCGGATGTGCGCGAAGCCTATGAGATGAACGCTAATGGGTACTTGATGAAACCCATGGATTTCAGGGGCTTCCAGGAAACCACCCGGTGTTTGGTGGACTTTTGGTTCAAACGGGCGGTTTTGCCCAGCCGGTTGGAATCGCCCTGAAGTTTGGTAGCTTGGCGCGGATTTAGAAAAATGATTTTAGCCCGCCCGATTGAACCCAATCATCCGCATTCGTTCTTTCGATGAAAATTTTGAATGCTAATAGGGAAAACGTACCCATTAAATTTTGACAGGGTGGGAAGAAAATCTTTCGCTTATTTCACGAGGGGTTTGATTTTCCACCGAAGAGGGTCAAATAATTATTCATTCAAGCAAGGCCTTTGCCTGAAAAAATGCTCCTCCCAGGCGGTTCTACGAAAAAATAAAACAATCAATCTAATCCCGCCCTGACCTGGGACTGTTCCAGCGCCATGGCGGTCTGTTTTCAGTACGAGGTGAATATGAAAAAAATCCTCGCAGTGGACGACAACAAAGCCGAATGCACGCTCCTCGAATTGGCCTTGGAAAATGTCCGGGGGTACGAAGTGTTGACGGCCACCAGCGGCCGGGCGGCCCTTGACCAAGCCGTCCGTTTCGCTCCCGACGCCGTCATCCTGGATCTTCTCTTGCCCGACATCAACGGTCTGGAGGTGCTCAAGGAGCTCAAAAAATCCCAGCCCAACCTCCCCGTCATCATGCTCACCGGCTATAGCGATATTCGAAATGCCGTGGAGGCCATCCAGATGGGGGCTGACAATTTTCTCATCAAACCTTTCGAAAACGACCAGCTGCTGCTGATCCTGCGCCACGCGGTGGAGCAAAGCGAGCTCTTGAGCGAAGTGACGGCCTTGCGGCGAAAGGCCGGGAGGATGGGACCCGCCCTTTTCGTTATCACGGGCAAAAGCCCCGCCATCATGGAGGTGGTGCGGCACATCCAGAAAGTGGCCGACTCCAACCTGACCGTCTTGATCCAGGGCGAGACCGGAACCGGAAAGGAACCGGCGGCCCGGGCCCTTCACGAAGAAAGCTCCCGCAGGGACGGGCCCTTTGTCGCCGTCGATTGCGGGGCGCTCCCGGAAAACCTCCTGGAGTCCGAACTCTTCGGCCATGAAAAGGGGGCCTTCAGCGGGGCAGACTCCCGCAAGCCCGGGCAGTTCGAACTGGCCGAAGGCGGGACCCTTTTCCTGGACGAAATTGGGAACCTTTCCCTTTCTTTACAAGCCAAGCTCCTGAGGACTCTGCAGGAACGGCAGGTGAGGCCGGTGGGCGCGGTCAAGGCCTTCTCGGTGGACGTGCGCATCATCGCCGCCACCAACACGCCGTTAGAAGGGGCAGCCAAATCAGGGCAATTCCGCCAAGACCTTTATTACCGGCTGGCCGAATGCACCCTTCAACTGCCCCCCCTGCGTGACCGGCGGGAGGATATTCCGCCCCTAGCCCAAAGGTTCCGCGAGGAAGCCTGCCGGGAATTTAAAAGGCCTGTGACGGCCGTTTCGGAAGAGGCCTTAGAGCTCATGAAGACCCATTCCTGGCCCGGCAATATCCGGGAATTGCGAAATGTCATGCGGCAGGCGGTGCTGCTGACCCACGATTCCACCATCCATGCGGAACAGGTCAAGGCCCTATTGGGGGCTTCGGACAGATCGGAAGCATCCGGCCCGCTGGAGGTGCCCCTTCTTCCCGGAATGGCGCTTCGCAAGATCGTCGAAAGCGCGACGGAACAGGTGGAAAGACAAGCCATCTCCAACGCCCTGCGTTCCACCCATGGCAATAAAAGCCAGGCGGCAAAGGTATTGGATGTGGATTATAAGACCCTCCGCTTGAAGATCAAAAAATACGGCCTTCAAGATTCCCGGGACTGATTTTCCTTCCAGAGGATGGAGTTCCTGATTTAATTTCCGCCATAAAAAAACTAGGGGCATCAAAACTCTGTCCCCCGGAGCCTCTATCCCGTCTTCAAGATCAAACCGCCCCCCGGCCGCTGGGTTCGGGGATTCTCGCTTTCGGATCGGCGGTCATCCGCAGATAGGGGCGGATCGTTCGATAGCCGTTGGGAAAGCGCCTTTTGAGTTCAGCCTTGTCCTGCAGGGTTGGCAGGATCACGACCTCCTCGCCCGGTTTCCAATTGACCGGGGTTGCGACCTTGAAGTTGTCCGTCAATTGCAGGGAGTCAATCACCCTCAGGATTTCATCGAAATTGCGGCCTGTACTGGCCGGGTAGGTGATCGTGGCCCGGATCTTCATTTCGGGGTCGATGATGAAGACTGAACGGACGGTGGACTGGACCAGCAGGTGCGGGTCCACCATGTCGTAAAGCTCGGCCACTTTGCGCTCCTTGTCCGCCAGGATGGGAAAATCGACCTTGACCCCTTGGGTCTCGTTGATGTCGGCGATCCATTGCTGGTGGAAGCTCAAGGGGTCCACTGAGATCCCCAATACCTTGACGCCCCTTTTCTTAAACTCGCCTGAAAGCTTCGCCGTCATTCCCAACTCGGTGGTGCAGACCGGCGTGAAATCAGCCGGGTGGGAAAAAAACACAACCCAAGCATTTTTCGCCCATGAGTGAAAATGGATGGGCCCCTCGGTAGAGACTTGCTTAAAATCCGGCGCGGTGTCCCCTATTCGTAGTGTCATTCTTTCCTCCTTTTACAACTTCCTTAACAGGTTGCTGTCGAAGCCGCGCTGTTTACGCGCAAAAGCCCCAAAAGCAACCTGTTAATTTCATGCTAGGAAGGGTGTTTGGGAAAACCAATGGATAGGTTAAGAAGATGCGGGACTTCGTTCTCCTCGCGTTCCGGGTGAGAAGGCGAAACAAAAATATCCTTTTTTCCTAAAATCGTTCGTACGTCTTGTCTTGGAGATGGGGTAAAAGATTTCCCCGAAAATTATTTTAATTTGAATTTTCCGAATCCGGTGGGAGGTAAAATAAGATCAGTAAAAAGACGGAATTTTTCCGCTCCTTCACAAAGGTTCCAAAGCCGCCCTACCTTTTGGGGGTTCATTTCTTTTGGCGGCCCGTTTTCGACCCCGAGACGAATCCGGAACCTAAACTGGATCCCGCCTCCGCCGTCCCCTTTCCTCTTTCATGGGTTGTTCAAAGGAGGACCTATGGTTCCCACAATTGAAACGATGCCTCGTTTGATAAAAGTCCTTTTGGCCGAGGATAACCCGGGGGACGCCGCTCTGGTGATTGAGGCGTTCAAGGCCTCCAAGAGGCATATTTGGGTCGTTCCCCTGAAAAAAGGGGATGAGGTGATGGACCACCTGCGGGGGCAGGGAGGCTTCCAGCCCAGCCACCGGCCCGACCTGATCCTGTTGGACCTGTACCTCCCGGGGAAAAGCGGTTTTGAAGTGCTCGAGGAGATCAAATCCGATCCAAAGCTCTGGGATATCCCGGTCGTGGTTTTAACCCACTCCCGATCAGAGGAGGACTTCCGGCATGCCTATGAATCGGGGGCCAGTTATTACCTGATCAAACCCACCGATTTTGACGAATTCCGCTCGGCCCTGCAAAGGGTGGAGAAAACATGGCTCGGGGAGGACCAGGAGATGGGGGATTAGACGGGGCCTTTCCGGAATGCTTGAAAAGTCCTGTTAAGGTCCTTTGGGAACAATCTTCCTCATCCAAACATCTTCCACATATTTCATGGCATTCATGAAGGGTTCCAAGCCCGGCGGCTTCACCAGATACAAGTCGGCCTTGAAGTCATTGGCCTCGATCACATCCTGCTCCCAACTGGAGACGGTTAATACCACTACGGGAATATCCGCCAATTCCGAATTTTCTTTTATTTCACTTAAAATGATCCGGCCGTCCTTGCGGGGCAGGTTCAAATCCAGAAAAATCAAGTCGGGACGTTTCGATTTTGAGAAGAGGCCTTTTTGATTCAGAAAATCGGAGGCGTCCTGGCCGTCCCTGACGAGAGTCGTATGATTCGGGACTTCCGCGCCATGGAGGTACTTCAACAGTAAAAAAGCGTCCCCCACATTATCTTCCACTACCAGAATCTCTATCGGCCGTACCGCCCCCGCGACGCCTGTTTCAACGCTCATGACATCCTCCTCGATTGAAAGGGGCAAGCCCAAAGTCGATCCTGTTTAAATTCGGCTTGAAGTAATTACTTTTCCCCCTGGTCCTATCATTGGTCCGATGAATTTAAAATTAAAGCATCAAATAATAAACCCTTTCTCCTCGTTTAACTTTTCCGGATTGGCCCAATTTATGCGAAGGGTTTTTGTGTTGAATGACGCGAATACGAAGGGGTGGGAAGAAAACGAGGAAAACGATCCGCAAGTTTTTCCGGTAAAACTTTAAGCGACGGGGGCGTTCAAGTGGAAATCCATCCACAAGGGTGATAATCCATAGTTAGGGATGGTTTTTAGCTGTTTCGTTTCCTCAACCTTCTTTAGACCGGGAGGCCGCCATGAAACACATCTTTCTGACATTGGTTTTCTTATGGGTTTGCTTACCCCAAGAATCGACGGCGCAATGGCTTTACACACAAAACGCGGCTTTCCTTTCCGTGTCAGGCCAAGTGAGCGTGAAGAACGTTCAGGGATCGATCCGAAAGGGCGCAAAGGATTCGGAGGTCTATTGGGGGGAAACGGTCAGGGTGGATCAGGATTCCCTGGCCGCATTGAGGTTTTTCGACGGGTCGAACGTGGAAATAAATCCCAATTCCCAATTGATGATCACTTCCATGAACCATCCCACCGATCAACAAAAGGAAATCCGCTTGAGATTGATGGCGGGCTGGGTCTTGGCAAAAGTGGAAAAGCTGAAAACCGCCTCGTCGCTGTTTGAAATCGAGGCCGGGGGCGTGGTTTGCGGCGTTCGAGGCACCCAATTTTCAGTGGAATATGAACCCAACCAGGAGACGGTCGACTTAAAGGTGATGGAAGGAACTGTTTATGCCAAGGCGCAAGATAAGACCTACTTCCTGAACGGGGGGGATGAAATAGAATTCAATCACGGCCAGCCGGACAGCCTCCACAGTCAGGACACGAAATCCGCTCTCAAGGATATTAAACAAGAGGCTCCGGACTTAAGGCTGGCGGAGGCCCTGCCGCCGGGGTTGGAAGACTTGAATGCCCAGTTCATGGGAATCATATCTTTTCGCGGTAACGGGTTTTCAGCGAATCCGGCATTGTCCTTAAATGGGACGGCCGAGTTGGGCCCCGCCTTGGGAAGTGTTAGTTCTTTCTTGCCTGGAAATGTGCTCCACCTGACGCTTCCGAAACTTCCATAAAAGAATAAAGGGAACCCGCGTGATTTATCCTCACGATGGGTTCCCCTCAGGGAAAAGCTTGCGTTGAATATTTTAAGAAGGTTTTTCTTGGCTCTTGGGAGGGGAAAGTTTTCGATAGGCTTCAATGGACGCGCGGATCTTTTGAATTAAAACTTGGCCGTCCAAATGGTCCTTGACCATATAGTCTTGGGCGCCTTTTTCCCTGGCGGCCTTAGCCAATTCGGGGTCGTTATAGCCGGAGAGGACAAAGACCGGAAGTTTGGGACGGGTTCGGTGAACCCTCTCCAGGGGTTCCAACCCTAAAAAAATGGGAAGAGAAAGGTCCAAAAGAACGGCGTCAAATTTCTCGGCGTGAATCCGCTTCAGGGCCAATTCAAGGTCGGTGGAATGGGTCAGCTCAAACTGCCCCTGACCGAATGCCTGAAAAGCCTCCACCAACAAAAAGGCGTCGGGGGGATTATCTTCCACGATCAAGATTTTAAATTTATCTGGAATCATATTGAAGTCAGTTTAATTTATTTTGAAATGGGTTAAAAGAAATTTGATTTTGGCCTTTTTGGCTGAAAAACACGCAAAAAGGAGGCGTGAGAAACAGGCGGGACTTAGGGACGACCTTACGCTTGGGTCGTTTGGATTCCCTTAAACCAAACTTCCTCCACGAATTTCATCGTTTCGTAAAGTCCGGAAAGGTCGGGCGGCTTCACGAGGTACAAATTGGCTTTTGCATCGTAGGCCTTGAGGAGATCGCTATTGGCTTGGGAACAGGTCAGAACCAATACCGGAATATCCATCCATTCGGGATTGGTTTTAATTTCGCGAAGCACCTCCATACCGGTTTTTTTCGGCATGTTCAAATCCAAAAGAATCAAATCGGGGGAAGTGACACCGGAATAGCAGCCCTCCTTTTTTAAAAATGAAATCGCCTCTTCGCCGTCCGGGACTCTCGTCAAGACGATGGAGGTTCTGAATTTTTTGATGGCCGCGTAAGTAAGGGTGGCATCCCCGAGATTGTCCTCAACCAATAGGATGTTAATCGGGCGGGAAAGAGTTTGAGTTGGTGTCATCATGCCTTCTCCTGATTCTCATATTCTTGTGACTGGGTTTGCAAAAAACACTCCGATGCAGTTTAGGCCGGAAAGGGAAGGATCAAAATTCAATTTCAACCTCAACTGGTTAAAGATTCCGAAAACGAGGAAAACAGTTAACCTTGAGGAATAAATTTTGGTTCATTTTTTTTATTTTTTTTACGAAGCCGTGCCTATTGGGATATGTGAAATCGATTCAGCTGATTATGTGTTAGGGAACCACTCCACCGAAGCCCCCCAGGGAAATTGTAAAAACGCTCGGCGCTATAATTTAATTGAAGGCAGTTCCCATTAGGGTATGCGGATCATCTCCTTTGTTTCCCCATCCGCCCGCATTTCACGCACCCTAGCCGTTTTAACGATTTAATACTGGAGGGACTATGGCGACGCAACTCCACCCTGAACACCAAACCTTTGAACCCGATTCCCTCGACGCGAACCAAATATTAAAAACCATGATGGCCTTGAAGCGGGGGGATTTTTCCGTCCGCCTCCCGATTGAATGGACCGGAACCGCCGGGAAGATCGCCGACACTTTCAACAATGTGGTGGAAATGAACGAGCGCATGGCGGGGGAATTGGAACGCCTTCGCCAAGCGGTCGCAAAAGAGGGGAAGATCAACCAGCGGGCCCTGCCCGGCGAGTTTGGCGGTTCCTGGCTTCGGATGATCGAATCGGTGAATACCCTCATCGACGAACTGGTTCGCCCCACAAGCGAAATGTCCCGCGTGATCGGCGCCGTCGCCAAGGGAGATCTTTCCCAGGCGGCGGAGCTGGAAGTGAGCGGTCGGCCCCTCGAGGGCGAATTTCTCAAGACCGCGAAAATCATTAACACCATGGTGGACCAGCTCAGGTCCTTCGCATCCGAAGTCACCCGGGTGGCGCGCGAAGTGGGTACCGAAGGAAACTTGGGCGGCCAGGCGATTGTGCCGGGAGTTGCTGGCACCTGGAAAGACTTGACCGACAACGTCAACCTCATGGCCAGCAACCTCACCGGACAGGTGCGTAACATCGCGGAAGTCACCATCGCGGTGGCCAGCGGCGACCTTTCGAAAAAAATCACCGCCGATGTGCGCGGTGAAATCCTCCAACTCAAAGAAACCATCAACACCATGGTGGACCAGCTCAGGTCCTTCGCCTCAGAAGTTACCCGCGTGGCGCGCGAAGTGGGTACGGAAGGAAAATTGGGCGGCCAGGCCATCGTGCCGGGAGTCGCCGGAACCTGGAAAGACTTGACGGATAACGTGAATTCCATGGCAAGCAACCTGACCGGCCAAGTGCGTAATATCGCGGAAGTCACCATCGCGGTGGCCAGCGGGGACTTGTCGAAAAAAATCACCGCCGACGTGCGCGGTGAAATCCTCCAACTCAAAGAAACCATCAACACCATGGTGGATCAGCTCAGGTCCTTCGCCTCCGAAGTCACCCGCGTGGCGCGCGAGGTGGGTACGGAAGGGAAATTGGGAGGCCAGGCCCAGGTGCCGGGCGTCGCGGGAACCTGGAAAGACCTGACGGAAAACGTCAATTTGATGGCCAGTAATTTGACCGGCCAGGTTCGTAACATCGCGGAAGTCACCATCGCGGTGGCCAACGGCGACCTGTCTAAGAAAATTACCGCCGATGTGCGCGGTGAAATCCTTCAACTTAAAGAAACCATCAACACCATGGTGGATCAGCTCAGATCCTTCGCCTCCGAAGTCACCCGCGTGGCACGCGAGGTAGGTACTGAAGGAAAACTGGGCGGCCAGGCCCTCGTGCCCGGGGTGGCTGGAACCTGGAAAGACTTGACCGACAACGTCAATCTCATGGCCAGCAACCTCACTGGCCAGGTTCGTAACATCGCGGAAGTCACCATCGCGGTGGCCAACGGCGACCTCTCGAAAAAAATCACGGTCGACGTGAAGGGCGAAATCTTGGCCTTGAAAAACACCATTAATATCATGGTGGATCAGCTCAACGCCTTCGCGGGGGAAGTCACCCGCGTGGCGCGCGAAGTGGGTACGGAAGGTAATTTGGGCGGCCAGGCCCAGGTGCCGGGAGTGGCCGGAACCTGGAAAGATTTAACTGAAAACGTCAACTTGATGGCCAGCAACTTGACAGGCCAGGTGCGTAATATCGCGGAAGTCACCATCGCGGTGGCCAACGGTGACCTATCCAAGAAAATCACGGCCGACGTGCGCGGTGAAATCCTCCAACTCAAAGAAACCATCAACACCATGGTGGACCAATTAAGCTCCTTCGCTTCCGAAGTCACCCGCGTGGCTCGTGAAGTAGGAACCGATGGAAAATTAGGCGGCCAGGCCCATGTGCCCGGCGCTGCCGGTACCTGGAAGGCCTTGACCGACAACGTCAATTCCATGGCCAGCAACCTGACCGACCAGGTGCGCAATATCGCGGATGTCACTACGGCCGTGGCCAGCGGCGACCTCTCTAAAAAAATCACGGTCGATGTGAAGGGTGAAATCCTCGAGTTGAAAAACACCATCAACACCATGGTGGACCAGCTCAACGCCTTCGCGGGGGAAGTCACCCGCGTGGCGCGCGAAGTGGGTACGGAAGGGAAACTGGGCGGCCAGGCCCAGGTGCCGGGCGTCGCGGGAACCTGGAAAGACCTGACGGAAAACGTCAATTTGATGGCCAGTAATTTGACCGGCCAGGTGCGTAATATCGCGGAAGTCACCATCGCGGTGGCCAACGGCGACCTATCCAAAAAAATCACCGCCGATGTGAGGGGTGAAATTCTTCAACTCAAAGAAACCATCAACACCATGGTGGACCAATTAAGCTCCTTCGCTTCCGAAGTCACCCGCGTGGCTCGTGAAGTGGGTACGGACGGCAAACTGGGAGGCCAGGCCCATGTGCCCGGCGCGGCCGGTACTTGGAAGGCCTTGACCGACAACGTCAATTCCATGGCCAGCAACCTGACCGACCAGGTGCGCAATATCGCGGATGTCACCACCGCGGTCGCCAACGGCGACTTGTCGAAAAAAATCACCGTCGACGTGCGGGGTGAAATTCTCAGGCTCAAGGAAACCATCAACACCATGGTGGACCAGCTTCGGTCCTTCGCCTCCGAAGTCACCCGCGTGGCGCGCGAGGTGGGTACGGAAGGAAAACTGGGCGGCCAGGCCTATGTCCACGGCGTGGGCGGTACCTGGAAGGAACTGACGGAAAACGTCAACTTGATGGCCAGCAACCTCACCGGCCAGGTGCGTAACATCGCCGATGTCACCACCGCGGTGGCGAAGGGCGACCTATCGAAGAAAATCACGGTGGACGTCAAGGGCGAGATCCTGGAGCTAAAAGACACCATCAACACCATGGTGGACCAGTTGAACGCCTTCGGCGGGGAAGTTACCCGCGTGGCGCGCGAAGTGGGCACGGAAGGAAAGCTCGGCGGCCAGGCCCAAGTCAAGGGCGTCTCGGGGGTTTGGAAAGACTTGACCGACAACGTCAACTTGATGGCGGCCAACCTGACGGACCAGGTGCGCAATATCGCCAAGGTCGTCAGTTCGGTCGCCCGGGGCGAATTGAAACAAAAACTCACCGTCGTCGCCAAAGGCGAAATCGCCACTTTGGCCGATACCATCAACAGCATGATCGATACCCTGGCCACCTTCGCGGCCCAGGTAACCAGCGTGGCCCGGGAAGTCGGGGTGGAAGGGCGGCTGGGAGGCCAGGCCAATGTGCCGGGCGCCGCGGGAACCTGGAAAGACTTGACCGACAACGTCAATCAGCTGGCCGCCAATTTAACCACCCAGGTGCGCGCCATCGCCGAGGTGGCCACCGCCGTGACCAAGGGGGACCTCACCCGTTCCATCCGGGTGGACGCCAGCGGGGAAGTGGAAACCTTGAAGGACACCATCAACCAGATGATCGCCAACCTGCGCGGCACGACCCAAAAGAACGCCGAGCAGGACTGGCTCAAGACCAACCTAGCCCGGTTTACCCGCATGCTTCAGGGCCAAAGGGAACTGACGACGGTGGCCAAGGCGATTTTGTCGGAGCTCAACCACGTCGTCTCGGCCCAACACAGCGCCTTTTATATCGCCGATTCCAAGGAACCGGGTGAAACCCGCCTCAAACTCCTTTCGGGGTTCGCCTATCGGTCCCAGCCGGACCATCCCAAGGAATTCGCGCTCGGGGAAGGCCTGGTAGGGGAATGCGCCCAGGAAAAATCACGCCTCCTCCTGAACAAGGTGCCGGGGAACTACATCCGCATCGGCTCGGCGGTGGGCGAGGCTTCCCCGCTCAACATCGTCGTCCTTCCGGTCCTCTTCGAGGGTCAAATCAAGGGCGTGCTGGAACTGGCTTCCTTCGAAACCTTCAACGCCACCCATTTGGCCTTTCTGGAGCAATTGATGGAAAGCATCGGGATCGTCATCAATACCCTTGAGGCGACCCTGCGCACCGAAACCCTTTTAAAACACCTGCAAAGCCAGCAGGAAGAATTGCAGAAAACCAACCAGGAATTGGAGGAAAAGGCCGACCAGCTCGCCCTGACCTCCAAGTACAAATCCGAATTCCTCTCCAACATGTCCCACGAGCTGCGCACTCCCTTGAACAGCATGCTGATCCTCTCTCAGCAGCTGGCCGAGGATTCCAAGAGCCTCACGCCCAAACAAGTGGAATACGCGAGGACTATCCACGCCTCCGGCGGGGATCTTCTGCTCTTGATCAACGACATCCTCGACCTGGCCAAGGTGGAATCGGGCACCATGACTCTGGATGTGGACAATGTGCCCTTCAGCGAAATGCGCGAGCACATGGAGCGGTTGTTCCGCCACGTGGCCGAGGGGAAAAACTTGGGCTTCAACGTCGAGGTCGATTCCAAACTGGGCGAGGAGATCCATACCGATTCCAAGCGCCTGGAACAGGTCTTGAGGAACCTGCTTTCCAACGCCTTCAAGTTCACGGAAAAGGGGCAGGTTTTCCTCAAAATTTCCCCCGCCAAAAGCGGCTGGAGCGCGGACCATCCCATCCTCAGCAAGACGGACGAGGTGGTGGCCTTTTCCGTTACCGACACGGGCATTGGTATTCCCGAGGACAAACAAAAGATCATTTTCGAGGCGTTCCAACAAGCCGAAAGCGGCACCAGCCGGAAATACGGGGGAACGGGATTGGGCCTGTCGATCAGCCGCGAGCTGGCCAAGCTTCTCGGCGGGCAATTGACCTTATCCAAGAGCCGTCCTGGAAGCGGGAGCACCTTTGTTCTTTATATGCCCAAGAATTACATCCAGGTCAAACCGGCCCTGATCCCCAGCCCCACCGACAACGCGGCGCTCATGATGCCCAAAACTTTCCGGGAAACCTCCAAGAAGGAAAGCGAGGAGGTCATCATCGCCGCCAGCAAGGTGGCCGACGACCGCAAGAACATCAAACCCGGGGACCGGGTGCTATTGATTGTGGAGAACGACGCGAACTTCGCACGCATCCTGGTGGATCTGGCCCGCGAGAACGGCTACAAGAGCCTGGTGGCCCTGCGGGGCGACACGGCGCTTCGCCTGGCGGACGAGTTTCGGCCCAGCGCGGTAACGTTGGATATCCAGCTTCCGGACATCGACGGCTGGAAAATTTTATCCCGTTTCAAAAACGACCTGTGCGCGCGCCATATTCCCGTGGAAATCATATCGGCGGATGAGGATTGGACCCGCGGCTTAAAACAAGGAGCGGTCGGGTTTCTCGCCAAACCCGTTAACAAAGAGGGCCTCAAGAAGGCGTTCGATGATATGGAAAGGTACCTGAAACCCCGGCTCCGGCAGGTTTTGATCGCCTGCGCCCAAAAGGCCAAGCGCAACAAACTCAAGGAAACACTGGAATCCGAGGAGGTCAAGGTGGGGTTCCTCGCCGATTCGAAGGAAGCCCTACCCCTGTTGAAGAAGGGAAAATTGGATTGCCTGGTTCTGGAACTCCCGGACCCGGACGGATTCCGCACGCTAAAAGAAATTCATTCAAATCCGGATTTTTCCAACCTGCCGGCCATCGTCCATATCACCGGCGAATTGGCCAAAGAGGAGGAGGCCCTCTTGAGGCGCGCCGCGAAGGTGTGCGTCCTCAAGGAAGTCAAATCCGCCGAACGCGTGGTGGACGAGGCGGCTCTTTTCCTTCATCTGCCGACCGCCAAGCTGCCGGAGGCCAAACGCAGAGAAATCGAGCAGCTGCACCAAAGCAACACCGCCTTGAAAGGCCGCAAGGTGATGGTGGTGGACGACGACTACCGGAATATTTTCGCCATGACCAGTCTTTTGGACCACCAGGAAATGAAAGTGGTCTCCGCCGAAAGCGGGCGAGAAGCCATCGAGGTTTTGGATAAGACCCCGGACGTGGATATTGTGTTGATGGACATCATGATGCCCGAAATGGACGGTTATGACACGATGCAGGCTATTCGCAAAAGAGAAGCCTTTAAATCCCTGCCCATCGTGGCCCTGACCGCCAAGGCGATGAAAGGCGACCGTGAAAAATGCATCGAGTCGGGCGCTTCGGATTACATCACCAAACCGGTGGACTCCGAACAGCTCCTGTCCTTGATGCGGATGTGGCTGAGCCGTTAACAATCCGGGGAGCGGATTCTTATGGCAGATAAAGAAAGCCGGGCCAATATTCTGTTGGTGGACGATGAGCCGAAAAACCTTTTGGCCCTGGAAGCCGTTTTGGAAGGTCTGGGGCAGAACCTCGTCAAGGTCCACTCGGGGGTGGAAGCCCTCCGGCATCTGAATCAAGAGGATTTTGCCGTCATCCTTTTGGACGTGCTCATGCCGGGGATGAACGGTTTTGAGACCGCGGCCCTGATCCGCCAGCGGGACCGCACCCGCTACACCCCGATCATTTTCCTGACGGCCGAGGGAAAAACCGAAACCGAGATGTTCCAAGGCTACGCCGTGGGAGCGATCGATTACCTGGTGAAGCCCTTCGTTCCCTCGGTGCTTCGCTCCAAGGTGTCGGTCCTGGTGGATCTGTACCGCAAAAACGCCCAAATCCGCGGCCTCAACGATGAACTGAGCCGCAGGTCCCATGAACTCGAAATCCTCAACCTAAGACTGAAGAATGAAAATGAGATGCGCAAACGGACCGAGGAGGATCTGCGCCGGTCGGAGGAGGAATTAAAGGGATTCAACGCCACCTTAGAAGCGCGGGTCCAGGACCGCACGGCGGCTTTGGAGGAACGGGGCGCCCAGCTGACCCGGGCCAACGCGGAACTGGAGCAATTCGTCTACGCCTCCTCCCACGACCTCCAGGAACCCCTGCGCACGGTGACCAGTTTCCTGCAAATGCTGGAACACCACAACCGCGGCAACCTCGACGCGGATTCCAAACAATACATCGATTTCGCGGTGAAAAGCTCGGCTCACATGCGAAGCCTCATCAACGGCCTGTTGGAATATTCCCAGGTAACCTTGAAAGAGAAGAAGTTCCAGGAGGTCGACTGCCCCGCACTGGTGGGCCAGGTCCTCCAGCAATTGAACGCTTCTATTACCGAAAGCGGGGCCAAGGTGGAATGCCTGTGGCTTCCGGAAGTTTACGGCGAGCCGCTTTTGCTGGGCCAGCTTTTCCAAAACCTGATCGGAAACGCCCTCAAGTTTTCCAAAAAAAACACGCCACGGGTAGAGGTGGGGGCCGAAAAGCGGGAAACGGATTGGCTCTTTTGGGTCAAGGACAACGGCATCGGCATTGAACCGCGCTATTTCCAGCAAATTTTCCGGCTTTTTCAGAGGCTCAATAACCGCGAGGATTATCCGGGGGCGGGATTGGGCCTGGCCGTTTGCCTGAAGACGGTTGAACTTCACGGCGGAAAAATTTGGTGCGAGTCCGAATTGGGGAAAGGGTCCTGCTTTTTCTTTACCATTCCTTTTCCAGGACAAGCCGGGAAAGGGTCCCAAATGGAAGCGGCCGCTGAAAAGGAAAGGGTAGGCAAACCCAGGACGAACTAGGCGGTGGGTCGACCTTCTTTGCGGGAAACGCCAAAGGAGTTGGGAATCAGCCTTCGGAGGGGCGCAGGCGCGGGGGGATATTTTTAAGGCAGAATTCCTCGATGCTCTTCACCACGGTGGGGTAGAGGTCAAGGCTCAGGGGTTTTTGGAGGTAGCTGGAGGCGTGGTTCTGTAAAGCCATGGCCCTATCCTGTTCGTTCGTGGAACTGGTCAGGACCAGGACGGGGATGTGTTTAAGGCCGGGGTCGCCCTTGATTTGGGCCAGTACCTCGCGGCCATCCATCTTGGGAAGGTTGAGATCCAGGAGAATGAAATCCGGATCTTGCTTGGAAGGAAAGCACAAGGATTGCCGCAGGGCCGATAAAGCTTCCTCGCCGTCCCGGGCCACGCAAATTTGGAGGGGAACGTTGAAATCCTTTAGGTATTCTTTCATGAGAAAAATGTCGGCTTGGCTGTCCTCGACCATGAGGATTTTAAAGGGGTTCTCGGACTTGGGTTTTTGGGTCTTAGTCATTTTTACCTCCGTCCTTCACCGGCTGAGGGAACGGGAAGGTGGAAAACATATTTCGATTAAATTAATCCGGTCGTTCACGGATAGAAATATTTTTCCAACATTTAAAGGAAAAACCTTTTCCTAGAGACGGATAGAAAATCGATTTTCATTAAAGGAGATTCATCGATCCCGCTTTTTTGAGCGGTAAAATTTAAAATAGGGGAAGTTTGCGATCTACTCCAGGCGTTGAAGCGCTTGCGCTGAATGAAACCATACATCATTAATTCACCCGTGAAAGCCAGGCATGACCGCCGGACCTTCGCTGAACCGACAGCTTTTAACGACCACTGACCCTTTCGGAGGAACCATGGATAAGCTAGCCAATCAATTACACCCGACCATCAATGTCCTTCTCGTGGAGGACAATCTTGGGGACGCTACGCTCATTACCGAGGCCTTTAAGGTTTCCGAGAAGCCTATTGTGATCTCGCGCGTAAAAGACGGGGAGGAGGCCTTGGAATACCTGAAGCGCCAAGGCAAATTTGATAAAGCCCACCGGCCCGACCTGATTCTGCTGGATTTAAACATGCCGAAGAAATCCGGGTTGGAAGTGTTGGATGAAATTAAATCCGACCTCCAATTGTGCGAAATACCGGTTGTGGTCCTGACCAATTCCAAGCTGGAAGCGGATGTAAAAAAGGCCTATGAATCCAGGGCCAACTATTACGTGATCAAGCCGTCCGATTTGGACCAACTCTTTCGATCGATGCGGTACGTGGAAGAGATATGGCTTCGCGGCTTGAACAGCCCGGACGATTAGAGATTAAATCCCTGGAAAGGTTCTATTCCAGGTTGAAAATACCCCCTAAAGTCGTATGGTATGTCAGGCCTCGGTAGGCCCAAATCGCTTGAAGGCGAACCCGCCATTTTCCATTTTCTCCCAGTGTTTAAAAAAACCATCTTTTCACTAGCCCTCCTTGGGCTTGCCATGCCCCTATTCGCGGCAACCCAATGGCCCGCACCCGTAGGGCATCTCAACGATTTCGCCCAGGTGGTTCCCGCCGATCAAGCCCAGCAAATTGAGGCCCTATTAACGGAATTAGAAGATAAAACCGGCGCCCAAGTGGCGTTGGTGACGGTGTCTTCCCTGAACGGTGAAGACATCGACACGGCCAGGGAAGAGCTCTTCAAGGCCTGGGGTATCGGCCACAAGAAAAAAGACGACGGGGTTTTGGTGTTGGTGGCCATCAACGACCGCAAGGATGGCATTGAGGTGGGCTACGGCGAGGAAGGCATCCTGACCGACGGGATGACCGGAACCATCCGAAGACAAGACATGGAACCGCTCTTTAAACAGGGGCAATACGGGCAGGGCCTGATGAACGGGGCTTCGGCCATCGCCCTGGTCATTGCCCAGGACGCGGGGGTCACCCTCAGCGGGTCGATTACGCAGGACCAGGTTCCCGATGAACAAACGGGTATGGATTGGCCCCTGTGGAAAATGATCCTGGTCCTCATCGTGATCTTTGTTTATATCCTGGCCAGGATATTCTTCGTGGGCGGCGGTTTTTACGGCGGTGGGGGCTTTTATGGCGGCGGTTTTGGCAGCGGCGGCGGGGGATTCGGCGGTTTTGGCGGGGGCGGGTCGGGCGGCGGCGGTTCCAGCGGGGGTTGGTAGGAATCCGATACTTTAAAGGTTGAGTCAGAATATTGGGATTGCCTTTCTTGGCCATCGACACTTGGCTGCGGTGCCAAGTGTTTGGAGTCTTAGCGGTTCAATAGTAGTTTTAGAATAAAGGAAAAAGACTATGGGCAAATGGACAGCGGAAAAAATGACGGAAGAGTTGAAGACCCTGCTGGGGGCAAAGCTTCTCTCGGTGGTGCTTTTCGGCTCGGCGGCGGCGGGCGATCACGCGGAGGGCCAATCGGACGTGAACCTGCTGGCGGTCACCCATCCATTGGGCCAGGCGGATCTGTTGGGCCTCTCCAGGACGGTGGAAGCCTGGGTGAAGCAGAAAAACCCCCCGCCCCTCTTTTTAACCCAGGAACACTTGGGCGATTTTGTAAGTGTTTTTCCCATTGAAATCCTCGACATGCAGGGCAACCATCGGGTGCTTTGGGGCAAAGACCCCCTTACCCGCCAAAAAGTTTCCAAGGACCATTTGCGAATCGAATTGGAACACGAGCTTCAGGGCAAACTGCTTCAATTGAAAACACGCTATATTCTCACCGGGGGCAAGGCGGACAAGGTTTGGCAATTGATGGTTCAATCCCTCTCGACCTTCCTGGTCTTGCTTAAGAATTCCCTGTGGTTATATGGCGAAAAACCGGCCTTGAAAAAACTGGACGCCTTACGACAATTAAAGGGTCATCTCGATTTTGATGAGGGGCCTTTCGTGGAAATCGACTCGGTGAAGCGGGGGGCCAAGCCCAAGGGCCGGGACGCGAATCAGGTATTCGGCGCCTACCTGGAGGCCCTACAGTCGCTGACGGAACGTTTGGACAAGCCGAAAGCCAAAAAGGGCCGCAAGGCTAAAAGCCGAAAAAAATAACAAAGGGGTTTATATGACAGCCAAAGGTTTGATGTGGGGTTTGTTGGGAGCGGGAGTCGTCATTGTTTTAATGCTTTTTGGAACCTACAACGGCCTGGTTTCCTCCAAGGTGGCCATCGACGCCCAGTGGGCCCAGGTGGAAACGGTGCTTCAAAGGCGCTACGACCTGATCCCCAATCTGGTGGAAACGGTGAAGGGCTACGCCAAACATGAAGCGAATGTTTTGGAAGAAGTCACCCGCCTGCGCAGCCAGTGGGGAGCGGCCAAGGACACGGCCGGCAAGGTGGCGGCCTCGAATGACTTGGAAGGCGCCATCGGCCGCCTGATGGTGATCGCTGAAAATTACCCCGACTTAAAAGCCAACCAGGGTTTTTTACAGCTTCAAGACGAGCTGGCGGGCACGGAAAACCGAATCGCGGTGGAACGCATGCGCTATAACGAGACCGTTCAGGAATATAACGTGAAGGTGCAGACCTTTCCTTCCAATATTTTCGCTTCCATCTGCGGGTTCAAAACGGTGGATACCTATTTCAAGGCCCAGGACGCCGCCCAAGCCGCCCCGAAGGTTCAGTTCTAGGCTAAAACCAACTCTCCAGTCACTAAGGGTCTGCGGCGCAGTGGGATTGACGATCTTTATTAAATGTATATACTAATAATATGAGATTTGATTGGAACCCCGCCAAAGACGAAGCGAACCAAAAGAAACACGGTGTTTCATTCAAAACAGCTATCACGGCCTTTGATGATCCATATGCCTTGGTGGCAGCTGACCTAAAACATTCGACCGCGGAATCTAGGGAATGGTTGATTGGAGAAGCTGACGGTGGAAAGGTTCTGGTGGTGGTTTTCACCAAGCGCTTACAAGGCCAGATCTGTCGCATCATCAGCGCAAGGCCGGCAAGCCGTCGGGAAAGGAACCGTTATGAAGAACTCAAATGAATTTCCGTTTCACAAAGCAAAAAGGATAACTCCCGCGGAAGCGGAGAAGAATCGGCTAGCAATCGAACATCACACCGGCAAACCGCGCCGTCCACGCGGCCGGCCGGCTAAAGAGCCTCATGAGCTCTATTTGCCGGTTTCCATCCGCCTTAATCCAAAAACCTTAGAATGGGCCAAAAGAATTGGCCGTCAAAGAGGCATTGGATACCAAACCGTCATCAACGAAGCCTTATTGAGTGCTGCTGTAAAAAAGTAACTTTCCAATGCTCGTTAAGGCAGTTGGGAGGTGTCCACGAAAGAAGCACCCAACCCCCGTTTCAGTGCGGTGGCAATGGACAAACTGGAAGGGTTTAACATAAAGGGCAAAATCTAAGAGTCAGCGACAAGGGGCCTGGCAACCTCCAAAATGTAAAATGTTAAGAGGTTGCCCGGCCTTTTTTTATAAAATTGTCCATGACGGGTCCCTGAACCGACTTTGCAAAGCGAAGAATGAACAAGTTCCAACGAGAAAGAAAAACTTGAGTATGAAAAAAATCAAAAAGCAAATTATTTGCATGGGCGGCGGCGGTTTTTTAATGGAACCCCAAAATCCATTGTTGGATCTTTATATTCTTGGGCAATCGCATAAGAAAAAGCCGAAGATTTGTTATGTCGGAACCGCAAGCGGTGATTCGTTGGATTCCATCAAAAGATTCTTGAGCCATTTTAAAAAGTACAACTGTCAACCTTCCTATTTGTCGTTATTCAAGGCGCCGCAAGAAAACCTTGAATCCTTTGTGCTCGGAAAGGACATCCTCTATGTCGGCGGGGGGAACACGCGAAATCTTCTTTTGCTTTGGAAGGCGTGGGGGTTGGACAAAATAATGAAAAAAGCATGGGAAAGTGGGATTGTTCTTTCCGGTGTGAGCGCGGGATCTATTTGTTGGTTCGAAGAAGGTGTAACCGATTCGTTTCCGGGAAAACTCTCCCCGTTGAAATGCCTGGGCTTTCTGAAGGGCAGTAACTGTCCGCATTACGATGGGGAAAAGGATCGGCGTCCCTCTTACCATCGGCTTTTAAAGGAAAAAAAGATTAAAAATGGCTATGCCGCTGATGACGGCGTGGCCCTTCATTTTATCGGCCGTTCGATCGCCCATATTGTTTCCTCCAGGCCCTTAGGCCGGGCCTATAGGGTGGGTTGGCAAAGGGGAAAAGTGGTTGAAGAACCGATTGTTCCGACTTATTTAGGTAAAACTTAAATGGGTCCACAGTGAGGACCCGCCGTGGACAAGATAAAAATCAAGCGATCCTACCGGTACGCAAGCCTTTGCTTGCTAAAGCCCGAAGCCTAAGGCGAAGACAAATGGTGTATTTAAAGAGAATGTTTTTTATCGTTTTACTTTTTCTCACCGCTGCCGCCCAGCTACAGGCCGCGAATGATCCTTCGGCGGATGATTACCGGTTGGCCTACCAGGCCTATCAACGGGGCCAATATGCCCAGGCGGTAACGGCCTTTCAAAAGGTCGTTGAGGAAAACCCGAACTCCTGGCAGGCTTGCCAAGGATTGGGCAGCGCCCAGAAGAAAATAGGGAACAACCAGGGCGCGGTTTTGGCTTACCAAAAGTGCCTGGAACTAAACCCGGACAACCCCGCGGTGAAAGCGGCTTTAGAAGTTTTGGCGCCGCAACCCGCACCCCAGTCCCTTTTGGATACCCTCAGCAAAGAACCCTTTTTCGACGATTTCAATACCATCGATCTGAAAAACTGGAACCAGTCAAACTACACCTGGGATGATTCCGATTCCTATGAAGCGCCCTCCCAAGTAACAGTCTTGAACTCGATCCTGACGATTTTGGTGGAAAAGGCGGATCCGCCTGTCCAAAACCGAAAGGTTCTGGCCGGGGGTCTGATGAGCTACCGGGCTTTTACCTACGGCAAGTTCAGCGCGAGGATGAAAAACCACCTGGTGCCGGGGCTGGATAACTGTTTTTTCCTCATGTCGCCCTGGAAAGCCGCCGGTTGGCACCACCAGGAACTGGATTTTGAGTTTTTAGGTAAAAATCCCAGCCAAGTGCAGGTGAACCTGCATAAATACGTCGACCATGAAGGAACAATTGAAAATGGGGGCCAACTGCCCAAGATGATCGACCTGGGGTTTGATTCCGACCAGGATTACCACGTCTATGCCATCGAGTGGCTGAAGGACCGGATCAACTTTTACGTCGATGACAAGCAGGTTTGGACCGAAACCCGGAACCTGCCCGATCAGGGCCTGAACATGTTTGTGAGTAGTTTTGTCGTCAACCAAACCAACGGCTGGGGCCCCGGCTGGGCGGGTAGCTTTGACCCCCAAAGCCTGCCTGCCTCGGCCATGTTTGACTGGGTGAAATACGAACCGGCCCAATGACAAGGCTTGATTCAGCGATTTTCGAGTCCAATGGCAATTGGGGAACAATGTGTGAAGGCTTGGCCCGGCTCTTTTTTTATCCACATCACTAAAATCGGTTGCACTGCATTTTTTGCCCCTAGGTAATAGATTTCCCCGAATTGTGTGCTTTACATAGGATTTTCCGAATCCACCGGGAGTTAAAATAGATGTACCAATAAAGGCGGAATCCATCCGCGCCTTCACAAAGGTCCTCAAGCCGTCCCGCCCTTTGTGGGGTTCTTTCCTTCGGCGGCCCCCATCCGACCCCGAGGCGAATCCGGGAATTAAGCCGGTTCCGCCTCCGCCGTCTCCTTTCCTCTTCCTTGGGTTGTTCAAAGGAGACCTATGGTTCCCGTACTCGAAACACTCTCTCGCTTGTTCCAAGTCATCGTGGCCGAGGATAATCCGGCCGACGCGGCCCTGGTGATGGAGGCCTTCAAGAATTCAAAACGTCCGGTGGAGGTCGTCCCCTTGAAGAATGGGGATCAGGTGATGGACTACCTGCGGGGGAAGGGCGGGTCCAAGCCCGTCCGCCTCCCGGACCTGATCCTGTTGGATCTCTATCTCCCGGGAAAAAGCGGTTTTGAGGTGATCAAGGAGATTAAAGCCAATCCGCGGCTGCGGGATATTCCGGTCGTGGTGCTGACCAACTCCCAATCCCTCAAGGACGTCAACCGGGCCCTCAAAGCGGGGGCCGACTCGTACCTGAAAAAACTTCCCGAATTCGAGGACTTCCGCTCGGCCCTCCAAAAGGTGAAAGAAAGGTGGCTGGAGGAGGAACCTGTACAGAGGAATGAGACAGGGTCCGGGCTGGAAGGGCGCGTCGGGTTTTGAAGTGGCTTTCGCTTTTTAGATTGGGCTTTGTTTTCGGCCCCTTCGAATGGGCGCCGTGAAAGGAAGGAAATAGCCATGGACACTTCAGTGGAAATAAAAATCCTTTTGGTCGATGACACCCCCGCCAACCTCATCACCCTGGAAGCCGTGCTGGACCCCTTTCATTACAACATCGTGAAGGCCCGCTCGGGAATGGAAGCCATCGAAATCCTTGAAACCACCGACATCAGCCTGGTCATCCTCGACGTCCAAATGCCCCAGATGGACGGGTTTGAGACCGCCAAGCTTATTAAAGAAAAAATACCGGATAGAAACATACCCATCATTTTCATGACCGCCATCTACCAGGAAGATCCCTACGTCCGCAAGGGCTATGAGGTGGGGGGCGTGGATTATTTTGGAAAACCCTTCGACCCGGAGGTTTTAAGGGCCAAGGTCCGCCTTCACGCCGAGTTGTACCGCAAGTCCAAACTCCTCCAGCAATTGGAAAAGAAACTGGAGGAGGCGAACCTCAGAAACAAACTTCTGCTCGACAGCGTCATGGACATCCTTTGCTTGACCTCCCCGGATGGAACCTTGGTTTATTTAAACGGGGCGTTCGAAGATCAATCAGGCCAGAAGACGGAAGAATGGTTGGGTAAGAACCTCGCCTCCCTCGTCCCGCCCGGGGAACTGAAGATCGTTGAAAAGTGCATCAAGGAAACGGTGCATGAGCAAAAGAACTTCGCGATTGAGACGGCCATCTTGGAGGGATCGGGCGGGTACCTGCCGGTTAAACTTTATACCAGGCCATTTGTTCCGGATGGCGAACCCGAGGGGGCCATCTGCGTGGCCCGCCCCGTTCCCGAGGGATGGACCGCGAGGCGCCTTGAAAAAAAGGCCCCTATCAAGACTTTTAAGAAAAAGAAGTGAAAGTTATCCACGACGGGCCCTTTGGTATGCGCTTGCGCGCTTCGTTACAGGGCGGGGACCCATCGTGGACAACGAAATTGAAAGAAAAAACATCTCCTTTAGGGCTGGTTATATCCCAAATGAACTACTAACTGCTCAGCCACTTGTCGCCCTAATGGATTAGGTCTAAAATAATTTTTGTCGGTTAGGAGGAGCCATGAATCACACGGACTTTATTGTCAGAGACCCAAAAATCTGTAACGGCCAACCAGTCATTAAAGGCACCAGGGTTACCCTCCGAACCGTTTTGGCCAGCCTTGCCGCTGGTGACGGCATGGATCAAATACTTAAATCTTTTCCCTCCCTAACCCGTGAGGCGGTGACCTCTGTTATTTCTTACGCCGCCGCTTCCGCGGAGGAAGACCTGCCGGTTCCCGCTGTCCCCACCGTCTAATTCCGACACATGAAAATAAAGCTGGATGAGAATCTTCCCGCTGATCTAATTGAGCCCCTCTCCCGCTTGGGTCATGATGTGGATACCGTCCTTCAGGAGAATTTGAGGGGCAAGGATGATCCAAGCGTTTGGAAAGCCTCACAGGAGGCTGGCCGTTTTCTGGTATCACAGGATTTGTATTTCTCCGACATCCGAAGCCATTCCCCTGGAACCCACCACGGAGTTCTCCTCGTCAGACTCGTCGACCCAAGCCGAAAAGACCTGTTTAAACGCATTGTGGAAGTTTTCGAAAACGAAGAGGTCTCTACCTGGGCCGGATGCAACGTAGTGGCAACGAATCAAAAGATAAGGGTGCGCCGTTCCAAAGCATAAAAGCGCCAAGGCGTTGTCCACGATGGGGACCCATCGCGAACATTAGTATTGTTAAAAAATTGTGAAAGCGATATTTCGAGGTGATGAAATAATGAAAAGACTCACTTTGATTACTATGGCCCTCCTATTCTCATTCGTTATGGGGACATTCCAGTTATTAGGTCAATCCACTCCAAGTCCCACCGCCACGACACAACCTCTAATGCCCTCTTTGAATCCCGATGAATTGGCATTTACCGAATATGTGAAAGCGAATTCCGAAACAGCTTTTCTTGAGATTTTAAATAGATTTAAGAACCCGAAATTCCCGAGTGAAAAATTCATGGAATTAGTGTCGAAAGAATATAGGCAACATCCTTATTTGGAGCCATTTATGGTCCCGGGCCAGGTCATGGAACCATCGATCTATTTTGAGATCGCCGAATTATCAAACGATAAGCCTAAAACGGAAGAGCTTTACCTGAATAAGATCCTTCAACTTCAGGATGATTTAACAAAGGACTTAGTCGTCGGTTCGAACCCCATTCCCATCAAGGAAGAGGCTTATCTTTATATGATGGACCTCTATCGGGAGACCCAAAAACGAGAAAAACTATGTGAGGCCGCGGAAAGGATACTAGATGGGTTTCCGAATAAACCTTTCCAAGTGACTCATTGGGGGTATTACGGGTTTACCCGTCCGGAGGCTTTGCTTGTGAAGTACAAAACCTGCGATCTCCCTATGGGCCAGAAAGTGACTATGCTCG
Source organism: candidate division FCPU426 bacterium (assembly GCA_963738405.1). Taxonomy (GTDB): domain Bacteria; phylum Oederibacteriota; class Muellerivitia; order Muellerivitales; family Muellerivitaceae; genus CAVTWJ01. Next base: position 84,847 of record CAVTWJ010000012.1, on the reverse strand, counting down.
GGGAAGTGTTGGAAAAGTATGGCGACGAGAATTACCAAGAACACGCAGGTTCGGGGGCGCTTTACGGGGACGTGGCCATTACCTATATCCGTAACATGAGCCGTTCGAAAACCTTCGCGCGCTCCAAAACTTTTTCGTTTTTTAAAGGTTTGCTGCGAAACAAATTCATTCAAAAGAATTACGGCTATGAGATTAATATGATCTTGGGCGATTCGCTGTTCGTAAGTCAGGGTTCTGAATTGAATGATAAAATCAAGACAGAGGCCCGTCATTATTATCAAGCGGCTCTGGCTGGCCCGATTGTCGGGGGTGGATCGGAGCTGGAAAAGGTACAAAAAGGGGCGGCTGGGGATTTTTCCTGGTACGAAAATTCAGACTTGTCGTCCGATGACAGCGTATTTGATCCTGTTGGTCTGCCCAGTTACAATTTTCGTCCTATCGCCCATTTCAACTATTATCCAGAGTCTTGGACGAAGAAATAGGTTGGACTCCTCTGGCTTGCTGTCCACGAAGGGGACCCGTCGTGGACAAGGAAAATGGGATACCCCCCAAACTAAATGAAATGCTTAAATGGATATGCGGGGAACGGCGGCTATTCCTCGCAATGACACCCAAAATGAGCCGCCACCGAAAAATAATAATTATTGAAAGGATGGCCCCAATGCCAAAAGTGAAAGTGGCCGCTATTGGAGTTTCCATCGACGGTTTCGCGGCGGGTCCGGACCAAAGCCTGGAAAATCCCCTGGGGGTCCGGGGCCCGGAGGCTCATGGGTTGGTTTTTCCCCACGAAGGTTTTCAACGAGATGCAGGGCAATGGCGGTGGAACGACGGGTTTGGACAACCAATTCGCTGAGAGATCCTTTGAGAACGTGGGGGCCTGGATCTTGGGCCGCAATATGTTTGGGCCCATTCGCGGTCCCTGGCCGGATGAATCCTGGAAAGGCTGGTGGGGAGATAATCCGCCTTACCATGTTCCAACCTTTGTTCTGACCCACCACGCCCGCCCCCCGCTTGAAATGGAAGGCGGGACCAAATTTATCTTCATGACCGGCGGAATCGACTCGGCCCTCCGGCAGGCCCAAAAGGCCGCGGGAAATCGGGATGTCCGGATCGGCGGGGGCGCATCGACCATTCGGCAGTTCTTGAAGGCGGGCTTGGTGGATGAGATGCATTTGGCCTTGATGCCGGTTTTGATGGGGAAGGGAGAGAATCTTTTTTCCGGGCTCGACCTGCATGAGTTGGGTTTTAAATGCGTGGAGCGCGTCACCACCGAACAGGCGACCCATGTGGTGCTTAAAAAATAGGAAAAAGTTCAGACCTTTTCGAAACGGTTGATGGACTTATTGTAGTCCGGCCTAAAGACCTCCTGGTGATTGGACGGATAATTCGTCCGTCAAAAGCCGAAGTCGCTTCGACTTCGGCACTCGACAGGCCAACTTGTGGTTTGCCGTCAGCGCAAATGGATTATGGAATGCTATTCATTAACCCTTTGTTTGGAACTTGAAAAAGGCCGCGTCACGTGATACACATAATAACGTGTAAAGGAGGCTCCCGTGAAACAAAACCTAACCTTGAGCCTGGACAAAGACCTCATCAAGAAAGCAAAGATACTCGCCGCCCACCATGAAACCTCGATTACGGGTTTATTGGCGGCCTATATCCAAAAGATGGCCGCGGAGGACCAGGTTTACCAGGAATCGAAGGTGAAGGCTCTTAAGGCGATGGAAAAAGGGCACCCTTTCGGCGGCAAGCGGAGTTCCCGGGAAAGCCTTCATGACCGTTAAGACCTTTGTGGACACGAATATCCTGCTCTACGCTTATGACCGGGAAGCGGGGGAGAAGCATCAAAAGGCCCAGGAAGCGGTGGGCGAACTATGGGAAAACAACAACGGGGTTTTGAGCGCCCAGGTGTTGGAGGAGTTTTACGTCAATGTGACCCGCAAAATCCCGAAACCCCTGACCCAAAAGCAGGGGTTGGAATTGATTTCCCATTATCTTTCCTGGGATACGGTGAGCATTCAAGGGGGAATGGTGGCTGAGGCGGCACAATTGGAGGAACGGGCCAAGATTTCCTTTTGGGACGCCCTGATCGTCGTTGCGGCCCAAAGGGCTGGGGCCCGGCTGTTGTTGACCGAGGACTTTCAAGCCGGAAGGAAGTTCGGTGAACTTGCGGTTAAAAATCCATTTTGAAGGATAGGGCCGCCATGGTTTTCAGATTCCTTTAATATTCCGCTTTCAGCCTTGGGAAACTTTCAGCTCGGCCTCATGCGCCTTCTGGATCTTGGCCAAGAGCCTAGCATTTTTATCCCCCCACTTTTTCATTTCAATATAGACCGCCTTTAACTCACGGCCGACATCGCTGAGGGAATATTCCACCTTGGGGGGCACCTCGGGGTAGACCTTTCGAACGACCAAATCATCGGCTTCCATTTCCCGAAGCTGGTTGGTCAATATCCTCTGGGTCACGCCCGGAATTTTCCGCTTTAATTCCCCGAAACGCACCACCTCGTTTTGGCTCAAGTGAAACACAATCAGAACCTTCCACTTGCCCCCGATCACTTTCAGAACGTTCTCGATGATCACCGCGTGCTCCAGTTTTCCTTCCTTGGCGCATTCGGTTGGGTGAAATCCGGTGGGGGATTTGGGCTTTTTCAACGCGACGACTTTGTTGGGCGGTTGTGATGGTGTCATTTTTGTACCTACCTATCCTTTTTGTGTCTACTTGCTGATTTTGCGCCTACTACCTAACGTGATCATAAGACGTTCAAGTTTAAAAACAAAGGAGACTCGTCATGAAAATCGCGATTGTGGTTAGCCGGACACTGCTGGGCATCGGTTTTATTGTTTTTGGTTCCAATATCCTTCACCCCTTTCTGCCCATGCCCGCGCCGCCGGCGGGTTCCTTGGCCGCCCAATTCATGGGGGTCATGTTTCCGACACATTGGATGGCGTTCATCGGGGCTGTCCAATTGGCGGGCGGGATCCTGGTGCTTATCGGCGGTACCGCGCCCATAGGCCTGGTGCTTCTGGGGCCGGTTCTCGTCAATATTTTGGCTTACCACCTTTTGATCATGGGCGGAGAAGGCATCCAGCCGGGCTTGGTGTTTTCCTTGCTCGAAATTTTTATGATCTGGGCTTACCGCGGTTACTTTAAGGCCCTTTTTACGGTCAAGGCTTTGCCGGCTTATAAAATTCATTGAAAGGGGGAAGCCATGAGCGCCATTACCCATGACGATTTAAAAATACTGTTTACCGAAGCCAGGACCCATCGGGACTGGCTTCCCGAAGAGGTGAGCGATCAAACGCTTCATGAACTTTACGACCTGATGAAGTGGGGACCCACCAGCGCGAACATCTCGCCCGCGCGGATTGTCTTCGTGAAAAACGGCCCCGAAAAGGAAAAATTGATCGGCTCTTTGTCGCCCACGAACGTGGAAAAGGTGAAGGCCGCTCCGGTCACGGCGATCATCGCGTTTGACGAGAAGTTTTACGACTATATCACGCGATTGTTTCCCATTCCCGGCGCGGGGGGCTACCGGGATATGTTCGCGGGCAACAAACCTTTGGCCGATGAGACCGCGATGAGAAACAGTTCGCTTCAGGGCGGCTATTTTATATTGGCCGCCAGGGCCCTGGGGTTGGATTGCGGCCCCCTATCGGGTTTTGATAACAAGAAACTGGATGAAGCGTTCTTTTCGGGCACTTCCTGGAAATCGAACTTCATTTGTAATTTGGGCCATGGTGACAAGACCAAACTGTTCCCACGGGGACCGCGTCTGAGCTTCGAGGAGGCCTGCCGTATCGTTTGAAGGTTTTAAAGGTGAGGGTATTCGCTCTGTACCACTTCGTCGAGGTGGTACAGGCAGGCCATCCAGGATTGAAACCTATCCTTCGTCTATGGACGCCAATGTTAAATTTTGTCAAAAACCTAATAAACTCAACAATCCAATGTTACGTCCGTGTATAATCTGTTTACATTGTGTCGATACCTGCAAGTTACCGGCGCGATGGTTTTTAAATACACGGAGGTTTAGATGAACGAAAAGAAAGAAAAAAAGCTGTTTAAAGCAGCCAAGAAACTGCTGAAAAAGATCAGGAAGCAGGGCCCCGAAGGGGAAAAGCTGATCGCGAAGATTAAAGAGCTTTTGGCAACCTCTAAAGTTGTCGCCACCAGCAAGAAAAAGACGGTTGTAACCGGTGGCCCCAAAAGGTCACACCACGCCAAAACGGCCCCCAAGGCCCCCATTGCTAAAAAGACTGAGACGACCCCTAAAGTGGAACAGCCACAAGCCGTCACCCAGCCTTCTACGACCGGCAACCCCGCTTCCCAAAGCTAATCACCCAAAATCAATAGGCCTGTAAGGCGCCTTTACCCCCCTAAAAAGGGGTAGGGGCGTTTTTGTTTTCGGGACTAACCCGCCTAAAAAGTGGGCCATAACCATCCAAAACCATTTCCGTTGAAAAAATATAATTCCCGTTGAAAATCAAAAAGTTTCCGTTGAAAAAAATTTAGTTTCCGTTGAAAAAGCATAAAATTTCCGTTGAAAATACACACTATTTCCGTTGAAAACCGATAAATTTCCGTTGAAATAAGGCTTTTTGGCGTTAAATTAACCCTGATTTCAATTTCAAGAACACCTTTACTTCGGCATAGGAGGATAACTTGGGACGTTTTAATCCGAAAACGAAAGATTGGCTGGACCAGCTTTCGGCCTACGCCCTCGAACACCAAAAGAACCCCTCGGCTCTATATGAAGATCAGGTCAAAACCTTAAATATCAGCCTTGGAACCCTTCATAACCTTAGGTCCCTTCAACGAATATTCGATCCATTGGCTGTTGAAAAGGTTCGAAAAGCTGCAGTTAGCCCCCCCGCCGGTTCCCTTACGGAACCGGCACACCCAAATCAAGTGCCTCGGCTTGGGGCCTCGGCACAGGGGCCCTTTAAACTATCCCTTAGGCAAGCATTGGCACTGACAGCCTTAGACGGAAAGGTTCCTGACCTTCCTAAAGCCGTCCATGAAGCCTTGGATGTGATCCTTTCCCGCCACCTAGCCAGGCGAAAAATTGAGGCTTTGGTGGTTCATATGGTGAGTGGCAAACCCGCCTCCGATTTTGACCACACAAAGGTCCCGTATAAGAAGCAAGAACCCGAAGAAGACCCATCCCTGGAAGAGGAGGACTCCGAGGAAGAGGTGATCCAGAAACCAACCAAAATGAAAAAGTCTAAAAGGAAGGGGGCCAAAAAGACCCTAAAGGCACTTCAAAAAGCAGGAGCTAAGGGCTTCTTTTTCACCCTAAAAACCCTTGCCAGTTTGATTCACCAGTACATCACAAAAGGCGCCAAGACGACGGCGAACTATTTCATCCCCCTTCGTTCCCATTCTTCCTCCCGTTCAGGCCGAAGACATGGTTCGGGCCAGTCCCTGCCCAACCCCTTTAGTTTCGTGGGCCATTGGGGGCTTTACTGGTTCATCATCCTTTTCACCTATGGCAGTGTTATCAGCATTGCGGGGCACTTTATCCCCGGGGTGGGCCCCTGGATCGACAGCCTTCGGCGGTTCCTTTTCCACTTCATCCTTCACTTGCCTTTGTGGCTTCTGGCCCAGGCGCTGGCCAAGCCCTGGGTGGTTCTTGTCCTTGCCGTCGCCTTGGTTTGGTGGATTCACAAGGAATTCCGCACCGGGTTGATGGCCACCCTCATCGTCGCGGCGGTTTTGGGGGCGGGATGGTTTTTCAGGAGTTGGATAATGGAACATCTACCAACTCAGATAAACCCATTTTCACCACCAAGTCTCCAAGACACCAAGAACGACCAAGCCTTGGATAACGCCAAAATCCAAAGCCCCATAACCACAACGGCCCAGGCAGCCGGTTCCCCTATGGAACCGGCACAGGCGCGCCCTCATTCACAAAAGAAACTTTCCGCCCCGAAACAGGAAGGTGTTGCGACCATGCCCAAAGAAGACCGGGCCTCTTTGGAAGCGGAAATATTAGCCCTGCCCCGGCCCTGCCGGGTGAAGGACTTTTCCATCGAACCCGACGCAAATATGGGCGCTGAAATGGCGGGCCGCCGCTTCATGGATATCCAAGACCCGGAAAAATATTCGTTTTGGTTGGGCCCCGATGAAAAAAAGATTACCTCGGCGGTGGTGAATGGCTCCGGTTTCAACTTGGAAATCCAAGGCGGATTTTCGTTTGGGGATATCAACCCCGTCTTGGGCGATAGCTCAAAGAAGGGAATGGCCTTTTATTGGGAAGACGTGCGGGCCATCCATTGTTGCGAGGTTGAGGTACTGGGTGACCACCCCCGCACCTTTTATCAATTCTCCATGCAGTTTGCCGGTTTAAAAAAGCCCTTCGCCGTGCAGTGCGAAAGCGTTGAGGATTTGGCGCACCTGGTTTCGGGTTCGGAATTTTGGGTGCGAAACGCCCAAGGGGGCAAGAACGCCCCTATCGGCCCTTTGCCCTATCTATACCAGGGCCTATTGATGGGCAGCGATGGCGAAGTGACGGGAACATGGGATAACAGCCCCATCGCGAAGGCGGGTCTTGTGCCGGGCGATCATATATGGTCGGTGGATTCGAACCCCGGCATGCGCATGGGCAACGAGGAATTGCTTTCGAGTCTGCAAGACCTGTCGCCGGGCCCGCACGCGCTGTTTGTGGTGGACCCGGGCGAATGGGTGAAGGGAATGTCGGGCCCAAGAAACAGAACCTTGGTCTTCAACCCGAAAAAGACGAGGCTCCCATTACTGGTTCAGTAATGGGAATCCTCAAACCGCGGCATTCGTCTTGTGAACGAATGACGGAGATGGAATTATCCGTGCCCTGAATCCTGTCCAGTAGCGCGTTTGCGCTGCTATTGGGCCCTGATTCAGGGAGGCGCCATAAGTGTGACGGTTTTTCGTTTAGGGCCCCTTTTGACTTTTAAGATTTCCCGGCCTATGGTTTAGGTAAATCACTTAATCAGGTAAATAGGGACTCATGAAAAAGAAACTGACTTTAGCCATCGAGGAAAGCACCTTGGATCAGGCCCGGTTGGCGGCCGCCCAGAGAAATAAAACCCTTACCGAAATGGTCCGCGATTATTTGGTATCCATCGCGCATGAAGACCCATTGAGAAAATCGTCTTTAGACCGGCTGCTGAAGACCCTGCGGAACAAACCCTACCGGGTGGGAAAGGCCTTGGGCCACCGGGACAATCTCCATGCCCGATAAGGTTTTCTGGTAAAATAGACTAAATCATTGAGAAATGAGAACGAGGCCGTAGGATGAAACCAGGCATTAAAATCGACAAAGAAAAAATCGCTGAATTATGCCGCAGGCATCACATTCAAAAGCTTTCGCTTTTTGGATCGGCTGTTCGCGCTGATTTTCAGCCCGAAAGTGATCTCGATCTATTGATTGAATTTAGCCCGGACCATACCCCGGGGCTGGCTTTTTTTTCCCTTCAAGATGATTTTTCAAAGTTGTTTAGCCGAAAGGTTGATTTAAACACCTATCAATCCTTAAGCCCCTATTTTAGGGAACAGGTCCTTTCTGAGGCTGAAGCCCTTTATGACACAGCGCGATCCTAGGATTTCCTTTCTTCAAATGAGGGATTACGCGCAAGAAGCGGTATCCCTGACCAAGCATAAAACCCGTGAAGACATCGCAAAAGACCGCGTTTTGAATCTTGCTTTGACACGCCTTTTGGAAGTTGTTGGAGAAGCGGCCACTCGTGTTTCGGATGAGGAAAGGGAAAAATATGCCAATCTTCCTTGGGCTCAAATCATCGGGTTGAGAAATCGCCTCATCCATGGCTACGACCAAGTCGATCTTGATATTTTGTGGGAGATCGTCTCAGAGGACCTGCCGCCATTTGTTCAAAAGCTTGAGAAAATCATTCAAAATTGGGAAAAGAAATGATTTTTCCGATTGTTGAAGCCCCTATGTTCACTTGGCGGTGAATGTCGGGCTGAACATTTAGAGGTGCCTCCATGAATAAATGCGGGGTTTGCGGTAAAGAGTCCGCCGGTAAATTGTGCCCCCACTGCGGCGCGCCCTTTGAGCCAATCCTCCCTGAGGTTTTGAACGACAAGGGCAGGCTTTATTTGGCCAGCTTTTTAGCCCCTCCTGTTTTTAATTGCGCCCTCGATTTTTTAATGAAAGCCCATAGCGCCGTGGGGGATGGATTTTCCTTCAGCATGGCCATGGCCTTCGTGGGCTGGCTGGGCGGGATCTATCTCTATTGCCAAACCCAACCCAAAATCATTCTGGTGATCGCATATATCGTCCTGATGGGATGTCTCATGTTCTATATCGGTTTTATGGGTTCCGTTTTTATGATGCTGTCCCATCCCCGGGTGTAGATTTACCTCTCACTTTTTCCCCTAATTTTTTTGGGGCAGGTCTTGCAAAGGTTCAAAACCCCATTTTATAGTTTGGCCCAATTGGAACCTTCCCGGGCCGCGTGATCGGGAATCTTTCCTGATCCCGTTTCGAAATAGGGGACCTTGAAACCATTATTGTGTTTCCTCATCCTTGTTTTTTCTTCCCTCGAGCCCCTTCAGGCCGAAACCTCCTTGACTCCCGCCCCAACGCCTGCCCCCGCCAAAACCAGCCGGCTCTATTTTGAATTCGCCGAAGGCATCGACCTGCCGGCCAGCGCCTGGCAAAGCGCCTATACGGCGGCGCCCGCCTTTAAGGCAAGCGTTGGATTTTCTATCGACTCCCCCTGGTCCCTTCAATTGGATCTGGAAAACCTTTATTACTACGGCACCAACGACGCGGGCCGTATATCGGATGAGGAAATCATGATTCTCCCCACGGTGCGCTACCAATGGGGCGGCGATGTCTTCAAACCCTATCTCTTGGCGGGCATGGGCGGGGAACTGGAAATTCTTTCCGGCCCCCCTTCCGGGGCTGAGGTGGCCGATTTTGACGGGGCTTTGGGGGCGGGCGTTCAAACGGGCCTGCCGGACGGCTTTTGGCTTTATCTGGAAGGAAAATACAATTTTATCTTTTCATCCAAAGCTGTCGGGCAGGATCTGCCCCTATGGCTGGGCGTTCACTGGGACATGGAATAGGGGAGGTTGGACATGAAACGGGGAGTTATTCTTTGGGCCCTGGCGGCCCTGCTGTTGGCCGGCATCCAGGCCTGCAACAACACCCAGGTATATCCTTCCAGCCCCTTGGCCTCGCTGGCCCCGACCTTCACCTTTACCAATACCATCGTCCTCACGCCCCCCACCGCGACCTTTAGCCCCATCATCACCAAAACCCCTACCGCCACCACTTCCCCTACACCCACCAACAGCCCCACGCCCACGCCCTCGCCCACTCCCAGCCTGACCCCTACTTCAACGCCCACGCCGACGATCACCTCCACGCCCACCGTAACGCCGACCTATACCATCACCCTTACCCCTACGCCGACTTCCACCCCCACGATCACGAACACCCCAACGCTAACGTCATCCCCCACGATTACCCCGTCGCCCACCGTGACTTCCACCTCCACCCAAACCTCCACCCCCACGGTGACTTCCACCTCCACCCCGACTTCCACGCCCACCGTGACGCCGACCCAAACCCCCACGAGCACCCAAACCCAGACCCCCACCGACAGCCCCACCGCCCAAGCCACGAACACCCCCACCGTTACGGAGACGGTCACCCCTACCTTGACGCCCACCAATAGCCTCACGGCCACTCCCACGCCCAGCCCCACCCACACCCGCACGGCTACCCCCACCTATAGTCCCACCGTGACCGCCACGGCCACGGCCACCGCCACGGCTACCTTTCATTTCTTAGCCGGGGGCGCCTGGACCAACGCTTCGCCCTATGGCCTTGCCTGCAACAGGGGAACGAGTGTGGTTTATGTGACCCAGCCCAGCGATGTGGAGGTGTTTAATTCGGTCGCCAATTTCACCTCCCCCAGCGCGACTTGGACCCAATATGGAACCACCGCTTTCATCCAACCGCAAACGCAGGCGGTGAACCCGGTCAACGGGAATGTCTATGTCGTGGATGGCGGGTCCGGCGGGGCCCAAGTGGTCTATCAGTTCACCTCGGCCGGTGTGGCGGTGAATAAATCCACCACCTCGTTCAACGACATCCAGGACGTCGAGACCGATTCCAACGGCAACGCCTATGTGGTGGACCAGGGGGGCGCCACCCTTTATGAGCTCAGCTCCGCCGGGATGACGGTCGTGAAAACCTGGACCGCCGCGGGCTCCACGGCCTTTTCAAGCCTCTTCTCGGTGGCCCTGGATTCCTCCAACAATATCTATGTGTGCGACAACGGGTCCGCCGCGGGCCATAACCACATTTGGGAAATGAACTATTCGGGCACGGTGCTCAATACCTGGAACACGCCTAATGGGAACTTCATCTACCAAATGTGCGTGGACGCCAGCGGGACCGTCTACGCCGCCGACGAAGGGGTGGTGGGGCTTGAAGAGTATGTGCCCGGCACCGCCGCGATCGCTCATACCTTTACCGGCTCCGAGGGCGGGGGCACGGCCTTTCAACAGCCGGACGGGGTGTGCATCCTCCCCAACGGCAATCTGCTGGTGGCCGATTACTTCCTCAACAACCTGCAGGAATATGTTCCCTAAAAATCCGGTGGCCTAATTCTCGGCTTGAGGCCCGAAAAAAATTGACGGCCTGAATCGCGTGAGTTGAATTTTCCGTAGATTCATCAACCATGGGCTTTTTTCGGTAAAGAACAATGGGCGCTGAATGATGATTAAGTCAGGGTTTATAAACCTGAATCGTCGATCCCGATCCGATGTATATGTTGTTCGACGTATCAAAGCCCATCGCATAGGCCTGGAAACTGCCGAATTCGGTGAGGAAGGTTCCCGTCAGCGTGTAAACCGCCATGGGGCCGGCGCTGGAGTAGCTGCCCGAATAGACATGGCCCTGGTTGATGCCCAATGAATCCCCATCACCGGTGATGGCCCAGGAAACGGGCAGGGAATGGCCGTTCAGGTCGTAAGTGTAGATTTCCTGGGCGGTGGTGCTGGCGACGTAAATGGTTTGGGGTGATCCGTAGATGGCGATCCCTTGGGGGCTTCCACCCGGCACCGTCCAGGATGTAACGGCCGCCCCCGCGCTCGTGTACTTATTAATATGACCGCTGGGCGAATCGTCGGTGCTGTAGAGGTTGCCGGAGTTGTCGATGGCCAGGCCGTAGTCATAGTTAGCGGTCGAGAAACTGGTGAGCGCGAAGGTGGAAGTGGAGTGACAAATTTTGCTGTTTCCCGCCCCGCTGGCGTAAACCCCCCCGCTTCCATCCGGCACAATGCCGTCGTTATAGACCCCCCAGCCGATGGTTGTGACCGGCGTTCCGGTAAGGGTATAGACATCCAAGGCCGCGCTGTAGTCGCCCACCCAGACATAGTTTCCGCTGACGGCGACCCCCAGGGAACCGTTGGTGTTCCAGGAAAGCTGGGAAACGGGTTGGGAAACGGGGGTGGGGGATACCACGACGTAGACGGTCACCGGCGCAGGGGAAGTGCTGTTGCTGTTGCCGCAGGCCAGCGGTGAAAGAACGATCCCCAGCAAAAAAAGCCCAGCGAAAAATTTTTTCATAATGAAACTCCCCTTTTAGATGTGAAGCCGAATACCGCCGGAGAGTAGTAAAGTTATCACCGAACCGAAAAGCAAGAGGGGCTGACTTTCAGTAATGTCTCCTCTCGTCATTCCGAGGAGCAAAGCCGATAGGCTTGGTTTGCGACGTGGGAATCCCAGGTTTCTTTTGTTAGATTTTAACTGAGATTGTCCATGGGCTGAAGCCCATGGATGGTTGGCCGAATTCAGGCCAACTACCACAGGCTTGGCCCAAATCGCCCCGATTGGGACTGGGCCTCGCAATGACAGCATGACTTCAAATTGAGGCACTACCGAACTTTCGTTAGAATAACGAGTAAGTTCGGGGCGGTTGGGAATACCCCTCATTTATGTTATCGTAAAAGCATCAAGAAGCTTCCGGGGAGTTACCTATGTCAAACGCGAAAGATGAAGTCATCCAGATCCTTCAAAAACTCCCGGCGGACGCGACCTATGAGGATATTCAATACCACATCTATGTCCGGGAAAAGGTGGAAAAGGGCCTCCAAGACTCCCAGGCTTGCCGCACCCTGACCCAATTTCAAGTTGAAGAAAAAATGGCGAAATGGCTCAACCCGTAATTTGGGTTCAATCCGCTTATGAGGATTTCGAAGCGGTTACCGCCTTTATCGCCAAGGATTCCCTTCATTATTCAGCCGCCTTCGCCCGGGAAGTCCTAGAAGCCGCCTCAACCCTCTCCTCATTCCAAAATCGCGGAAGAATCGTGCCCGAATTCGCCCTCCCCGGCATCCGCGAGATATTCGTCCGTAATTACAGGCTCATCTACCGTGAAGATGAAAAAGAAGTTCTGATTTTGGGTTTTATTCACGGTTCCAGGGATCTGCCCGCCCTTTGGACCCATCGATAGAATGTCGTGAAAATTCGGGAGGTGTTCCTTTGACGGCCTGGTCACCCATTACCCCAGCGGAATTAGAAATACTGATCAACCATGAACTGGAAACCTGCACAAGGGAACAGCGTCAGGTGTTTGAAGATCACCGGGTCCTTTTGCGAAGGGCCGTCCTGGTTCGGTATGAAAGACAGGAAGAAGCCTTTATTGTGGCCCAGCGCGGTGACGAGGTGATGTATTACGAAGATTTGGAGACAGGGTTTAACTTTTCGCTCCTTTCGGAAGATGGAAGCATCCGGGAATCGGGGTGTAATGAGAGCCGGCTGGGAAATGCCGTGAACCGGTGGCTTGTTCCTATAAAAGAGCCCCATGGTAATACCGGAATCTGATAACCCACCCCCTGTTTTTTTCTCGACATATCTATGTATATTTATAAAATATACATAGAATATGAACCCTCAAGAACTATTAAGCGACTGCGCAGGCTTTGATTGGGATCAGGTGAACCTCCTTAAAAACTGGGAAAAGCACGCAGTGGCTTTTTGGGAATGCGAGGAAGTTTTCTTCAATCAACCCCTCCTGCTGGCGGATGATTCAAGGCATTCAGGGGAAGAGCAAAGGTTTTTCGCCCTTGGGAAAACGGACGCCGAAAGGACCTTGTTTTTGGCTTTTACCGTCCGCCGAAAGAAGATCCGGGTGATCTCCGCCCGGGACATGAGCCGTAAGGAAAGAAGGGAATACCAAAATGCCGAAGAAAAAAATACCAACCTTTAAGTCGGAAGCCGAGGAACGTCAATTTTGGGCCAAGGAAGACTCGGCCGACTATATCGATTGGTCTAAGGCCAAACGCGTTGGTTTTCCGAACCTCAAACCGTCCCTGAAAACCATTTCTTTGCGTTTGCCCGCGTCCATGATTGAAGAATTGAAAATCCTGGCCAACAAGCGGGATGTGCCCTATCAATCCCTCATGAAACTCTTTTTGTCCGAAAGGATCACCAAAGAGCTATCCATGGCCTCCGCGCACGAGGCCCCGGCGCCCTATGGGGATAAAAGGCCGATGGGTAAATAAACGTAATGAAATTTATGGCCCCACTGGAGTAAACAAAGTGATTTATTCGGTTCTTGAGGCCCATTATGTTCGCGACTACACCATTCATTTAAAGTTTAATGATGGTTTGGAAGGCGATGTGGATTTGAAGAATGAGTTAGATGGGGTCGTCTTCGCCCCATTGAAGGATTTGGTGGAATTCAAAAGGTTCAAGGTTCACCCTGAATTGCGTACCCTTGTTTGGCCGAACGACGCCGATTTTGCACCTGAATTTCTCCACGGAATCGTCCAAATCCCCGCCTGATATCCCTCTGATTTAGACTCTTGTTGTTTCTTTTGCTTTCGGCCACCGACTGTGAACTGTTAACTGGTCTATAATGCCGCCCATGGATTCCAAGACCTCGCTGGCCTCCCTCAAAAAACTCGTCCAGAAATTTTGTGAGGTACGCGATTGGGACCAATTCCACGGCGCGAAAGACCTGGCTATCGGCGCCATCACCGAAGCTTCGGAACTTCTGGAACATTTCCGCTTTAAAAGTGATAAAGAAATCGAGGAGATGTTCAAAAGCAAGAAGAAACGGGAAGAAATCGAGGATGAACTGGCGGACGTGTTGTTTTTTGTGGTCCGCTTCGCCCAACGCTACGATATTGACCTAGCTCGCGCTGCTAAACGAAAACTCCTTAAAAGTGGCCGAAAATATCCAGTGAGCAAAGCTAAAGGGAGCAACAAGAAGTATTCGGAGTTCCGCTGAATTAAGTTGGCTTTAATTGATGTTTCTCTGTCGACTGCCGACTGCCAACTGTGAACTGGTTTTAAAAGCGAAGGGAAGCAATAAGAAGTACACCGACCTGTAAGAAAGCACGGTATAAAACCGGATGATCATCTACCAAAACACTAAATCCGGATTTATAGATGATGTCGATAGTAATAATCTCCAACCAAAATTAGAAAATGCTTTTAAAGTTAAGACGGGGTCAATCCCAAGAGATCGTTCTGTATGGGCATCTGAATATTCCCAATTTTCCCTCCAATTACGCAAAGCCCAAGTAGCGGATGATGTTCAAGTCGCAATCGAATACCACCTCTCTTCCATTGGACGAAGCCGTATAGATGTTCTTTTGGCGGGGAACGACGGCAAAACAGATAACGGTTTAATTATCGAACTCAAGGCATGGGATAAGGCGGGTCTTTCTAATATTGAGAACATGGTTATATCCCCCATCGGTGGCGGCACTGAAAAACAACACCCCTGTCTTCAAGCCCGTACCTATAAAGGGACCATTGTTCGTTTTAACCAGGATATTGTGGAAAAAGGTATCCAACTTCACCCATCCGCTTACCTTTTTAACCTGCACCGCCGTAATCCCGAACCCCTTGAAGATGCTCGCTATCAGGACCTTCTGGCCGAATCGAGGCTATTTCTTGCGGATGATGTCTCGAAACTTCGGTCCTATTTTGAAGAACTTATTCCCAAGAAATCCAAAAATGACGTTTTGTTTCTTTTGGATCAGGGCCGTTGGCGCCCATCCGACGAGCTTATTAGCAAAGTCGATAGCATGTTGGAAGGGAATGAAGAGTTCCAATTGATTGATGAGCAGGATGAAGCCTTTCGGATTATCAGGCATCAATTACTTACTGAAACAGACCGCACTCATCGCCATGTCTTCGTCGTAGAAGGTGGGCCGGGTACAGGCAAATCGGTTATCGCGGTCAGGCTGTTAGCTGAAATGCTCAAACGCAAACGAATGGCTTTCTTTGTAGCGCCTAATAAGGCTTTTCGAGATGCCTTGGTCGAAAGCTTATCAAAGGGCAATAAGCAATATCGGGAGGATGGGCAGGCGCTTTTTCAATCTTCGTGGAGCTTTTATGACGCCGATTACCGTAAAGACGAGCGTTGTGAGATTCTGATCGTCGATGAGGCCCATCGGCTCAAGGACCAGGCTTACCAATACAAGGGTAAAAGTATGGTTGAGGACATGGTGCGTAGCGCACGCATCAGCGTTTTTTTTATTGATGAATCCCAAAGGGTGAGTTGGCAAGACACTGGGTCCGTTGATTCAATTGTCGAGGCCGCGAAGAAATATAAAGCAAAAATTCATCCCATTTTTAAGCTTTCAGCCCAATTCCGCTGTAATGGATCCACGGGCTATTTGAATTGGCTGGACGATGTTCTGCAGATTAGGCCAACGGGTAATTTTGAAAATTGGGGTGATGGTCAATACGAATTTAAGGTTTTTGACCAGGCCGAAACACTTTATGAAGCCTTAACAGAGAAAAACGATACGAATAAAGCACGTCTTATCGCGGGCTATTCCTGGAAATGGCCAACAGAGGGCCGTGAGCGAGGCACCAAAATTAAGCATGTCCAGGCCGATGGGTTGTCGCTGCCGTGGAATTTCGCCAGCGAAAGTTGGGCCGCCTCAAAAGATGGTATTGGACAGGTTGGATGTATCCATACAATCCAAGGTCTGGAGTTTGATTGGATAGGCCTACTTATAGGTGATGATCTCTTCTATAAGAATGAAAAGGTTCAAGGCGATCCAGCTAAAAGAGCCAGCACTGATAAAAGTTTAACCGGATGGAAGGGTGAATTTAGAGAAGCAGAAGGGAAGACAGAAAGGCAAAAAGCGATATTGGAAAAAGTGGAAAGCATTATCAAAAGCACTTATCGGGTTCTGCTCTCTAGGGGCCGGAAAGGTTGTTATGTTTGGTGTAAAGATGCGGCATTAAGAGAATATTTAAAAGAACGGTTAGTTTTAACAAAATCGGTAACAACAAAAGTTATTCAATTGGAGACTTTATATAAACCGGTAGAAATTAGCCAAATGGCAGCAGAAAAAGAAAAGGATTTTTAGACTCTGTTTGAACTGGAGTTAAATGAAATTTTTCGTTGGTGTTACCGATGACAAATGGTTCCATTTCCTCGCGGCGAAAAAGGCTGATGAGATCAATTTTTGGCGTCCGGGTGCCCAAGCCCATTGGGGGCCCATCCCTGAAGGCGCGCCTTTCCTCTTTAAGTTACATGCACCAAATAACTACATCGTTGGGGGGGGATATTTTGTTAAGCACACGGTTCTACCATTGTCTTTGGCTTGGTTAGCTTATGGTGAAAAGAATGGCACGGAAACCTTAGCTCAATTGCGGGAAGCCATTGCCGGATATCGTCGGGATCGCCATGTAGATGTACCGCGCGATCCAGCTATTGGCTGTACGCTTCTCGCGCAACCTTTCTATTGGCCAAGAGAAAAATGGATTCCCGTGCCTTCTCAGTGGCCCATGAATGTGGTTCAAGGTAAAACCCTAGATTCGGTTGATGATGAAATGGGAAAAGAATTATGGGGTAAAATTCAACCCCGACTTGCAGGTTTAGAAGTATTACCTTCATTAGAAACTTCTGAACAATCTATCGATGGCGATAAAGAACGATATGGAACACCACAAATCGTTAGACCTCGTTTAGGACAAGGAGCTTTCAGGGTCTTAGTTACTGATGCTTATCATCGCAAATGCGCTATTAGTGGTGAAAAAACCCTACCCGTCCTTGAGGCCGCCCATATCAAACCTTATGCCGAGGATGGGCCACATGAAATCCGAAACGGCCTGCTTCTAAGGTCAGATCTTCATATCCTTTTTGACCAACGTTATTTGGCTGTGGACCAGGATTTTAAGGTTAGGGTGAGCCCCAAAATACGAGAAGAATTTGAAAATGGTAGGGATTATTACATATACGATGGGCAGAAACTTAAAGTAATACCAGAAAAGCCTGCTGAACAACCTTCCCACGATTATTTGGAATGGCATTTGAAACAGAGGTTTCTAGCTTAAATGATTCGATCCTATTACTCCGATACTATTTCGCGATTCTTGAAAGAAACAGATGCTTCAATTGTTGGGAAAATTGCATCGCGAAATGAATTTAATTTAGAAATAACACAAAAAGATGCCTGGCTAGAAGAAATTAGGATTCTGAAAGTCGCTTTAAAGCCATTTTTGGGTTCAATTTACTTCGAGTATTCCATCCCACGAATGGGTTCCCGTATTGATGTTCTTCTTTTAATAGGTCCCGTTATATTTGTGCTCGAATTTAAGATTTACGAACAAGTTTTCCATAAACAAGCCATCGATCAAGTTTGGGATTACGGTCTCGATTTAAAGAATTTTCATGAAACAAGCCATGATAAATATGTCGCTCCTATTCTTATTGCTACAGACGCCAAAGATTCAGAGACTTCTGAGGTAATTGGGTTTGAGGTGGCTGACGATAAGCTTTTTGTGCCTATGAAAACCAACACGAAGAAATTGAGTGAAATTATTAGATCAGTATTAGATTTCACTGGTGGCGGAAAAATAGTTTCAGGCACTTGGGACCAGGGCAGATATTCGCCGACCCCAACTATTATTGAGGCTGCTTTAGCTCTTTATGGCAATCATTCCGTTATTGATATAACTCGTAGTGATGCAGGCGCAATCAATCTTGAAAAGACTTCCGAAACCATTTCTGAAATTATTCGATATTCGAAAGAAAAAAGGCAGAAAGCTATTTGTTTTGTGACGGGTGTACCAGGATCAGGCAAGACTCTGGTGGGTTTAAATATCGCAACGAAACACATCAGTAATGAAAATGACCTTTACAGCGTATTTCTATCTGGGAATGGTCCATTGGTAGCTGTTCTTCGAGAGGCTTTGGCTCGCGACAAAGTAAAAAGAGAAAAAGGAAAAGGGAATCGTATAAAAAAGAATGTTGCTTTTAGCGAAGTTAAAGCTTTTATTCAAAATATTCACAATTTTCGAGATGAAGGTCTAATCGATGAAGAAAATCCACCTAAAGAACACGTTGCTATATTTGATGAAGCTCAACGGGCATGGGATTTGAAACAAACTAGTAGTTTTATGAAGCGAAAAAAGAACAGGCCTAATTTCAATCAATCAGAACCTGAATTTTTAATTTCTTGTATGAATAGGCATAAAGACTGGGCGTTGGTAGTGTGCCTGGTAGGTGGGGGCCAAGAAATAAATACAGGAGAAGCCGGCATATCAGAATGGTTTGAAAGCATTAAACGTTCTTATCCGGATTGGCGAATATATATATCCCCTAAACTTTCAGATTCGGAATATGGGTCGTCCGAAAACATTAAAAACTATATGAATCAGCCCAATACCACGAAAAAAGATGAATTACACCTTTCGGTGTCTATGCGTTCTTTCCGCGCAGAAAACCTGGCGTCTCTTGTTAAAGAAATACTGGACCTTAATGTAGTAAAGGCACAAAAATCGCTTGAGGCACTTCAAGATAAATATCCTATCGTTATTACTCGTGATTTGAACAAAGCCAAAAAATGGTTAAGGGACCATGCGCGCGGTACTGAAAGGTATGGAATTGTTGTTTCTTCACAGGCTGAGCGCTTGAAACCACATGCGATTGATGTAAAAACCCCTGTCGATCCAATCCATTGGTTCTTAGATGATAAGGATGATGTCCGTTCTTCCTATTATTTGGAGGATGTAGCTACCGAATTTCATATCCAAGGTTTGGAATTGGATTGGGCCTGCGTAACTTGGGATGCAGATTTTCGTTATACCACGCAAGGATGGGAAAATTGGTCGTTCCGAGGTAACAAGTGGCAGCACATACATTCCGAAGACAGACAAAAGTACCTCAAGAATGCTTACAGGGTACTGTTAACCCGTGCTCGACAGGGTATGGTGATTGTAGTCCCTGAAGGAGAAAAGACGGATCCAACTCGACCACCACATTTTTATAACAACACATTCAATTACCTGAAAAGTCTTGGGTTTTCATCGATTTAGCAACCCGATGAAAAATTCTTAAAATAAGGAAAATTATATTGAATCGAAATATTTCTTCTTCATTACCTTGTCATATGCTCGTACTGCGTCAATTTTCCGTGAGCTCCATTTTGGGGCCCAACGGATAGTATTATTTTTAATCCAATAGTGGGACTGACAATCAAAAGCCCAATTTCCAATTGACGGATAAAGTGAAACGGTTTCGCCATCAAAAATTAGCTTCCAATCGGTTCGTGATAGCGGTGTGACCACTTTATTTCCACAACCACAACAACATTTGTGGACTGCCGTGGCATATGGTATGGAGATATAAATCATATTGTCTCTTAGGTCTTCTGGGATGAACTCAACGAATTCATATTTCAAAATTATCTTGAGTTTCATGCGACCTCATCATTGGTGAGCTGATTACCATCAATGGTATAAAGGCTGTGATGTTCGGGACAGCCGCTGATTATTACCTGCATGTCGAACCTGGCCTACCGGGTGTAAAAGGGGTCAGGCCTGAAAAAAGAAAATTGATCCTTCCTCAATCTCCTTGAAGTTAGTTTAATTCTCCGAAACAAGTTCAAAACCTAAAGTCTCACGAAGCCATCGACGGTCGTCCGGGGCCATATCCCCCGGAAAATCTAAAGGGTAATAAAGACCTTGCCGGGCTTCTGGAATGGGTTCCCAATTCCCTTTTGGAATTGGGACTACCAAGGCTTGTCCCTCACTTGGAAGGTTCGGGACAGGTGTCTTAGATTCAACGGCTTTCTTAAGAAGCATCACCCGATCAAACAACGGTAGATAAAAAAGCCAGGGAGGCATCGGTTGGGGAAAGGCGCCTCGATATAGGGCGGAATACATGAGAAAACCTATGCCCGTGGCCCAATTATGGAATCCCTTGACCCATTTTCCGTTTTGAATGTAGTAGGTGGTAAACATGACGGCCTCCCTTACCGGATCTTGATAACTTTTGATCCGGTACTGCCAAAGCATGCACCTCAGCATGAGACTTCGGTGCAGGCGCGGATTTTTAAGAGAGGGATCGCTCACTTGGTTGTCCCAGATAGGACCCCATTCGCTTTCGCGGACCACCTTGCGAGAGCTCGCAGGTTGGTGTCCCAACCGTTTTTTTTCGGTTGGGACAACCAAGGCATACTGCTCGACTGGAATTCTCGCAGGTTGGTGTCCCAACCGTTTTTTTTCGGTTGGGACAACCAAGGCATACTGCTCGACTGGAATTCTCGCAGGTTGGTGTAGGCGCTGGCCTAACTCTTAATGTTGAATTCACTATAAGACCCTTTTCATTCTTTAAAAAGGGGCCTTTCCAACCCCTTAAGGACCAAAAGACCTCTTCGCGAATTTAAGCCTAATTTTCCTCATGATTAAAAAAGTTTATAAAGTCCCTTGACTATCTACCAAGAGGTAGGTAATATCTACCCGTAGGTAGATATAAAGCTTTTCGAGGTGCTTGATGGGCCGCCCAACCTTAGCCAACACCAAAGACACCAGCGCCGACCTGAAAAAGGTGGCCCTGGAACTGATCCAAACCCGGGGTTACAACGCCTTCAGCTACCAGGACCTGGCGGACAGGCTGCATATCCGCAAGGCTAGCATCCACTACCACTTTCCCACGAAGGAAGACCTGGGGGTGGGGTTGCTTAACGACAGCCTGAAACGCATCGACACCTGGCAAGAAATGATGAAAGACCAAAACCTGCCGCCGGTAGAGCAGATGCAAGCCTACTTCGCCTACTTCACCCGCATTTCCGAAAACTGCACCCGCATTTGCCCGATCGGGGCCTTGGCTTCTGAATGGGTATCTTTGCCTAAGAAACTGCAGGACGCGGCGGGGCGGGTAATGAAGCGCCACCAGGATTGGCTGAAGGCCTTGTTGGAACGGGGAAGGGAAGAAGGGGTTTTCGCCCTTCAGGGTGAGGCGGCGGACCAGGCGCAGTTTATTTATTCCTCCATCCAGGGGGCATTGCAGATCAGCCGGGCGCAGAGCAACCCTGATTATTTTAAAAAGGTAACGGGCCAAATTTCGGAGGCCTTGAAGAAGTAACCGGTTAAATTTTTTTACCCTCAATACCTACCTTGAGGTAGATAGTTTGAAAAGGCCCGGCTCACCGGGAAAAAAATAAATCACCCTTAACAGTCTTTGGGGAGGACGACATGAAAACCGAAAGCGCGATTCAAAACCTGATTGAAGTGGAAAGGCCTAACCCCGAGCGGGGTTTGGAGGAAATCAAAAGTTTGTTGCACATCAACGACAACATGGTGCGCCGGGTGGCCACTATTCAGGAAAGCCACAAGGGGAGGCCCTTTCACCGGGCGGCATAAGAAGTTTCCAAGGGTTGGAGAGCATTCAAAATTCAAGGAGGCAGTCATGACGGAAAGAGCGAAAAAACAAACGGGGTTCGGGATCGGCATCGGGGCCGCGCTGATCCTAGGGATCATGGCGGTGTTCGGCGGGAAAAGCGAATCCACCGACAACGCTTATGTGGGTGCCAACGTGGCCACCCTATCCACCAAGGTGCCGGGGCTGGTGACGCAGGTGCTGGTGCAAGAAAACCAGAAGGTCAAGAAGGGCCAGATACTGGTGGCCATTGACCCCCGGGATTTCCAAAATGCCCTGGACCAGCAGGAAGCCCAGCTGAGGTCGGTGGAGGCGAGCCTAACGCTTGCCAAGAAAGATGAAAAACGCGCGAAAGACCTTTTCGCCGAAGGGGCGGTGAGCGCCCAGTACCGGGACGAGGCCAACGCCAAGGCCCAGGAACTGGAAAACCAGTGGGATTCCCTGAGGGCGCAGATTGAGCAAAGTGAGCTGAACTTGCAATTTACCCTGCTTCGCGCGCCATCGGACGGCACCATCGGCAAGAAGGCCGTGGAATCGGGCATGGTGGTGGCGCCCGGCGAGCCTCTGCTTGCTTTCGTGGACGCGGGCACGCCCTGGGTGGACGCCAACTTTAAAGAAACCCAGCTCAAAAAAATTCGCCCCGGCCAGAAGGCCGAGGTGAATATTGATTCCATTGGTGGGAAGCGGTTTGAGGCAGTAGTCGATAGCATCGCCCCCGGTACCGGATCGACCTTCGCCTTGATCCCGCCCGAAAACGCCACGGGCAACTTTACCAAGATCGTCCAGCGGGTGCCGGTGCGCCTGCGCTTTTTGGCGGATTCAATACAGGGCTATGAAGACCGCATCGTGCCTGGCCTGTCGGTTGAGGCCAAAATTTTAGTGAATTGAGGCGACCATGAATTCCCCAACCCCCGACAAGGCCACGGCCCGGCAGTGGGTGGCGGTGGCGGGATCCCTCCTGGGGGCCTTTATGGCCATACTGGATATTTCCATCACCAACGCCTCCTTACAGGATATCCAGGGTGGACTTTCAGCCACGTTAGACGAAGGCGCCTGGATATCCACCGCCTATCTGGTGGCTGAAATTATCATCATCCCCCTAACCAGCTGGCTTTCGCAGGTGTTCGGATTGCGCCGCTACCTTTTGGGGAGCGCGGCGGTTTTTATCGCCGCTTCCATGCTGTGCGGCACGGCCCAGAGCCTGCCCGAGATGATTCTTTTTCGGGTGATTCAGGGTTTTTCGGGCGGGGCGCTGATCCCTTTAAGCGCCACGATTGTGATGACTTACCTGCCGGCGGCCCAAAGGCCTTTAGGTTTATCCCTCTTCAGTTTGGCGGCCACCTTTGCCCCCTGCGTGGGTCCAACCCTGGGGGGATGGCTGACGGTGAACTTTTCCTGGCCATTGGTTTTCTACATCAATCTGGTGCCGGGCCTGTTGTTGATGCTGTTGATCGGCTACGGGGTAGAAAAGAGCGCTTTGAAGCTTGAACTTTTGGGGCATGGCGATTGGTGGGGAATTCTGACTATGGGAACGGCCCTGGGGTCGCTGACGGTGGTGCTGGAAGAAGGCGTGCGCAAGGACTGGTTTTCTTCAAACCTGATCCTTTCCCTCGCCCTCTTGTGCCTGGTTTCAGCCCTGGCTTTTTTGGCGGTGGAAATACACAACCCAAAACCCTTCATCAATGTAAGGCTTTTGCTTCGCCCCAATTTTTTGCTGGTGAACCTGGGGGCCCTGGCCTTTGGCTTTGGCATTTACGGCTCCATTTTTATCCTTCCTTTGTACTTGGCCCAGGTGGAGCGGTTTGACGCGGTGCATATCGGGGAAGTGATCATGTGGTCGGGCTTTCCCCAGCTTCTGGTGATTCCCCTTTTGCCGACCCTGGTGAAAAAGATAGATAACCGCCTTTTGGCGGGGACCGGGTTTTTGCTTTTCGGCATCAGCGCCTTCATGAACGCGGGGCTAACCAAAGATTGGGGTTACGACCAGTTTCTCTGGTCGCAAGTGGTGCGGGCCCTGGGACAGCCGCTGATTATTACCTGCATGTCGAACCTGGCCTACCGGGGCCTGGAGCCGGGAGAAATGGGGTCGGCATCGGGGCTTTTCAACATGATGCGAAACCTTGGCGGGTCCATCGGCATAGGGCTTTTGGGGGCGCTTTTGAACAACCGCTACCACCTGCATTTCACCCGCCTGGCGGAGGCCACCAGCCGGTTTTCACTGGCCGCCCAGGTGGATCTTTCAAACCGGGCCGGGCTTTTCGCCCTACGGGCGCCGGGTGATGGAATTGGCCAGGCCATGGCCTCGGTTTTCGGCACCCTCAACCGCGAGGCCTTTGTGATGTCTTACAGCGATTGCTTTATGGCCATTGGCGTCATGTTTTTCGTGAGCGTCGCGTTGATTGCCTTCGTAAAGAATACGAAAGCGCCAACGCCTGAAAACCCGGCGGGGCATTGAGGGAACGGATCCCCATTTCCTTTTGCAATTGGGTATTACCTAATCAATTAGGTAATGAATTAGGTAAAACCAAGGAGCCTGGCATACACATTACACGTTAGGTTAACCGGTTTTTTTCAATCCCAGTTTCAACTCAATCTTACGGACCCGTTCCTCCAAAGATGAGTTTTCCGACATGGAACGCTTGAGGATTGAGTTCATAAGGGTTTGGTAGGGAATGCCTTGCTTTTTCCCTTCTTCGATCAACCACAAGAAGACAGACTCATCGAGCCGAAAAGTCTTCTGGATCTTGGACCCTTTGGGGGTCAAAAGGGAACCCCGGTGAACCTTGGCTTTAGAAAAATCATATTCTTTTTTCATAGTTTTCCCGTTCCTTCCTTGTGGCTTTCCTGGCCGAGATGATGCGGATGACGTCGACATCCCTGTAGGCGTAAACCACAACCAGCACGTTCAGTTTTTTAGAAACTCCGATTGCGATGAATCGGGGTTCCGCGTGTTCTCGATCCTCTAGAATCAGCTGAACCTCTGATTCCAATACGGATTGGGCTTCCTCAAAAGAGACCCCATGCTTCTTATGATTGGCAAGCGCCTTTAGCGGATCCCAAATGATGAGCATATTTGGATTATAAACTACAATGTAGTTACAACGCAATTAAATCGGAACCGAAGAAATCCCAATTCCCGCCGCTTACTGGGAAGGTAAGAGATGGGTATAGGCTGGCATGAGAATATGGCTTTTGGTGATGACCATGGGACGGAATGATTTCATTTGACTTCCATACTGTGATAAATATAGTAACAGTATGGCGATCAACAACCAGTTTTCCATCGCGGTGCATTTGATGGCGGGTTTGGGGCACCACGGGGGAAAGGGCGTCACCTCTTCGGACCTTTCCAAAAGCATCAATGCCTCGCCGAGTTTTGTCCGCCGAACGATGGCCAAGCTTTCCAAGGCGGGGCTGGTGAGCACCACGACCGGCAAGCTGGGGAAATGTTCCATAAGCCGAAAAGCGGAGCAGGTGACCTTGCTTGATATCTACCGGGCGGTCGAGGCCCCGAAGGCTTTCGCCATCCACACCTATCCCACGCAAAGCTTCTGCCCGGTAAGCTGCGGGATCAAGTCGAGCCTGGAGAGGGTTTTAAGCCGAACGCAGAAGACGATGGAGGAAAGTTTGGGGAAGGTGAGGCTTTCGGAAGTGATCGCCGACGCGGTGGGCCGGTGATTTTTTTTGCGGGGTATTGTTACAAACAAAATTACAGTTAAAAGGGGAGCGGCATGAGCAAGAAACTGGAAGGGAAAGTAGCGGTGATTACGGGCGGGTCCACGGGGATCGGTTTTGCCACGGCCAAGCGGTTTGTTGAGGAAGGGGCCCATGTGATTATCACGGGCCGCCGGCAGAAGGAACTGGATGAGGCCGTGAAGGAATTGGGGCCGGAGGCAAAGGCTTTCCGCGGGGATGTTTCCAATATGAAAGACCTGGACGCCCTTTTTACGACCGTGAAGGAGAAAAAAGGGCATCTGGACATTCTTTTCGCCAACGCGGGCGGGGGCGAGTGGGTGCATATCGACCAGCTGACCGAGGACCATTACGACAAGACCTTCGCGACCAACGTGAAGGGCGTGCTTTTTTCCATTCAAAAGGCTTTGCCTCTTTTTAAAAACGGGGGATCGATCATCATGACCGGGTCGGTGGCCGGAAGCATGGGCCTGGCCAATTTCAGCGTTTACAACGCCACCAAGGCCGCCCTGCGGTCCTTCGCCCGAAGCCTGACGACCGACCTGAAGGGCCGCAAGATCCGGGTGAACGTGATCAGCCCGGGGCCCATTAAAACCCCTATCCTGGCCGGGGCCCCGCAGGCCATGATCGACCAGATCGTTTCCCAGGTTCCCCTGGGGCGCATGGGCGAGCCGGATGAGATCGCCAAGGCCGCGGTTTATTTGGCCTCGGATGATTCCAGTTTCGTCACGGGCGCCGAATTGTTCGTGGACGGGGGAATGGCCCAGGTCTAAAAACACTTTTTCGTGTTTAAGGCCCTCTTTTAAGAAAAGGGGGCCTTTTTTCCCAATTCCCGCTAGGAATTGGGACTGCCAAGTCTTGCTGCTCGACCCGTTGTCTCGCAGCAGGCGTCTCATTCCCGTTTCGATGTTCTCATTTCAAACCCATCCACCCCACGGCGGTGATTTGCATATTCATTTCATCCTGCGTGAAAACGGCCATGCCCTCTATGCCGTTTCCTGTAGGAACCGGCACACTCAATTCGTTGACCTGAGTGGAATGGAGTTCCTGAAGATGGGTGACCACGAAGTTTTCCTCCAAGGTCTTCCCGGCGTTTTCGCCCCTTAAAACATTTGTCACCTGTTGATTCCCAATTACCGCCATATAAAGTTTTTCATTTGGGTTGAGGGGCCGAGGCAGGGTGATCTTCAGCATACCCTTAAGGCGGGCCAAGCTGATCCTTCCGGCAGTCTGGTTGGCGGGGTCCGACAAGGCCTGGATGGCCCTCTCCCCGTCGCTTCCCACGAACCCCACCCGGCCCGCTACGACCATCTGGGGGGTATAGATGGAATTTTCACCCCAGGCGGAAGAATAGAAACGCTGGCGGTCCGTGAAGAGCCTGGAAGAGAAGGGGTCCTTCCAACCCAGGTAATCCCAATAATCTACATGAAAGGCCAGGGGGATAATTTTGCCCTGCTTAAAAAGTTCCATGCCCCGGGTGTTGAGCCAGTTTTCGGCAGGGGGACAGCTGGAGCAACCCTGGGAAGTGAAGAGTTCCACCAGGATAGGGGCATCCCTTTGGATGGGTACATCCCCCTGGATGGAAACATCCTCCGCCCACGCGCCCTGGAAAGGGAAGAGGGCGAATAGGGCGAGGAGGGAAGGTAATTTCATGGATTCTCCTGGATTTGCGTTCGAGGGAATATACGGGGCCGGCGCCGGGAAAG
This sequence comes from candidate division FCPU426 bacterium, assembly GCA_963738405.1. Classification (GTDB taxonomy): domain Bacteria; phylum Oederibacteriota; class Muellerivitia; order Muellerivitales; family Muellerivitaceae; genus CAVTWJ01. Next base: position 57,794 of record CAVTWJ010000012.1, on the reverse strand, counting down.
TTTCAATGAATTGGCCCCTCCATTTCACAACTAGCCGAAACCCTCCCCAAATTCATCTTGTCTCCGGCCTGTTTTTTGAATAGTATACACCCGTATTCTTTTTGGCGGAGACTCTGAAAAACATATCGTTGACGTCAACAAATGGGCAAAAAAACTGGGAGATTGGTATGGAATTGGAAAAATCAGTGACGGTCTTTGAGAATTTCAAGATACGCCGTGTATTCGACGAAAAGAAACAAGAATGGTTCTTCTCCGTCGTAGATGTCGTCGGCGCTTTGACTCAACAATCCTCTTTCCAAAAAGCCGGTGTTTATTGGAGGGTCCTGAAGCATCGCCTGAAAAAGGAAGGAAGCCAGGTCGTTACAAACTGTAACGCCCTGAAATTGGCAGCTCCGGACGGAAAAGAATACCTGACGGATGTGGCGAACTCCGAAACGCTATTAAGGCTGGTCCAATCCGTCCCCAGCCCCAAGGCCGAGCCCTTGAAGCTTTGGCTGGCCAAGGTGGGCCATGAACGCCTGAAGGATATGGCGGACCCCGCCCTATCCCTGGACCGGGCAAGGGAATACTGGAAGCGGCAGGGCCGAAGCGAGAAGTGGGTACAACAGCGGATGATGGGTCAGGAAACCCGCAATAAGCTGACGGATTACTGGAAAGACCATGAGATTAAGGGCGACGCCGAATACGCGTTATTGACGGACCTGATCCACCGGGAATGGGCCGACGTTTCGGTGAAAGGCCACAAGAAGTTGAAGGGCCTCAAAACCCAGAACCTTCGCGACCACATGACGGAGGCGGAGTTGATCTTCACGGCCCTGGCCGAGCTTTCCACCCGTCAAATCGCGGAAACCGAAAGCGCGGTTGGCTTGGAGCCGAACAAGGCGGCCGGACAAAAGGGGGGCGGAATTGCCCGGGGTGCGCGTTTGGAACTTGAAAGTAAGACCGGACGAAAGGTTGTGACAGGCGAGAATTTCTTGCCGCCCAAAGGGGACCTGAAAAAGATCGAGGGCCCGACGATACCCGATAAAGGTTCCGAGCGAAAAAAACTCAAAAGGCGATCACGATGAAAGGTAATGTTCTTAGAATTACAGCGTTAAAGAAGAGGAGCGAGTGGTGCGACAAGGACCGGGTGATGCTTTACGCCTGTTTTCAACTGCTGGTGGATTTTATAGAAAAAGAAAACCCACAGAAGATCGTGGATTACGATTATGACACATCCCATCGGAAACAATGGAAAGAGCTTCAGGCCCTCTATCAATATTGGAAGGTGGAGCGGCCCCGGCTGCAAAGGGAAGAACAAAAAGCCTTAAAAAAATGGGCCAAGACTTATAAGGACACTTGGGTTCCCAACCCGGATGGAAGGTCTTCGTTGCATGTCGTGCTGCACGAAGATAAGAAGGCCAACGCCTATCATCGGAAACTGGAAGATAGAAATAACGCCCTCGAGGATGAAATGCTCCTTCGTCTTATTAGAATTCGCCATCATCTTTGGTGCTGAGAGGTGAGGACAAGTTGCTGATTAAGGCTGAACCCACGAGAGGAGTGATGGGTCAGAAGGTTTGGAGGGTAAAAGCCAAAATAACCCCTCGAAAATGGGTTGATTGACATTGACATGGGATTCCCTTAAATTTGCCCCGCCTTTAACAACTCGGGGGAGCGTTCTATGAAAAAGCCAGTGATTTTGGCAGGGTTATTCTGTATCGGTATCGCGTGGATCACGATCAACGGTTGCGGCAGTTCTTCCTCCCCCAGCAGTAATTCACCCAGCGGCCCCTCGGGGCTTTGTTCCAACCCCAGCTCCCAAGGCCTGAGCGCCATTGGAAACACTAACGCGGGCGGGGCGATCAACTATTTTTACTCCCAGGCCGTGACCTTCGCGGCCACCGAAACCATCACCAACCTCTCCTTCTACGGCGAGGGGCCCTATGGGTCGGGCACGACCGACCAGATCATTATGGCCCTCTACAACGCCAGCGGTAATTACCCGACGAACCTTATCTACCAGACCCTTCCTCTGGATTTGACCCAAAACCTCGCCTGGACCACCGCTAGCGTGCCCGATATTCTTTTACCGGCGGGGGTCTATTTTATTTGTTTCGAGTTTTCCAACGCCGGCGGCGGGTACAATAGCAACACCGGGGGAACATCCTTCTTTCTTACCTCCAGCGGCGGTTACGGGGTTTTCCCGGATACCTTTCCGTCGGGGGGAACAAGCTATGCCCGCACCCTGAATGTTTACGCCACGACCTGCCCATAATTCTTTTTCTTCTATCCGAAAAAAAGCCTCGAGGCATTCGCCCCGAGGCTTTTTTATTTGCCCCAATACCCATTTCAATTGTCTCTTGAATTCAACCCGAGCGGACCTAGAATAGGTGCTGTTAAGAGACCCGTGTTAAGACCTGTTAAGTGGTCTTAGGAATACACTATCCAGGAGATTCCCGTGAACGTTAAATTTTCACAAGATGTGGTGCCCGTGACCACCATGAAGGCTAATCCCGCCAAGGTGATTCAGCAGGTTACGGAAGCCCACCGTCCTGTTCTGCTGACGAGCCGCGGGAAAGGCGTCGCGATTGTTCAATCCCTCGCCGATTATGAGACACAAGCCGAAGAAAGGGCCTTCATGAAGGCTGTGGTGGAAGGCCTCAAGGACGTTGAAAAGGGCAAGACCTTGAGTGTGGCGGAAGCCCGGGTGAAATTCGGTTTGAAATAAGCCTTGAAAGTTCAACTCACCGAATCCGCACTCAAGGATTTGGAAAATTCTCTCCGTTATTACGAAGAACAAAATTTAAGAGAAACGGGCCTTCGCTTAATCGCGGAAATCCTCCGTAAATCGGAAAGGCTCGCGAAATACCCCGAGTCGGGAAGAATTGTCCCTGAATTCGGGGTCCCCTTTTTAAGGGAAGTGATCGTGCCGCCTTACCGGCTCGTTTATAAGGTCGATCCCAAAAACATTTGGATTATTCGCGTATGGCGAAGCGAAAGATTATTGAAATTGGATTGATCGCTCGGAACCCCTTCAAACAAACCTTTAGGTAGGCGTGTGTGTTTTAGTGGTAAAGGTCATTCTTTATTTCATGCGCCTGTCACGTTTACCCTGAAAACCTCCGATTAATCACCTTCTTATCCTGAACCCTCCTATGATGAACTTAAGTAGCTCACCTCAGTCGGTTGAAGAGTACTGATCCAGCCTTTTAGAACCTGCCCGATCCCACTCGTCCCTCCAGCCCACTTCAAAAAAAGGATCGGCCATGGATACAGCCGTCAAAAACTGTTTATTTATTTATCCCCGTTTTACCTCCGATTCCTTCTGGAATTACCGCGAAACCTGCGAGCTGGTCGGGGCCAAATACCCTGAGGCGCCGTTAGGCCTCATTACCGTGGCGGCCATGCTGCCTGACGGCTGGGACGTTCGTTTAAACGATCTGAACGTCGAACCCATGAACCCCAAGGACGTGGATTGGGCCGACCTGGTTTTCATCGGCGGGCAGATTTTTCAGCAAAGCGAGCACCTGCGCCTGATTGACTATTTCCGCGACCGGGGCAAGACCGTCATCATCGGCGGGCCCGACGCCACATCCAGCCCCCACCTTTATGATCACGCCAGCCACCAAATCTTGGGCGAGGCCGAAGTGACCCTGCCCGAATTTTTACAGGATTACCTGGCTGGGGAGGCCAAGCACCGCTACCAGCCCGGCGAACGCAAGGCCGACATGCACACATCGCCCACGCCCCGGTTTGACCTATTGAAATATTCCAACTACCTGAACCTGAGCATCCAGTGGAACCGTGGATGCCCCTTCATGTGCGAATTTTGCGACATCATTGAGCTTTTCGGGCGCAAGCCCCGCGGCAAGACCTTTGCCCAATTGGAAAAGGAACTGCAAAAGGTGTACGAACTGGGCTACCGCGGCCAGTTAGGCATCGTGGACGACAATTTCATCGGCAATAAGAAAGCCGTGAAAGAACTATTGCCGCAGCTGATCGAGTGGCAGAAGCAGCGCGATTTTCCTTTCGATTTCAGCACCGAAGCCTCGCTCAACCTTTCCGATGACGACGAGCTGATGGATCTGATGGAAGAGGCGGGCTTTACCTGGCTCTTCACGGGCATTGAAACGCCCGACAAGGACGCCCTATTGGCCGCGAAGAAGCACCAGAACACCCACCGGTCGATCCCCGAGAGCATCCACAAGATCAACCGCCACGGCATGATTGTGATGGCGGGCTACATTGTGGGCTTTGACGGGGAAAAGCCCGATATCGCCGAAAGAATTCTTGAAAACATTGAGCAAACCAACATCGCCGTCAATATGGTGGGCCTGATGTTGGCCGTGCCCAACACCCAGTTGACACGGCGCCTCAAGGCCGAAGGCCGTTTGGACGAGGATTTTGAGACCCCCACCGACACGACGGGGGACCAATGCGTGAGCGGCTTGAACTTTACCACCACCCGCCCCCGGCTTGATATTTTGAAAGACTACGGAAAGATTGTGATGGAAATTCTGAAGCCTGAAAAATATTTCAGCCGGGCGCTTCGAAGCTCGCTGATGCTGCGCACCACCAAACGGCGCCAGCATTACAGCCTTTTGAACATTTTCAAAGACGCGAAGGGCTTTTTAAGCCTGACGGCCCAGATGATGTCCAAGCCTTCCACCGGCTATCACTATTGGCGGGTGCTGATAACGACCCTGTTGAAGAATCCAAAAGCCTTCAGGGACGCGCTTTCGCTGATGGCCCTTTACCTTCATTTCCAGAATTTCCGAGATGTGATTTTACAAAGGCTGGACGCGGATGTGAAGAAGCTGGAAAGGGACGGCGACCCGCGGATGGTGTGCGCCTTCCCAAGAAGAATCGAAACCATCTTAAAGCCGGCGGCAGCTGTGCCGGCGATGGCAGGATAACCTATTCATCTCTTATCGTGCCGGTTCCCCTAAGGAACCGGCATTACCAAACCATGGGTCTCGGCTTGTAGCCTCGACCCAGGTGAAAGCAGGCAACATGAGACAATTCGCTTTGGACTTTAGAGTGGGCAATTTAAAGACCGCGAAAGTAGGTAAAATTGCCTCGGAGCTCTTTAAAGCCAACAGCGGTGATTTTACCGGTTATGTGGTTCTTACGGATGTTTACGGCTATGAGGTTTGGCAGGATTCCGATACCATCCCCTTGCCCGCCGTGCGGGAAGCGGCGGCGGCGATCGCTCCTGTTTAAAGGCTGGGCTGAATAAATTCTCGATTGTTTTGTCCATCGAGCCAACGATAATGGGATCACCTTTTAAAACCAAATGGGTGATCCCATTCAATTTCGAACTAAAAAATTCATAGGGTTCGTCTAAATGGAAGGCCTCTGCCACTTCTGTCTTGAACCCAAGACCCTTCCACCCCCCAGTGAAAGTAAGCGTTGGATTTTTTGCCTCATTTGCGGCCACGAACTGCTGGAAAAATTCTTCGATGTACCTTGTCATCTCCTCAACCTCGAACAAACCAAGGAACTGCTGGTCGCGGAAGCGACCTTTATTTTGGGATGGAACTTGGCCCTTTTTCGCAGCTATAAAAGGTTCGGTTTTTCCTATAGCGACCCTGAAATAAACGAAGAAGACACAAAACTGGGGCTTTTGGAATATGCCCGGGACACTCTGCGGGAGTCATTCAAAAAGGTGGTAGGCCCCAACCTGGAAATAGAGGCTGTGGCGGTACGGCTGTTGGCCCATTTGCCCCACGGAGACGGAGGTATGGCCGTCTATTTGGAAGCGGGCCGAGAGTGGCGGAAAAAGGCCAGGGAACTGAGCGCGAAGGGCGCTGACCTTTCGGAAATAACCAAGTTTCAAATCGATCTGGTCCATTGGACCAGCTGGGGCGCCTATGGAAGTATGGGCGGGGATAAGAAGAAAGCCGAAATGATCAAATTGTTGGAGGAAAGACTGAAGTGATATTGAAGGGTTTATGAAGAAATGGGAAGGCCTTCAACCAGCGCCCATTTTTAGGAGCTGTGTTAAACTAACCCCCGATTGAAAGCTTTGTCGAAACGATAGGTTTGGAAAGGAAGCGATATGAAATGCCCCGTCTGCGGGAACGCCCTGTCGGAAGTAAAAGCCGGAAGCATCCTCGTGCACGCCTGCCAAAACGGGTGCGGCGGATTATGGATCAACCATTTCCAATTGGACAAGATCGACATGCCGGATGAGTACGACGGGGAAATACTGACACAGCTTCAAAACAAGGCCAATATCAAGATTGACGTCAACCAACCCCTTCACTGCCCCCAATGTCCCGACAAGATCGTCATGATGCGGCATTTCTTCAGCGTGAAAAGGGAAGTTTTGATCAACGAATGCCCCGAATGCGGAGGTTATTTCCTCTATATGGGCGAACTGCTGAAGATTCGCGAACAGTTTCATTCCGAAGCCGAAAAGGCCAAGGCCACGGACGACTATTTCAACGCCATGTTCGGGAAACAAATGAAACAAGACCTAAATAAAGAAGAGGTCTGGGTCACCAAGGCGGACAAGGTTTACGACCTTTTCAAATATATCTGTCCCACCCATTACTTTATGAACAAGGGCTGGAACCGCCCCTATTGAGGCTGGTTTAAGATCCACAATATTTTTCAACTGGGGTTTTCATGGCCCGCATCGCGGTGGTGTTTCCAAACGAGGGTTCCCAATACGTGGGGATGGGGAAGGATTTTTACGCCAAATCCCTCGGCGCCCGGAAATTTTACGATGACACCGAGAAACTTCTAAACTCGAAAATTGCCAAGGTCTGCTTTCTCGGGCCCAAGGAAGAACAGGACAAACTTTTCAACGCCCATTTGGCAACCTTCTTAAACGATGTGGCTTTTTACGAGCCCCTGGTGCCCAATCGGCGCAAACCCGAGGCATTGACTGGAGTGGGGTTGGGAGAAATTGCCGCTTTGGTGGTTGCCGAATCCATTCCCTTTGCCAACGCGGTGCAATTTGTGGCCAAGAGGGCTGAACTGTTATTAACCTTCGCCCAAAAGCACGGCGGCCATTCTTTATCCTTAACCGGAATCACCCAAGAACAACTAACCCCCCTGCTTCAAAGGGAAGAGGGGGAACTAATCCTTACCCATTTTCTCTCGCCCGAAACCTTTATCGTTTGGGGGCCGGGGGAAGCTGTGAAATCCCTTCAAGCGGAGCTTCAGGGCGTGAAACAGGTCAAAACCAACCTTCAACTGGATCGGGGGCCGGTCTTTACGCCCTTGGCCCAGGAGCTGGAAGAACCTATTGAGAAACTGTTGGACGAGTGTTTGGCCGGAACCGCGCTGAAGAACCCCAAGATCAGCTTTCACCATTGCCGGGGCGGGGAAATGGTATCGACCCCCGAGGCGGTTCGAGCCGTTTTGGTGAAGCAGCTTTCCAGCCCCGTTCAATGGGTGGAGTCGGTAAAAGCTGTTATATTGAGGGGGTTTCGCACTTGGGTCGAGGTGGGCCCGGGAAGGGTTTATACCTCTATGGTTAAAAAAATCGACGTGGATACCCGCAGTTCCAACGTGGAAGACATGAAAACCCTCGCCGCAATGGTGAAGGTTACCGGGTGATGATAAGGATTTTTCACCACCAAGACTCCAAGACACCAAGAAAACCCTGTCATTTGATTCTGACAGCGGCCCAAAAGTGTTTAACAAAAATCTCCTATATCATTTTCTTGTTCATTTCATTGCAGGCCCCACAAGCTAAGGCCCTTGATCAAACCTTAACGCCTACGGTCACGGAAACCCCAACCCCTAAGGCCGCCCGCACCCCTACGCCGGTGGATACCTTTCAATTTGACCTTTCCTCAAAGATCACCAAAGCCGATGTCACCGTGATTCCCAACCCGGCTTACGGCGATAAAGTGTCTTTTCGGGTGATGGCACCCGCCAAATCCTTGGTTCGGATCAGGATCTACAACCATAATCTGGAAGGCTTCGCCAAAATAGAAAAGGAGGGGGAGAAGGTTTTTGATATCCTGTGGAACCTTAAAGAAGTGCCTGAAGGTCTTTATTACTATCAAACGCAGATCGTCGATGATAAAACCGGAAAGATCACCCATCTTCCCCTGAGCAATTTTGCCGTAATGAAATGATTTGAGGAAACATGTCCCAAGCTGAAGTTTTAATTATCGGCCGTCCGAACGTGGGGAAATCCACCCTTTTCAACCGCCTCGTCGGTAAAAACCTGGCCTTGGTGGACAGCCAGCCCGGTTCTACCCGTGATTTCAAGAGCCACGAGGTGGAATGGCAAGGCGTGACATTTCTTTTAACCGATTCCGGAGGCTGGGTGCCGGGCGATAAAGAATCGATCGCAAATAAAGTCGGGCAAATGCTCGATGAAAAAATAAAAAAAGTGCCCGTTTTGGTGATGGTGGTGGACGCGATGGAGGGTTTGACCGTTTCGGACCAAACCGTCATTCGGTATTTGCGGACCAAAAACGTTCAGCCTTGGCTGATCGTGAATAAAGTGGATGAATACGATAAGAGCGATGAAATGGTTTCGGATTTCACCAAGGTGGGGTTTAAGCATGTTTTCCCCATTTCGGCACTTCACGGAATCGGCATCGACGACTTTTTGGACGAATTAATTCTAAGCATTCCAATGGATGAAAAGCCAAAGGAATGGGCCGAAGGGCCCCCCCGCCTGATGCGGCTGGCCGTATTGGGCAAGCCCAATGTGGGCAAATCCTCGCTAGTGAACGCCCTGTTGGGCGAAAAAAGGCTGATTGTGGATGACATGCCCGGCACCACCCATGACGCCATTCCGGTCATCATCGAAACAGCCGATTCGGCACTGACCATGGTGGACACAGCGGGCATAAGGCTTTCCAAGCAGCAGGACAGCCGGATTGAAAAAATGAGCGTGGAACAGGCCCTTTTTGAGCTTCAGACCTGCCAGGTGGCGGTAATGCTGGTGGACGGCGAAAAGGGAATTACCCACCAGGATGTCACCATTAGCAGAATTATTGATGAGGCTTTCCGGCCCACCGTGATTTTGATCAACAAGTGGGATATCCACCCCCCCGCGGCGGAACAGGCCAGGGCTGAGAGGATCACCAAGAGGGAATTAAGACTTTTGTACTTCGCCCCGGTATTGTTTATTTCAGCCAAAACCGGGATGGGGTTGGAAAAGGTATTGCCCTTGGCCAAGTCGGTATTTGAAGAAAGCTGCCAGGAAATACCCACCTCAAGGGTAAACCAGGCCCTTCAGGACGCCCTTTCAAAGCAGGGCCCGCCCTACCGCAAGGGCAATCAGGTAAAAATACTCTATGGCTATCAGCGCAAGGGCCATCCGCCCGCCATTGAAATCTTCGCCCGTCACGCCGATAGCATGGCCCCGGCCTATATGCGCTTCTTGGAAGATGAGCTGAGGAAAAGCCTTGGTTTTGAAAGGTCTCCCTTACACCTTGTTCTTAAAGAAAAGGTTGAGGAAAATCCCTTTAGCCGTCCTAGTTACAGACGGAATTTCGACCCCAACATTAAATTAAGGAAGGACCGGGCCAAAAACAAAGTCAAGAAAGACGCCTATATGAGCGCTAAAAAGAAAACGAGGAAAAAAACAAAATGATCTACGCAATCCTGATTTTGATCGGCGTTTACTTGCTGGGATCCATTCCAACAGGCTATTGGCTCATTAAAGCCTTCAAGGGCTATGACATCCGCGCCAAGGGCAGTGGAAATATCGGGATGACCAATGTGTGGAGGGTGGCTGGCGCGCCATGGGGAATCGTAACCTTGGCCCTGGATATTACCAAGGGCGTGATCGCCGTCAAAACGGCCCAACATTTTCAGCAATTCGACTGGCTGCCCGCAGCGGCCGGGCTGTTGGTTCTCTTGGGGAATGTTTTTTCAGCTTTCTTAAAATTCAAGGGCGGGAAGGGAATTGGCGTAAGCGTGGGCGTATTTTTTACTCTTTTACCTATACCAAGCATGATTGGTATGGCCGTATTTGTGGTTGCCCTCTCGGCTTGGAAGATGATTTCGGTCGGAAGCTTGACAGGTGTTACCACCATGGCGGCTGTAAGTTTCGTTTTTAATCAATCAGAGCATTGGTCCATCCTCTTGGCGGTCTTTGCGGTGGCGATGGTTTGGTATACCCACCGGGCCAACTTGAAGCGGATCGCCCAAGGCAAGGAAAACACGATTAGTTTTGGAAAAAAGGGCAAATAACTTGAAAATGTGCATCTTAGGCGCTGGAAGTTGGGGAACCGCCTTGGCTTGTCATCTACAAGCTAATGGACATCAGGTTTATTTATGGTCTTTTGATCCCCAACAGGCCAAAGAAATGAGTGAAAAAAGGACCAACCCCCTTATTCCAGAAGCGCATTTGCCAAAAGAGGTCGTGGTTTCAAACTCCATTGAAACTTGTTTAAAAGAGGCAGCAGGGGTGGTGATGGCGGTACCTTCCAGCGCCATACGCTCGACAGCCTTAACGGCGAAACCTTTTTTGAACCCCAAAAGCTGGATTGTCTGCGTGAGTAAGGGCCTGGAACCCAAAACCCACCTGCGTTTATCCGAGGTATTAAGCCAGAGCTTGCCCCCCGGAACCCCTATTGGAGTCCTATCCGGCCCAAGTCACGCGGAGGAAGTCGCGCGAAAGATGCCGACCACGGTTGTGGCAGCTTCTTATGACCTTGCGCTGGCCGAAAAGATTCAATCCGTCTTTCATGCTGATTTTTTTAGGGTTTATACCTCTCCCGATTTGTTAGGGGTCGAACTAGGGGCTTCACTGAAAAACGTGATCGCAATCGCCGCGGGGATACTAGATGGACTAGGCCTTGGCGATAACACCAAAGCGGCTCTGATGACCCGGGGCCTCTATGAAATGACCCGCTTAGGGGTAGCCCTCGGCGCAAACCCCCAGACATTCGCCGGGCTTGCCGGAATTGGCGACTTGATGGTGACTTGTATCAGCCGCCACAGCCGAAACCGGCTATTGGGCGAAAAAATCGGGCAGGGGAAGAGCCTGGAGCAGGCTTTGAAAGAAATGACTATGGTGGCGGAGGGGATGAATACGGCAAAGGCCGCCCTCGACCTGGCTTTAACGGTGGGGGTTGAAATACCCATCACCCAGGAAGTTTATAACGTCATGTTTGAAGGTAAAAAACCATCCGACGCGGTTAAGAGTCTCTTAAACCGGTCGCCGAAACCAGAACATGAGTCCTAAATATCCATTAAAAAGAGATCAGTTTTTAAAATCTTTAATGTCATTGGGCCTTAAGAAAAATCAAGCTCAAACGGCTCTGGAGACATTTTTTGACACTATTTTGGATGGCTTGAAGCGGGAAGAAAAAGTAACTATAGTTGGATTAGGTTCTTGGCAATGGAAAACCCGGCTGTCGAGAAAAACCAGAAACCCAAAAACGGGTAAGGTTATCTATTTAAATAAACGCAAAACATTGTCATTTACCCCGGCGCCATCGCTTAAAAGCAGGTTCAAAAGCGCGAAGTTAAGTTAAGTGTTACCCGGAGAAAAAATGGGCGAAGAGAAACTTTTTTTTACCATAGGAGAAGCTTCTCAAGAAATAAATGTGAAGCCCTATGTTTTGCGCTACTGGGAAACCGAATTTCACCAGTTGAAGCCCCAAAAATCCGAAACAGGCCAAAGGGTCTACCGACCTAAAGACCTTCTTGTTTTAAAAACAATAAAAAACCTTTTATATGATGAAAAGTACACCATTGCCGGAGCGAAACAAAAATTAGAAGAACTTGAAAAGACAGGTTTTAATGCCTTGCCTGTATCGGGAACCATTTCTACACCATCCCAAAAGGAACCAGTTCCTGCTTCAAACGCTCAAGAATCAAGAGGGAGGGGAATACCGCAAGAGAAAAAGCCCCTAACCACCAAACCCATCAAGCGTGAAAAAGGTTTAGAGTTTCAAGCTTTGTTAAGGGATATTCAAAGAATCCTTAAAAAATATAATTTGGCTTAGGAAAGCATTAAAACATAACCCTTTTTGTTGTTCTTGAAGCGCCATCCTTTTTGGCTTATAGTGTGTTTCCTTTTCGGCCTTTCTTTTAAATAAAGGAGAGGCGGATGGCTGGGACAAACCTGGCCGGGTATCTTTGGACGGGGTGTAGCGCAGCGGCTAGCGCACTTGGTTCGGGACCAAGGGGTCGGAGGTTCGAATCCTCTCACCCCGACCATGGATAGCCTGTCTTTAGTGCCTAAAAGTGATGTACAACCTTCCTAATGGTCGGAAAATCGGGGCGTGGCGCAGCTCGGTAGCGCAGTTGCATGGGGTGCAAAAGGTCGCAGGTTCAAATCCTGCCGCCCCGACCATTTTTTCTTGTAAATTCCATAAAACTCAAAAATATTGGGCATCGCTCTAAATAGCGCTTTTTTGGCCTAATACGTCAAATTTATTTTATTTATTCAAAAAACTGACAAAAACATTGAGGCATCAATGGTCAAAGGCATAACCATTACTGTTTCAGGGAAAGTACAGGGAGTGGGGTTTAGATACTTCACCAAAAATCATGCGGATGCGCGGGGTTTGACGGGCTGGGTTCGAAATCTTCCCGATGGCAATGTGGAAGTTTTGGCTTTTGGGCCTGAATCGGATTTGGAACAGTTTATGCAAGTTTTAAAAGAAGGTCCCTTGGGGAGCAGGGTTCACTCCTTCGCTTTCCAGTGGCTTTCAGAGAGGGAAGCATACTCCGATTTCACGATTAGGTACTGAAATGGCCAAACGTTTGGGCATCCAATTGGCATCTAAACCACAGGTCGGAAACGACCAAGTTACCCAGTTGGTATCCATCGCCACTAAACGGTTTCCGAAAACAGCCGAGCGGGTCACCACTGACAGTTTAAAACTGTATTTCCGCGAGATATCCAAAATTCCCCTCCTGACCGGAAAAGAAGAAGTTGATTTAGCCCAACGAATTGAAAAGGGCGAGGAAAAGGCCAAACAAATCCTTATCGCCGCCAATTTGCGCCTAGTGATCAAGGTCGCCAAAAAATACATGTATCAGGGGCTCAGCTTTCAGGATTTAATTGAAGAGGGCAACCTGGGATTGATTAAGGCCAGCGAAAAGTTTTCCTGGCGGCGGGGGTTTAAATTTAGCACCTATGCGACTTGGTGGATCCGCCAGTCGATCACCAGATCCCTTTCAAATTACTCCAGGACCGTCCGGGTTCCGGTTCATGTTTCTGAGGATATCAGCAGGGTTGAGCGGATCAGCCGGAATCTCACCCGCAAACTGGGCCGTGACCCCAGCCTGTTGGAATTATCAAAAGCCGCGAAAATTAAGTTTGAAAAAATTCACAAACTACACCGGTTAGCCCAAAAAGACGTCTCTCTGGAACGCCCGCTTGGGGATGACTCCCAGGCCAAATCCTTCGGCGATTTTATCGAGGACAAAACGTCCGCCAACCCGGCTGAAACCGTTTTTGATCAATTACGCACTGAAAAATTAAAAAAACTAATTCATCACTTGTCGGAAAAGGAACAAAAGGTCATTGAAATGCGCTTTGGGTTTGATTTGGACCAATGCCATACCTTGGAGCAAACCGGTCAGTTTTTGGGTGTGACCCGGGAAAGAATCCGCCAAATCGAGGAAAAGGCCCTTCAGAAAATTCGTTCTTTGATCAGATCTCGCCAGCAAGAATACCATGAACTCCTCAATGAATTTGTGTAAGATAACCCTCCGTTAATCAAAAGCATTCACTACAACTTTTTATAGACGCTGATCCCAAGGCCCTGGAGGGTCCATGGATTTAAAATCTTTTATCCGCGATGTTCCTGACTTTCCAAAACCAGGCATCACTTTTAAAGACATCACCCCCTTATTAAAAGATTCCTCCGCGTTGAATTTTGTTTTGGACCAATGGACAGAACGCTACAAAAAAATTGGTATTAGCGCAGTAGTAGCCATGGAATCTAGGGGTTTTATTTTTGGCGCGGCCTTGGCCAGCCGAATGGGCGCTGGGTTTGTTCCGGTAAGGAAACCCGGAAAACTCCCCTGGAAAACCTACAGCGAAACCTACGACCTGGAATATGGGCAGGACACCCTTCAAATCCACCAGGATGCCTTTAAAGCTGGGGAGAAGGTGGTTGTTTTGGACGATGTGTTAGCCACTGGCGGAACGGCCGCCGCAGCGATTCGTTTAGTGGAGAGGGCCGGCGGACAAGTGGTTGAAGCCAGTTTTTTGATTGAACTTGAGTTTCTGAAGGGCCGGGATAAATTGAAAACAACACCCGTTTTTTCTATAATTCACTACTAATTTTTCAGCTTTTAAACCCTTTTGCTTCGAAGGGCCCTCGTAGCTCAGTTGGATAGAGCGACCCTTTCCTAAAGGGTAGGTCACGCGTTCGATTCGCGTCGAGGGTACCACCTCATGGGGCCTTCCCGACAGGGAAGGCTTCGCTTTTAAAGACTATTGTGAAAAGGATTTTTCAATATGACACAAGCTATTCATCCGGTGCCCGGCACTCACCATCACTCAAGCGAAAACACCACTCAAAAGCTTTTGGGGTGGGCGAAAACGCATCAAGAAATTGTTTTTGTGGGAGGAATTTTGATTCTATTGCTGGTGATCGGCATCCCCTATGTTCTTCAAAGCAGGGAACAAAGCGAGAAAGACGCCCAGAACGGATTGAATCTAGCGCAATATTACCTACAAGCCCAAGTGGACCCAAAAAACGGTCCTTTTAAATCGGATAGTGATAAATACAAGCAAGCCCTCGATTCCTTTCACCGCATCACGACCGATTTCGCGGGAACCAAATCAGCGAAAGTGGCTCAGTTTTTCGAGGCGAAATGCCAGTTATTTATGGGTCAATATCCCCAATCCTATGCCAGCTTTGATGTTGCTACCCAATCCCTCAAAGGTACCCCGTTGGGGGATGAGGCCTATTTGGGGAAGGTTCTTTGTCTTGAAGCCCAAAGCCAATGGCCCCAAGCTATCACTTTGCTTGAAACCTTTCTAAAGGACCAGCCTCAAAATTTCCTGAATCCTGAAATTCACCTTCGTCTGGCCGAGGCTTATCTTAAGAATCAAAACAAAGATAAGGCGCTGGATGAGTTGAAATTGACCGCCAAGGAATATTCGGATAGCAACTGGGGCAAACAGGCCGCTCAACAGCTGGCGGAAATTAAATCATAAAATAGTCGTTAGATTTTGAGCGATACGGGTTACACCCTCCTCAAAATCCTTGGGTTTCGGCAATAGGCTGATCACGCCGAAGCACCCTTCCTGAAACTCATAAAACGACCCGGGGTGGATCAACACCTTCTCTTTTTCCAACAAATTTAAGGTCCATTCCTCGTCGGTGAGTGGTGAATCCTTGATTTCAACCAGGTTATACCACCCTCCCTCAAGGGGCCATAAACGAACCCTTTCCTGAAAAACACTCAGATTTGATTCCAACCATTTTCTGTTTTGACTGATCCTGGTTCGGACTTGGCTTTGGAAAGATTCCGCCGATTGAAACAAGCCGGGTAAGGCTGTTTGAACGGGGGTTTGTACCGAAAGATAGGTATCTGCGATAAATTCGAGGCGTTCTTTGGCCTCCAAAACCAATTTCTCCGGGCCGTCGATAACGATCCAGGCGAGTTTTAACTGGGGAAGGCCCAAAGACTTGGAGATTCCACCGAGCCGAAAGGAAAGAACGTCGGGGTGGTTAAAGCGCCGATATGGGCGGACGGGGATTAAAAAGTCCCAAAAAACCTCATCCGAAATAAACGCCATTTGTCCCTCTGCGCAGGCTTTTAAGACGCACACTAGATCCTGGTCGGATAATGGGACGCCCGTTGGATTTTGAGGATTAACACTCACTAGGGCTTTATGTTTTTCTTTAATTGTCATTTGGAAAGCTTTTATATCCAGAGGCCAACCATCCTCGTATTTGAATGAATAGGGGATAGGCCGCACCGATTCCAAACGCGCGAGATGATCCAAAAGGGGATAGCCGGGAATCGGAACCAAAAAGGAATCTCCCGGCTCGCCCAAGAGCTTAAACAAATAGGAATAGGCTTCACTGGTACTCGCAGTCAAAAGGATGCGGTCCGCATTGGTTGTTAACCCCCTGGCATTTAAATAGGCCGCTACAGCCTCGCGGGCGCTTGGAATACCCGCCGAATGGGGGGAATAACTTAAATTTTGGTGATCCGAAAGGTCTTTTAAAAGGGTTGGAGGGTAGCTGAAGCCGCAGTGGGTTGGGTTGGACTCCGTTAAATCGATCCATTTCTCTTCTGAAAGGGAATCGATCAGGTTGGAAATAGGGTTGGGAGTGAGATCCGAGGGAGTTCGAAACGAAAAAGCCATCATTTACCCCTGAAAGTAAAACTTTAGGACTCTTTGCTGCCATTATAAATTGAGAAAAAGTGTACTTTTGAACCCAATTTCTTTCTCAAACCCGCCCCAAGCGTTCTTTCCATCGCATCCCTAAGCTTCAACAGCAGAACAAAATCATTTCACAGGTGGTCCGAAATCAGGAAAAAAATGTTCGACTCAATAATCAAAACCAAAATAATCTTTCAAAAAAAAGGCATTTAAATTCAAAATCGGCACGTTTTTCATTTTATTTCAGATTCTTTTTTCTAACGTTAATCCGAGCTTTTAAAGAAAAAGAATCGTCGGATAGTAGGTGACTTAGCTTTGCCACCTTCGCCTAAAGATCTTTTTTTCACCAGAAACCTCATCTTGAACCTTTGAGTTGTCTTAGTTTTGCCAAGACCGACTGAGGGCCATTGGCTGCCTCCAGTTGGAGTGCCATCGCTGTCCAAGTCACAGGAAAGGCCTTTTGATGGGCTTGAGTGGCTTTGGTGGAAGCCAATTTGACGTAATTTTCACTTACCACGATGCTGGAATGCCCCATGAGATCTCGAATTTCATAAACGCTGGCCCCGGATTCGGCAAGCTGGGTACCAAAGGAATGGCGCAGAACATGAACTGTGATTTCTTCGTTTTTATCCAAGTTAGCCCATCGGGCTGCCGTTTTAACCCAAGTTTCCAAGTATCGAATATGGATTGGCTTATCCTTTGTTCGTGGACTTGGAAATAAATAAAGGTCTTCGTTTTGAATTTGAGTAAAATATTTTTTTGCAAGTTCCTTGAGTGACTCCGTCATAGGAACGATTCTTTCTTTGTCGCCTTTGCCAATGACTGTTACTAAACCTCGGGTAAAATCCAAATCATTAAGTTTTAAATGGGCGATTTCAGAGACTCGTAGGCCGCAGTGATAGCCTAGAAGAACCGAGAGGCTGATTTTCATGTTTTGCAAATCATTAGTTTTTAGATTTCGAAGTAATATTTCACGGTCTCTTGGGGACAATGGGCGAGGATTACGATGTGGACTTCGGATGCTTAAATTGTGAAATACGGCCGTAGGATCGGTAGCAATTAGCTGGATGGAGGCTAAAAAGCGAAAAAAGGAACGAGTTGAGGCCAAGATACGTTTCATTGAACGGGTAGAATAGGATAAACGTGGCTTTCCCATGGGTGTATGCCCGGGTTTTATTAATTCACCTGCGAATCGGGTTAAGTCGATAGGTTTGGCCAGAACCGGAGAATTTAAGCCGTTTTGATCCAAAAATTGTTTCAAAACCCGCAGATCCTGATGATAGCTATACCGAGTATGATTAGATTTACAAAGCGCAAGGAAATCTTTGTAAGGAGCTAATTCATTAAGATTTTCTGATTCTTTTGGGGGCCGGGAGTCATTTTTGTATTTCATATAATTATAGTTATATGAAATACAAGAAGGGATTCAAGTGAAATTTAAGGGTATTTGGCGACACCCGGATGGACTTCACAGTGGCAGTTTTGACAAAGCAAAATACATTTATCCAACTCGTTTTTGATGGTCTCCCATTTGAGTGAGTGATTACCCGCAAAATTAAAATCTTTCTTTGCTGGGTCAAGATGATGAAAGGTTAAAGCGCGATTACATTTATTGTATCCACAAAGTTGGCAACGCCCGCCTTTATAGTCAATCATCTTATTCTTTTTAGCGAATCGCCCTGAATTGGCGTGACATGAGTTACATTTTTTCTTATTGCTGCCTGAAGATTTTCCGTTTTTATAAACATATTGGTATTTTTTCCCGCATATGGTGCAGGTCAAATCCAATGAATGATCGCGAAAATTTCCACTTTGCTTTTTAATTTTGACCGTCCGGAGTTAGGAAATTACACAATTTTTGTTCGAACAAATTTGCAGTTTCGAGCGGTATCAAGTGGCCTACCTGCTCCAAAATCTCGAGGCGGCTGTTCTTTATGGCCATGGCCATCGCCTTCGCTTCGGTTATTGGAATCAACTGGTCATCAGCGCCCGCCAAAATAAGGGCTCGACAGTCAATTTTAGCAAGCAAGTCGGTTTGGTCCCGGCGGCTCGCCATCGCCCTTTGGGCAGCCGCGACCCCTTCAGGACTGCCCGAAAGGATCAAATTTCGAACACGATCAACTACGATGGCCCTTTCTTTGAGGGTCTTAGGGCCTAATAGACCCGGCATCAACAGATCCGGAAGATATGCAATGCCTTCCTTCTCAACTCTATAGGCCATCTCTAATCGCTTTTGCTTTGCTTCAGAGCGATCAATTCCTGGTCTGGTCGATATCAAAACAAGATCAGAAACCTTTTCGGGGTATTTCCGAAGAAATTCAAAAGCCCAATAACCACCCATCGAAACTCCGCCTAATACGATTTTCTCCGTAGGTGGCAAAATCTCATCCAGGCCATTTTTAAGGCTATCAGACGCCATTTCCAAGCTGAAATTTGGGTCAATGGTTCCCTTTGGGCCAAAACCCGGGAAATCAGGCAGGATAAGTTTATACCCAGGTAGGTGAATGGCTTGGAACATCTCGTGATTCAGTGGAAAGGCGTGGAGCAATAGGAAGGGCCGACCATTGCCAATAACTTCAACATTCAGGTTCAAGCTATTTCCTCGGAAAAACATTCGTTCGGAGTAAACTTTGGAGATTCTGCTTTAAGACTTAAATAAAACCTTTAATAAATTCCAATCCCCAAAAATTCTTTGTAATTCCCTATTTGGGGGATGGGGTTTCCGAGGGGTTGGGCGTCGTTGTTTCTTTTGGATTGATCCAGTTGCCAACCCTTTGAAAGAAGCTGGGTTGGGGTGTCACGGTCACGGTGGGTGTCAGGGTAGGCGATGGGGCAACCCGGGCATCTAAGACGATCCCGACATCGTGGCTTCCCCGGCTGGGTGAGGTGCCTTCTAGGACATCCAGTTCCAAGCCATATTCGGATTTATTCAACTTGAAATACTTGCCATAGAGGGCCACCTTTTGGCCATCCACTAGGCTGTTGATCTCGTGCAAATCACCTGCTTGGGTTTGAATTAAAAGAATGGGAAAGGCGAAATGAACGTTGTCGAGCTCTCTCAGGCTCATCTCGACCACGTTATATTTATCTATATTTAGCCCTAATTCATTCAAGCGCTCCCGGTAAGTTACCGGCGACTTCCAATGGATGCCCTTAAAATACCCTTCAACGCGAATAGGCCTGCCATCATTGATTTTGGTGTACTGGGTCCTTAGAAAACCCAATCGCATGTCTTCGTAATGAGTGAAAAATAAATCTTCCTGGTTTTCTGCGAGTACCCAAAGAACCGGGCCGACCAAGACCGCCACCAAAACCAAGAGAATCTTTTTCACGAATGAAACCTCGTTTCTAAATAGGTTCAATCACAAGAGCGTTCATTATAACGATTGCAGGTAAGGAGGAAAAGAATTCTAATTTGGCTAAAACATTGGGCCTAAATTGAAGTGAAAAGTCGGCGGATAGGTCCCGTCAAGCCTCCAGGCCACGTCAAAACGAAACATCACCAAAGCCCTTTGGTAAACCGAGAAATAAAACCTTAATCCCGATCCCGCACTCCATAAAAGTGGATTTTGGGAAAGATGATCAAGACTATTACTGGTCCATCCAGCGTCCATGAATCCCGCCAATTCAATATCCTTTAACAAAAGAAAAGAAAGGGGCTGAAGGGGGAAATTAAGATCCGTCGCCATGGGATAACGCAATTCGGTGTTTAAAAGACCGAGATTCCTCCCGTAAAAGGTCGATCCCCCGTAACCCCTTATGGTTGTAAAAAAAGCCTGAAAGGGAGCGTCGTCCCCTATAAAAAAGGTTTGGGGATCTGGCCCCTGAGAGGTCATGCCGATGAGCCGCGTCGCCCAAATCAAGTGGTTTAAAAAGTCTAAATCCGCGTAAGCTTGGGTCTCTAGCAATAGATTTGCGAATTCAACGTTAGCGTCTAAAACCGGCAAGGCATGCAAAAGCGTCAAATTGATCGAGTAACCGTTTGAGGGCCAAAAATGGAGCGATCTTCTTTCGTCTTTAACGAAGGAAAGCGTATAGAAATTTGCCACGTCCCATTGGTCAGGATTAAGGCCGTAATTCGAAAGTCCCTGGGAAAACTGGAGATAAAGGGGGCTTCCCTCAAACCGTTGGCTGCCGATTCCATATTCCACTCGGGTTGAAAAATCCAACGGGTAGGTGAATTTTAAATCAAATCCATTTTCGTTGTTCCGGTATTGATTAACGATATTCCCTGATTGAAGATCGAAAACTTGGAAATAATTTTGAAAATAATAAAAATCAGCATCTACCGTGGTCCTCCATTGGGAGAACTCGTAATTTGCCTCCAATCCAGTTTGAACATTAGGAATGGTGTCACCCAGAAGAGCCAAGCGGTGATCCCCCAACAAATCGCTCATTTGCGCCATTCCGCCGCCCACAAAACCAAAGGAGCTGTCGTACCCTGCTATGAAAAGCATAATGTCCGGGGTAAAAGAGAATTCATACTTTTTATGCAGGAGGGTTAACTGGGGTGTGGCGGTAACGGTCGAAGATGCATTTCCCTCCCCGGCCGAATTGTAAGCCTTGACGTAATAGGTGAAGTTCTTGCCCGACTCCGTTAAATAATCAGCAAATTGGCATGGCTTGCTACCATCAACGGTGCCCACCAGGGAAAAGGCGGAACTGGTTGAAGATGAGCGATAGATACGGTAACCCTCAACGGTATTTTGGTCCGGATCTAACGGAGTCCATTTCAAAACAACCAAATTGGAGGCATCGGAAATCTCAACCTTTTCCACTTGTGCCGGAACGTGAACCGCTGTTTGGGTTTTGCTGTCCAAAGGATTTTGGTCCGCCTGGGCTACGAGCGGTGTTAAGGCGGAATTCGTTTTGGTGGAGCTAGCGGGTATGACCTTTTCGGCCTCAGCGAAAGAATCGGAAAGAAAAGAGTTTTCACTAAGGCTTGGGGTTAGGCCCGCGGCCAAAGGAATCGCGTCAAATTTATTCGCGTTGAAAAGATATAAAGACTCCGCACCTTTTTGATAAACCATCCCGGCAACTCTCCCGCCGTCAAGGGTTGGATCGGCGGTCAAAACATCGGCGTAACTATGGGTCAATTGGATGGAATGGTTTCCATCAAGATCCGATTGGTAAAGATTGAAAATTTTCTTTTCGTAATTGGAGGTGAAATATACTTTTTTATTTTTGATTCGAAAGGATGAAATTGTCCCGCCTGGAAGTGGGACTTGGATGAATGAACTGATTGGAAGCCCATCGGCGTTTAAGTTTAAACGGCGAAGGGCGGTAACCCCCTGCCATTCATCCAAATAGTAAATGGACGCGCCTGACGGATCATACTGCCCCCAGCTTTTCGTGTGATCATCATCCGTTAGCGGATCGATTTTTTTAGATGATAGGTCCACGCGGTACAGTTGGTAAGAATGGTAGTCAAACCCGCTAAAAAGAATATATCGACCGTCAGGGGAAAAGGCGGGGGAATTTATTTCCGGCAATCCGGTAAATCCCAGTTCGGTTAAATGCTGGGTCGCCAGTTCGAACAGGTAAAGCTTGTACTCCCCTTCTTGCGTCGCCACGAAGGATAAAAACTTTCCATCGGGCGACCAAGCCACACCGCTTCCCTTCACCTGAAAATGTCGCGAGATTAAGGTTTTCTCTTTTTTAGAATCAGGATCCAATAGAAACAACCGGTCTTCCCCCAGGCAGGCCAATTGGCCGCCGTCCGGGGACCAAACGGCTCGAAATACTTTTTCTCTGGTTTTATCGCCGTATCGTTCGGGCTCGGGCATGCCTTTGATGCGGGACCAGGCCTGGGTTTTGTAATAGAAACTCCAGTTGTGGTAAAGCTCCTCAAGCGAAAGGCCCAATAGAGCCTTACAGGCTCCTTCGGGGGATTGGTTCCCCGCCATTTTGGCGAAAAGTTGGGGAACCATTTCCCTTCCATAAACTTGGGAAATATAGTCCAGGATGCTTTGCGATTCCTTGTAGGCCATATAAACCTGCTCAAAATGGTCGAAGGAATCCAAAAGAGAAAGAGGCAGAATCTGGTCGTTTAAAACCCCATCTCTTAATACCATTTCGCCCTGAGCGTCCAAATGTCGGGCGTTCCATTCGGCCATTCCCTCCATCATCCAGGTCGGAACCGATACTGCCTTGAATAGGTTCAACGACCTCCAACCCTCCCCGTAAATGACGTCGTATTGAAAAGCGTGGGTCAATTCGTGGTGCAACACCTTTTCAAACTCAAAATAGGAGCCGTCCATCGGAAGGACAATCCGGTTTTTAAATACCTCCGTGAAACCCCCGACCCCCTCGCCTAAAATTTCGGGGGTAATGTTGGTTTCTTGAAATTCCAACCCGGTCGCGTAAATAAAAAGGGGAATCTTCGTCTTCGGGACGTAATCAAAAGCCTTGCTTGTGGGCAAAAAAGCGGCTTCCGCGTCTTGCACCGCGGCTTTCGCTAAAGATTCGCAGGGGGAATAGTAATAAATCAGGAAATGCGGGCTTTCAAGAATTTGCCAAGTCCGATCGTGATATCGGACTTTGTTATCGCCAAATTCGAGGGCGTGAGTATTGGCGGCCAGAAAAAATATAAAAAAAACAAAGAGGAGACGCTTGAGAATTGGCTTTTCACCCACTCTCAGCTCCTCCCCACATTCAGGCTGTCTTAACGAAGAACCGCGACCCAAATGCCGGAGGATTCTTGCAGACCGATCGAAGGGTACCATAAACCGGAACTCCCGACAAAGGCCACCTTCACCCCATCCGGAGAGGGGGCCGGTGAATGGTGGGGAATCTGGGGCCAAATCAGGGTTTCCATCGATCCCAGATTTGCGTCCTGGATTTCAATCCGTTTGGAAGGCCGCAAGTACATGGCCTGCCGGCCCGCTTCCTCGAAAATAATCTTTTGGCCCAAATCCATCCAGGCCAGGTGTTCGATAGGCTGGAAGGAGCGGTACAGCTCATAGGCTTTGGACCCGTCGGCCAGGGCGGTTTCCAAAACGGTGACATCATCCTTTTTGCATTTGAAGAGGTAGCGGAAGGCGTCGGGGGATGGAATCACCTCCACCGCAGGATAACCAATCTTGAGTTTTCCGTCGGCCGCGGCGATCTGCGCCTTTTCATCATCGGAAAAAAGTTTGCGCGAGGTCTTTAATTCTTGGTCGTAAATATAGGGCCGCTCGCAGATCCCGTCCACGTAGGCGATTTGATAACCCGTACTAACCCAAGAAGGTGAAAGAATGGGGTTGGGCGAACTGAAAATTTTAACGCTTTTACCCGAGGAGAGAGGGAGCGCGTTCAGCTGATAACCACTTTCGGTTTTGGTGACGTATAAAAATTGCTTGCTTGTTTCGGACCAAGGAACTCCTCCCGATAGGGGTTCGATGCCGGTATGGGTTAAGGATTTAAAGGTGCCCTTCTCCACATCCAAAAGATAGAGGTTGCGGGCGGAACCCTTTTGAAGATCGACGACAATCCCCGACCCCCGCTCCACAAAAATGGGGGTGAAAGCGTCATCGCCGGCTTGGTATTTCACGATCATTTTGTCGGCCGCGTCAGGGTCCAAAAGCCCCAAAAACCACCCGTCATCGTTTTTTTGCGTAAAGGCAAGCTTTTTACTGTCTGGGGAATAGGTCAATTGATCCACTTGGCCGCTTAAATTTTGCGCGGCCGGGCCCAATTGAACATAGGTCGAGATAATTTTGTTCAAGGGGTTGGCGGCCAAGGCGATGGGGATCAGAAGAAGCACCGTTCCCATCAGGCACAAGGCTCGAAGCCAATTTCCCCTTTGCTCCTCCTTACCCAATGGAACAAAGGTGATGGAAATTAAAAGGGCCAAAACCGAAAAAAAAGCGGCTAAGAGGCTTAAAAGGACAAACTGTCCGATGGTCCAGGAGAAAAAAGAAAAGGTGGCTAAGATCAGGCTCACGCCCGCTATTCTCAAACCCGCGAGGGTTTGGTAGCGGTTTTGCATATGGGCGATGAGATACCAGAAAAAATAACCGAGAAAAACAACGCCGATGAAGAAAAAGAAAAGAAGGTTTTTAACGGGTTCCTTGATGACGTGAAAACCCACTAAGGCGCCATAAAGCCCGGACACTTGAAGAAGTACGACCTGGGCTACGACCAAGGGGATTTTCCATTTATGGGTCGAGGCTCTATTTTTTCTCGCCTCTTCCGAATAAAGACTCACGACCTGCGTTCTCGCCTGTCCGATGAATAACAATCCCAGTCCCACGAAAATATAAGTGACCCGCCATTGGTGATCCGCGATGGCCTGGTTTAATGGGCCCAAAGAAATGTTTTGCACTTTGAAAAGGATTCCCAACAAAAGCATGACCACACCGGCCACAAATATAAAAGTCGTAGAAAAGATTCGGGAGGCGGCTTTAATAAAGGCGCTTTCCTTTTTTGGCATTACAGGAACCGGGGCTGGCTGGTGTTTCGGGCGCTGGGGCATCCGCGGGAGTCGCTGCGATTTTAGCTTCGGCCAATTTGTCCTCCTATGGTCCAACAGATCTAAAAGGCTCTATATTCCAGTTGAAAACCTGTGCTGTTCCTAGAAAAAAACGAAAAGGGCAATATCCCGTTGACCCATTGGTCCAATTTGCTCGGCGCGTCCTGCCGCACGACCGGTTCGCCCTTGATCCCGCTTAAATCTGCGGTCAATTTCACCGCGTCATAATAGTTTCCCAATTGATCGACGAACCCTAGGTCAAAGGCCCGGCTTCCGGTTAAGACCCTTCCATCGGCGTAGGGCCGGATAAATTGGGTGATTTGCGTGTCCGTTACGGCCTGGGGTTTAACCTTGAGCAGTTTGGACAATTTCAATTGGAAAGCGTTCCGGCGGCCCTGCATGACGGAACTTAAAAACTGCTCATAAACCTCGTTGATGGTTCCCTGCAGATATTGCCGTTCCTGGGGAGTCATGGGTCGGCTGAAAGAACCCGTATCCTTGAATTGACCGCTTTTGATGGTCTCGAAATTAAGACCCACCTTTTTCAAAAGTATTGAAGCGTCTGGAAATTCAGCGATGACCCCGATGGACCCTGTCAGGGTGCCTGGATTGGCCACGATTTGATCGCAGGCAGAGGCGATGTAATAGGCGCCGGATGCGGCCAGACTCGACATGCTGGCCACGACGATTTTCTTTTCCTCCCGGGCGCGGAGGATTTCGGTGTAAATTTCCTGGGAAGGGGCCACGGCACCGCCCGGGCTATCCAGCCTGATTAAAAGCGCCTTTTTGGAGCTTTTTCCGAACTTTTTAATCCGGCGGACAATATCATCGCTTTCGTAAATGGGGCCTTGGATTTCAATTAAGTCGATCTCGTCATCCCCCGCGAAAAAATCGGTATTTCCGTGGGAAAAGGTCTTTTGGATCGAATAAACCACAAAACCAAAGGTTAAAATGAAAAAAGCGAGCAATCCAAGCCCGACGTAAAGGAGCGTATGGTTCTTAGAGTCTGCGGTTGGAGAATCCATGGGTTTAGATGTTAACAAACCTCTAAAACCCTTGCAATCATTGAAAAAAACGACTTTTCACGCCTTTCCCCTTGTCGGGTTCGCCCGGAAGATGATTTAAGCCAATGGTCAGTCATCCCATCGGTTTCCCAAATAAAGGGCGCTTCCCTGCCATTGGTTTTTAAGTCCCTCTACAATTTCCTTTTTCACATCGGGGTTTACCTTTTTGTTCATAAAATCATCGAAAGTGAAAAAATCAGCTCCTTTGAGAACCTTGTCTTGTGTGACCTTGATATCAAAACTGGATGTGGAAACAAGGAAATACATATTGAGTACCTGCCGGTGGAGATTTGGCGGAATCGAATCCTGAACCATCACCAGCCGCCCCACCTCAATCTCCAGCCCGACCTCTTCCTTAAATTCACGGATCAGGGCCTGTTCCGCGGTCTCTCCGAATTCCATTCCCCCGCCCGGCAACAGAAAATAGCTTTGACCGTTTTTTTCATGGCGCACAAGAAGAATTTTTTGATCCCGGACAAGAATTCCGGCCACCCGAATCCTGATTTGATTCACTTCTCCCTCCTTAACCGCGATATTTGCAGGGCCAGCTGTTCAATGAGCGACTTTGGGGGTTCCTCCGGGTTTTTCTGAAACCACTGAACCTCATGTTGGTTGCGAAACCAGGTCCATTGCCTTTTGGCGTACTGGCGCGTTCTCCGGAACATTTTTTCTAATGCCTCGGCTTCGGATAACTCCCGGTTCAAAAAGGCCAAGGCTTCCAGGTATCCAATGGCTTTCCAAACGGAATGTTGTGCAGGAAGCCCCAAAGATTGAAGACTTTTAGCCTCCTCCAACAGGCCCTCTTTCCACATTTTTCGACATCTTTGCATTAAAAGAACATCTAATTGATCCCGGCCACATTCGACGCCCAAGAGGACTGCGGAAACGGGCGCGGGTTCGTCAGAGTCGGCCGTCGGTTTGGGCGTTAAGGCCTTTTCCAAGGCCCGACAGATCCTTTGTCGGTCATTCACATGGATCCGGTCAGCCGCCCCAACGTCTAGGGTTTTGAGCCATCCGTGGGCCCCTTCCAAACCCAGAGTCTCTACCCTTTTTTGGACTTTTTCTCGAAGTGCGGGGTTCGAAAGAGGACCAACTGGGGGTCCCGTAATCAACGCGCGCAGGTAAAAACCCGATCCGCCCACGAGGATGACGCCCACTCCCTGTTTTTGCTTTTCACGGAGTATTGCGTCTGCCTCCCGGGCAAAATCCCCCGCCGACCAATTTTCCCGTGGGTTTCGTGTACCTACCAGATGGTGCGGCACCATTTTTTGCCATTCCAGCGGTGGCTGGGCGGTTCCCACCGCCAGTTCTTTATAAACTTGAAAGGCATCGCAGGAGAGGATTTCATACCCTAGTTTCTTGGCGATTTCGTAGGCGATTTCAGATTTGCCAACGCCGGTGGGCCCTACCAAGCAGGGCCAGGGTGCTTCCATTTGGACCTCGTTTAATGTCGGTCGAATTTTCGATAAAGTTCGGAAAGGGGAATGGAAAGAATCGTGGGCCTTCCGTGAGGACAGGTAAAGGGTAAATGGGCCTGGCGCATCTGCTCAATCAAGCCTTTCATTTGATCCTCGTTCAGGCGATCCCCCGCCATCACCGAGCTTCGGCAGGAAAGAAAGGTCGCAGTACGTTCCCGTACCTGCTCCAGGCGGTTGGACCCGCCGGTTCCCGCCGCGTCCTTCGAACCCAAATCCTCGATCAAATCTTTCAACAGATTCACCAGATTTTTGCCCGCTAAATCTGCCGGGACCGAACGAATCATGAAGGTATTTCCGCCAAAAGGCGCCACTTCCAGACCCAGTTCCATCAAAAGCTCCATTTTGTCCCTTAGCCAAAGGGCTTCCTTAGGAGTCAGCTCCACCGTGACCGGCAGCAGGAGAGGCTGTATTTCGAGACGCTTTTCCCGAACGCCCTTCATCAGCTTCTCATAATTCAAGCGCTCGTGGACTGTGTGCTGGTCAGCGAGAAACATTTCGGAATCCGATTGAAAAACAATGAAAGTATTGAAAAGCTGAGAGAAGTTATAAAGCGGAATGGAGGGATCAATCTTTCTTGCCTGAAGGGTTCCCTTTCCAAAAGCCTCACTGGGGGTGTAAGCATGACCCAAGGGGGGTGACCCGCCTGAAATCACTCCCAAGAGCGGGTTTGTTTCGACGGACGGTGTTGAATTTTCCCAAACCATGGGAGTTTGAGAAATTTCACTCGGGGCTGCGGGTGCCCAGCCTGGGGCCACTTCATGCGCCACTGCAGGCGAGACGATTTGTTGCACCTCGGGGGTGGTTAAAAGCGCGCCTCGAATAGCCCGAACGATTGAATCGTAAATGTCCCGGTCCTTTGCGAATTTCACTTCCTTTTTTGTCGGGTGCACGTTCACGTCCACCTGATCCAGCGGCATTTCGATTTGGATAATGGCAATGGGGAAACGGCGGGTGGGAAGCAGGGTGTGAAATCCCGTCATGACCGCATGGCCCAGGGAGGGATTTGAAATCCACCGGCGATTCACGAAAAAGAGCATGTTTTCACGGGTGGGTTTGGTAATAGTAGGGGCGCTCACGGCGCCGGTAATATGGATATCACCGCCCTTCCACTTAACCGGCAGTAAAGAGCCTGCCAAGTCCTTGCCGTAAATTTGAAGAAGCCGGGTTTCGAAGGATGCGGGGGTTGTATTGAAAACTGTTTTGCCGTCTAGGGTCAATTTGAAGCCCATTCGGGGATAGGCTAGGGCGTAGGTCGTCATCACCAGAAGAATGTGGTTTTCCTCGGTGGACTGTTTTTTCATGAATTTTAGGCGGGCGGGGGTGTTGTAGAAGAGGTTGAAAATAGAAAGGGTCGTGCCCTCAGGCCGTCCGGCTTCCGTAACATTTATTTCTCCCCCGCCCTTCATGCGGACTTGGGTACCGGAAAGGGCCCCTTTTAAACGGGTTTTCATCTCGAAATGAGAAACGGAAGCAATCGAGGCTAGAGCCTCGCCCCTGAAACCGAAGCTGTTCAATTGGGAAAGATCCTCAACCGATTGAATTTTGCTGGTGGTGTGCTTTCGAACCGAAAGGCGGGCGTCCTCCCCGTTCATCCCTTCCCCATCATCGGAAACCTTAATGAGTTGGAGTCCTCCTCCCTCAATTTCAACCTCAACCCAGGAAGCCCCAGCGTCCAGGGCGTTTTCGACCAGTTCCTTAACCACCGAGGCGGGTCGTTCCACCACTTCCCCGGCCGCGATCTGGTTGATGACCTTCTCGTTGAGCGCCTTGATTTTATTCATGAGTTTATTATTCATGGTCGGGGATAAGAATCCAATGATCCATTAAGTTATTTTCGAAAAAGGCAGGAAGCGAAGGGGCTGGCGTCACAGAAAGCCGAGATTAATCTTTCAGGGAAAGCACTTCGTAAATCTGCACCTTGGAACTTTTACCCTTCAGTTGGACCGGGGAAAGTTTTTTCACCTCTGCCTTGCCCTCCAAATCGGCAAGGGTCGCTTCGGTGATGAAAATTTGGTTATGCTCGGTCTCGCCTTCAACCCGGGAAGCAACGTTCACCATGTCGCCGATGGCCGTATATTCCATGCGGCGTTCGCTTCCGATATTTCCGACAATGGCCTCGCCTGTGTTAATGCCAAATCCCACTTCCAGCTGGGGTTTGCCTTCTTTTTTCCATTTTTCATTCAGTTGGGAAAGTCGAGCACGCATCTCAAGGGCGCTTTTCACAGCCTTCAGGGAGCTGTTGGTCAATTCCAAGGGAGCACCGTAGATGGCCATGATGGCGTCGCCGATAAACTTATCCAGTGTTCCCTGGTTGGCGAAGATGGCTTCGGACATGGTACTGAAATACTCGTTTAAAAGACCCACGACTGTTTCCACGGGTTCTTTTTCAGCCATCGGGGTAAATCCACGAATGTCGCAGAAAAGCACAGCGATTTTCTTTTTTACGCCTCCCAGTGCCAGGTTCATGGTCCCCTTTTGAACCATCTCATCCACCAGGTTAGGTGACATAAACCTTTGCAAGGAAGTTCTCATGCGTTCCTCGCGCCTTACGTCGTCAAACAACTTCGCGTTGGTAATGGCCACCGCAGCCTGATTGGCGAAGGCGGAAAGGAAATACATGTCTTCTTCATTGAAGGTGGCCGTTCCCTCGGCCTTGTCCACATAAATGACCCCCACAATGGTGTCCCTATCCCAGATGGGTACGCAGATGACGGAAGACAGAGGAAGCGCCTTTAGGCTTTCACGAGCTGAAAAACGAACGTCATGGGAGGCGTCCAGCACTAGTACTGGCACTCTTTCCTTGAGAACGGTATCGACGATGGTTTGGCTATAGGGCGCGGTAGCCTCAGCGGAAGTGAGGGCATGCGTTGCGACAGGCACCAGCTGCCCCCCTTTTTCTCGAAGCAGCAGGAAGCCCCGGTTGGCCTGCATCACCTTGATGGCCATGGCCATGATGATGGAAAGCAGGGTTTTGAGTTCGAGAACCGAATTGACGATGTTTCCCACCTCATAAAGCGTAAGGAGCTTTTTGTGCGCCAGTTCGTCAATCTTGAGCGCCCGTTCGTCACCCTCTGCCTTCCCCAATTCCAAGGCGAAGCGAATCCTGGTGCCGCCTGCCGAAATCACATCCTGATTGCGAAGAGGGTTTTCGGTGACCCTTTGGCCGTTCAAAAAGGTGCCATTGGTACTTCCCAAATCCCTTAGGCTAATTCCACCCATTCCCAGTAATATTTGGCAATGCTGGCGCGAAACGAGAGGGTCCGAGATAACAATTTCACAGGTATTGGAACGTCCCATGGTGGTGGTGGGCCGGTTGATCTTAAAAACCGAGCCCTGCTCGGGCCCCGCCAATACAGAAAGGGTGATTTGGGGCTTGCCGGAGGATTTAGGCGGTGTCAGAACAATGCGTCCCGGCGGTATGGCATCGTTGGGAAGCGGCGTGCTCATCAAATCCTCATTTCTTCAAGGCGTAGATCAAGAGACTACAATTGGCGATATCCGTCACGTAGAGGTTATTTTCAATGTCGGTGGCCAAGCCGTAGTACTTGGGGGCGATTTTGTAATTGCCCTGGGGTGTTCCAAAGTCGGTTAAATAATACCCCTCAGAGTCAAAAATTTGGATTCGAAGGTCTCTGTCGGTCACAAAAATATTGCGTTTGGTGTCGGTAGCGACTCCCACAGGAGCTTGAAACTCGCCCCGGCCCGTTCCCCGTTTGCCGAACTTGTTCTTGAAAACGCCCCGGGCTGAAAAAATCTGCACCCGGTAGTTCTTTTCATCAACCACCAGTAGGTTCCCTGAAGAGTCCATGGTCACCCCAGCGGGGCTGTTGAATTCGCCCAAACGGGCGCCCTGAATGCCGAATTTGTTGATGACCTTGCCCGCGGGGTTGAAGACCCTTATGCGGTGGTTGCCGGTGTCGGAAACGTAAATATTGTCTTTATCGTCCAGGCAGAGGGCCTGGGGGTGGAAGAAACCGCCGGTTCCGATTTCAATCTTGCCGGTGGTGGGCGAGGCCGGTTCGCCGAATTTAGTGATCAATTGTCCCATTTTCCCGATGATCTGGACCGTACAGGTTTTAGCGTCCAGAACCACTAAATTCCCGCCCTGGTCCACGCTTAAGGAAATGGGCATGAGGAAATTGACATCTTTGGGGTCATTCGAATCTTTCCCAAATTTTCCCACTCCGTAAAGGAACTTGCCCTCAAAATCGAATACTTGCACATTGCATTTCATAGAATCGCAGACATAAGAACGTTTTTGAGCGTCCACCGCAACCGCGATGGGCGAAATGAAATTGCCTTCTTCTTTTCCCCTGGTGCCGATGGTTCGGATCAGTTTGTAATGGTAGCCCTGGTAGCGCAGGGTGTTGATGTCTCCCGTTTCCTTAGGCGCCTTTTTCACGGCCTCCTGCTGAATGGTATGGGTTAATAGTTCCTGGCTTTGGTTCCCTACTTGAATTAGCGAGGTCAAAACCGAGGATGGGATTTTTTCCAAATCCTGCTTCATTTCATTGGCGGACCCATATCGTTTCGAAATTTCTTTTTGAAGGGCTTTTAATATCACCGCTTCCAGTTCTTTGGGGATCGCGGAATTCAAGGTGTGGGGTGCGGGGGCCTCGTCTTTTAATATCTTGTTTAAGACCGCCATGGGCACTTCATCGGAAAATGGAAGTTTTCCAGTAACCATTTCATAAAGAATCACGCCCACTGAATAGACATCTGAGGCCGGGGTAGGATGGCCCAAGACCTGTTCCTTGGCCATGTAGTAGATGGTCCCGCCGATCCCCGCGCCGTTTTTTCCGGATTGGATCATGGCGGTTCCGAAATCGGTGATTTTCGCCTTGCGCTCAGCCGTGAGGAGGATGTTTCCGGGCTTCAAGTCGCGGTGGATCACGTTTTTCTCGTGGGCGTATTGGAGCGCCGCGAGGATCTGGATGATGATGTCGACCGCTTCTTTATAAGTCAGGGTGGTTTCGGAAATCAGCTGGGCCAGGTTTTTGCCGTCCACATATTCCATGACCATGAAAAAGATGTTTTCGGCTTTATCCACAGTGAGGATCTGAACGATGTTGGGATGGTCGAGGGAGGCTAAAAGCTTGGGTTCGGCGATGAGGGTGGTGAATTCTTCTTTTTGGTTGTGGGGAATCTTAATGGCGACTTTTTTGCCGATCCAGGTATCCTCGGCCAGCCAGACCGTACCAAAGGTCCCACTTCCCTTAATTTCGATGAGTTTGTACTTGTCGATCGTGCCTTGAAGCATCTAGTAACCTCAATATTTCTTGCACAAAGACGAACTACCCTGTCAAAACCTTATCAACCCACCGTTTCGTATTTTATCAAAGCATTTTAGCCCTGTAACTCACTTTTCGGTTCATCTTTTGGGACTTTAGGGTTCATTCGGGGAAAGTTGTCGGTTTAGGGGTTCGAAAAAAGAAAGCCCCGGGGCCGGTAGGCGCCCCAGGGCGTCAAGCCACTGCGACCTGCTTAAACTTCACTAGCAATATCTTCAGCAGGATTCCAAATTGGTTTTGGGCCTCTGCCCCGCGCCGTCCGGCGCAACCCTTGAACCCTTCCGACGATTGTACTAACTCCACCTGCCTTACAACCCGACACTAACGCTACAGCACCTACTCTGCGCCAGCCACTCACCGGTTGTACCAGGCCGGGTTTCCCGCTTTTTGGAACCTCAGTTCCCGATGCGCCCCTCAAGGGTGCCAGCCCGAAACCCTTACCAGCCTTCCGGCTTTTGTCGACCCGGCTCTTGATCGGTTTGGGACCCCAGTCCCCGCCACGCCTCGAAGGGCGCCACCTGAGAGCCTTCCTACAAGTCTATTTTACCTCTCCTGGCGAAAGAGGGTTCATGAATTCAGGGCCCCTTTAGGGGGTGATATTAAGGAAAATGGTAACAGGCCAACTCTTTTACTTGATCCTCAGCGTCGCGAAAAAATCCTGGGCCCTTTGAACCGGGTCGATGTGCAGTTGAACGGTCTTGTTCGGGTCGTCCTCGGTGTTGACCGTCAGGTTCAAGGCGTAAAGCCGGGTCTTCGCCAGGCAAAAGCGAATCCGCAAATCGGCTCCATTACCTCCGGACAACCGAAATTCAAAGGCGGGATAACCCTGATAGGTCAGGCGCTTCATGTCGGATGCCTTCAACTTCATGGACAGTGCCTGGTCGGCCATCACCCCGTTGAAAAAAACTTGAATGTTGGTGACCGGTTTGTCCGCATCGTAGTAACTGACGGCGTAATTATTTTGGTCGGCGTCGTCGGATTCCCACAGGGGCATCTTGGGGTCGGGTTGCTTCGGCGTTCCCGGCATCTTCAGGGCGCAGTCCCCTCCCGGGGGTGAAAAATCTTTCCAGTCCGCGACCTGGTCTTCCGGGTCCTTAGCGATCTGGATGCCCTCAGGCACCTTGAAAAGCGAGGGGTCGAATGGCAGGTTGGCCTCGTAGTCATCGTAAAAGTCGTCCATCTCATCCCGGCCGCCCTTGGTAATGCGGATCTCCACCGGGGTCTGGGTTCCCAACTTGGTAAATAGATCGGCCTCGTAAATTCCTTTTTTAAAGGTGTAGCGGTCACAGGGAATCTTTTCGAGGGTTACCGGTCCGCTCTGAGGGGCCTTGACCTTCTTGAAAAAATCGAATTCCATCCCATATTCCAGGCGCTCCAAAGATTCGGGCACTTCCCCGTAAGACCAGATGGGCCAGTGGAAAGCCCCCTCCGGGTCTTTCATGGCCTTGGCGGTCTTGGCCACCCGGTCGATGGTGTAGATGTCGGGCTCATGCCCCACCACCATCATTTGCTGGTTCCGTTCGCGGTCCAAGGCGTATTCCAGGCGGGAATAGAGAAGGCCCGAACGGTAAAAGATTTTGGGTTGAGAGAGGAACTTGTTGTTTTTGGCGTAGTGGGAAATATCCCGGAGTACCATTTTGACCATGGTGGTGGGCGGTTGGTTGTCAAAGCCCAAAGAAGATTCCGGGGTGAAGCTCCCCATCGCAAGCACAACCACAAAAGGCAGGATAGGAAATTTCAAGAGGCCTCCTAAAAGAATGCGGTAACGGAAAAGACGAAGGCCATTATAGCGCCCAGTTAATAGAGCCGTGGCGGCAGGCAATCCAGGCTCATTTTTGAATCGACGGGCTTAAAAGGTGGTGTTGAATATCCCGAGCACCTCTTTACTGTGGACTTCGGGGTTCACTGTGGAGAAATACTTCTTGATCCTGCCTTCTTTGTCGATGATAGCCGAAACCCTTCGGCTCATTTTCTTTTCTTCGTTGTAAGCGTCATAGGCCTTGGAAACCTCGCCGTCCGGGTCGCTTAACAGCGGGAAATTCAAATGAAACTTCATGCTAAAGGCATGATGACTTTCCAGGTTATCGGTAGAAATGCCTAATACCACCGCCTCTTTTGCCAACATTTGGGAAATGTCGTCCCTGAAATTGCAGGCTTCCTTAGTGCATCCCGGCGTGTCGTCTTTGGGGTAAAAATAAACAATGACGTTTTTCTTGCCTTTGAAACGGGACAATTCGACGGTGCTTCCATCGGTGGATTTTAGCTTGAAGTCGGGGGCGGGACTGCCTTCTTGTAGCGGCATTCAGTGCTCCTTTATCGGTTTGATAGGCCAGATTAGAGGGAGCAGAGAGTAAGAATCAATATAGATTAAGACGGAAACAAGCTTTCTTTTGCTTAGAAATAACATTGGATTGTTTCGTTTGGCATAAACTGTTGGCAGGACGAGATGCGACCTAAAGGGGGATGGAATGCCGACGACTTTTGACGAAGAACTTACGGGACTCAAAGCCAACCTGATTACGATGGGGGGCATGGTGGAACAATCTATCCAGTTCTCCGTCCAATCCCTGGTGGACCGCAACAGCAAGCTGGCCCGCCGGGTTATCCAGGGCGACCGTGACCTCGATGACAAAGAACTTGAGATTGACGAGTCCTGCCACCGGATGCTGGCTCTCTACGTACCCACGGCAGGTGATATGCGTTTCGTCACCAGCTGCATGAAAATTAATACCAACCTGGAACGCATGGGCGACTTGGCGGTGAATATCGCCGAACGGGCATTGACCTTAAATGAAATCGAGCCCTTGAAACCCTTCGTGGATATCCCCCACCTGGTGGCGATCACCCAGGAAATGCTTAAGGGTTCCATGGATTCGCTGTTGAATCGTGATTCGTCCTTGGCCCGTAAGGTGCGCCTTCGAGACGAGGAGGTGGATAACCTGAACGACCAGCTCATCCGTGTGCTCATCACCTACATGCTGGATAACCGCGCCGTGATCAAACAGGCCCTCGATCTAATCCTGGTTTCACGCTATCTGGAGCGAATCGCCGACCATGCCACTAATATCGCCACCGATGTGATTTACATGGTGGAAGGTAAGGATCTACGGCACCAAGAGGCGGTTTAGAAAAAAAAGAAGACATATTAAATTAAATAGGTTCCAACTACCCCTCGAGATACTTAGGGTTTTACGCTTAACACCCAAGAGGCTCTCCGGGTTAGGCCAAAGTAAAAAGTCGACTCTTCCACCCAAAACACAACCAAGATGAGACAATAGGGGAACAGGTATCGACTGAGGGCCTCTCTATGATTCAAAAGATTTATATTTTCCGGCTGTTACTATTTATAACCTTCGCCCCAGGGATGGGTTTATTCTCCGCCTGTGGACAAACCATTACCACCGCCGCTGGAAACGGAATTGGCGGCTACACCGGGGACGGGTCGGCGGCCAACCAGGCCGAAATCAACCAGCCCGACGATATCGCCTTCGATTCTTTCGGTAATTATTACATCGCCGATGCGGGAAATTGCGTGATCCGCAAAGTAACCGCCGCCACCGGCGTTATCAGCACCTATGCGGGGTCTTCCACCCTGGGCGGCTACACCGGGGATGGCGGCCCGGCCACCCTCGCCACCTTTTTCTACCCCTCAGGGATAGCCGTGGATTCCAACAACAATCTCTTCATCGCCGATTACTACAACGATGTAATCCGGGAAGTGAACGCGGCAACAGGCATTATCACCACCGTGGTGGGCACGAGCACGCCAGGCTTCTCAGGCGACGGCGGGGCTGCCCTTTCGGCTGAAATTGATTCCCCCATCGGCATTCGATTCGACGTCCAAAACAACCTCTACATCGCCGATTCGGGCAATAACGCCGTGCGACTGTACAGCGAGACGACGGGAATCATCACGACCGTGGCGGGAACCGGCACGCCGGGCTACACGGGGGACGGAGGGGCGGCCGTATCGGCTCAGTTGAACGGCTGTGAAATGGTTGATCCAGACAATTTAGGGAACTTTTATATTTCCGATTTCAACAATTGGGTCATCCGGAAGGTTTCCATCGCGACAGGGGTTATTTCAACCTTTGCGGGAACTGGCACGCCAGGCTACACCGGTGATGGTGGCACCGCCCTGCTGGCCGATTTCTTTTTCGACAACGGCACCATGGCCTTCGGTTGCGGCGGAAACCTTTTCATGACCGACGACATGAACAACGTCGTGCGGGAGGTCGGAATCCCCTCGGGTACGGTCACCACTATGGCAGGCACCGGCGCGGCAGGTTATTTTGGCGACGGGGGCCCAGCTGCCCTTGCCCAGTTCAACCACACCGAATCCCTGGCCTTTGACGGCACCGGAGACCTTTACGTGGTGGATTACGGCAACTCGGTCGTGCGAAAAATCACCGGCCTCTGCGGCCCCACCTCAACACCGACCTCCACTGCCACCTTTACATCCACCCAGACGCCGACGGAGACCCCCACCGCCTCCTACAGCCCGACCCTGACTCCAAGCCCTACCGTAACACTGACTTTTACTTCCACCTTCACCTCCACTGCCACGCTCACCGTAACGATGACTCAAACCCTTACCTTCTCCCCCACCCAAACACCGACACCCTCACCCACAGTTACCTACACGGTGACGCCCACGGCCACCCCCTGGACCTCCTTGGGAAAAACCGCTTCCCCCGGCTCCGCCTCTTCCGGTGACATGATCACCTATACCCTCTCGGTGACCTTGAACGGGGGAACACTGGATAACGCCCAGGTCACGGACAACCTACCGCCGGATGAAATTTTCATAAGCCTTTCCCCGCCGGCTTCCGGTACCGCGACTTTTTCGACCTCCTCTTCCCAGTTGGTTTGGAACCTTCCTCCCACACTCCCGCCTGGGGTTTACGGCTTGAGCTACCAGGCCCAAATCAATTCCTTTGTTCCGGGTCAAAGCCAGATCGTGAACACTGCCCTGCTTTCCTCATCCAGTCTGGGAATGCCCCTTTCCGCCGCCGCCACGGTGGCGGTGACGGGGGGGTACACGGTTGAGGCGGGGGTTTACAACGAGGCGGGGGAACTCATTTGCGGCTTATGGACAAGAAAATATTCACAAAGTGTTTTGAGCCTGGACTTGGCGGGAGGGCCCATCACTACGCTTAAGGGCACCCAGAACCAAATCATCCTATACTCGGGCGGGGTCTCCCTGGGATTTTGGAAGGGGCTGGACGGCTCAGGCAATCCAGTCGTGAATGGAACCTATTATATTGTTATTAAAAACACCGATCCTCTCGGCGTGGTGACTACCGTCACGAGGCAGGCGATGGTAAACCGGCCTATCCTGCGGGTGGATGCCAGCGTCTTTAACGAGGCAGGGGAACTGGTCAAGCACCTCTCCGGCTGGACGGAGGACCCAACGGGTTCCCAGCTAACCGGAGTCCTTTTAAGCCAAAGCGCTTTCCAGCCAGGTGCCTCAGGCCCCGCCTCCGAAGTTCAAATGACCATTCAAACTTCCGGAACAGCCGTTACCTTAACCTGGAACGGAACTAGCGATTCCGGCCCTTATGTTTCCCCCGGAAATTACATTCTTTCGGTCCATTGGGACCAGGGGACGGGAGCGACGGAAGATATCACCCGCATCGTCCAGGTCACGGCTGGCGAAACCAACCAGCACTGGACCCTTTCGGCCTGCCCCAATTTTCTTTCCAGCTCCGACGGGTTCAAGACGGCCTTTAAATTCAGTTCGCTCCAGCCCTACACCCTGCGCGTCCAAATTTATGATATCGCCGGGGAAAGGGTGGCCACGATTAAGGAGGACCCGGGGTCCCAACAAACCCTTTGGAACGCATCCGGCATGGCCAGCGGCTATTACATCGCCGTGGTGGATGTGATCAACTCAAACGGGGCTGTGACCTTCAGACAGAAGCTTAAGATCGTCATTTCCCGCTAAAACAACACGTTCAAATTCAAACCGCCGTAAAGGCTTTGGCCCACACCCGGCTCGTAATAGGCCGCGTTGGTGGCATTGAAAGCCACGTAGGCCGAATAGGTTTGGTTCAAAAGATTTTCCCCGCCCACAAAGGCATCCACCTTCATCTGCTTCCCGATCGTTTGGCGGTAACCCAATTTGGCGTTCCAGAGGGCAAATGAATTGTTCCAGACGCTGTTGCTGTCGGTGATAGGGTAGGCATCCACGAATTGAATGTTGGTGTTAAGGTAAAGGCCCGGCTGAGTTTCAATATCGATCCCGGTATTGAATTGGTTCTCCGGGTTGCCAGTTAACTGGTTCCCCGCGTAGCTGACCCCATTATTGGTGTATTGGGTGAAGACGTAATGCTGATAGCTATAGGCGATCCAGGGTTTTAAAAGGGTGAGGAATCGCGTTGGATCATTCACCAGGCTTTCCGACAGGGTCAGTTCCACCCCCTTATGGTTGGTGCCGCCCGCGTTGACGAACTCCGCCACCCCGCTCACGGTTTGCTGGA
This sequence comes from candidate division FCPU426 bacterium, assembly GCA_963738405.1. Classification (GTDB taxonomy): domain Bacteria; phylum Oederibacteriota; class Muellerivitia; order Muellerivitales; family Muellerivitaceae; genus CAVTWJ01. The sequence continues at coordinate 18,748 of CAVTWJ010000012.1, read as the reverse complement.
CCAGTTCCTGGACCGCGTCCAAATCGTAAAGCGCCAGATCATAGCCGAGAGGGATGTCCGAAAGACGGCCCCTGGCGCCTATTTCATATTGGGTGGCCAATTCGGGAAGAAGGTTCGGAAGCAGGCCGCCCGTGAAGGGGTTTTTCATCTCGTCAAAATCGGGCGGCGAGAAACCCTGGCTGACATCCCCGTAAACCGAGAAGGCCTTGTCGAATACATGCGACAAGGCGACCCGAAGGCAGAGAGTGGGGGTAAAGCCAACGGCGTTGTTCAATTGGGAGGTCTGTAAATTCAGCATGTAGCTGGTGGCATTGAGGTTTAGGCCGGTGGTGAGGAAGGTGTTTTTCTCGAGGTCCGCGTCCGCCTCGAAAAAAAGATTCTCATGTTCTTCCGTTCCCTGGAGGATATAACCCAGGGCCCCCTGGACCCCGTGGTTGTTGTAGTAATAGTTATAGGTCGAGAATTGGTTCATGAATTCCCCGCCCGCGCTTAAGGAAAGATCCAGGCGGTCGGTTAGGCTGGTCTTAAAGGTCCATTGGGTGCGGCCCCCCGCGTTTTGCATGGTCTTGTTCAACAGCGCCGCGAAGGCCAGGGAGTCGGCGAAGGCCCTGTCCATGAGGAAAGACGAGGCATAGAGGGTGGTTTCATTTTCCCACTGGTCGCTGAAAACGTAGCGGTTGGAGACCCCGTACCGGGTCCATAGCTCGTTGTGGTGCAGGTTGAAAAGGTCGTCAGCGGCCACGCCCGCCTGGGGCGCGGAGGTGAATTGGGCGTAAGTTTCGGCGGTGGCCACCAGCGACTGCTCGTTGGATTGGTTGATGAGAACCGTCAGGCTGTCTTTGTCGCCGGGATAAAAGGTGCCGAGGGCCGTGGCGAAGCTGTGGTAATCCGCCGTGTGGTTGACATAGCCGTTGAACCATTCGGTTCCGTAGTTGACCAACATAAAACCGTTGCCCAGATCTGCCTTGAGCGAACCCTCGGAGCGGTAAAGCCCCCAGGAACCGGCCAGCCCCGAGGCTTCCAGGCTGGTTTCCCCGGCCGGAGGGCGAAGGGTATTAAAAAGCACGTCCCCGCCCACGCCCGCGCCATAAAGGCTGGAAGCGGGCCCCCGGATGATCTGAGCCTCGCCTAAAAGATCTGGATCCAGGCCTTCCATACGGGCGAACCCATCCGCTTCGTTGATGGGAATGCCGTCCACATAAATACCAATATCCCGGATGCCGTAGTTGGCGGTCAAACCCACGCCCCGAAGGGAAAGCCTCGAATCCACCATGAAGGCCTGGTCCATCCGCACCCCTGCCACCGCGTTCAGCACCGGCGCCAGGTTGACCCGGCTCCCCCGGTCGAGGTCACGCTCGGTCAACAGCGAGAGGTTGCCGGGGGTTTCCAAAAGCTTCTGGTCTTCCCCATAGGCCCGCACCACCACTTCTGGAAGGGTGAGATTGGAAGGTTTTAAGGCCACCGCCTTTTCGCCCATCCAGCCCTGAACGGGGAGCATGAGAGGCAGGTAGCCTTCTTTGGTAATTACCAGTTCCGAGGTTGGGTCCCCGGCTGATATTTGGAATTTTCCGGCGGCGTCCGTCTCGACGGTTTGCCCTTGGGCGGAAACCTTCGCCTCCCTTAAAGGCGTTTGGAGATAGGCATCCAAAACTTTCCCGGAAAGGAGCATTTGGGCTTGGGAAGGAAGGGGGGCCAGAAGGACCAAGGGAAAAAATAAAAAAAAGGCTGAAGCGGTCAAACCGGGTCGGGGGAATTTCATTCCAAACCTTTCAATGGGAAGGGCCCAGGTTTCGGCCCTGCCTGCGGTATTTGATCAAACACATCACGACCTGGGAACTAAAACGAACTTACCAACGGGCGGGTCTACTTCAAGATCAGCAGTTTCAAGAGCGTTCGCTGGCCGTTGACGGTAACGACCACGTAATAAAGCCCGTTGGCCAAGGGGTGTCCCTCGCTATGGACCAGAGAAACCGGCAGGTCATCGACGCCGGCGGATAGATTCGAATAGGTCTGGTCAAAGACCTTGCGGAAAGACAAGGTGAATATTTGCACCCTTACATTCGCAGCGGACAAAAGGGTGACTTGAAGCTCGGCGGAGGTTCCCCCCTTGACGGGATTGGGGTAAAGAACAGGCTTGGCCGGCACGATCACGGTGGGGGTGCCAGAGGGCGAGGGTTCGAGGCTTGGAGAAGCCGTAGGCGTGAAGGTGGGAGAGGGTGTGAGCGAGGGGGTCGTGGAAGGCGTCGCGCTGGGGGTGTAGGCGGAAGTCGGTACCGACGTGGAGGTGGAGGAGGGCGTCCAGGTCGGAGTGGAACTGTTCACGGAAGTAGGGGTGAAACTATTCACCAGAGTATTTGTACTAGACGCAGTTGCCGTGAAAGTGTTCAAGAGTGTCGCGGAAAAAGTGGCCGTGGGGGTTGAGCTGGGAATGGCGGTCGGGGTTGAGGAATGAACGGGCGTGGTTGTGAAGGTCGGCGGCACAGGAGTCGAGGTAGAGGTTTTGGAAGTTGTGGGAGTCGCGGTATTCGTGCCCGTAGGGATGGGCGTTGGCGAGAAGGTGAAGGAATTGGTGGGGGTTCCAGTGCTGGTTACGGTAGGAGTGGAAGTCAGGGTTGGCGTGGCCGTAAAAACCGCTGTGGAGGTTCGTGAGGAAGTGGCGGTGAAGGTGACCGTGGGTGGAACCGCGGTAGGAGAGCTGGTGGAACTGAAGGTGGCTGTGGTGGTCATCGAAAAGGTCGCTGTGGTTGTGGGGGTCGCCGTACTTGTTTTGGTGGAAGTATTCGTGGAAGTGGAGGTAGCGGTGCTGGTTAGAGTAGTGGTTCGGGTTTGAGTTGGGGTGGAGGTCACCGTGGGGCTTAGCGTGGGTGTGGGGCTAGGTGTTCGAGTCACCGTAGAGGTGAAAGTGGCGGTGCCCCCGGTGGAAATCAACCCATATACCACCAAACTACTGGCGGTGGGCACATAGACCTTTCCGTTGACGACGCTTGGCGGGGCGAACTTGACGTAAGTAGCGACCGCCGAGTCCCTGGCGCTGTTCTGGGCGCTGGTGTAAAGCTCCTTGGTGAGGTTGGTGGCGTCGTAGGCGCACAATTGGACCGGGGTTCCAGGCAAAAGGCCCCAAACGATGCCGTTTGTGGTTCCATTGGAGGAAACGCTGGGGACGCATCCGCTGGAGGAGCCGCTATAGGTTTCACTGGTCGCCGAGGAATTGGGGGTCACATATTGCCCGTTAGAAAAGACATAGGCCTTCATTTTCGCCCCCGTCATCCCCCAATAAACAAACTGGGTGACCCCGTTGCTGTAGATAGCGGGCGTGGTGTAGCCCTTTCCCCCGATCGGAAGGACCGTTTGAACAATATTGTTGGCGGTGGTGCTGTACTTGCCCATGCTACCGGTGTCGGCGTCCACCACGTAAAGATCGCCGGGTTTGTCCGCCCCCAACAAAAGACTGGGATGGGCCGTAGTTCCCCAGGAAGCAGGTAGTAGGCATTGGCCCGCCGAGCCCATGTCCTGGTCCCCGGAGCTCATAGCGGCCTGGCTAAGGGGCGCGAAATAATCCAGCGCGGTGACCGCGTTGGCGATGGTGTTAAGTTTTAAAATGCACTGACCGAAATCCGAAACAGGGGCCGAGGTATCAAAGGTTCCATTTCCGGCGATGTAATAGAGATTGCCGGAGGAATCCACCGAGGGGCCGTCGCCCGATTCCCAAAAGGAAGATTCGCTGCCGTTGGGCGAGGCGCAAAAGACACTGACTTGGGCCGTGATGTTGGAAGCGTTGTAACCCAGGACCCAGCCGTAATAATTCCCATCCAAGGTGTCAAAATCGCAATGGCCCGTCCAGCTGGTGTAAACCACTCCGTTCACCAGGGCCAGGGCGCACCTTTCTTTATAGACCAGGGGGCGGAACTTGACCGTGGTGCCGCCATCGCCGGTGCCGGGGGCGGTGGCCGCGATCGTCTGGGGGCCGTTGAATTTTTCGGCACCGGAGGTGACATCCAGCGCGTACAGGGTCTGGGTGAAGGTGGTGACCCCTCTTGAGACCGTCTTGGTCATGGCCACGAAATAAATCGTGCCCGTGGCGGGGTCGATGACAGGGGTGTCGGTAATGCCGATTTGGGGAGTGATCTGGGGACAGCCGCCCACATCGGCCTGGGAAACGGTCATGGTGACCCCGCCAATGAAGCTGTCGTGCCAGTAGGTAACCCCTGCATTATCGGCATCGAAGGCATAGGCGCTGTCGTTTTCGGTGACGATATAAATCACATTGTGTGTGCCTCCGCCGATGGAGACATTGGGCAAGTAGAGGGGTTGGGCGTAAACCTGCCCGTCCACGGCGTCGGAAAAAAGTTTTCCAAATTCGGTGGTGTTGACGTTGGCGGTGGTCAGGATGGTTTCGTTTTGGTTCCAGCCGTCGCGGGCCTGGTCGTTATGGTAGGTGGTCAGCGAAATTTGGGCGAGGAGGATAGAACTGGGCACCCAGGCCATAAACAATGTCACAAAAAACAATACCCACCTAAGAGACAATCGCTTCACTGTTCTCCCCTCACCGGCCCCTCTTCAAAGGAGACCTGGTCAGCAGTGACTTGAATTTTTAAATTCAAATAACTTTATCGCAATCGCTAAAGATTTGCGCCCCACAGATTGGTTAAACATCATGAACCGACTGTGTAAGAGGAAAACGAAGAACTGAGCCGGATGGAAGGATTGAAGCGGTATCTTGGTTTAACGAAACAATTATCGCAGCGATTTTTTCGGCGAACCTTTAGCCGCACTAAAGCCACTTCAGTCTATTAAATTACCGGAAAATTTTCTCTAGCCAAAAATCTTCAATGTATTTCATGATTCCAATGTAATCCCGCATATCCGGAGGCTTTACGATGTAGAAGTTTGCATTGTGTTGGTAGGATTGCTCCCTGTCCTTGGGGTCCTTGGAAGAGGTGATAACCAGGACGGGCAGGTCGCAAAGCTCCGAGTCACTCTTAATGGCCCCTAATAATTCTTGTCCATTCAACTTGGGAAGATTCAAATCCAAAAGGACCAAGTCGGGCACTTTCGCCTGAGGATAGGGTTCCTGCCGACGGAGGTAACAAAGGGCGTCCAGCCCGTTGCGCGCAACGCTCAACCGGACGGGAAACCGGGAACCCTTGAACATCTCCTTGATCAACATGACGTCCCCGAGGTTATCCTCCACCAAAAGAATATCTACTGTCTTTTCCTTCATTCCAATATGGCTTGCCATGCTCCCCTCCTTTAACTTTGGGGGATCGTAAATCCGAACCCGATCCCTCTCCCCGTTCCAATTCGAACCCAAATTATTTTTTCGCTCTGCTCCAACATTTTCTCGCAAAGGCAAACCGGCCCAAGTCGGTTAATGGCTACCTGTCTCTATTTCATTTTACTTGGGGGACATCAAAACAACTCGCCTTTAAAAGCTAATCATTTTTAGCTAAAGAAATTCATTTGGCACGAAAAGTGTCGTTTTGGAAAACGGTCACCCCCAAACCCCTTTGCGGAATCCCGTGAATTCAAAACGTTAATGTTTAGGCTTTAAAACGCTTCATCTTCGGATAGAAATTCTAATTCGCGCGTGAAACAAGGTTCAGTGTCCCACGCCGGTCCTTTAAAATATTGACGTTTGGGAATGAATAAAAATCACGCACGAGAAATTTCAGACTGGTAAATGGTTTCCTTAAAAATAGATTCACCAGACTTTATTGCCTAAAAAAAGAGGCGATAAAATGCTGTGGAGTCGGTAACAGGCGTGACTCTTCCCCTTTCCGGCCATTGCGAAGGAGTGCGTATGCCAACCCCACTCACCGATAAACCCAGCCCAGCGGAAAATCCACTGGAGATACTCCTGGTGGAAGACAATCCCGGCGATGTCATCCTGCTTGAGAAACTATTCGAAGGCTCCCGTTGTCGCGTGCGCTTGAACATCGTGGGGGACGGAGAGGAAGCCTTAGGTTACCTTCACCAGCGGGGACCTTACCATGACGCGCCTCGACCCGAGCTCATCCTATTGGACTTGAACCTTCCCCGGAAAAACGGCCATGAGGTCCTTCAGGAGATTCGAGGATCGGCTACCCTTAATTCCATTCCCACCGTGGTCCTGACGAGTTCGGCCCAGGACGCGGATTGGCGGCGGGCTCATGACGCCGGGGTGAACGCCTATCTTCGGAAACCTCGGGATTGGTCCCGGTACCCGAGTTTTTTGAAATACCTTGAAGATTACTGGCTGTGGGACATTCAAAAGGGAAAGCACTTAATTAAATCGCAGGGGGGAGGTGGGACGAAATGAAGATGAAACTAAACCAGGATGCTGGGGTGGAGGTTCTTCTAGTTGAGGATAATCCCTGTGACGCCGAACTGATCCGTCATGCGATGGAGAATTCCGACTTACCCGTCCACCTAACGGTTTCCCCGGATGGCTTGAACGCTATGAACTATTTGAGAATAAAAGATGGGCCCCTTCCTCACATCATCCTGTTGGATCTTGGGTTGCCTTCCAAAAACGGTTGGGAGGTGCTGTCAGAATTAAAGTTAGACGCGAAACTCAGTCCCATTCCCGTCGTGATCCTGACGGGTTCGGAAGGCCAGGAAATTTCCATGCGGGCGACCTTTTCAGAGGCGGACGATTATCTTTCGAAACCCAAAGATTTAATGGGGGTCAGCGTGCTTTCGCAATATCTGGAGAAAAATTGGTTCTCAAAGTTCCGACCGAAACCACAACCGGAATAACTGGTTTTACGGAGTATGGATAGGTGCCGGTTTCGTTTTTGGGGTCATCCACCACTTCCTAACAGCCACGAACCCCCAGATACATTCCACTAGGCCAAAAGGCCAAGCGCCCTGCAAAAAGCCGTAGGCCGATCCCATCCAGCAGGAAAGAGCGAATAAAAAAATGAACCACCGGCTCTTTTGTTCAAGAGCATAAAAAACCAGCATGGCGGAAACTGCGAAGAGTCCGAAAAGGGTCAGACCGTCCATTTTTACATTGGTGTTCAACCATTCTTTTCCTTCAGGAACCAAGGGCCCAAATTGACCCACATAATCAAAACCGTAATATTTGGTAAGGACCAGCCAAGCCACATAGAGCCCGTACAGAACAAGTCCTAAAATCAGAAAAATTCTTTTCATGCTATCTCCTCGTTGCTCAAAAAGGATTTGTTTGGGTTAGCTTAACAGCAGATATATTCAACGCAATCGTTACGAAATTATTTAAATTGGGTTCAGAGAGTCCATTCCCAGACTTATTTCACCTTCTGCAAATTTGGGCTTTGGGTTCCGTACTGGGAGGCGCTTAAATCAGCAGCAACTCGAGTGTCCTGCTGGAACAGCCGGTAAGCGGTGGCATAACCAGAATAGTAAAGGTTGCCGTAAAGTAATTCGTTTTTTCCAAGGCTCTCAAACACCACCGCATTGGCCCCTATTTCGGCAGCCTTTTCCTGAAATCTTTCAACAACCTGGGCGTAGGTCCATTGGCTGTTCTCGGGTGTCCAGAGGGTTCCTACCGGGATTTGCTGTAAGTCGGGCGGAAAAGCGTCTTTCGAGAGAAAAAAATAAACCTGGTTGGTCTGAATCGCAGGAAAGGTATCCTGATTATCGATATTTTTTATCACCGCTGAATCATTGCGAAGAGTAAGGCACCCTCCTAACCACAGCATTAAGACAGCGGAAAGAATAAACATGGAAATAAGCTGACGTTTCATCTTTTCCCTCATGGGTACGAACTTCTTCAAGATCTCAAAAACTCGCTGGGTTTTATAAAGAAAAATTGAAAGTGGCCGCCCTTCCCCTTTGACAGGGGTTTTCCGGCTAATCTTGAATCTCATCTTATGAGTTTCGAACGGAAACGACCGGGTTTGTTTCAGCCCATCCTATTTCTCAACGCCCACCTTTTCGCGCGTGTGAGCCCCACCGCCCAGCGCATCAGGACAAAAAACAATGCGCTTGCGATCCCCAAGGCCACGGGACCAGTCCGCCACATCATATAGACATATCTCTGAGTGAAATCCCCAGAATCGGGAATGGCGATCAGGCCGGGCAGGGTATTCAGGATCAGCATATAAACAAAACCGAGAACCAAACCCGCTAAGAGGCCCTTGGCCAAACGCCAGGGCAATCCGATCAGCCAGCGACTACGGTTGGAGCCCAGGAGGCCCGCCATGACGCCTCCCAACAAACAAGGAAAGCCCACCATAATGGCCAAGAAATCACGGCTGGCGCAAAGCCCTATGTAAAAGAACCCGATCACGACACCGGTTAAAAGGCCGGCCATCGCGCGTTTAAATGAGCGTTGTAGCCAGCCCAACCAAAGGCCCAGGAGGGGTGTGTAAATGAGCCCTAGGCGGTCCGCCAAAAAGATGTCATGGTCGCCGGGACCCGCCACCTGCTTAGGGATCAGCGATTCGGCCAAGAGGTAACAAACAACGCCCGAGACGAGGCCCGTTAAAAAGACCAACCCGATATTTACCTTTCGGTTATCCGGCGGGTTGTCGGTGGTCATCCTGGATTCCCCTTTCTTTTTACTTGAAATTTGATTTTGGATGAAAAATCCGTCTCTTCCCTTTTATCCTATCCAGGCGGTCCAGGCCAAAAGAATGGCCAAGGCAGTCAGGGTCACCGGAATTCCAAGCCTTGCGAAATCTTTAAAAGAAACCGTGACGCCAAGCTCATGGGCCTGCTGGGCCACAATGAGGTTGGAGACGGACCCCGCGATCAAAAGGCTTCCGCCGAAACTGTTGGCTAGGGCTAGAACATAGGCGGTGGAAAAACGGGAAAGATTCACTACCTTCAACAGAAACATAACTGTGGCCCCGTTACCGATGAGGTTCGAAAGGGCCGCAGCCGAGAGGGCCAGGTTGGAAGATTTTTGAAGGTCAAAACCTATCCGGGCCAGCCAGGCGACGACTTGGTCGCCGTAACCCGTGGATTGAAAGGCCCCTGTGACCGCGAACAGCCCCATGAACAGCACCAGCACCTGCCAATCCACCTCCTCCAGCAGATCTTCCGACCGGAACTTCCGGCTGGCGATGTGGATACCCGCAGCGGCTAAGGCGATGATTTCCTTCGGGATGGAAGTAAAGAATAACCCCACGACGATAACTAAGATAATGAGACCTTTTACCGTGTGGTGATGGTTATAGGGATAAGTGGCAAGTGCCTTATGGGACGCGACAGTGGGTAATATTCGAAGAGAGGATCGGGAGAGCCACCAAACCAGCCCATAGGCCAGGGCAAGCGACGCCAAAACCGGCGGCAGGCTCCAGAGCAGATAAGCCCCGAAATTCAGGTGGGCGTATTCGCCGATGAGCATGTCCTGGGGGTTGCCGATGAGGGTCGCGCCGGCCCCGATGTTGCTGGCGAGGGCCATGGCCACCAGAAAGGGCACCGGATTGAGTTTTTTATCCAGCAGGGCCACGGTGACTACCGGCGTGAAGGCCAGGCAGACGATATCGTGGTTCAGAAAAGCCGAAAGGCCCGCGGTGGCGGCCATGAGGATAAGCAGGAAGGTCGCCGGATGATCCAAACGGTTCGAGATGGCGCGGGCCGCCAAGTCATAAAAACCCGAAAGCCGAAGTTGGGCTGAAATGACGAAAAAACCGAAAAGCAGAAGCACCGTGGGCCAGTTGACCATGGAAACGACTTGCGCGGTGGTGACTTCCCCAAAGACCATCATGCCGATGGTGCCCAGCAGGGCGATGCCGGCTCGGTTGAGCTTGAGCCCCGGGATGCGGCCGATAGCGATGGCCGAGTAGGTGAGCACGAAGACCGCGAGGATGGCGGCCGAATGGGGGGTGGAACTGGGGATCACCGAGACTCCCTGGAGATGAGGTCGTCTCTAGGATAACCGAAAGACGGGGGTTGTTGGCCTAAACCGGAACCTGTTATTCGTCCCTTTCCCGCCGCCTGCGGTCGCCCGCCTTTTCCTTGCCCGATTTCATGCGGGCCCCGCCGCAGCGGGGGCAGACGAACTTTCTTTGCTTGTGGGCCGAGTGGGGCTGTTCCCTCATCTTGATCTTGCACTTCCGACAGAACATAAAATCACCCCGTCATGACAAACCTAGGCGACACATTTATAAAGCCAGAATAAAGGGATCGGAAATTTAGTTTTTGAGGGGCGGGTCAAACTCCACGCCGCGTTCGCCCGCAACCACTTCCCCTACAATCGAGGGGGAGGCGCCGTTTTTCTTAAGCTCCGCCAGGGCCTTGTCCACGTCGTTCTTCCCCACCAGGATCACCATGCCGAGGCCCATGTTGAGCGAACGGAATGATTCAAACTGGGAAAGGTTGCCGGTTTTCACCAGCCACTTAAAGAGGGGCGGAATATCCCAGGAGCTTTGTTTGAAACGGATACGGCATCCCTCGGGCAATACTCGTGGAGGATTGTCAATCAAGCCGCCGCCGGTGATATGGGCCATGGCTTTCACCAGCACCTTATCCAACATGGGATAGATTTCGTGGTAATAGCTTTTGTGGGGTTTTAAAAGAAGCTCGCCGATGACGCCTCCCAATTCGGGCACGGTATCGGTGTATTGAAGACCCGCTACTTCCCTTACCAGCTTACGGGCTAGCGAATAACCGTTGGTGTGGAGGGAGACTGAAGGAAGACCGATGCAAATATCCCCCGGAACCACGTTTTGGCCCCGGATCACCTTCTCTTTTTCAACCACGCCCACGATGGTCCCAGCAATATCGTAATCGCCCTCTTTGTAGACCGAGGGCATTTCGGCTGTTTCCCCGCCGATGAGGACGAGTCCCGCCCTGACGCATTCGTCGGTCATGCCTGAGACGATTTCCTCAACCACCGAGACGTCCAGCTTGCCCGCAGCCAGGTAATCCAAGAAGAATAGGGGCTTGGCGCCCTGCACTAGGATATCGTTGATGGAATGGCCCACAATGTCCGCACCCAGGCCGCGGTATTTCTTCATCTCAACGCCGATTTGGGTTTTAGTGCCGACCCCGTCGGTGGAGGAAACCAGGACGGGCTTTTTGTATTGGGTGGTATCAAATTCAAAAAGGCCCCCGAAAAGGCCGATATCGGATAGAACGGCGGAGTTGAAGGTTTTTTTGACGAGCTGTTTGATGCGCTGGACGGACTCGTTGCCTTTTTCAATATTGACCCCGGCGTCTTCGTATGAAATCTGTTTCAAACTTTCCCCCAGTGAAAAACACTAATGTTCAAGCCTGGACATCGTAAAGGCCCCTTCTTCATAGGACAAGGGGGAAAAAGGCCGCCAGCAACATTCTGTAATCAAAAAACACTAACGTAGTTTGATTTACATTCATCGTGCCGGTCGTTAGATTATTCTGGCGCATCTAATCCATTCCTCAAAGGGCTCCATGGCAAAATCCTCACCCTTCACCGGCCGCTGGACTGGGGTCTACTTAGCCTTAAGCCTTTGCCCGCTTCTTTTCTTTTTCATTCAGCCCAATGGGTTTTCCCTGGACAGCCATCCCATGGTGAACCAGTTCTTTGTCTACGCCCCAGACCTGATTTTAATCCTGGTGGCGATTCTAGGCTGGCAGATTTCCCAAACTCGCATCTTTTGGGCTTCCCTTTCCGATTTGCTGATCTATCACTATCTGCTACACCCGGACTTTTTGGTTCCCCTTCCGGCGGATCGGCTCAAGACTTTTGACATCCTGGTTGTGGGTTTGCCCCTTTTCTGGACCATCCTTTTTTCGTTGAAAGAATGCCGTCTCCTTAGCGAACAGTCCCTCAGCCGAATGGCCTTAGCCGGAAGCCCTTTGTTGCTTTTGTTGGCCCTCTCTGGCTGGGCGCCGGAAATACACCACAAGCTTTTGCATTGGAAGTTTCTCTGGGGTCCGGCGGCCGTCTGGCCCGAATGTGCTCTCCTGACGCTTATGGCGCTTACGGCGGCGGTTTACCTGATCCACGAACCCAAGATCAAACCCTTTTTAGCAGCCTTTTTTATTTCCCGGGTTCCCTTTTATTTATCCCTTTACGTGGGGCTGGCGCTGACCCTTCCGGACTCGCAAGGCTACAACCGCTTTCTCGTAATCCTTTCCTTCCTTTTCCTTTCGGCCATTTCCCTGCATGTCATTTTGCACATGTACTGGAACCGAGTCTATCAGGACCCCTTAACCGGCATCCCCAACCGCCAGGCCCTGGATGACCGGCTGCATACCCTGAGGGGACAATATGCCCTGGCTATGGTGGATATCGACCATTTCAAAAAATTCAACGACACCTACGGCCATGCCGAGGGGGATAATGTTCTCAGGATGGTCGCCCAACACCTTCTGGGACACCTAGGCAAGGATACCTACCGTTACGGAGGCGAGGAATTTTGCGCGGTGTTTGAGGGTGAATTAAAAGATGAGGCCGAGAGCCGCATGGAAGTGGCGCGCAAGACCCTGGAGAAACGAAAGTTCAATTTGAGGACTCACAGACGGAGAGAGGGGGAAGAGTCGAATTCGGAGGGGAAAAAAGGCTCCCGGGGCGGGAAGGTGCAGATTACCTTCAGCGCCGGCATTGCCGACCACAAGAAGACCTCGGTGGATTATCACGACGTGATTAAACGGGCCGACAAGGCCCTTTATGAGGCGAAGGAAGCGGGGCGCAACCGGGTCGTTAAGGCGAAATAGCGTAAGCCAACCTCAGCACTTGCCCGCCGCTTCAAGGCTGTACTTTTCCGTTTCCTCATCAAAAGCCACAGGATACTTGCCTGTAAAGCAGGCCGTGCAATGGCCCTGAGGGGTTCCCTCCACCGCCTTCATCATACCCTCCACCGACAAATAGGCCAAACTATCCACCCTCAGGTAGGTCTTGATCTCCTCAAGGCTATGGGTGGCTGCGATCAGTTCCTTCCGGCTGGGAAAGTCCATTCCGTAAAAGCATGGTGAGATGATGGCAGGCGAGGTGATTCGAAGATGGATTTCTTTTGCCCCGGCGTTTCGAATCATCTTAACGATTTTGCGCATGGTGGTTCCGCGGACGATGGAATCGTCGATGAGGATCACCCTTTTCCCTTCCATGGATTCCCTCACGGGGTTGTATTTGAGACGGGCCCCGAAATCGCGGATCGTTTGATTGGGCTCGATAAAGGTTCGGCCAATGTAGTGATTGCGGATCAATCCCATTTCGTATGGGATCTTCGATTCCTCGGCGTAGCCGGTGGCCGCCATGTTGGAGGAATCTGGAACAGGCACCACCACGTCGGCGGGAACGCTGGATTCTTGGGCCAGGATGGCGCCCAGGCGTTTGCGAACCTTCTGCACGCTGGTGTTGTAGATGCGCGAATCCGGACGGGCGAAATAAATGTACTCGAAGATGCAGGAGGCATGGGTCACATCCTCGAAGGGCTTGATGGACACCAGTCCGTTCTCGTTAATCAACACAATCTCGCCCGGTTCCACGTCCCTCACGTATTTGGCGTCAATGATGTCGAAGGCGCAGGTTTCACTGGCCAAGACCCAGGAATTATCCAGCTTGCCCAAGCAGAGAGGCCGGAAGCCATGAGGATCCCTCATGCCGATCAAGCCCTCGTCGGAAAGAACCAGCAAGGAATAGGCCCCCCGCACTTTTTTAAGCGACTCGATGAGGCTTTCAATCAACGTATGGCTGCTGGAGCGGGCCAACAGATGAATGATGACTTCCGAATCCACGGTGGAAACGAAGATGGAACCCCGAGCTTCCAGCTCGTCGCGGATGCGGCGGGCGTTGACTAAATTTCCGTTATGGGCCAAAGCGATGGAGCCTCGGGCGTATTCCACGGCGATAGGCTGGGCGTTTCGAAGCTGGGAGGATCCGGTGGTGGAATAACGCACATGGCCGATGGCCGTGGGGCCGGGCAGGTTCTTGAAGTCGGCCTCGTGAAAGATATCGGCCACCAAGCCCATTCGCTTGTGGTTGAAAAGCTGGCCATTTTCCATGGTGCAGATGCCGGCCGATTCCTGTCCCCGGTGCTGGAGAGAATGGAGACCCAGATAGGTAATTTTGGCCGCCTCGGGATGGCCCCAGATTCCAAAGACTCCGCATTGATCGTGGGGCTTGTCATCTTCCATGAAATTAGGCAACCCGGGCCTCCTCAGGCTTCAACTTAAATTGGAAACGACGACATTTCTAATAGGTAAGACTTAACTCATCATCTTTTCAACAGCCGTGAAAAACAAGTCCCCCAGTTTTTCCACCGGGGCTTGAAGCAGACCGGAAATTTCAAACGAATCGCCGCCCACCTTTCCGATTTGCGTAAAGGGAACGCCCAAGGACTTCGCCAATTTTTCTAATTTTTCTGCGTCGGAGGGTTTGCAAGAAACGACGGCTCTGGATTGGGCCTCGCCGAAGAGGCGGCCGTCCAGTCGTCCTTCTCCCGGCAAGGTGATTTTAACCCCGCGCGAGTTACTTTCGTGGGTGGCGCCTGTGAAACAGCATTCAGCCAAGGCTACCGCAAAACCCCCGTCGGAACAGTCATGAGCGGATTTGTAAATTTCCTGATCAGCTCCCTGAATGAGAACATGATGAAGCTTGTTTTCTTTTTCCAGATCCAGCCTGGGACAGAGCCCGGTCTTGAGGCCATGGACGATTTGAAGATACCGGCTTCCGCCGACCGCGTCGCCTATTTCGCCCAAAAGATAGACAAGGTCGCCGTCGTTTTTAAACCATTGGGTCACCCGTTTTTCCACATTTTTGAAAAGACCCATCATTCCCACGATAGGGGTGGGATCAATAGCCCCGGAAGGGTTTTCGTTATAGAGAGAGACGTTGCCGCCCGTGATGGGGATGTTGAAGGCCTTGCAGGCGTCGCCAAGCCCTGAAATCACCCGGTCGAAGTAATAAAACACTTCGGGTTTTTCGGGGTTTCCGAAATTGAGGCAGTCCGTCATGCCCAAAAGGTCGGCGCCTGAGCAGGCAATATTGCGGGCCGCTTCAGCCACGACGATTTTGGCACCCTCATAGGGGTCAAGCGAGCAGTAGGAACCAATGCCGTCGATGCACATGGCAAGCCCCAAGGTCGTTCCCTTGACCCGAAGCACCCCCGCGTCGGAGCCGGGGCGGATAAGCGTGTTGGAACGCACCATGTGGTCATATTGGCGGTAGACCCATCTTTTGCTGGCGATGGTGGGATCGGATAAGAGTTTCTCAAGAACCGCAAGGTGATCAGCCGGGACCGAAACTTTGGTTTCGTCGAATTCACGGTGTTTTTTAAGAATCGAGGGTTCGCTTTTGGCCGGGTGATAAATTGGGGCCTCGGTCAGGGAGTCGGCGGGGACATCCACCACCACCTTGCCGTTTTCTTTCACCACCATCCGGCCCGTATCGGTGACGAAGCCGATGGTAGCGGCATGGAGATCCCACTTGGCCAGGATGTCGTGAACCTTCTGCTCAAAACCCGGCTTGGCCACCAGAAGCATCCGTTCCTGAGATTCGGAAAGCAGAATTTCATAAGGACTCATGCCTTTTTCCCTCTGCGGAACCTTAGCCACGTCGATTTCGATTCCCGCCCCGCCCCGACTGGCCATCTCGCAGGTGGAACAGGTCAGGCCCGCCGCGCCCATATCCTGGATGCCCACCAGATATTCCCCGTGGATCAATTCCAGGGTGGCTTCCATGAGCAGTTTTTCCATGAAGGGGTCGGCAACCTGCACGGCGCTGCGCTTTTCTGTAGATTCATCGGTGATTTCGGTGGAGGCGAAGGTAGCCCCGTGGATGCCGTCCCGGCCAGTGGTGGCGCCGATATAGATGACAGCGTTGTTTATGCCGGTGGCCCTGCCCCGGATGATCTGCTCATGGCGCACCAGCCCCACGCTCATGGCGTTTACCAGGCAGTTTTCGGCGTAGCTTTCGTCAAAGAGTACTTCTCCGGCGATTGTGGGTATGCCCATGCAGTTGCCGTAATCGGCGATGCCGTGAACCACGCCCGCGAAGAGCCGTTTGACCTTCGGGTCGGTGAGGGGGCCGAAACGAAGAGAGTTGAGGTTGGCCACGGGACGAGCGCCCATAGTGAAGATATCCCGTAGGATTCCGCCCACTCCGGTCGCGGCGCCCTGGTAGGGCTCGATGGCGGAAGGATGGTTGTGGGACTCGACCTTAAAAGCCACAGCCCAGCCCTCGCCGATATCCATGATGCCCGCGTTTTCGCCGGGGCCCTGGAGCACCTTTTCTCCCTTTGTGGGAAGGGTCTTCAAGAGGGCGCGGGAATGCTTATAGCCACAATGCTCGCTCCACATGACCGAATAAACACCAAGTTCCGTCAGGTTGGGATTGCGGTTCAGGATATCGCAGATGCGCTGGTACTCTTCGTCTTTAAGACCGTGTTCTTGGATGATCTTAGGAGTGATCTCGACGGTGGGTGGCGTCATTTGGCCGCTCCAGTGAAGGAATGGAGAATCGACTCCCAGATGAATTTGCCGTCTTCACTTCCAAGGCCCGCCTCGCAGGAGCGGTCCGGATGGGGCATCAATCCAAACACGTTTCGTTTTTCGTTGCAGATGCCAGCCACATATTTCAAAGACCCGTTGGGATTGCCTGCCTCGGTCAGCCCGCCCTGCGGGTCGCAATAACGCACGACCACCTGGCCCTGACCTTCGAGCCTTTTCATACCTTCGGGATCGATGAAATAGTTCCCTTCCCCGTGGGCAATCGGAAGCTTCAGAACCTGGTCCCTATGGCATTGGGAGGTGAAAGGTGTTTGGGTTTGTTCCACCTTCACGTAAATGTTTTGGCAGATGAATTTCAGGTTCTTATTGCGCAAGAGAGCGCCGGGAAGGAGTCCTGCCTCGCAGAGAATTTGGAACCCGTTGCAGATGCCGAGGACCAGCCCGCCCTTGGCGGCGAAATCAGCCACCGACTTCATCACGGGGGAAAAGCGGGCAATGGCGCCCGTGCGCAAGTAATCGCCGTAGGAAAAGCCGCCCGGCACCACCACGCAGTCGGGACTACGCAGATCGGTGTCCTTGTGCCAAACCATCTCAACCTTTTGGCCCATTACGTCCCTGATGGTGTATTCGCAGTCCTGGTCGCAATTGGAACCGGGAAAAACGGTGACCGAAAACCTCATTTTTGAACCACCGTAAAGCGGTAGGTTTCGATATTAGGGTTGGCCAATAGCTTATCGCAAATTTCATCGGCTTTCTTTTTGGCTTCTCCCTCGCTTAACGAATCGTCAAATTCCAATTCGGTGAATTTTCCCATGCGCACGCCGGTTACGAAGGGATATCCCATTTGATTCAGGGCCCTTTGGACGGTGGCGCCTTGCGGGTCCATGACGGATGGTTTAAGGGTTACAAAAACATTCACGTGCCAAGCCATGTTTATCTCCTCTTTTGTCCTACTTGATACCAGCCCTTTTGAAGATATAGTCCACATACTTCAAGTGATAGGAAAGGTCAAAACAAGCCGTGATCTCGGCAGGGCTCATGCGGAGCAGGATATCCGGATCTTTCAGAACCAGTTCCTGAAGATTCAGGTCTTCTTTCCAAGCCTTCAAGGCGTTGCGTTGAACCAGGGCATAGGCCGCTTCCCGCGTGCAGCCCTTCCCCACCAGGGCCAAAAGCACCTTTTGGGAGGAAACCAGTCCCCGGGTCAGATGGATATTTTTCATCATGCGTTTGGGGTACACGTTGAGTTTTTCCATCACCTGGATGAACTTTTCCAACATGTAATTTAGGAGAATCGTGGCGTCTGGCAGGATGATGCGTTCCGCGGAGGAATGGGTAATGTCCCTTTCGTGCCAAAGGGCCACGTTTTCTTGCGCCGCAACGGCATAGCCCCGCATCACCCGTGACAAGCCCGCCACGCGCTCCGCCGTGAGGGGGTTTCGCTTGTGGGGCATGGCCGAGGAGCCCTTTTGGCCCTCGGCGAAAAACTCCTCCACTTCCAAAAGCTCGGTTCGCTGGAGGTTCCGGATTTCAGTGGAAAACTTTTCCAAGGACGAGGCAATAACCGCCAAAACAGAAAGAAGGAAAGCGTGCCGGTCCCTCTGGAGGGTCTGGGTGGAAACCGGTGCCGGTACCAGTCCTAACTCGCTACATACCCATTTCTCGACCCGAGGGTCAATATTGGCGAAGGTACCCACCGCCCCCGAAATCTTCCCCACGGCCACTTGGCGGCGGGCCAGGTTCAAACGCTCGATATCCCGCCCCACCTCGTCGAACCAGAGAGCCATCTTGAGGCCAAAGGTGACCGGTTCGGCGTGCACGCCGTGGGTGCGGCCAATCATCATGGAATATTTATGGGTCTTGGCCTGCCGGTACAGGACCTTGCGCAGCCTTGCCATCTGGCCTAATAACAGGTCGCAAGCCTCCGTCAACTGGAGGGCTTGGGCGGTGTCCACCACGTCGGTGGATGTGAGCCCCAGGTGTATATAACGGGAAGAGGGGCCGACCTTTTCGGCCACGGAGGTGAGAAATGAAATCAGGTCGTGGTTGGTTTTACGCTCGATGGCTTCGATTCGTTTGAGGTCAAAACGGGCCCTTTTGCGGATGACCGCCATATCCTTAGAGGGAATTTTTTTCAGGCGGGCCCAGGCCCCGCAGGCCGCCAATTCGACCTTGAGCCAGGACTCGAATTTCGACTGCTCGGACCAGACAGCGCCCATCACTGGAAGGCTGTATCGCGGGATCACGGCTCCCCCTCGAGAAAAATAAATTCAGCCGGTTTGAAGCGGAAAACCGGAAATTAGATCGTTCGGCGTGGGCGTTGGCTAGTGGAAGAGAAAAGGCAGTATAAAAGACTTCGATTGAAACCCCAAACAAAAACGATAAAACGGCGAAGCCGAAAAAC
>CAVTWJ010000011.1:0-91902 GCA_963738405.1 candidate division FCPU426 bacterium | reverse complement strand
GGGACCGGGTGACCTACACCCAGCTGTGGGACCGGGCGGCCCGGGTGGCGGCGGCCTGCGAGAAGCCGGGGTGCAGCCCGGCGACCGGGTGGCCCTTCTCCGCCTGCCGACCGGCAACCTCACCGGGGGGCCTGGCTCTTCTGGGGGACCGTGCTCGCGGGCGCGGTCGTCGTTCCGGTGAACCTCCGTTTCATCCCGGAAGAGGTGGCCTACGTGGTGGAGGACTCCGGCGCCGGGTACCTCGTCGAGCCCGGGGTCCCGCTCCCGGACGGGAGGCCGCTGGCCGTCGAGGATCAAGGGCGCGACGATCTCGCCGTCATCTTCTACACCAGCGGCACGACGGGGTTCCCCAAGGGCGCCATGATGATTTCCGAAAATTTCCTCTCCAGCATCGAGACCGTCATCCGCTGCGTGGCGCTGATCGCACCGAAGAGTGGCTGACGCTCCATCCCAGTCCCGTTGTTCCACGTCACCGGATGCAATACCCAGATGCTGACCACGACCGGCCTCGCCGGGACCTCGGCGATCATGCCGGCCTTCCACGTGAAGCAGTTCCTCCGGGCAATCCCCGAGGAGCGTATCTCGTTTCTCCTCACCGACGTCCTCCATCCACTGGCTGGCGATGAACCACGCTGAGCTGGCCGAAGACGCGCGTCCGACCTGGTGCTGGTCGGTACTACGGCGGCGCGCCCATCGCCCCGCACATGGTGACCCGCATCCAGGAGGCCTTCCCCGGTGCCCCCCCCAACGGGTTCGGCCTCACCGAGACGACGTTAATCGCCACCTACCTGCCCCACGAGTGGGCGGCCGGTCACGCCGCGGTTGCAGCAGCTCGATTTCCGAACTCCACAACCTGATGGAAGATGTAAAGAAGGTCGGGCCTAACTTGAAGGATCCCCCCGCCTCAAGCCGAAACGAGAAGCTGCATTCGGCGTGGGTAAGAAGCCGACTGATTTCCGCCCGACAACCAAGATGCCGAACTTCCGCCTGAGCGAGCATCAGTCCCAGACGATCACCGCTTACCTCTGGCAGTTGGCACCTACCCACGCCCTGCCCAAGCAAAAGCCGGGCAACGCGAACCATGGCAAGGAGCTTTTAGAAGCTCGCGATCGGCCTCGCCTGCCACTCGATTGGCGAGGGCAGCCAGATGATGGGCGGCACCTTTGCCGCCAATCTCACTCGCGAAGGCGAGAAGGCCAACTACGATTACCTTGTCCGCTGGATTCACAACGCCCGCTAGCGCTCCCTCCCCTGATCGCCCGTACGAAAAGAAAGATATCGGTCCAGAGGACTACGCCAAGAAGGGCCTGCCCTTCGTCTTCGATCTGCAGCACAGCCAGTGCCCCAATGACGGCCACGAGCTGCAGGTGCAGAACATGACGGTCATGCCCAGCCTCCTCGTTTGAGCTGGGAAGACGCGCAGGATATTGCCAGCTTCGGGATTACCGAGAAAGAAAAGATCAGTCTTCCTACGCGGCAGCTCTCTGACATGGACGATCCCGAAGCTGAAGGAAGAGCAGGGATTTTCGCCAGTTCGGTTGTGCAGCAATACGTAACTGAAAAGTGGAGAGTTAGATGTACATAAAGGGCCGTATTGCTGCACAACCGAACTGGCGACTCGACGTCTCCGCCTTCTTCCTTCAGCTTGGGATCGTCCATGTAGGAAGCTGCCGCGTAGGAAGACTGATCTTTTTCTTTCTGGGTCATCAGGAAGCTGGCAATATCCTGCGCGTCTTCCCAGCTCAAGCGGAGGCTGGGCATGACCGTCATGTTCTGCACCTGCAGCTCGTGGCCGTCATTGGGGCACTGGCTGTGCTGCAGATCGAAGACGAAGGGCAGGCCCTTCTTGGCGTAGTCCTCTGGACCGATATCTTTCTTTTCGTACGGGCAGTAGGGCCGGGTGCGCTCGCGGGCGTTGTGAATCCAGCGGACAAGGTAATCGTAGTTGGCCTTCTCGCCTTCGCGAGTGAGATTGGCGGCAAAGGTGCCGCCCATCATCTGGCTGCCCTCGCCAATCGAGTGGCAGGCAGGCAACCGCGGTTTCGAAAAGCTCCTTGCCATGGTCCGCGTTGCCCGGCTTTTGCTTGGGCAGGGCATCGGTGAGTGCCGACTGCCAGAGGTAAGCGGTGATCGTCTGGATCTGATGCTCGCTCAGGCGGAAGTTCGGCATCTTGGTTGTCGGGCGGAAATCAGTCGGCTTCTTCAGCCACACCGGAATCCAGTTCTCATTCAGCTTGAGGCGGATGTCCTTCAAGTTAGGCCCGACCTTCTTTACATCTTCCATCAGGTTGTGAGTATGGAAATCGAGCTGCTGCAAGCGCGGCGTGACCTGGCCGCCCACTCGTGGGGCAGGTAGGTGGCGATTGACGTCGTTATCCGGTGAGGCCGAACCCGTTGCGTGCTGGGGCCCCGGGGAAGGCCTCCTGGATGCGGGTCACCATGTGCGGGGCGATGGGCGCGCCGCCGTAGTTGAGCGAGCGCACGGTCGAGACGTCCGTCTCGGCCAGCTCAGCGTGGTTCATCGCCAGCCAGTAGATGGCGGGGCCTGCGCCACCAGAAACCAGATACGCTCCTCGGGGATTGCCCTGGAGGAACTGCTTCACGTGGAAGGCCGGCATGATGACCGAGGTCCCGGCGAGGCCGGTCGTGGTCAGCATCTGGGTATTGCATCCGGTGACGTGGAACAACGGGACTGAGATGAGCGTCCGCCACTCTTCGGTGCGATCGAGCGCCACGCAGCGGATGACGGTCTCGATGCTGGAGAGGAAATTTTCGTGGAGATCATCATGGCGCCCTTGGGGAACCCCGTCGTGCCGTGGGCGTAGAACAGACGACGGCGAGATCGTCGCGCCCTTGATCCTCGACGGCCAGCGGCCTGCCGTCCGGGAGCGGGACCCCGGGCTCGACGAGGTACCCGGCGCCGGAGTCCTCCACCACGTAGGCCACCTCTTCCGGGATGAAACGGAGGTTCACCGGAATGATGCCACCGGCGCCCGCGAACACGGTCCCCCAGAAGGCCAGGGCCCGGAGCCGGTGCCGTTCGGCAGGCGAAGGGCCACCCGGGTCGCGGGCTGCACCCCGGCTTCTCGCAGGCCGCCCGCCACCCGGGCCGCCCGGTCCCACAGCTGGGTGTAGGTCACCCGGTCCCCCGCCTATCTCTACCAGCGCCTCGCCGGCGGCCGCGAAATCGATGCCTGCCATGCTGCCGAACTGCGGGTTGCAATAAGCCCCCGTGGTTGAAGGTTGGGCCACGTTGGTGTAGCGCATACCGGCGATGTCGCCCACGGCGCTGAAGAAGACCCCGCCCGCCGCGGAGGCGGGCAGGAAAATAGGCGCCGTTTCTTCCTCCCCATAGGTATCGAAAGTCCAGGTGACGCCCGCGGGCTGAGCGGCGGCGTTGATGTTGCCGCTGAACCAAATCCCTCCGCCCCCGGGTTCCCCTCCCGACGTGTAAAAGGCGTTGTTGGAGTTGAAGGGATCGATCTTGCAGTTTCCCGCCCAACCCGTGCCTCCGGCTTCGGTGCCGCAACCCAAGGTCCAAATGGCGCCGTTGTCGTTGTAGACCGAGAAAGGACCGGCGTTCCAACCCTCGGTGATGTTGGCGATGACCGTCCAGCTGGCCCCCCCATTGACCGTCTGGAAGACCTTGTCCGGACCACCCCACCAATCGAGTGTGGAGGCTATGGCATGCTGGGCGTTCTCGGCGTCCACGCTGACGTCGCCATAACCCCCGTTGCCTGCGGGCGGCCCGATTGCGGGCGTTACGTTGGTCCAGGCGAGGGTCGAGGTATTGAGTTTCCAAATTTGGCCGGTGGTGATCCCGCCGGGACCATAGCCTCCGCTGTCATAGGCCACCCACAAATTTCCGTCGGTTCCCAGGGAGGCGTGGGGAGAGATCATATTGGTGGGCCCTCCGGGGACCACGGCCCAGCTGGCTCCGGCGTTGGTGGACCGGTACAGGCTGCTGTTTCCGGCGTTCATGGAATCCACGCCCACAAAAATAGTTTCAGCCCCGGTGCCAGGGTTTCCACCCGGAAGGAAAATCTCATAGCTGATGCCGTAACCCGCGTCCCCGTTCGTCGGGAAAGAGGTCACCTGGCTCCAACTGGCCGCCGAGTTGGTGCTTTTCCAAAGCCCGTTTCTGCGGGAACCGAAATAGAGAATACTGTTCAAGTTTGGGTCCACCGCCAGCCGCTCCCCCGCTTGGCGGCCGTCTTCGTTGCCCCCCATAGGGACCGGGATGGAATTGATGGTCCAGGTATTGCCTTGGTTGGTGGAGGAAAGGATAACCCCGTTTCCGCTGCCCTCGTACATACCGGCCGCCGCGTAGACATTGTTGGCGTTGACCGGGTCCGGGGCGATGCTCTCCCCGCCGAAAAGGGTGACTTGGTTGATCCCGAACATATCCGTCAGGGGAATCCACCGGCTCGTCGGACTATCCCAACGATAAAAACCACCAATGTCGGTACGCGCGTAGATTAAACCCGAGACGGCTCGGCTGTAGACAAGCCCTGAGACGAAACCCCCGCCGGGCACGACCACGTTTTGCCAAGCGTAGGTTTGGGCCAAAACCTGGGAGCAGGCAAGCACCATCCAAATTGGGAGCGCTTTTATAGCTAAAGAAAATGAACGAGATTTCATTTCAAGAAATTCGCCTTATCAAAAACGTTTTGGGTTTCAACCGTTAAACGAAGCGGAACAACAACGCGACCCGTTTCATTTCGGCGCGCTAAAAAATTTAAAAATTCAGGACTGTAAAAAGGATACCGGAAAGAAAAATTAGGGATTTTATTTCGATTAAATAATAGATTTATAATAATAAAATCGTTAACACGTTCCACTAAACGGCTTTAAACTCTGATGAACGCGGGAGGAAGTCCGATGACCAGGAAAAACTTTACCCAGAATGAACGACTTAACGAATTTCAAATTTTTTCCAAATTCCAGGTCGTGTTCGAAAGTTATATCGGACGCCCTTGTTATTTCGTGAATGCCGAGCTCACCGAATGGTGGTTTCTCTTCGCGGGCGAGGGTCATCTCTATCCCTCCACTTTCGGAATTTATTTTGGAAAGTCGGCCGGTCATGACCGCTACATGCGGTCAAATTTCAAAAAAGCGAGGAAGGAAAAACGCCCCTTTATCGGGCGTTTTGGGGATTACATCGACCTCATGGTCCCTTTCCATGACCAGGGCCGGTACAGGGGCTGCCTGATTTCCGGGCCCGTCCTGGAAAAATGTCTGACCGTTGAAAATCTCCGCTCGCAGTGGAAGGCCTGGACCGGGGTGGAAGGTTCGGACTTGGACCGGGATTTCCTGCACTTTACCCGGGTGGCTTTGAACTCGCCGGTCCTGGACCGAAAGGGTTTGGAAGGCTGTCTCCGCTTGTTGGAACTCCTGTTGCTTTGGGCGACCGAAAACCGGGTACCGGGTATTGGGCTGGAACTGGACCGGTTAAGGGTGGACGTTATTTCTCGGCAACTGCCACATCCCTATTGGGTGGATTGGGCCATCGGAAAGGAAAAATTCTTCTCCAAACCCGACAAGGGATATGCCATACCCCAGTGGGTCAAGGAAGAGGTCGGCGTAAGCCGAGTTCCGACGGTTGCGGCGGCCCTCATGCCCAGGAAACCGGGAATAAACGCGGGATCATTTGAACTTCTCTGCCAAGCCCGGAAATTCCAGCAGGAATGTTACTTGACGACCCGTGAATGGGGAGAGATCGCGTGCTCTCCCCTTGGCGACTACGGATCCATCGTTTTGACTTCCGCGAAGCCTCACCTGTCACCCGCCCAAGCTCGAATGGAAATCAGGGAAAAGATACAGGCCCTTCGTAAAACCCTTGAGCAAAAACTCCAGATGGGTGTTGTGGCGGGCGTCGGGTCCATCATGCCTCAAGGGGCGAACCTGTCACGGTCCTATCACGAGGCCGTTGCTTCCCTTCACTCGGCAGTGCAAGAGGGAAAAGACAGCCTCTTTGCCAATACCCACTCAGTCCCAACCGCGGAAATGTCAGAGCCCAAAATCCAAAATTTTATCCGCGACCTGTGCGTTTCCATGGCCCTTTCTTCCCCCACCCGGCTGGCCCACGCACGGGAAAATTTCACAGGCCTGTTGCTTTATAACGGTTATGTGCCGGAAATAACAAAAGCCTATATGCTTTCTGCCCTTTATGTCCTTCTGGAGCAATTCGAGCGTCGTACAGGCGTGGGTCAAACCGCCGCAAGGACTCTCGGGTCGGAATTGATGGCTCGGTTGGAATCGGCCAACACCATTCCAGACCTCGTCAGCGCCTTCAAGGAATCCATCGAAAGCTTGGCCCATTACCAGGACAAGCCCCAGGACGCCTCGGTCACCGCGAGGTTGAAAGCCATCCTCGTGGATATCAACAAAGAACCGCAAAGGCCTTGGCGTCTTTCGAAACTCAGCCAAAGAGCCGAACTATCGCCGCCAACATTCCTGAAATGGTTTAAGAAAGTTTCAGGACAGTCTTTCGGGCATTATGTGCGTAAGGCCCGTTTATCGAAAGCGGAAGCTCTTTTGAAAGAGGGGCATATGAAGTTGGAAAGGATCGCCCAGGAATGCGGTTTCGCTTCGGCCAGTACTTTTTCCATTATTTTCCGGAGAACATTCGGCGCTTCCCCTAGGAAATATATTAAAAAAAGAGCGAGTCAATACCTTACATTCCCAACCTAAAATTTTACCGTCGGAAGCCGCTGAAATTCGACCGGAACTGACTTCCTCTCTAAAAAATTGTTTTTTTCTCGAAACAACGTCTTTCATATTTTGTCCCTTAACCCCTTGTCCACGAAGGGTCCCCGTCGTGGACAAGGGGAATAGCATTATTTTCTTAATATTAACTTCCGGATGGATTCTCCGTACTTGTTGTCAACCCAATGAAAAAAGACAAGACTCACACCTTTATAAAGACTTAGACCGTTAAGAAAGCCAAAGAATAAACAGAACAGAAAATAGGCCAAACGATAAATCCAAGGAAAATTAAAACTGAATAGACACCAAAAAGCGGCGATAATTGAAGCGAGGAAGGCGATCCAACCCCTAATTTTCACGAACGTGGTCAATTTAAGGACTCTCCCGCTTCTAAAAAAAACAACCTTTAAAGCTCCGTACGTCAGTGAAAAAAATCCCATCAAAAATATATATGGGGTAAAAACCAAATGACTGAGTGAAGAAAACTTAAAAAAGTCAGTAACAACGGCCAGAAAAATAAAGGCAAAAGAATACCAAATTAAATCAAGCCGCTTAATCAAATCAAAATTGTCTTTAGAACTTTTCAATTTGCCTCTCAGTCGCGGGCTAAACGATGCCTATTTTCTCTCGATTGCGACATCAAGCATTCAGAGAATAAGTTTCCCAAAGTCACTCGCTCATTCCAAATCTTTTGCAACTCCAAGTTGTAAACCTTCTTCACCTGCAAGGCTAGGGTTTCCAATTCAAGTACGTCCGGCATGTCTTTAATCGGATTAATGGCCCGGTAAATGTCCATAACTCTATCGTCTGGATTTACTTTCAATTTCTCTTTAACCGAGAAGGCAAATGAATTCATAACGAGAATTAAGAATTTTCGGATTTCCTGCTTGGAAATATTTGGAAACGCTCGACGCCAATCTTTGCCCTGACAGATACGATCCCCATAAGGTGCCGGTAAATGAAGCCGACGCCACATCAACCCCACAAAAGCCACTAAAGTTAAAGTGATGACCAGGATTTGAATCAACCTAAATTCCTTTCAGAAAACATTTATGGGTTGGAAATATTGTCCACGACGGGTCCCCGTCGTGGACAGCTAGAATCGGATTATTTTTTCGTTTTCTTTACCCTGGGGCCTGTCCAGGGTATTCCCTTAACCTTGCCTTCCATTATCGCGTCGGCCTTCTCATCAATCTCACGGGCTAATTCGGGTGATGGTTTTAAAAAGTTGGTTTTCTTGTACCGGCCTATTACTTCGCTGATTTCCCAAAGCATTTTGTCTGTCTTGGCATCAACGGGGTTTGTAGCTTCCCTTTTTATCTTCTCCCGGACCGCCTCGTCAATAAAGCGGTTCACGTTGGGGTAATGGAGCTTCTTGATAATCCGGCCGATCTTATCCGGCTCAATCGTTGGACGGTAGGTGATGGTTTCTTTCATTTTTTTAGTCCTCCTTGTGTTACATAGTGTAACACATTCCTAACTATTCTTCAAATATGACTGGAAAAGTGGGTCAAGACAATCGTTCGCTTAGAAGGGTATGCCTTACCCGCAAATCTCAACTGTTGGTTACGGTCCGCATAAAACCTTTCTGAGTCGCGGTGAACCATAGCCCAGCGGATATGCGGATAATTTTGGATATCCTCCAAAAGCCCATCGACATCCCCCGCCCTGTCCGGATGGTCTTTCAAAAATTGCGCCAACTGCCTTTCAACGTCCAGGCTTTTAATAATTTTCCACTTTTCCATTGAGCAACTCTCCAATACCAAAAAAATCTCAAAAGAGACTTTTACACTTTTTAGGTGTCCACGACGGGTCCCCGTCGTGGACGATTTCTTATCAGCCGGGCTTGCGAGCCCGTCCGGCCCACACCGCAGGACACTACCTCATCATTTTACTCAAGCGCTGAAGGTCGATCGGACGAGCGCGAACAAGAAGTAAAGCGCCTTCTTCAACAAAACTCTCCTTCAAGATTTTCATATTCAAACGCATTTCGCTGATGACACCTTGAGATTTATAAGGAACGAGGATCTCCTTTTCGATCATGTCTTTCTCGAAGAAGTGAAAAATGCGTTCTCTGACGGTCTGCATGTCCTCCGGACTACGGGTCGAGGTTAAAACCGCGTCTGGATACTCCGCCCCGAGAACCTTCTTCTGCCATTCGCTCAAGCAGTCGGCCTTATTGAGGATAAGAAGATAGGGAGTTGTGTCGGCGCCAATATCACCCAAGACTTCCCGAACCACCGCAAGCTGGGAACGAAAGTTGCGGTCCGCGGCATCCACCACGTAAAGCAGCAGGGCGGCGCCGCGGGCCTCATCCAGAGTGGAGCGGAAAGACGCCACCAGATCGTGTGGAAGCTTGTGGATAAAACCCACCGTATCGGTGATCAGGATCCTTGGCTGGGTCTCGGGTTGTAGGGCGCGTATGGTCGTATCCAAGGTCGCGAAGAGCTTGTCCTCCACCAGGACGTCGCTGCCGGTCAGCGCCCGCATGAGGGACGATTTTCCGGCATTCGTGTAGCCCACCAGCGCGGCGCCGAGCAGTTCCGCGCGTTTTAACCGGCGATGCTCCTCTTCTCTTTGAACCGCTTCTAACTCGCGCCTCAGCTCAGCCAGGCGGTCGCGAACTTTGCGCTTTTCCGTCTCGATGATGGTTTCCCCGGATCCTCGGCCAGACTGGCGTTCCTTCCCTACCCCCGTATCCCTGAGACGGGGAGCCTGATAGGTTTGGCGCGCAATATCAATCTGGAGCCGCGCGGCCCGGGTCTTCGCGTGCCGGTTGAAGATCTCGATGATCACGCCAGTGCGATCAAGCACCGGAACTCCCAAAGCCTCTTCGACGTTCCGTATCTGGGACGGGCTCAAATCGCAGTCAAAAGCGACCATCGCGGGTCCATCGGGAGAAGAGTCCGGGACTGGCTCCTGTTTTGTCGCTTCGGAGTTCCCCTTGATCCTATCCCGATAGCCCTTTCCGCCGGTGAGTTGGGCGAGTTCCATCAGTTTTCCTTCACCCACCACAGTGACCCCTGATGTGCTGGGTTGCCGCTGGGACATAGTCCCGGTCACCTCGTAACCCAAGGTCGTTACCAGCCGTTCGAGCTCGATCATCGATTCCATCGCTTCGGCATCAGTCACCTTAGGCGTCCTGACCGAAAACAGGAGTGCTTTCGGATGCGCGTTTGTCTGCGGGGATTCCATTTCCAGCCTCGATTGAATTCTATAAACTTTTTTTACCTACTCGGCTTACACATAACAAAGGGGCCAGACCCCTTTGGTTGCTTCGCTTTCTGAGGGCCCATATCTGTCCACTCCGGGTCCCCGTTGTGGACAGGTATCTACGCTTAGACCCAAATAGAGAATTTACCGCTTTTGGTATCTTGCTTGATCACCAGATCACTTTCAGTCCGGAGAATGCACGGATGCGTTTGTCCTTGCTGAGAATAGGGCACCCATACTCTTTGGCGGTTGCCACGAGAATGCGATCCACGGGATCTCCGTGAAATTCACCTTCCAAGCGGGTGCTCTTCACGGCGATACCGGGTGACAGGGGAATCAATTGGACTTTCGGAAGTTTTAAAGCTTGATCCACCCACACTTCAACATCCCGATCAAGTTCCAAACGCCTTTTCGCCACCAACATACCTACTTCCCAACAGCTGATGGCATTAACATAAATGCTGTCTGAGGCACGAATGGCTTTGGAAGCCTTGGAGGAGAGTTGTGAAGAGCCAGTCGCCCACCAAATCCAGGCGTGGGTATCCAGAAGGATCATTGACCTGCTTCCCAAATAGCTTCAATGGGCGCGAGGATGTCTTTTTCGCTCAAGACACTTCCATGAAGCGAATTCCCGTGTTTGCCTTTCTGCTTCAATACAGGCCCGATTTTAGCCACTGGAATTCCGTGTTTGGTAACCACGATAGTCTCATGGGCGCTGCTCACTTCATCTAGCAACGACAGGCATTTGGCCTTAAATACACCGGCGGCGATGGTTTTCATAAACCCTCCTTCGTGACCACTTATTATGGTCATATTCCCATGGGACAAAAAAGAAGTCAAGCCGACCTTAATCATCATGCTGGGGGCGCCTTAATTTTGCCCGAAACGGGGGATATTGCGGCCACAAGACGAATGATTTGGGTAAGCGGACGTCATTCCACAACCGCCTGCCTTCCCAGCTAAAGCCTGGATTTCAAACCGGCGGCTTCAATAATTTTTGAAAGCCATTTGCCTGGCCATGCCGTTGGAGGGATCGACATCCAGGATCTTTCGATAACAAGCTTTTACTGTTTACTTCAGGATGAGTATTTTGGAGGAAGCGGTGGTGGTTTGTCCTTGCGACTTGACAGTGGCGACCACGATATAAAGCCCATTGGCCAGATAGCTCCCCGCCAGGCTCTTCTCGTTCCAATAAACCGCGTGGTTGCCCGCCGTACCCACTGAAGCGCCGGACACCGTCGTCGACCAGATCATCCGGCCCTCAAGGGTGTAAACCTTCAGGACTATTCGCGCGTTCGGATCCATTCCTTCCTCTCCCGACGATCCCACGGCCTTGGCGCTTGCATTTGAGCTGAGCGTTCCAGCCCCTGACAGGTTCACCGCCAGGTTCACCCCGTTCCCCGTCGAGGGGTTTGGATAGGCCACCACGCTTGCCGCCTTCAATCCCGCGGAAATCGCCATGGGTTCCTGCCCCCAGACCAACGACCCATTCAGGTATCCGGTCACGTGGGTTGCGGGGGTGTAGCTGGTATAGGGCGCGAAGCTCCAGTCGTTGTCCTGGAGCATGCCGCTCCAGTCGCTCTTGTTGAACCGGCTTTGCACCTGGATCGCTTGCCCCGGCTGGAGTACCAGGTTCCCCGTGAACTTGTAGCTGATGTAGTCGGTCTGGCCGCCCTGGCTGGTGAAAACGGCCGTATGCAGGACATCTCCCGTGACCGAGGTTCCCGAAGGCATCAACCCCGCCCAATCCACCCAGGTTTGGATGCTTTGGTTGGTGCAGTCGCAGTTGAACCAGTAACGCACTTCCACATTGTTCAGGTTCACAGGCCCATTCCCGGTGTTAACCACCTCAATAAAGGGATGGGGGCTGTTGGTGGAATCGGCCGTGATCGACGAAAGCAGATCGACCGTGAAGGAACCCATGCCCGTCACCGCCGTAAAAGTAGGCGTGGGCGGCACGGGAGTGAGGGTTGCGGTCGGGGGTCGCGGGGTGTTCGTCGCCGTCGGGGACAGGGTAAAGGTATGGGTCACCGTTTCAGTTCGCGTGGGCGTTCCCGTGGGGGACGGAGGTACCGGCGTTGGGGACGGTGTCCAAGTCGGCGTCAATGTCAGTGTCGGTGGCGCCGGTGTGTTTGACGGCGTCGGAGTCATGGTCCATGTGTAGGTCGCGGTCAGCGTGGGTGTGGACGTCTCCGTGGGAGACGGAGGCACCGGCGTCGGGGACGGCGTCCAAGTCGGGGTAAAGGTGAGTGTGGGCGGCGCAGGCGTGTCGGTATTAACGGCCGTAAATGTGAGCGTAGGCGGCATCGGCGTGTCCGTGGCCGTCCCTGTAAGGGTTTCGGTATTGGTTGGAGTTTGGGAGGCCGTCGCACTGGGCGGAACCGGGGTGTTGGTGAGGGTCCCAGTAAACGTATAAGTATTGGTCGGGGTTTGGGAGGCTGTCGCACTCGGCGGTACGGGGCTATTCGTATTGGTAGCAGTAGCCGGAACCGCCGTATTCGTGGCTGTCCCAGTAAGGGTATAGGTATTGGTTGGAGTTTGGGAGGCTGTCGCACTCGGCGGCACGGCTGTATTGGTTGTGGTGGCCGTGGATGTAAAGGAAGCGGTCGAAGTCTTCGTGGGGGTGTTCGTAAAGGTAGGCGTGGCGGGTTGGGGAATGACCTGGATAGCTTCCACCATGGCGTTCGTGTCCGTGCTGGACCCTCCCGTGAACTGGATGGTAATGATTCCTCCGCTGGGCGACACGTTGTTGATCAGCTTGTCGTCCGCCGTGTTGGCGCCCACCTGGGCGTAAACGTCCAAGTTGGAAAGCACGGTGGACCCGTTGACGGCCACGTTGAAGACACGGGCTCCGGCCGAAAAATCTCCCGAATAGGTCTCGGCGAACTTCAGGGTCACCTGGTAGTTCCCGGCAGGCACGTTGAAGGAATAGCTGAAACTGTTCCCGTAGCGCTGGGTATCGTAAAGGGTGGAGTCGGAGGTTCCGGTCACGGCCCCGCCGCTGGCCACCGACCCGCCGCTAAAGTTCTCGTCCGCCGCCCAGATATTGCTCGTGGTATCGGTGTAGGTAGGCCCTCCTGCGTTGACCCTCCAGGTGGCGGCCACTACCGGCGTGGGGGTATTCGTCAGTGTGGCGGTAGCGGTGAACGTGGGCGTCAGGGTAGCTGTGGAGGTCGGTGTGAAGGTTGGTGTTTGGGGTTGGGGAATAACCTGGATGGCTTCCACCACCGCGTTGGCGTCCTTGCTGGGGGTTCCCATGAATTGAAGCGTGATGGCCCCCCCGTTGGGCGCGATGTTGTTAAGCGCCTCGTTCAATGCCGTGTTCGCCCCGACTTTAGCGAAAATATCAAGATTCGCTAAAACGGTGACGCCATTTGCCAAAACGTTGAACACCCGGTCCCCGGCCGCGAAATCACCGGAATAGGTTTCCGCGAACAGCAAGGTGACCTGGTAAGTCCCGGCGGGGACGTTGAACACATAGCTGAAACTGCCGCCGTAGCGCTGGGTGTCATACAGGGTTGGGTTGGAGGTTCCCGTGATGGCCCCGCCCTGGGTGGCCGCCGTCCCCCCAATAAACTGGGTATCGGCCGACCAAAGGTTTCCAAGGTTGTCCGTATAGGCGGGGCCGCCGGAATTCACCCGCCAGGTGGCGGCTACAACCGGGGTGGCGGTGAAAGTGGCTGTCGGAGTTTGGGTGCGGGTAAAAGTTGAGGACGGTGTGGATGAAGGGGTCGGAGTGGGTGTCACGGTATTCGAGGGATTCGGCGTGTGGGTGAAGGTGGGAGTGCCCTGGTTTAACAGCCCGTAAACGTATAGACCATTGGCGGCGGCGTAATAGACCTTCCCGTTGGCGACCACGGGAGGATTGAATTTTTGGCCCGAGCCGGCGGCATCCCGGCTGTTCGCCGCCTGGCTTGAATTATAAAGTTCAGTGGCGAGGTTGGTGGCGTCATAGGCATGGAGAATTTCAGGGGATCCAAACTGGCTGGTCCAAACAATGGCGTTCGCGGTGCCGTTGGAAGAAACGCTGGGCGAGGTGCCCGGAAAGGAAAAGGTGGTGCTGGTCCGCGAGGAGGGAGTGGTGTTATACGAAGCATTGGAAAGGGTGTAGGCCTTAAGAGGTTCATTCACCATTCCCCAATAAACCCAGTGGGTGGTTCCATTGCTGAAACAGGCCGGAACCGAGTAACCGCTCCCGCCGTTGTTGAAGTTCTGGAGGGAGGTGTTAAAACTCCCGTTGTATTTCCCCATATTATCCCGGTCCACCAGGTAAATATCCGATGTCTTGTCCGAGCCGGTGATGAGATGGGGGTGGGCCGCGCTTCCGAAGGAATCCGGAAGAAGGATATGGCCGCTCGCCCCGAGGTCCGAGTCATCGGCGCTGAGGGTGGCTTGGTTGTAGGGCGTGAAGTAATCGGAGACGGACAAGCCGCCCCCGGCGGTCGAAATCTTGATGAAGCTGTCCCCATAATCATGGCCGCCCGAATTCGCGTCGAAGGTTCCGTTGGCGACAAGCCCGAAAATATTCCCGGACGCGTCGATTCCCGGGGCGCAGCCGCTTTCCCAAATGGACCCATCCGAGCCGTTGGGAGTGGTGCAATAAACGCGGGTTTGCTGGCTTATATTCGCGGCGTTGTAGGCCAGGACCCAGCCTTGGTAAGGCCTGTCATCGCAATGGGACCCGAAGGTCGCATAGACTTCCCCATTCAGCAGAAATAACCCGGGCCGATTGATTTCCTGGCGGGCGTTAAAACTCTGCCCGCCGGCTATGCCCGAAATCAGGGTCGGGCCGTTGAATTTTTCAGCCCCGGTGGAAATATCCAGGGCATGAAGATGGCCCGCATAGGTGGTATTGCCCCCGGAAACGATCTGGACATTGTCCACCAGGTAAATCGTCCCGGTCGTAGTATCGATGACGGGTGTGCCTAGGATTCCGAATTCAGGCTGGGTGTCGGAACAACCGGCAATGGAGGAGGAAACAGACTGGGTGACCGCAGCTCCCGTGCCAAGAAAACTGACATGCCACAAGGGGTTGGCGTTCGCCCCTTGGTTGTTATCCGCGTCGAAGGCATAAACACTGTCATGCATGGTGACCGCATAAACGACATTATGGACAGCCCCGTTGACGGTAACCCCCGCGACGTAAAGAGGCTGCCCGTAAAGCTTGCCATCGACGGAATAGGAGAAAAGCTTTCCAAAACTGTTGGGGTTGACGTTGGTTGGATTGAGGATCGTTTCGTTGGGGTTGATTCCCGTCCGGGCGTTGTCGTAATGGTAAGTCCAAACCGAACTGACCTGCGCTTTCAAGGAACCGTTTCCCAAGCATATCCACAGCAGACAGGCCACAGCCAACGACGCAAGCTTGCGGTTTGATCTCCCCATTTTTTCTCCCCTTTTTACCCCATCTTTAGCTTGTGAGTGGACCTCGATTTCAGTAGGGTTTCATACCCTCTTCAATTTTTCAGTCCGACAGCGGCTTAATGCCCGTGCCGTTTCATTGACCCGGTAATTCAATTGATCCACAACCGTCAAAACCTTTTGCCGGGTTTTTTCACTGACTCTCGGGTCATGATTGACCACCATGCAAACCGTCGCGCGGCAGACCCCTGCCATACCCGCGACGTCGCTCATGGTCGGCCTTGGCGTGAACCTGCGCCTTTCTAAATTCATCATTCTCCTGTCTCATCCTCGCTCCGGAGGGATGGCGGCAGGCCGTTGGCCGTGCTCCCATTTCCTGTTTCGATTTTACCGAGCGTATCCTCAACCAAGTTCATGACCTCCAAGTCCCAATCGGAAACTTTATCGACCATCAACCTAGGCTTTTGATTTTCCACCATCGAATCCCTCCCACCGGACTGCCCCACAACCTGGAAACCAGAATGTTCCCGCCAAAGGCGGATAAAACTCCTCATTTTAGGATTAGAATTTTGGATAAGGCGGTGCTGGTCTGGCCCTGGGATTTCACCGTGCAGGTCACGATGTATAGCCCGTTGGCCAGGTAATTCCCCACGTAGTTTTTCTCGTTCCAATAGACCGTGTGGTTCCCCGTCGATCCCAGGGAAGCCCCCGAAACCGTGGTCGACCAGATCAGACGTCCGTCGATGGTATAGGCCTTGAGGGTGACCTCGGCGTTCGGATCAATTCCCTCTCCATCCGACGAACCCAGCGCCTTGGCGCTGGCATTGGAGCTGCCCGTGCCGTTACCCGACAAATTAACCGCCAGGTTCACCCCGTTCCCCGTGGAGGGGTTCGGGTAAGCGATCACGCTGGCCGCCTTCAAGGCCGCTGAGGAGCCGGAAGGTTCTTGGCCCCAAACCAGGGACCCGCCCTCATAGGCTGTGACCTTGGTCGCTGGGGTGTAGCTGGTATAGGCCGCGTAGCTCCAGTCGTTGTCCTGGAGCATGTTGCTCCAGTCGCTCTTGTTGAACCGGCTCTGGATCTGGATAGCCTGCCCAGGCTGCAGCACCAGGTTGCCCGTGAACTTGTAGCTGATGTAGTCGGTCTGGCCGCCCTGGCTGGTGGCTACGGTGGTGTGCAACACGTCATTCGTCACCGAAGTCCCCGCGGGCATCAACCCCGCCCAATCCACCCAGGTTTGGATGCTTTGGTTGGTGCAATCGCAGTTGAACCAATAGCGCACTTCCACGTTGTTCAGGTTCAAGGACCCGCTCCCGGTATTGACCACCTCGATGAAAGGATGGGGGCTGTTGGTGGAATCGGCCGTGATCGACGACAACAGTTCCACGGTCAAGGCCGCCGCCCCGGAAGGCGTGGGCGTGAAGGTGGCAGTCGGCGGTACCGGCGTATTGGTAAAGGTGAAGGTAGCCGTCCCAGTAAACGTATAGGTATGGGTTGGGGTTTGGGAGACCGTTGGACTCGGTGGAACCGCCGTGCTGGTACTGGTAACAGTCGGTGGCACAGGACTATTTGTTGGCGTAACGGTGAGGGACGCCGTAGGCGTCATCGAATCCGTCGCCGTGGGGGGAACGGGCGTGCTGGTTCCAGTTGGCGTCGGGGGCATTGGTGTGTCTGTGACAGTAGGTGGGGCCGGGGTATTCGTCACAGTCGGAGGCAGCGGCGTATTGGTCACGGTTGGCGGTACCGGGCTGTTGGTAGCGGTCGCTGTGGCAGGCACCGAGGTGAAGGTCGAAGTCGGCGGGATTGCCGTATTCGTCGCGGTAGGCGGCACCGCTGTACTGGTCCGGCTCGCGGTCGCCGTACTGGTCACCGTCGGGGTGAAGGTAAAGGTAGCCGTCGAGGTACGAGTGGCCGTGGACGTTGCCGTAGGTGTACCCGTGGCCGACGAGGTTCTCGTCGGTGTATTCGTAAAGGTAGGCGTGGCGGGCTGGGGAATGACCTGGATGGCTTCCACCATGGCGTTCGTGTCCGTGCTGGACCCTCCCGTGAACTGGATGGTAATGATTCCTCCGCTGGGCGACACGTTGTTGATCAGCTTGTCGTCCGCCGTGTTGGCGCCCACCTGGGCGTAAACGTCCAGGTTGGAAAGCACGGTGGACCCGTTGACGGCCACGTTGAAGACACGGGCTCCGGCCGAGAAGTCGCCCGAATAGGTCTCGGCAAACTTCAGGGTCACCTGGTAACTGCCCGCAGGGACGAAGAATGAATAGCTGAAACTGTTCCCGTAGCGCTGGGTGTCGTAAAGGGTCGAATCGGAGGTTCCGGTCACGGCCCCGCCGCTGGCCACCGATCCGCCGCTAAAGTTCTCGTCCGAAGCCCAGATATTGCTCGTGGTATCGGTATAGGCCGGGCCTCCGGCGTTCACACGCCAGCTGGAGGACACAATCGGAGTCGGCGTGGAAGTCGGGGTGGGGGTATGGGTAAAGGTGGCTGTAGGCGCCGCCAAGGTGGGCGTAAAGGTGAAAGTGGCCGTCGGCGCGGATTGCACCGTGATGGTGAAGGTTTGCGTGGTCTTGAGGCCGCAGGCGTTCGTGTAGGTCGCCGTGAAGGTGTTGTTGCCGGCGCCCAAGGGGATGTTGTCGATCTCCCGCGAAGTGGAGGTAAAACCGTTGGGGCCGGTCCAACTCCAGGTGCCGCCAGTCACGGGCTGGGGTCCCAGGTTGACCGTCGCGCCCGCACTTACGGTAACGCTGCTGGCCTGCTGCCATGTCCCCGCGTTCACTTGAAGGTAAGGGATGATGGCGGTGGGTGTGCAGCCGGGGGTCGGGGTCGGGCTAGTGGGCTTGTTGGCGTTTGAGGTCGCCAGGCCGAGTTGGTAGGGAAGCAGTGCGTAGGACGTGACATGAACATTTGGATTGACGCCCTGGTAGAGAAACTGAAGGTTGTTGATGTTGATCGGATCGGTTTGGTCATTGCCGTCGATGAGCGCCCCGCCGCTGCT
This sequence comes from candidate division FCPU426 bacterium, assembly GCA_963738405.1. GTDB lineage: Bacteria > Oederibacteriota > Muellerivitia > Muellerivitales > Muellerivitaceae > CAVTWJ01. The sequence goes on along the minus strand of CAVTWJ010000011.1, from coordinate 73,622 downwards.
GAAGTCGTCGGTCCAGGTTGTGACACCGGATTGAAAGGTAACGTTGTCCAATCCCAAAAACGGGGTATTGAAACTTAACGTATTGCCGAGCGGGGTCCAGGCGCCGCCGAGGCTGGTCGCGGTCAAGGCCCGGAAGAAGCGGTGCCCATTGGGACCCATGCACTCGATGTTAGCCAGGTACATACCGGTCCCCTCGACGGTATAGACATTGTCGGCCTCGAAGAGATTGGCGGAATTGGCTTCCGAGTAGACGATAGTGGGATCGCTGAAGCCGTTGGGAAAGTTCGCGAGGGGGGTTGAGCTGCGGTAGAAGTTTCCGTTGTCGCCGCAGAAGAACAGGTAGGCATTGGTGGAATCGCAGATGACCCAGAAATCGAGCCAAGCGCTCACATTCGAGGGCTGCGAGGCGAAGAAATTCCTTGGAGCGGTCCAGTTCTGGGGCTGGGTGGGGTCGCTGTTGGTGGAATACTGAGGCTGGCCGCTCTGGAAGATCAGGTACCACTTGTTCTGCGGGGCGAAATAGAACACTTGCGGCGCGGTGTGATAGCCCGAGAAGTTGGGGTTGTCATCCATGAAGTAGGGTGTTGCGGCACCGGCCTGGCTCCAGTCGGTGAAGTGCAGGTATTCCATGCCCCAGCCGCCAGCGGAGTTAGCATTGGAGGCGTAAACGATCCACTGGCCGTTGTAGTAAACGGTTGATGGGTCCTTGACCGAGACTATATTGTGGGTGGCGTCGCTCTTGGCGCTGATGATAGGGCCGGTCGATGTCCATGAGAACGAGGTGGGAATGGTTTGGGCGTATAGCGCTGAAACGTTCGCCCCCAACAATAGGATCACGAGTCCCGGCAGCACGGCTTTGAATATTTTCATCTTCAACCTCCCCTAGTTCGTTTCTAAACCCGTTATTAGCGACTCCCTTTTTCAACCTTGTCTTGATTCAAAAGTAAAAATCTTCATTTATTTCTCTTCGATTCTTGTGGCAAATTTCGAGCTTTTCCCTACCTCAGGATCAATAATTTAGAGGTGGCGGTGCTGGTCTGGCCCTGGGATTTCACCGTGCAGGTCACGATGTAAAGCCCGTTGGCCAGGTAATTCCCCACGTAGTTCTTCTCGTTCCAATAAACCGAATGGTTGCCGGTGGACCCGATGGAAGCTCCTGAAACCGTGGTCGACCAGATCAGACGTCCGTCGATGGTATAGGCCTTGAGGGTGACCTCGGCGTTCGGATCAATTCCCTCTCCATCCGACGAACCCAGCGCCTTGGCGCTGGCATTGGAGCTGCCCGTGCCGTTACCCGACAAATTAACCGCCAGGTTTACCCCGTTCCCCGTGGAGGGGTTCGGGTAGGCGATCACGCTGGCCGCCTTCAAGGCCGCTGAGGAGCCGGAAGGTTCTTGGCCCCAAACCAGGGACCCGCCCTCATAGGCTGTGACCTTGGTCGCTGGGGTGTAGCTGGTGTAGGCCGCGTAGCTCCAGTCGTTGTCCTGGAGCATGTTGCTCCAGTCGCTCTTGTTGAACCGGCTCTGGATCTGGATAGCCTGCCCAGGCTGCAGCACCAGGTTGCCCGTGAACTTGTAGCTGATGTAGTCGGTCTGGCCGCCCTGGCTGGTGGCTACGGTGGTGTGCAACACGTCATTCGTCACCGAAGTCCCCGCGGGCATCAACCCCGCCCAATCCACCCAGGTTTGGATGCTTTGGTTGGTGCAATCGCAGTTGAACCAATAGCGCACTTCCACGTTGTTCAGGTTCAAGGACCCGCTCCCGGTATTGACCACCTCGATGAAAGGATGGGGGCTGTTGGTGGAATCGGCCGTGATCGACGACAACAGTTCCACGGTCAAGGCCGCCGCCCCGGAAGGCGTGGGCGTGAAGGTGGCAGTCGGCGGTACCGGCGTGTTGGTGTGGGTAAAGGTATTGGTGAAAGTTGCCGTCCCAGTAAACGTATAGGTATGGGTTGGGGTTTGGGAGACCGTTGGACTCGGCGGAACCGCCGTGCTGGTACTGGTAACAGTCGGTGGCGCTGGGGTATTCGTGACCGTCGGCGGTACCGGCGTGTTCGTCACCGTCGGTGGCACAGGACTATTTGTTGGCGTAACGGTGAGGGACGCCGTAGGCGTCATCGAATCCGTCGTTGTGGGAGGCACCGGGGTGTCAGTGAAGGTAAAGGTAGGCGGCGCGGCCGTATTCGTAGCCGTTGGAGGCGCCGGGGTGTTGGTAACCGTCCCAGTAAACGTATAGGTATTGGTTGGGGTTTGGGAGACCGTTGGACTCGGCGGAGCAGGCGTATTGGTCACGGTTGGCGGTACCGGGCTGTTGGTAGCGGTCGCTGTGGCAGGCACCGAGGTGAAGGTCGAAGTCGGCGGGATTGCCGTATTCGTCGCGGTAGGCGGCACCGCTGTACTGGTCCGGCTCGCGGTCGCCGTACTGGTCACCGTCGGGGTGAAGGTAAAGGTAGCCGTCGAGGTACGAGTGGCCGTGGACGTTGCCGTAGGTGTACCCGTGGCCGACGAGGTTCTCGTCGGTGTATTCGTAAAGGTAGGCGTGGCGGGCTGGGGAATGACCTGGATGGCTTCCACCATGGCGTTCGTGTCCGTGCTGGACCCTCCCGTGAACTGGATAGTAATGATTCCTCCGCTGGGTGACACGTTGTTGATCAGCTTGTCGTCCGCCGTGTTGGCGCCCACCTGGGCGTAAACGTCCAGGTTGGAAAGCACGGTGGACCCGTTGACGGCCACGTTGAAGACACGGGCTCCGGCCGAGAAGTCGCCCGAATAGGTCTCGGCAAACTTCAGGGTCACCTGGTAACTGCCCGCAGGGACGAAGAATGAATAGCTGAAACTGTTCCCGTAGCGCTGGGTGTCGTAAAGGGTCGAATCGGAGGTTCCGGTCACGGCCCCGCCGCTGGCCACCGATCCGCCGCTAAAGTTCTCGTCCGAAGCCCAGATATTGCTCGTGGTATCGGTATAGGCCGGGCCTCCGGCGTTCACACGCCAGCTGGAGGACACAATCGGAGTCGGCGTGGAAGTCGGGGTGGGGGTATGGGTAAAGGTGGCTGTAGGCGCCGCCGAGGTGGGCGTAAAGGTGAAAGTGGCCGTCGGCGCGGATTGCACCGTGATGGTGAAGGTTTGCGTGGTCTTGAGGCCGCAGGCGTTCGTGTAGGTCGCCGTGAAGGTGTTGTTGCCGGCGCCCAAGGGGATGTTGTCGATCTCCCGCGAAGTGGAGGTAAAACCGTTGGGGCCGGTCCAACTCCAGGTGCCGCCAGTCACGGGCTGGGGTCCCAGGTTGACCGTCGCGCCCGCACTTACGGTAACGCTGCTGGCCTGCTGCCATGTCCCCGCGTTCACTTGAAGGTAAGGGATGATGGCGGTGGGTGTACAGGGAGTGTTGGTCGGCGTGGGTTGGGGAGTACCACCGGTAGGTGGAATGACAATCAGGGCCATCTCGCTGGGCTGGAGATTGACCGTAAAGGTTGATCCCGTGGTCTGGGCTACCCCCGCGATAGAGGCAAGGTTAGCAGGCGCCGGGTTCACGTTTCCGTTGATGGAAATGCTCGGCGCCTCCTGGGGCGCCCCGCTCGATGAAGTTCCTGAAGGAAGCATCACCCAGGCGTGGCCTGATGAGGCCGGCGTGAATCCCGAGACTGTGACATTGGCCGGCATACTCGTAGTTGGATTGTTGTTAACCATGAAGAGGGTAAGGTTGCCGGCGGAATCTTTGGAAGCATAGGACCTGACACTGGAATTGCTGCTGGAGCAGGAGACCATTCCCGCGCCGAACTTACCCGTCAGCATGGGGAACATGTAATAATCCGGGAAGGGGGCGTCCGTACTGGTATTGATGAAAGCGTAATCGGGAGTGCCTCCGTTTTTTGCGGCCCATAGGTTGGCCCCGATCCACCCGTTCTTGGCGCATTCCATGATCCATTGGGACACGAACATGGCATTGATGTACTCGTCACATTGAACATTTGGACCGCTTGGCCCACCTGAGTTGTATTCGGTCATAAAGTATTTCACTTGTCCGACGTAGGAACTGCCCACATTCGATGACACGAGGCTGTTCAGGCTGGAAGTGAAGTTGGCGGGCAGGCTGGCGTAGCTAAGCATTGTGGCGTCAAAGGCCGAACCTGTACCGGTTGCGCCATCAGGATAATTGTGGATGATAAGGAAGTCAGGTACGACTCCGGCGGCTTTAGCGGCGGTGAGTAAACGCGGGGTCCAGTTGCTGTAATCGGAGGCGCCGGGCGAAGCCACCGCCCCGATGAGGATGGTCGGGTCCACCGCTTTCATCGCTTTATAGTAATCGGCGAAATAATTGCCATAAACCGTGCCGGTCAATGTGCTACCTGCCGAACCCTGTCCTCCTGTTTCCCAACTTCCGTAAACTTCGTTCCCGATCTCCCAATATTTCGCGCGGGCCGAACCCGTGTTAGTCAGGTTCCAAGAGACCCAAGCGGCGGCTAGGCTGACGGCCTGGGCATGGGTATATTGGGTGCCGCACCATTTGCCGCTGAAATTCACGATGGCCTGCATTTGTCCACCGAATTTCTGGAGGAAGGAGATGTATTCGGGCGTGGTGACCTCGAAGTTGCCCTGGCATTGAAGATCATTCCAATTGACGAAATCGGCGTAAGAGCCTCCTGGCCAGCGGATGTTGCGGCTGCCGGAAACCTGCATGGCAGTTACATAAGCCGGGTCCGAGCCGTTGTTGGAAGAGGTATAGGTGGACATATTGGTGCCGTAAATTTCGGAGGGGATTGTCGTGACCACCGAAGAGGCGTTGACGGTGATGTTGGCCTGGGCGTAAAGCGCGGAAAGGTTGCCCCCCAGTAATAAAATGAAAAGGCCTTTCAATGCGGTTTTTATGCTTTTCATTTCCGTCTCCTTCAAGATTAGAAATAAATTGCCCGTCGCTCCCACCTCAACGATCATGCCCAAACCTGGTTGTTTGGGCCGGATGTTCAAAACCGGCAGGGGTGATTTCCCGGATCACGAAGATTGTTTTTAAGAGTTAGCCAAGAAGTCCCTATTACTTAAATCCTTTGGCAAGGACGGTTTATTCCACTGAACCGGAAAATCTTGGAAATCGGAAAAATAGATCGGGCTGCGGTAAAACATCGAATTTTAACCGTAAACCTAAAAGCGTTAATGGATGCACTCCCAAAAGATTGAAATATTTTTTTAAAAAATGGAGCAGGAGGGCCTTGCCGGGCTTTGTCCAACGATTGCCCGGAATTTCCCAAACGCTCGGAAATTCCGGCTGAGCTGGTAAATGGTGAAATCTTTCGTACCGCTTGTTTCATGAAATTTGAACGAAGGATAGTTCCACATTTTTCATGGGGACTACGGTTGTGACGGTTTCTGCCGTGATGCAAGTTTGAGTTTATAAAAGGCAAAGAAGAAACAAGGCGGGTTTTAAATGGCTTAGCAGGAATGATAAAAAAGTCCGAACGACGGATTTTTTCGTAATCTGTGTCGCGAATCATCCCTTGATTAACAAGGGATCTAAGGCGATTCGCTCATGGCCCGTGGCTGTAGACAGGGTGGAAAAAGACTTTTCCAGCACCCTGTTAGGGACCAGCGGCTTTATATTTTTCGAGCCAATCGGAGAGGGCCTTGTTATCCGGTTTTAAACGGAGGACTTGTTCAAAGCACTGAATGGCGGACGCTTTTTGACGCATTTGGTAGTAAAGACTCCCCAATTGCCACCAATTCTTAGGGTTTTGAGGGTCGCTTTTTATCAATTGAAGAAAGCTTTGTATCCGGGTTTCCTGCTGCGTGGGGGAAAGGGTCGTGACCCCGGCATCTCCCTGCCCGGAAGGAATCGTGAATTTCACTTGGATGGCAGTTTTGGGAGAATCCAACGCGGGGGATATGGCCGCGGGGGTCGGCGCAGGAACCATCACCCGCTGGATGACTGTCACCGGCACCTGTACCACTTCCTTGGGCGCTGGCGGAAACTCGTAACCGAGGCTGATCCGGTTGGAAACCCCGAAATCCCCGAAAGGGATATAGGCGTAATCCAGGCTGAAGTCGCCCAGCTTCAACCCAGCCCCTAGGGAAAAGGCCGTGGAACCCCCGGCTATCTGGCCGTCAAGTGGAGTCTGGTAACCGGCCCGGACCATTACGGTTCGGTCCCATCCCCCTTCCATCCCGCATTGGAGCCTGCTGATCCCCAGGGGTTCCCAGTCTCCTGTGATGGCCCAAAGAAGTTCCTTGTTTTTCTCCAAGGGGAGGCTATAGGAACCCCCGGCCTGGAAGCTTTGGGCGAGAGTATTCCCCGCCACGTCCGTACCCAGGTTGGAATAGGAGGCTCCCAGCTTGAGGGAATCCGCCGGGCGCCAAAGCAATCCCAACCGGGCTGAAAAGATGTTGTAGAGGTTATTCACTATTTTTTGTTGGACCCCCTCGAACGCGAGCCCAAGCGATAAACCCTTCGCCCATTCCTTGCCCCATCCCAAAACCAGGCTCACATCGGTATCGGTGTACGATCCCTGGGATAAACCGTAGTTATCCCTCAAATCCAAACTGCCCCAATTAATGTAATTGATCGCAGTGGCAATGCCTCCCACATTTCCGGCGGGAAAACCATAAGCCAGGGTCTCTTGGAACGTCCCCGCCAAGTAGCTGTTATGGTTCAAGACTAGTTGAGAAAGGGAAATCCCTGAAAGTCCCGCTGGGTTGAAAAAGAGGGAGGACACGTCATCAGCGACCCCAACGAAAGCCGTGCCCATGCCGTACACCCGGGCGGACGCGCCGGCGTTTTCAAGATTTTCCGCTGACCCGGCGGCGTTCGAGATAACCGTTTGGGCGGACCCTGGTGGGGCGGTGAAGATGGTTGATGCGATAAGCCAGCAAATCAGGATCAAAATTTTATGGAGGTTTGAATTTTTCTGGTCGGAGTATGTAGCCGGTGGGCCCATGTTATTTGAAGACAGCCAGGACGGCCGGGGCATAAACATTCTTCCGGCCGGAATTGTAACTTAACACCACACGGTAGAAATAGTGGCCAGGAGCGAAGGATTGGATGTTCAACACGCTTTCCTGGACGCCTGGGGGTTTTTTGTCTTGTATCGTGGCGACCACGTCGCCCGCGTCGTTCAATACGCCGATCTGGACACTGCCATTCTCCGCCATGTCATAAACGAAAGTCACATTGGGCCCGCTGGAAGGGTTGGAATAAACATAGGGTTTATTATTGGGGGCGGGCGGGGTGGCAACCGGCGTGGGACAGGCCGTGCCAAGATCCAAAACGCCGTAAGCGCTCGTATCCAGATAATTATCGGTGTTTCCGTTAAACATCATTTGGCCGTCCCTGCAGATGCCGCCGTTATGGTTGACATCCACCCCTACGTCAAACCCCAACACAGTCCCTTGAAGCGGAGTGACCCCCAAGGTGGACCAGGGAATGGACGCTTCGACGATATAACCAGTTGAGGTGGGGGGGGTCTTCATCGTGACGCCAGTGATCCGGTTTAAACTTTCCCAGGGAGTGGTTTGGCCCCAGCCAAAGACATATTGAAAATCATGAGAAGTGATGGTGATGGACCGGTCATTATCCATATTAAGGAAAAGTTCGACCGCCGAACCCGTATAAGGCTCATTCGTCCCCACATTGGTCAACTGGCTGTCCATCACCTGGGTTCCAAGATACAAATTGTTGGCATCCCACACGATCTTAAAAAGGGCTGTGGTGCCGAAAACCTGCCCGCTGACCGTTTTGGTGACTTGGGAAAAGGGCAGCCCTTCATTCCAGGGTGGCTCATTCAGGACCCCGTCGATCATGGCGGTTTGCCCGCAGGCGGTCACGACCTGGGGCGTCGGAGCGGGTCCGGGATTCGTGCCGGAAAAGGAATCTTCACGGGGGATGACCGCATAGGGCTGGGAAGCGCACTGCCAGAAAACCTGCATCTGGGGGCTTCCGCCGTTGGCGAAATAATCGACTTCCATGGGAACCGTCACGCCTGCGGTCAGGTTGATGGTGCCCGTAAAGTAAGAAGTGGTGGTATTTTCGGTCCATTGATTCACTAAAACCTGGCCGTTGACGATCAGGCTGACTCCCCCGTTCACCGCAGCGGTGAAGGTGTAAGCCTGGCTGTAAGCGGGCTCGATCTGCCCCGTCCATTTCACTGAAAAAGCCGTAGCCGAAACACCTGGAACGTTCATGCATCCTTGCCAGAGGAAATCGACACTGGGGTCCACTTCGCTGACAGCCGCGGTATTGAAATTGATGCCGTTGTAATAAACGCCGTAGATGCCGTCGCCGCCGAACTGGGCCCGGAGAATGGAAGGGGCCGCCAGGAGAAAAAGGGCGGCGAAAAGTTTGAAACATTTTAAACCCATGGTGTGAAAGACCCCCCGGGAGTTCTTTTTCATTATGTCGTTTTCTTTTGAAGGAGTCACATTAAATGTTATTTCCGGTTCCCGCGCGTGTATCCGGGGGCCGGAACCGGTTCGCGGACCGGGAGGGAAAATCGTTTCGGATTTTTGTTGTGGGGGCAACCCATCGGCGAGATCTTCCCCTCGGGTCAACCATCAGGGCCCAATTCCATGGGCGTGGTTATTTGTAATCGAGATGCACCGTTTTCGAGAGAATACGGGACCCGTTCTGAACTTGGATCTTGTAAGAACCGTTCAAGGCCTGGCTCCCATTCGCCAACAAGCCATCCCAAACAAAATTCCATTGTCCCTTGTCCAAAACTCCCGCGAAAAGAGCGCGGACTTCCTTGCCCTGGTCGTCCAGGATGCGCACCGTCACCAGCGATGATTTTTCCGTCTCCACCAAAACGCTTAATTGATCCCCCTCCCATTGCTTTTGCGGCGGAAGAACCTGGATTTTTTGAGGAATGACCTGCTTAGCTGGCTGGGGCAAATGGTTTTGAACCCCTGAAACGACCGGGGCGCTTTGGTTTACAGGAACATCTGCGGGAGGCTGGGTTTTCAAATGCCAAAGCAAAGCACCCAGGCTGGCGGCGCTAAGGGCCAGCCACCATTTCCAGCTGGCACCCAATCCTCCGATTTTGGGAATGGAGATTGAATGCCCTGGCCATTGATGCGCAGGGAGGCCTGTGGCCAAATAGGCCTTTTCCGACAATTCCGCGAATTGTTGGGCCTTTTCGGGTGAATTTTTCAGGAGGTTTTCCAGTTCCCCGGCTTCCGCCTCGGACAGGTTCCTCTCAAAGTAAGCTTTAACCAAATCATCCATTCTTTTTATCCCTCAATCGTTGCTGGGCTAGCGTAATGAGCGCCTGTTTACAGCGGGATAATCTCGACATGACGGTGCCGATGGGGATACTCATCGATTTCCCGATCTCGGCGTAGCTTTTTTCCTCTTTTTCCCTTAATTCAATGATCTTGCGGCAATCTTCACCGATTTGTTTCAAACACAAGTCCAAAAAAACTTGTTTTTGCGCCCTTAAATTTTCCTCCTCCAGCCGCTCCTGGCGGGCCAAAGCGGAAGGAAGGGCCAGCGACTCCAAATCCTCATCTAATTTGGAAATCATACGCATCCGTTTCCTGATATGGCGAAAGCATAAATAAACACAGATTTGGGCGAGCCAGGGTTCCAGTGATATACGAAACTCGAATTTGGAGAGCTTGCGAAAAACAATGATAAATGCCTCTTGCACCATGTCTTCGGCATCGGGGTCGCGATAGCCCAGGATGTTGGAACAGGTCTTATACATATAGCCTCGGTACCGATCCACGAATTCCTGGGCCGCCTTCGCGTCGCCCTGGAGGACTTTTTGGACTAATTCCCTTGCTTCCAAAAGATCTCCTAACACCTTAATGCTTTAACCCAACAGGTTTATTCCATTGTACCGTGATACCTGAGCATTTTTTTGTCCCTTAGGTTGGTAAATAAACTCCGGTACATGGAACCGGGTGGGAAAGAGGGGTATTCACAGGGCTTGAGATCTTGGGTTCGGTAGATAATCGCCTGTTTTGGGGTTTTTCCAATCGTTTTTCTTCGAAGGTTGCAAGGCTTGACCGATCCTTAGAGATTCAAACAAAACCTATTCTTTCACCACCACGACGGATCCCCTTAAGGGGACCGGTTGGCACGGCTGCCACGCGCGTAGTTCGCACGTCCTTGGCTAAAGCCGGGGATTTCAAACCGGCGGCTTTAAAAATTCTTGAGAGCCATTTGCCTTGCGATGCCGTTGGAGGGATCAACCTCCAGGACCTTGCGATAACAAAGTTTCGCGGTTTCTAAATTCCTCAATTTCAGGCTCTCGTTGGCCAGATCAAACCAAATTTCCTCATAGAGGCCCCCCGTCTCCCGAAGCATTTCCAGGTAGAAAGCGCTCGAGAGGACGGGGTCGTTATTATCACTGGCGAAAACGCCTCCATTCAGAAGTCCCAAGGGATAGCTTTGCGGGTTGATAAAACCATCAAGCCAAGAGCCCAAGGACGAGGGATGGATAAGGTTGAGGGCATTTTCCGTTTCCGCGTCGCTAGCCGTCTTGAGGCCGAACCCATTTAAAATATTCTTATCTTCCAACGCCGGTATTTGAGGGTCGTAATCCTTTTTCGCGTAAATAGCCGCGCATCCATCCAGGTAAATGGGCCGCCAGTCGGGCATCTGGATCAATTGCTTGACCCAAGAGGGGGGATAGCGGGGTTCAAACACGATCAATTGTGGGTTATAGACAATGACCCCACGGGCAAGACCATTGTTGAAGGCCATATCCAAATATTGTTTATAAATATCGCCGTTTTGGATTTCCCACCGGCCGTCAATAAAGGTGGGCTGGGGCGCCGCCCAATCGAACCACCCCCCGAAGTTGGTCATGTTGATGATCTTGCCGTCGAGATGGTTTTGGGTCAGAAATTCAGCCGCGCCCACCGGCATTTGGTCTTTATCCAACCCTAACCCAAACCTTTCCGACCTGCGGTCGGAAAGGTAATAGGCATTGGTGACAATCCGAAGGCCAAAAAGCAAACACAAGAGGGTCAAAAGAATGGGAAGGTTTCGCTTTGTCCAAACCAAGGGAATGGCCTTCCCCACCCAGCCATCCCAACGGGGTTTCAAATCGCGCAAGGAAACAGCGCAAATCGGAAGGGCCGTCAGCACAAAAAGAGGAATGTTTCTCACCGCGGTCATGGCCAAATAAAAGAATATCCCCAAAATCAGCATTTCATGTGCTTTTCGATTCCGGAAGGTTAACAACACCAGCGCAAAGGTAACCCCCGCAAAGGCAAAAAAGACAAAAAGGTTCAAATTAGAGTCGAAATGCAGGTTCTGCTTGGACAAAAACTTAGAGACGGAAAAAAGTTCCGTGATGGTTTCATGGTAAATATCGCCTTGAAGTTTCGAGATAAAGGAAAAGGGATAGGCCATGCCAGTGATGAAATTAGGATTTGCCAAATCCGCGGCTAGGGCCATCAACCCATATTGCAGTAGTTTTTTGTCTAATCTTTTGCGTTTGAGACAGCTTCCGGCCCAATAGGAGGCCGTGACAATCCAGCCCAAAACGAACAGTCCCTCAATGTTCACCCAAAAAAACTGAAGAACGACCAATACCCATAAGAGGTTCTTCTTTTCCATATACCAGAGGTCCAAAACGACCAGCGTGGCGCAAAGGAGAAACCAGGAAAAGATTTCAGGGCGGATGAGAATCCTGCGTTCGATACAAAATACCGCCGTGACCATGAGGGGTGAATAGGCCCAAAGAGGCGCCTGGGCCAGACGAAAGCGAACAAGAATGAGCATAAAAACCGCGCCCAGAACCGCCATATTCATGAGGGTTAGAGCCGGATAACTTCCAACTTTATAAACTCCATAAAGTACCAATTGATAAAACCAATGGGAATCCACATAGGGGTTCCCTGCCGAGGTGTAGGTGTAACTATCCACCCTGGGAACGGCATGGTTTTGAACCATCCACTGGCCGCTCTTTAAGTGGAAGCCTAGGTCCGAATTGACGATGGCTTTGGCGGAAAAGAGGAAGAGAAGGAGAAAGCCCGCGAGCAGTGGCAGAAACCACCAGGAAAATCGAAAGGGTTGGGGCACCTTATGGAAGTCCAATTTCCAGCCAGGAAACTGCATGGTCCATTGAAGTGAAGGTTCTTACGTTGATTCCCCGGTTAATGGCGACCGTTTCCTCGAATTTTCCGGGGTCCACCAAGGGATGGTTCCCCACGATGGCGTACCGGCAGCTTGGAATTTTTCCGGTCAGCTTGGCTCCTAAATATTTTGCGGCCGCGATGACGGAAAGGTTGAACCTGTCCATGGTGGTCATGTTCCCCTTCACCTTGCGCAGGTCGATTAAAAGCCTGGCGGGCTTATGGGTTTTACAGGCGTTCAATATTTGATCCGTGAACTCATCAGCCAACGAAGAATCGTAGGCACCGTGATAAATCATCAGCAGATAGTCCGTTTGAGTTTCAATTTGAAAAGTGAGCGCCATGGGAAGGCTTTCTTGAATGCCGAAGGATTGGGGGATAAACCTTATCTAAAATTATAAACGCTTGTCAGGCTGCATACTCACATAATAGAAGAAGGAGCCGGATTAGAGGATAAAGGGATCAATATTTTTTGAAGATATTGGGTGACTTCGGCGAGGGAGTCTTTGGAAATTTGATGGCCCATTTCAAATTCCTTAAAAATCGGTTTGTATCCTGCCTGTTTAAGTGCCGTGACAGTCTTTTGGGTCAAGTCCTCCTGCACAATTACGTCTTCCGTTCCATGCACCATGAGAATGGGTGTGTTTAGGGGCGCCAGGGGATGGGCCAAGGTTTTGCCGGGGTTCCAGATATAACCGCTCATTGAAACAATCGCCGCCACCTTGCCTTTGTCATTCAAACCTGCCTCCAGGGCCATGACGCCCCCTTGGGAAAAACCCAGCAGGATGACCGGACGGGCATGGCCTTGTTTTTCACCCTCGGTTGAAAACCGGTTCATGAGCCCGAACAAATAATCCCGGCTCTTAACCACATCTTCGCGGCTGTTGGTTTGTTGGTTGTACCAGGCGAAAGCATGGTCGGATATCGGAATAGGCGCGTCCGGCAAAATATAGCGGCAGGGGGGCAGGTTCATCGCTTCAATCAGGGGGAACAGATCTTCGGCATTGGCGCCCAGGCCATGCAGAATAAAGACCACCGGAGCTTCCGCCGAAAGGTTTGAGGGAGTTACCAATAAGCAACGGTGGTTTTGAATCTGAACTTCCGTTACTGCGGGTTCCGAAACCCCTCCATTTGCCGGTCCAAAAATTCCAAAGCCAATCACCCAAACAAGAATCAATAACATCTGCGGGAGCATTTTCAATCCTTCACCGGAAGGGCAAGCTTCGCTTTTTTCATCACAACCTCCATGGCCCACCCGACGAGAAACGCGAATGCCAATCCTAGAGTTGTTTCGATAAAGCGGTCCCTGGCGTAACTCCAAGGGGAATCCCCATGGAATAAAATGACAATTCCAGCGATATAACCTGTGATGCGTTGAGTATTCCTTAAGCCGATCAAATCACAAAACAAGATAGAAATGAGAACCCCAGCCGCCATGGCAAGCGGTCCATGGCCTAGAAGGGTGCCAAAGAGCGCGCCCAAAATGGCTCCAATGATTGTTCCCATCAGTCTCGCCATAACCAGACGGCGGGTCACTTCCGGGGAATTATCGGTAACGACCACAGCGGCAATGACGGCGTAAATGGGATAGGCCATGCCCAAACGAAAGGCGACCAGGGCCGAAAGAAGGGCCGCCAGGGATGCCCGAATGCCGATCTGAAGGCCGTGTTCCAACCTTTGCGCCGGGGTTTCAGTGGACTTTTGTTTTTCGAAGGATCGTTTCTTCACGGCTGGTAAATCCTTGCCGTTTCTAATATTTAACCTCTGAAAAAGTCGGCTTCACCGCCTTTTTCAGGAAAACATTCCAAGGTAACCCCTCGATTTCCTGCGGAAATCTTAGGGGTCGAGATCTCTGGTTGACGCTCTATTAGAGTTTTTCAGATATCTCAATACAAAATAATTCCCGTCGCCGAATAGGGCGCCAGGGGCAGTTGAAGCGTTCGGTCCGTCTTGAAACTTCCGCGATAGGGTTTGATGTTATCCAGCGGGAAGGGACCGCCCCCGCCAATGGGCCCGGGCTGGCCGTTCCAGGTGCATTGGGTTTCGTTGAGGCCCTTCCCCGCCAAAACCCATCCCATCAACTTTCCCTTGGGCTGGAAACCCTTGATATCAAAGGAGGCCCAGCGGTTATCGCCGCTTTCATTCACCAAAATCAAACCCACCTCCCCCGTCGAGAAGCGGCTGGCGTAAACCTTGAAAGCGGGGTCCGAACTCTCGGCCTCAATCATCTTGTCCCCGAAGGCCTTGTTATAGAGGGCGTAGGCGTAATAGCTGGGCCGGGGAGTATCATCCCGGGTGTTGTTATCCCGGCAGGCCAGCATGCCCATATCCCCATTCAATTTGGTATCCATACCATTTTTCCAGTCCCAATAGTTTGAAGCGGCATAACCTACCTTGATGGATTCTCCCAAAACCTCGGAGGTATAGAGCCCATTGATCAACTGAATCGTCTGGGTGGGCGAGGCGTTGAGGATGTTGAATTCGGTCAGGGCCACCGGCAGGGTCTCTTGGCCCGGAGAGGTTTCAGCCGCCATCTTTCGCATGGAAGCTAGATCATCTCCCAGTTCATGCAGGTTGCCGAAAAGGGTCTCATTGGAAGGGTCCACATATTGATTCGCGTCGCCATTTTTAAATGGGTAAAGAAAATATTGGTGCAAAATGAAAAAGTCGGCTTTTCCACTTAGGGCGCCGATGAGTTTGCGGGTCCAGTTGTGGTGGCCATCCCATTCCCCCGGCCCGTCCTTTTCATAGGTCACCGCGCCAATGAAAATATCCGGGTCCGCCTGGCGCATGGCTTGGGCAATGACCTGGAAATCAGCGCCATAGACATCGCCCGTCAGTTGGGGCTTACCGGCAAGGGTATTTCCCTCTTCCCAGTTGCCGTAAAGCTCGTTTCCGATTTCCCAGTAACGTATTTTGAAGCCCTTCTGTTTGAAATATCCCACCCAGCGGGAGGCCAGGTCGGCGGCATATTTCACCGTGGCATAGCGCGCGGCGCTGTAATTGACCGTGATGATGCCTTCCGAATTGGTGTTCTCGCAAAATTCGATGTAATTGTCCGTGGAAGTGGCCCAGCTTTCGTTCATGTGGCCGGGGTTGGTTTGGTCCGGGGCGGCCTGGTCGTAAATGCCGTCCCAGTTATAGAGGTCCGAGGAACTGCCTCCCGGAAAACGCCAGAAACGAAAGCCGCCCTGCTGGGCCTTATCCGTCCGGTCCGAATCATTGACCCAATCACGCCCGTCGTACCAGCACAAGTTGTTGCCGAATTGGTAGGGGGTGATGTTGCGCAGAACCTGGCTGGCATCGATGGTGATATTGACCTTGGTGCCGTATTTGAAATCCCAGTTTTTGCCGTCTTTATCCCAGGGAATGGGGGTTTTAGTGAAGGTGACAGGCGTGCCGCCGTTGGACTGGGGATAAAGCTCAAAGGGTTTATCTTTTGGCGCGGTGGCCGGAGCGGCAAAAATGGGGGTCATTTTAAATATGAATAATAGAAAAAAAGCGTATTTCATAACCCGTTAAATCCTTTCACTCATCCAAGACTTAGCATAAAAGACCCGAAAAGAATAAATTTTCCAAGGAAACTTATTTGTTGGCCGACTTTTCAACCCTCTTCCAAACCATATCCAAAGTGATCGGAACTTCATCCTGCACCGGCATGGCCAAAAGGCTTGGGGGCGTAATGTCATAGGCCTTGAGGCTTAAGGAGATTTTTGCGGCGATATGGGCTCCGTCTTTTGTCCAATCAATCACCTTCAAGGAAACATTGGGACATTTCACCTTTTTGCCCGCGAAGTTGATTTCTAAATCAGCCGTTAGGGTCGAAGGCTTGGAATTGGCCGGGATTTCACCCGTTCGCGCGGTCACTTGAATGATGGGATAGAGGCCCGCCTTGGTGACTTCTAGCATATGAAGGTCCCGGTTGTTATCCCCGGAATCAAAAGTTTTCACGGGTACGGCCACTAAAAAATTCCAATGGCTCCCTTCCCGGATGCCCTTTCCCCTGGCGGACAAACTTTTACCATGAACCACGTGCAATGGATGGGTCACCTGATAGGAAATTTCCGACTTGTCGAGTATCCATTGGGATTCACCGCAAAACCCGATAGTGGGGAGGCAGAGGGTCGCAATAAAGATTAAAAAGTGTTTCATAGGGCGCCTCTCCTTAAAAAGTCATGACCGTCACGGAAGTTAGGTAGGAAGCCAGCAAGGTGGTGGCCATGATGCCGTGAACCACCCCCAAATTTCCGATGGGTTGGTGGTTGGCGATACGGTCATTGATCATATCACCCACCAGAGGTACCAGAATCATGAGGGGCAGATGGATCCAGGAAAGGTCCTCATGAACTTCGGTGTTTCCGCTGGGTTTGAGCCCCGGCGGTTTGGGCGCGAGGATGGCGAACATGGCGGTGGTGCCGTAAAGGGCCGCGGTGGCGAGGCCTAAAGTGGTATGAAGCGTGGTATCCGTATTTCCATGGGCCACGCTGTTCTCCGTGGAAAGGCCGATCACGAATTGGGCCGTCATGGGCACTGCGGTGATGAGCCCCAGGGTCTGGTGAATTCTTAGCATGTCGGAACGGGTTTCCAAATCCTTCTGAAATTGGGGGTCGCTTTGAATGTCCTGCTTGGTAAAACCTAAGTCCTCCAGGGACATGGGAGTCTCTGTGACAGGCTCATTTTTTGAGGTTGCGACGGCCCCCGCGGCAAAGACTTGAGGCATGACCGCGAGAAAAATGGCCGTTAAAACCGCGAAGTTAAGCTTTTTGAACCCTCGATTCATTTCATCTCCTCCCCTAGGTTTGTAGAACATAAAGGGCCAAAGGGTTACAGGCCATATGACTGAAACCCGCCCAACTGAAAGAAAAATTTATAGGAAAAGGGATTGCCCGCGTAAAAAAGCGAATAATCCGCCGGAGTCTGGCTATTGGCCACTTCGGCACCGGCCCTTAGTTCCCATCCATCCCAAGCGATGATCTGATGACTGTAACCCAGGGTGAGCGCCGTGACCCACCGGCCGGTATCCGGTTCTGGAAGACCAGGAATACCCAATTGGTTGGGTGTTCTCTGAACCGCCTCGAACCGCCCATAAACAGCCATCTTCTCATTAATAAGAGTGAACTCTTCCAGGGCTGAATTGAGAAATGCTGCGTTATCCATATTCGTGATGCCGCCATAAACAAGGGTGTTATGCCATGTCCAGGCTGGCGAAAGGGGAAGACCCGTATAAAGTGAAACGGAATAGCGGTTGGAATCGGCAATACCCGGCTCAGGATCATGGGCATCGGCATAGGAAGCCATGAGCATCAGCCCAGAGTCGATCACCTGAATCAGCCGAATGGCATAGGAATCGGGGGTACCGATGGGTAGATCCACCTGAGTGGGATTGGACTCCATTCCGTTAAACATGGAGGTTTCAATATGAAGACCCCCGAGTTCCAACGCCCCTCCGATGACCATGCTGGATTCTATCCCTTCCCCCTGTCCCACCGAGTCTCCCAGGGGCCTATCCGGATTCATGATTCCGGAAAGGCGGTCGAAATAAGCGATAGGGCCTTCGGTGGATTGGCCGCGCGGTGCCGCGAAGATTTTTAGGCAGCTCTTATCCGCCGAGTCCAAGGCCAAAGTGTCGCTTAAGGTAAGACCCGACAGGGGGGTGCGATTGGGGGCCTGCGCGTCCACGAAAGGAGAACTCATTTGGTTTTCCCCGATCTGAAAAATCTGCGGAGTTCCCGTTTGAGGAACCAGCGCGAGGTCGCTGGTCAGAGCGACTTCCAAGTTCACAAACTGAATAGAGCCCAACGGGATTCCCAGGTCCGCCGTCAGCCGATTGGGCGCTGAAAAATCGGCTCGGCCCCTATCCGGCCCCTCTTCCGCCATGGCTTCAAAAAAACCGTTTCCATGGAGGTTTAAATATCCCTGGGATGGAGAATCATGGGGGAAAGCTGCTGCCTTTTCCTCATCCACATCCCAAACTTCCCCGGGACCCGCCTGGGCGGGGTCCAGGAAAATACCACTCCTTACGCTGGTTGTGGCGGCCGTTTCGGTTCGAACTGAGCTATCGGCGCCAAGAACATCTTGACGGACCGAAGCCCAAAGCAGGGCCAACATAAGAAAGACAAAGGATGATTTTTTCACACGGCCCTTTTCTCGGTTTTTTTGCATCCAGAACCGTTTCCATTTTACGGCGGTGCTTTTCGCCACAGCGACACCTTGTCGAATCCATCCGACGAAACACGAAACAAGTTGGGAAGGCTAGTATAATAAACCGATGTTGAATTAACCCTATTTCGAACAGGTTTAAAATTTTAAAAAGAGGTTTAAATGCTTGTTTTCCAAACCCCTAAAGAAGAGACGGCGTTAGGCCCCGCGCCTTCCTTTTGGACGATGGCGTATCACCTCCGCTATTTCCCCAAATGCCTTTGGCGAAACATGAAAAACCATCCCGATTCCCGGCAAGGCCATATCTTTTTTGAAATCCCCATAGCTCTTGCCGTCTGCGGTTTTTTAATCGCTTGGGGCATGCCCAATGCCCTTCAAAACCACTCCCCGATTGGATGGCTCGCGGGCCTCTTGGGCGCGGCCGGAATCATAGGACTTTTGGTTTATTGCCTGATTTCCACCGCCGGAACTCCTTTAAGCTATTTGGAATTCGAACCTTGGACCTTTTTGTTTTTCGCGTTTGTTGGATTTTTCGGAGGATTTTTGGCCCCGGGCGTCTTTTTAAAACTTCCCTTTTCGGCCGGCCTTTGCGCCTCACTTGTCGGGATTGGCGTCGGCTATTTAATAGGAATTCCGGCGGGACTTTACGCCCAACGCCTGGGTCCCTTACGGGCTTTTTTGGCCCTAGGAATGGGTCTTGGATTTTTTATCGTTTTTGTTTCGGGGCTCATCGGGACCTATCTGACCTATCTTTCGCCCCAGTGAGAAAAAGGGTTGACTGCGGAAACGGCGGTTTTATCCCAAAACCGACTTGGGCATTTCCCGATTGGGACGGCCAATCGCCTCAATGGCATCGTTCGTAACTTTGATTTGATTGCGGGTCAAGGCCCACCGGCATCGGCCGGCATCTCCAAATTCCAGGCCTTCGAGCTTTTCATGGGCGTGCGTGAAGGCCAAGTGCAGGACCTTTTTGCTGTCCGGGGCGTTCAGAAGCGTTGGAGGATCAAAGTATTTCCATGACTCCCAGGCCTTGTTTCCGAACTTTCGAACCCTGTACCCCGCCACTTGGGCCGGGCGGCTGCCGGAGTTAAAAGCGGTAAAGTCAACCGTGACCTGCGAGACAAGCCCGTTCGCGTCCTGTTCCCCGAAGTTCAAAAGAAACGTGACAATTTCCCTCGGGCGCAGCCAATAGACCCAATAGCCCACCCAACCCAAGGTCGCCAAAGATAAAAGAATGGAGATGAGGGAAAGCTTATCCCGGAAACTCAGGGAACCCGAGGAGATCCAGGGGCTGCTGGCTTCCACCTTCGAAACAAATCTTACCAATTCGGAATTGTCAGGATGGAGCCTCAGGCTCTCGTTCATGGCGACCAATGCCTCGGTGCGGTTGCCGCTTTGGTAATAGGCCTCTCCCATGAACTGGTAGGCTTGCCAGTAGTCGGGCTTTTCAAGCAAGGCGGCGTGGAAATAACGGATGGCTTTGTCGTAGTCGCTGTCTTTAAAGGTTTGAAGTCCGGCTACGTAATATTCTTCGGCGGTAGTGGCATAAACCCCGGCAGTTCCGGACAGGATCAGCGCCAAGGCAAGAATGGTTTTTTTCATATTTCCCTCAATAGATGAAAAGCCGGGCAAGTTATTTTCACATCTTAGTATTAATAATGAAAAATGGCTGGGAGACTAGGACTCGAACCTAGATAAGCAGATCCAGAATCTGCTGTCCTACCATTAGACGATCTCCCAACAGACGGCAAAAAGCGCCACCCCCTTTTTGCGGGGGTGGGATTTTATCACAGGCATTTTTCCCAATAAACATAGAAATAGCCAACAAACCTAATGTCCAGGTTTGAACCAAAAGGGATTGAAATGTGATTTATCGAAGAGTCAGGGCTTCACGATGGACATCATCGTCTGGTCGTGCCATTCCCCGTCGCGGAAAACAAAGCTCTTGCGGATACCCTCGATTTGGAACCCCGCCTTCTGAAGGGCGTTCAAGGAACGTACGTTATAAGCGGCCGAAACCGCGCCGATCCGCTTGTACTCCAACTGTTCCAAGCCGTATTTGACCATGCGTTTGGCGGCCTCGGTGCCGATTCCCATTCCCCACCATTTTTTGTCGCCGATCAAAAAGCCAAAATCTGCGCTCTTGTGGGAAGGTCTCTCGTTATAAAACTCCGCTGTGCCTACCGGAATCCATTTTCCATCCTGATCCACCTCCAGAACGAAGGAACGGGGTAGTTTCTCGTCATCGGGAGAATTGGTGCGGGCGAACCACTTTTCGGCGTCCGAAAAGGTTTGGTCAACGAAATGGACGTCGAATAGACGGCGAACCTCTGTGTCGTTCCACCAGCCGACGATCTGGGCCCAGTCCTTTCGGCTCACAGGCCTCAGACGGCCTTTTTTCTCGCCCCGGTGGAAAACAAACTCGATGCTTTCGTGCATGGTGCCCTCTCAAACAAATAGGATGACCCTAACCTAACCCAAGCCTTCCTTTATGACAACCTTCCCGAGGGCCCTTTCATCACTGTTTTTCCCCGGTTTCAGGGAGAGGAGAGGTTACGGGAGTGTTTCGAATCATTCGAATAAAACGCAAAATCCTGACAATGCACCGGCCCTTTCCTAAAATTTCAATCAATTCAAAAATATTCGGGGAAGCGGTACGCCCCGTAATGGCCAACCGCATCGGATGCACCATTTCGGCGAATTTCACGCCCAGCTCGGCGGCACCCTCCCGCATTTTGCTTTCCAGCGTCATGGCTGTAAAGTCCATGGTTTCTTCCAGGAGAAAAGCCGCCCGTTCCAACGCCGGGATGGAGCCTGGAACCATATATTTAGCCAGTCCCTGGGGATCGTAGGTGTGGACCTCCCCCAAGAAATAAGTCAGCTGGCTGCCGACTTCGGAGATGGTCTTCAGACTGCTCTTGACGGAGGTCACCATCCGTTTGAGGGCTTCCCCCCCATGGCGCATAAAATTCTCGTTGATGGCGTCCGCGTCCCAGAGGTATTCCAGGCAAAGCTGGTACACCCTTTCCGGATCGGCCTCCCGGATATAGTGGCCGTTGAGCCATTGAAGCTTTTCGTAATCAAAGGCCGCGGGGCTCTTTTGAACCCGTTCCAAACTGAACTTGCGTACCAAATCCGTCTTGGAGAAAAGTTCGCTTTTTCCGTCCAGCGACCACCCCAGTAAAGCCAGGTAATTCAGCATGGCTTCGGGCAGGTAACCCTGGCGCTTGAATTCCCCAACGGAACTGGCTCCATGCCGTTTGGAGAGGGGGGCGCGGTCAGGCCCTAGTATGAGAGGGATATGGGCGAAATGGGGCGGACTCATCCCAAGGGCCCGGTAAATCAAAATTTGTTTGGGTGTATTGGAAATATGATCCTCGCCCCGGATCACGTGGCTCATCTGCATCAAGGCGTCGTCAACCGCCGCGACGAAGTTATAAGTGGGCTCCCCTCCGCTTCGCACCAATATGAAATCGTCCAATTCGGAATGCTCGACCGCAACCTCGCCCCGGATCAGATCGTTAAAAACCGTTCGCCCCTCCGGCACACGAAGCCGGACCGAAAAAGTTTCCCCGGCCTTCTTGCGGGCGTCCGCCTCGCCTTGCAAGAGGGCCCGGCATTTCCCCGAATAGTGATAACCCTGGCCCGCGGCCTGGGCCTTTGTTCTTTCCACTTCCAATTCTTTATGGCTGCAAAAACAGGGGTAGGCGTGGCCTCCGGCCATGAGTTTCTTAAGTTGGTCCCGGTAGAGCGGCGCCCTTTCGGTTTGCCGATAAGGACCAAAGGGTCCTCCCAATCCCGGTCCTTCGTCCCAATCCAAACCCAGCCATTGAAGGTCCCTGATGATGCCTTCTTCGTATTCGGCCTTAGACCTCTCCCGGTCGGTATCCTCAATTCGCAGAATGAATTTACCGCCCAAATGCCTCGCAAAAAGCCAGTTGAACAAAGCGGTTCGGGCTCCGCCGACATGGAGATAACCCGTGGGACTGGGAGCAAAACGTACTCGGACCTGGGACATATAAAAACAAACCTCTTCTTCCATGCTTAAAATGGAATCCCATCTTATGGGATTTTTATCGCCCAAGAGGCGGAAACGAATGATATGCTATAACGATAAAACGACCTGGAGAACCAAAATGAAAAAGATTCCCCGGCCTCATCCTGAAGGCTTCAAGAGAACCAACCAAAGGGTCGTGATGGTGAAATCCATCAAGGGCCGTGTCTTGAATTCAGCGCAGGGAGACACCTTCCGCGCCCAACTGGTCAATGTTAGCTCGACCGGAGCCCAAATTTATTCCAACAAAACCATGAATGACAAAACGGATTTGATCCTTGAGTTTGATTCCATTGACGGAAGCCATGCCGTGACTTTTCCTGGCAAGGTCGTTTGGGCCAGAAAAAACCCCATGAAGACGATGGGGAGATTCGCTTACGGGATCAATTTTGAAAATCCAACCCTGGATCAGGTCAATTTTCTCGAAAAGCACTACTCCCTCAGCACCGTTCCCGAAGAATAACCCGGTAAAACCATCTATCATCCAGACCTAGCCGAACGGTTCCTGCGGTGCCGTCCATTCAGCTCATCAATTTCCTTTTGTAATAATCGCCTTTTTCAAAGAAACCAGCACGCGACGGTGCAAATCCTCGGTATCGGCCGCGTTGGTTAAGGCTTTCTGGAACTGAGGGTTGATATCCAGAGCCTTTTTGAATTCTTTAAGGGACCGGCTCACATCAAACCGGCATTTGATCAAGTAAGCCACTCCCAGATGGTGGTGAAGATCGGCGTAATGGGGATATTCTTCGATGACTTTTGATAATTTTTCTATGTACTGCTCCGTCATCTGCAAATCGATTCCCTCGCTCCCATAAAGAAGCGTCAGCGTGAAGAAAAAAATGATCTCGTCGCCGATCCGCGGGACAAATTTAGGCCGCACCCCCAAAAAGGTTTGAAAAGCGTTGGAATACCTTCGGCTTTTCAGGTAATCGGTCGCCATCATGAAGGCGCGGTTGCGCAGTTTGGGATTCAGGGTCGCAGCCGTTTCCGCCTCCGTTTTCGCCCTTTCGGCCAATTCCGCTGTTTTTTCCGAGTCACTGACGCTCATATCCCCGATCGTCAAATATCCCACGCAGGCTGTCGCGAGGCGCAGCCTGGCATCCGCATAACGAGGATTGATCTGGAGAGCTTGGAGATAAGATTGGACCGCTTCATCCAATTCCCTGCGGTAAAGGTGAACATTGCCAAGATGGTAATAAATGTCGGCGAATGATGGTCCCAATTCCTTGGCGCGGTTAAGAATGGCCAAGGCGCCATCGTAATCTTCCTGAAGCGTCAGGTTGATCCCGTAGCATTTAAGCGCTTGAAGATGCTGGGGATCCATTTCCATGGATTTTAAAAACCGCTGGCGGGCGTCCTCGTAAAAACCATTGGACAAGAAAATAACCCCTATTTTCCAGCAGGCGTCAGGGGTGGGCTTTTCGTCTATTTTGCGGTTAAGCCTAAAAATGGATTCCAACTCGACGAGACGGTTTTTGTGGGTATCCTGGAGAAACCGTTTACGGTTGTCCTCATCCAATCCATCCGGCATCTCAAATTCGCGCTGGGAAAGGATTCTTCCTTCCAGTTGGGCCATTGAAAGGACCCGGTTCTTGCCCTGGGGTAGGCTGCTTTCGACGGCAAAATGCTTTCCGTTGATTTCCAGAAGCGAGTTAAGAGTGTTGCCGTCCATAGGGGTCCATTTTCCGGATCTTCAAATCCTTGTGGTAAAAAGCAAATCGGAATCCCGATTCCCTCCCAAGCCCGGAGTCTCCTTTATGATTTTTCGAATCCCTTTTTCAGGGCCAACTCAACATTAGGATAGGATTTCAGGATTGAATTGAATTCCAAAAGCTCAAACACTTCCCCCACCTCGGGGTTCATGCCGACCAAAACTAAGTCTCCCTTTTGAGCCCGGATCCGTTTAATTTCGCTGATAAAAATGCCCCAGCCCGCGGAACTGATGTAATTCACGTCCTTGAGATCCACAAGCAGTTTATATTTTTTCTCATTTAAGACGCCCAGGAATTTTTTCTCGAATTCCGGGGCCGTTGTGGTGTCAATAAACCCTTTAACCGTCAAAACAACAATGTCTTTATGATTGGAATGGTCGGCCACATTGACCGTGATATTGTCCATGACTCCTCCAGATTAATAAAAAACCGATAGATGTTTCATTATGGGCTTTCAGGTTTCTCCGTGTCAACCGAGACCCCGCCGGCGTCAATAACTCTATTGCCGCTCTCGATGGAACCGGCGGAAGCATCAGCCGGCCTGGCATTTTCTTCCATCTGATGACGCTCCTCCACGCCCGAGATAAGGGCAAAAGCTTTCCGTTGATCCACGGTACTCAAATTCTTTCGCTTCAAATGATCCGAGATCAATCCGGCCTTCACTCGAATGGAAGGCGTCATATCCGTCCGCAGGACCTCGGAGAGTTTCAACGCGTCGAATTCAGGGTTCCGGCAAAGAACCTTCATCAAGGCTTCTTTCTGGGGCGCCGTCAACTGCCGTTTGACGCCCTTCCGCTTGGGCTGGGACGATCCCGCGCCAATCCCGTCATTTTTTTTTACTTGTATTTGATCGGTGGCATCCTCAGACGCTTGAGAATCCCCCTCTGTTTGGCTTCCCGTATCTTCGGCCGAAAGGGAAGAAAAGGCTTTTCTCTGGTTCGCCGTACTCAAGTTCTTCCGTTTCAAATGTTCATAAATCAGCCGGGCTTCTACCCGAATGGGAGGCACCATCTTCTTAAGCGTCTCGGAAAGCCTTTGAGGCCCCAATTCGGGGTTCTTGCACAGCAAGGCCATTAAGGCGTCCCTTTGGGGCAAGGTCAGTTCACGAATGCCCCCCTTGCGCTCTGACCTCATGGGCCGAAGTCCCTTTTTCCCCTTTTCGGCGAGCATCTTCTTGAACCGGTAGTAAGCCTTTGTCGATACATTCATCTGCCGGCAGGCTTCAACCACTGAAAGCCCCTTCTTTTCGACCAGCTCCAATAGTTTTTTTCTGAATTTGTATTCCACCGATTCGGCATGCATCTTTTCCTTAATGGCGACCACGGTGATGTCGTCGTTTTGTTCCGCGCCCTTGGTGAATTGGGCTATTGAAAGATTCAATTGCTCGACGAATTCCTGGGGCGTCAAATGAGAATTGTCCTTGATCACCTGGATCAGTCTCGCCTCGCCGTATTGGTCCTTTTCGGCGTTCATGGCTTCGGTGATGCCGTCGGTGTAGATCACCAGCATATCGTTCTTTTCCAGACTCACCTTTTGCAGGGCTAAGCTTTTAGCGAACATGTCATCTTCGGGAAGATCGATTCCGACGGGGAAACCCTTGGGTTTGAGGAAATAAACTTCTTGGGTTTCGCCCCGATAAAGAATCATAGGGTTGTGGCCCGCGCTGGCGAAATTAATGGCCCGGGTGCGTGAATCCAGGATGATATAAAACATGGTGACAAACATTCCCTTTTTCATGTCCGAAGTCACGTGCCGGTTGACCTTTCCCAGCACGTCCGAGGCGCTCTTATTGCCGCGCGCCTCAAGACGCATGGCGGTACGGATCATGGTCATCACCATGGAGCCGGGCACGCCCTTACCCGACACGTCCGCCACCACGATCCCCAAAGTGGTGGGGTCCACCCAGAAAAAGTCGTAATAGTCGCCGCCGACTTCCTTGGCGGCCCGATAGGTAGCGCCAATCTCATAGCCCTCCACCTGGGGAAAATCCGCGGGTAAAAGGGTATGCTGGATCTGCTGAGCGACCTGCATTTCTTTCTGCATCCGCTCCGTTTCCACCATTCCTTTTTGGGATTCCTGAAGTTTGTTGGTCATTTCATTGAAAATACCCGCCAATTGGCCGAATTCATCCTGGGTGTCCAAATCGATTTTCGCGTTCATATCGCCTGCGGACATGGCGTTCACTCCATCCAAAATCTTTCGGAAGGGATGAATCACGATGCGGGACAATATCCAGAGCGCCAACATGATGAAAACAGAAGCGAATAGGAGCTGTCCTTGAATTTCACTTTTGATGCGCCGGTCAGCCCTACGAAGGGTCGTATCGGTGATCCCCACGTGCACTTCCCCCACAAATTGCCCGCGGTAATAAATCGGAGACCCGTAATCGCTGACTCCCCCCTCGGGGGTTTGAAATTGAAAAGCTTGGATTCCGCCCTTGGGCTTAAGGCGGGCGCCGGGAGGGGGCTGGTAGGGATGCAGGATCTGTTGAATATCCGAGTGGGCCAAAAACAAACCTTCAGAGCCCACAATAAAGACGTAATCGAGCATCTTGCCCGTATCCTGCGCCTTCACTTGACGGACAAGATTTTCCAGTCCTAAATCGTCTTTACGGGATACCGATTGGCCCGATTGGGAAGCGAGGGAGCCAAGCACCAAATTCACGTTCTCACGCTGTTGTTTAAGGGCGTCAGCTTCTTGACGACGGCTCAGGGAAAAATAAAAGGTGATGAAAAGAATGGCTACTAAAAGCACGGCACCCACGGTAAATTTGATGGAAACTGAAACAGCTCCCTTCTTCAGTCCTAATTGAGGCGGGGGAGCCTTCGAAAGGCTCTTGTACATCACCAATTCGTTGCGGTCCGAATAGGCTTTGTAAGTGACGCGGGACATGACCTTTCGGATCAGCCAAATCCCCAAGCCGCCTTTTTTGCCGATATCGACATAACGGTTGAGATCCGGATCTTTGATGCCCTTAAAGTCAAAGGGTTTGCCGTAATCAGTGATCTTGGTTTTGAGGTCCCCGAGGCCGATCCCCATTTCCAATAGAATTTTCCCATCCCCTTTTCCGCGGTAGGCGTGACGGACAATGTTCGTACAGGCTTCATCAATGGCCAGTTTGATACCGGATGTTTCTTTTTGTGAACAGCCGGCCGAATCACAAACCCGCTGGACAAAATCCTTAATCGTCAAGAGCTCCAATTCCTGGGCTGGTACTTCCAGCCTAAACTGGCGGCGCTTGGAATCCGGGGTAGTTATAAAAAGCAAGTTGAGGAATAAACGATCCAGAATCACGGGGCCTCCGTCGCTTGGGGAATGGGGACGGAATCGCCCAATCGGCTTCGAGCCTCTTCCAGGTTTCTTTCGACCAGCCTGTTTTTGGGAGAACGGGCCAATACCTTCTGCCAAACCGAGATGGCTTGCGCATACTGGCCTTTCAGATAAAATTCCACACCTTGAGAATATAGATCGGAAAGATCCTTTGGCAGGGTCTCAAGAGGTTGGAACCGGCTTTGAGCGTCACGGTACAGGACCGACGTGTCCCGGTAATTGGGATCGGTATCGTAGACCTCTCCCAAATAATCGGCCGCTTCCTTATAGTTTTCGTGGCGGTAGGCCTCCACTCCAGCCAGATAGTCGGTTTCAAGAACCATGTGGTTGTCCACATGCCGGAGCAGGGATTTGGCCTCAGAATTACTTGGGTCAAGGGCTAACACTTTCCCTAAAAGCGGCACACCCTTGGCATAATCGCCCTTTTGCATGGCGGGACGGGCTTGTTTCATGAGCAGCTCCACCTCTTGGGCTCGGCGCTGTTTAAGGTTTTCGATCGCCTTCGGAGCTTCAAGGTCATCAGGTTCCTCTTTTTGAACATCCGTCCAAGCTTTCAGCGCCGCCGGGTAATCATTGTCCTGGTCATAGTTTCTGGCAACCCATTTCAAAAGATCCAGCTTTTGGGCCCTAACCGGATCCAGGTATTCCCCGAAACGGTAAGCCAGGGAAAAACGGTGAAGTGTCCCCAAATCCCTTTGGTTATAGGCATAATCCAGCTCAAAGCCCGCTAGGCTCACTCCAGCGCCCGCCGTGGGACTCACGCCGTCAAACCCCGCCCGGACAAAAAAGGTATTTTGAAAACAATATTCGGCCCCCGCCTTTACCAGATTGCTCCCCCCCTGGGTCAACTCTCCTTCCAAAACCATCCACAACCGGTCGCCATTTTGCGAAATATCATAACGGTATCCGACAGAGGGCTTGATAATCTCGGCTGGATTGTCCGGGGTCTGAAAAAGGGTTACCTGGGGAGGTATTAAGTTCGCGACCGCCAAACCCAAATCTAAATTCAAAATCCCGATTTTCGAGTAGTCTAATCGGGATTGGGCGAACCGGTAAATCATTCCCGCGTCCATGCCAACCCCTTCTCCTTGATAATTGGCGATCTGCTCTTGAATCCCTTTCATGAGGATGCCCATTCCCAATCCCGGATAAATCTCAGCTCCGAGGCTGATCGTCGCCTCCCATTCCTGAGTGGAAAAGGTTGAACTCGGCTGAATATTGGTTTGGGTCAGAAAAAGATTATCCACACCAAGCCGGGAAAGGCTCAGCGCCACGCCCGAGGAACCAGAGAGCGGAAGGGCCAATCCAACACTGTCATAAAGGGTATCCACGAAAAGAGGCGAGTGAAAGGTCAACAGCTCATCCTGGTTAACGGTGGAAAGAAGTGCTGGATTTTGAAGAAAGCCGGCCCCATCCCCCGTGAGGGCCACCCCAGCGTTTCCCATCCCCAAAATCCTTGCCGAAGCTCCAAGCTCGAATGGATCCACCACGCCACCGGTCTCGGCGGTCTGCCCGAGAACAGCCGACCGGACCCCCATCCAAGCCAGAAAGATGGCCGCTCCTAAATTTAGAATTTGACGGTTAGTTTTCACTATTTAACCACCGCCACTTTCAAAAGATAATTCGTTCCATTCACGGTGAGCTGGGCGTAATAAACTCCGCTCAGTACCTGGGAACCCACACCGTTTCGGCCGGTCCAAATCTCGCGTTGAAGGCCCGCGGGAAGGTTTTGGCTGTTTAAGAGCGTCAAGACCTTGTTCCCAAGAACATCATACAAAACCAGCGAAACGTTGGCGGGGGCTGGCAAATAAAATTCAATCGTGGTGTTTTCGACATCCGGGCGGAAGGGGTTGGGATAGTTGCCAAATGTTTTCGCCACGTCTGCCGGCTCAAGGATAAGCACCCCAGACGACATGGGGAACCCGGTAGGATCGCCCGAACTGACGACCGCCACGGGCGGAAAGGGTGATACGGAATCGATAGCCGCAACCGATCCTGCGGCGTCCAAGCTCAATGAAAGACTGCTCGCCGTGGCTCCGGAGGAAATATCAGCGGACAAAACCAGAGTCACGGGGGTTCCAGGATTTACCAGGAAGGTTCCTGTAGGAAAGGCGCCCAAGGTGACAATGGCCGAATTCACCGTGGTCATAGACGTCACTATCGTTTGCGAGCCCGAGGACACGGACAGGCTTTGAAGGGCTGTATTGAACGGCACATCCGTTCCATTTGAATCTCTCGCGTGCACGACCAGGTTATTCAACTGGATGGGGTCCGTCCCGCTCCCAACCGTCAACCGGAATGTCATAAAGGTTACCCCAACCGCCCCCAAGCCTTGACCTGAAAGCGCCGGAGAATTGTGAACAACATTCAAAAGTGTGCTAGTGGTGCCACCCTGAACGGTTAAGAGGTCGCTGACTCCATTCTTTGTTCCATCCGTTGCGGTGACAGACTGGTTCCCCGGGCTGTAAAAGGTTACAGGCTTTGAGCCCGTTCCGTTGACCAGGTTGACCGACCCACCGGCTGGCATCGCCGGATCAGACGAAACCAACGTCACAAAATCATTGTTGGAAGTTATCGGGTTGAAATAGGCGTCTACCGCGTTAAGGGTAACTTGCACGGGTGACCCAGCCGCCTGGGCCGCGGGGTTTCCAATGCGTCCTAAGTGATCGGCGGTTGGCTGTCCAGGATCGGCGGTTTGTCCGGGCAATAGAACTTGGAGCCCGTTATAAGGGCCGGGAATGACCGTCACGAGGGTAGAGGCGGCGCTGTAACCCGATCCCGAAAGTGTCAAATTCCATGTACCTGCCTTGTAGTCGCTGTAGTAAACCTGGGCTTGAGCTACCGAGCCAGCTAACAAGTTGACCGTTTGTATCGGGGCTCCGGCGGAACTAAACGAAAAGGCGTTCTGTCCCGTTGAAGTTGAAGTCAAGCTCAAGGTCAAAGCTGTTTGAAGGGTAGCCGGAAAACCAGAAGTATTTAAGGCTTCAACGGTTAAGGGCGCTCCAGCGGGTCCGGCTATTAGAGAACTTGTAACAGGAAGAATGGCTAGCGAGACTGGCGGCTGGAAGGTTGCGGTGGGAGTTGGCGTGACCGTGGCGGTAGAAGTCGTTGTCGCGGTTTGAGTGAATGTTGCTGTAACGGTAGGCGTGGCCGTCTGCGTGAAAGTTGGAGTGTGGGTCTGAGTGGCTGTAGGGGTGGCCGTTTGAGTTGAAGTCGTAGTTGCCGTCTGGGTATCAGTCGGTGTTGCCGTTTGGGTGAAGGTGGCCGTATGGGTCTGGGTGACGGTGGGAGTGGCCGTTTGGGTGAAGGTGGGCGTTGCGGTTTGAGTATAGGTTTGGGTTGCCGTCTGGGTATCAGTCGGTGTTGCCGTTTGGGTGAAGGTGGGAGTGTAGGTTTGGGTAAAGGTAGGGGTAGTAGTTTGGGTGTAGGTGGGGGTGTCTGTAGGCGTTTGAGTTTGGGTAAAGGTCGGAGTGGCCGTCTGGGTAAAGGTGGGAGTTTGGGTCTGAGTAAAGGTCGGTGTTGATGTGGGTGTGGATGTAGTCGTTACCGTTGGCGTTGCCGTCGCGGCTGATACCGTATGCAGATTTCCTGTGATCGGGCCTCCCGACAGGATGGCCGCCTGGCCTGTTGTCTGCCCATTGGCCGTGATTCCGCCTACGGCTAGGCTGTTCGAGAAGTTCTTGGTCGTCAGCCCCGTCATATTCAGGTCAAATATAATAAGGAATGTCTGGGGAGCTCCCGACACCAGGGGCGCCGTTACCCCGTTAACGTTCTGGAAGGTCACCGACCCCGATGCGTTGAAACTCTGTCCTCCCATGAGAAGTGTGTCCGTCCCCGCGGAATAAAGCCCATTCCCCGAGGCGTCCTGGTACAGCCTCACGCTCCCCGCCACCACGTCCGTGCTCCAACCCAGGCTTCCCCCTCCGGTTAACACTAGTTGTTTAACCAACACGTTCTCCTGTGCCGTTGACTCCAGGATGAACTGCACGCTTGAAACGTTGTTCTGGTTGAAAAGATAGGTCTGACTGGCCGGTTGATTGTTCCACGAAAGTGCCAGTGCCACCGTCGGCGTCACCGTCGCCGTCGAGGTCGTGGTGGCCGTTTGCGTCTGGGTCGGCGTGGCGGTCTGGGTGAAGGTCGGCGTCTGAGTCTGTGTAAAGGTTGGCGTGGCTGTTTGCGTAAAGGTTTGGGTGGCGGTTTGTGTAAAGGTCGGTGTAGCCGTTTGCGTAAAGGTTGCTGTCGCAGTCGGTGTATCTGTTGGGGTGGCCGTTTGCGTAAAGGTCGGCGTGGCCGTCTGGGTAAAGGTGGGGGTGGCCGTCTGGGTATCCGTAGGAGTCGCCGTCTGCGTAAAGGTTGCTGTCGCCGTTGGTGTATCCGTAGGGGTGGCCGTTTGGGTGAACGTAGGCGTAGCTGTCTGCGTGAAAGTTTGTGTTGCGGTCTGGGTGTCTGTAGGTGTTTGGGTTTGCGTAAAGGTCAGTGTCGCCGTTTGTGTAAAGGTCAGCGTGGCCGTCTGCGTAAAGGTTGCTGTTGCAGTCGGCGTCGAGGTGGTTGTCACCGTCGGCGTCGCCGTCGCGGCCGATACCGTGTGCAGAATCCCTCCGACCGGCCCTCCCGACAGGATGGCCGCCTGGCCCGTTGTCTGCCCATTGGCCGTGATCCCGGAATTCGCCAAAAGGTTCGAGAAGTTCTTGGTCGCCAATCCCGACATATTCAGGTCAAATACCAGCAGGAAAGTCTGGGGCGCTCCCGACGCCAAGGGCGCCGTTACCCCGTTAACGTTCTGGAAGGTCACCGACCCCGATGCGTTGAAACTCTGTCCTCCCATGAGAAGTGTGTCCGTCCCCGCGGAATAAAGCCCATTCCCCGAGGCGTCCTGGTACAGCCTCACGCTCCCCGCCACCACGTCCGTGCTCCAGTTCAGGCTCCCCCCGCCCGTAAACGCCAACTGCTTCACTACCACGTTCTCCTGCGCCGTGGAGGTAAGCACCAACTGCAGGCTTGAAACGTTGGTCTGATTGAAAAGATAGGTCTGACTGACCGGTTGATTGTTCCACGAAAGCGCCAGTGCCACCGTCGGCGTCACCGTCGCCGTCGAGGTCGTGGTGGCCGTTTGCGTGAAGGTAGGCGTGGCGGTCTGCGTAAAGGTCGGGGTTTCAGTCTGGGTAAAGGTCGGGGTCGCCGTCTGCGTAAAGGTTGCTGTCGCAGTCGGTGTATCTGTCGGAGTGGCCGTCTGTGTTTCCGTTGGTGTGGCGGTTTGCGTAAAAGTCGGCGTAGCGGTCTGCGTATCCGTGGGGGTTGCAGTCTGTGTAAAGGTTGGTGTGGCCGTTTGCGTAAAGGTCGGTGTGTCAGTAGGTGTTTGGGTCTGGGTCCAAGTCAATGTATCCGTTGGGGTCGCCGTCTGGGTAAAGGTCTGTGTCGCCGTTGGTGTATCCGTAGAGGTAGCGGTTTGCGTAAAGGTCGGTGTCGTCGTAGGAGTGGCCGTTTGGCTGAACGTAGGCGTCTCTGTCTGTGTATGAGTGGGCGTGGCCGTCTGGGTATCCGTAGGAGTTGCCGTCTGCGTAAAGGTTGCTGTTGCAGTCGGCGTCGAGGTGGTTGTCACCGTCGGCGTCGCCGTCGCGGCCGATACCGTGTGCAGAATCCCTCCGACCGGCCCTCCCGACAGGATGGCCGCCTGGCCCGTTGTCTGCCCATTGGCCGTGATCCCGGAATTCGCCAAAAGGTTCGAGAAGTTCTTGGTCGCCAATCCCGACATATTCAGGTCAAATACCAGCAGGAAAGTCTGGGGCGCTCCCGACGCCAAGGGCGCCGTTACCCCGTTAACGTTCTGGAAGGTCACCGACCCCGATGCGTTGAAACTCTGTCCTCCCATGAGAAGTGTGTCCGTCCCCGCGGAATAAAGCCCATTCCCCGAGGCGTCCTGGTACAGCCTCACGCTCCCCGCCACCACGTCCGTGCTCCAGTTCAGGCTCCCCCCGCCCGTAAACGCCAACTGCTTCACTACCACGTTCTCCTGCGCCGTGGAGGTAAGCACCAACTGCAGGCTTGAAACGTTGGTCTGATTGAAAAGATAGGTCTGACTGACCGGTTGATTGTTCCACGAAAGCGCCAGTGCCACCGTCGGCGTCACCGTCGCCGTCGAGGTCGTGGTGGCCGTTTGCGTGAAGGTAGGCGTGGCGGTCTGCGTAAAGGTCGGGGTTTCAGTCTGGGTAAAGGTCGGGGTCGCCGTCTGCGTAAAGGTTGCTGTCGCAGTCGGTGTATCTGTCGGAGTGGCCGTCTGTGTTTCCGTTGGTGTGGCGGTTTGCGTAAAAGTCGGCGTAGCGGTCTGCGTATCCGTGGGGGTTGCAGTCTGTGTAAAGGTTGGTGTGGCCGTTTGCGTAAAGGTCGGTGTGTCAGTAGGTGTTTGGGTCTGGGTCCAAGTCAATGTATCCGTTGGGGTCGCCGTCTGGGTAAAGGTCTGTGTCGCCGTTGGTGTATCCGTAGAGGTAGCGGTTTGCGTAAAGGTCGGTGTCGTCGTAGGAGTGGCCGTTTGGCTGAACGTAGGCGTCTCTGTCTGTGTATGAGTGGGCGTGGCCGTCTGGGTATCCGTAGGAGTTGCCGTCTGCGTAAAGGTTGCTGTTGCAGTCGGCGTCGAGGTGGTTGTCACCGTCGGCGTCGCCGTCGCGGCCGATACCGTGTGCAGAATCCCTCCGACCGGCCCTCCCGACAGGATGGCCGCCTGGCCCGTTGTCTGCCCATTGGCCGTGATCCCGGAATTCGCCAAAAGGTTCGAGAAGTTCTTGGTCGCCAATCCCGACATATTCAGGTCAAATACCAGCAGGAAAGTCTGGGGCGCTCCCGACGCCAAGGGCGCCGTTACCCCGTTAACGTTCTGGAAGGTCACCGACCCCGATGCGTTGAAACTCTGTCCTCCCATGAGAAGTGTGTCCGTCCCCGCGGAATAAAGCCCATTCCCCGAGGCGTCCTGGTACAGCCTCACGCTCCCCGCCACCACGTCCGTGCTCCAGTTCAGGCTCCCCCCGCCCGTAAACGCCAACTGCTTCACTACCACGTTCTCCTGCGCCGTGGAGGTAAGCACCAACTGCAGGCTTGAAACGTTGGTCTGATTGAAAAGATAGGTCTGACTGACCGGTTGATTGTTCCACGAAAGCGCCAGTGCCACCGTCGGCGTCACCGTCGCCGTCGAGGTCGTGGTGGCCGTTTGCGTGAAGGTAGGCGTGGCGGTCTGCGTAAAGGTCGGGGTTTCAGTCTGGGTAAAGGTCGGGGTCGCCGTCTGCGTAAAGGTTGCTGTCGCAGTCGGTGTATCTGTCGGAGTGGCCGTCTGTGTTTCCGTTGGTGTGGCGGTTTGCGTAAAAGTCGGCGTAGCGGTCTGCGTATCCGTGGGGGTTGCAGTCTGTGTAAAGGTTGGTGTGGCCGTTTGCGTAAAGGTCGGTGTGTCAATAGGTGTTTGGGTCTGGGTCCAAGTCAATGTATCCGTTGGGGTTGGAGTTTCCGTAAAGGTTTGGGTTTCAGTCTTGGTAAAAGTAGATGTATCGGTAAGGGTGTAGGTGGGGGTGGTGGTTAAGGTAGCGGTCGGAGTGGCCGTTGGAGTCGAGGTTGGCAGAACAATATTAATCATGGCGCCTCCAAGGGGCGCCCCATTCACTTGCAGTACTTGTCCTGTATCATCCAAACCCCTTAAACCTGTCAATGAAACACTGTAGCTGCCCGTTGAAGCGTTCGGCTGGAAGTTATAGCTCACACCATAAGTCACCGTCCCATTACCCAACACCGTCAATGGCCCTCCGCCCAAGGTCACCAAGCCCGACCCGCCGTAAGCCTTACTCACCAAAGGCGACCCTCCAACCCCTCCTTGCAGAAGATTGACCTCCGAAATCTGGGCGCCGTCCCCCACCGACTGCAAGACAAACCCAAATATCGTCGTCCCGGCAGTTCCCGGGTTGTTCACGCTGAACTGCATGATCCCCACGTTTTGAGTCCCGGGTATCTGCGTCGAATCGGCCGGAGTTCCGGTTACTGTCGCCACGCTTAAAACATACGGCGTCGGCGTTGTTGTGAATGTCGTAGTGTCGGTTGGTGTCTGCGTCAAGGTGAAAGTCGGGGTTTGGGTTAAAGTAAAGGTATCGGTTATGGAATTCGTGGGAGAAGGAGTAGCCGTGGGAGATGGTGAGGGTGTCAACGTCAAAGTAGGCGTCGGGGTACAAAACCCAGATAAAACATTGAAGTTGCTTACCGAACCGGTATCGCCGGTGATGGTATTGGCTGAGGCCAGCGCCACTCCAACCTCGAAAGGCGATGAATTGAAGTTCGGGCTGACGGTCGTTAGATTGCTCCACGCACTGCCATCAATGGAATAGTAAGCGTTAAATGAGGAGCCCGCCTTGACCATCCGGACATAAACGGGAGATCCATTCGTCCAATTGCCACCAATGGTATTAAAGCTTGTATCACCGTCTGGGACTATTCGTGACATCATAAAAAATTTGCCGGAGCCCGCTG
The DNA here is from genome assembly GCA_963738405.1 of candidate division FCPU426 bacterium. Taxonomy (GTDB): domain Bacteria; phylum Oederibacteriota; class Muellerivitia; order Muellerivitales; family Muellerivitaceae; genus CAVTWJ01. The sequence continues at coordinate 37,803 of CAVTWJ010000011.1, read as the reverse complement.
AGGTTGTTGAGGCGCCCACAAAGGCAAAAACATCCCCGGCATCCGGACTATTTCGAAACATCAAACCCAATAGCGCTCCACTTGTGGACGGCATGGTGTCAATTTGAAGTGTTACTTCCGGATCACCGGTTGAAGATTGATAAAGATAATAAAAAGAGTCCGACACCGTTCCAACGCCTCCCGGCATTCCAGGATCGGTGCTTGTTAACGTCAATGCCGAACCCAGGACCGTGGCGCCACCTGTGGCGGCTCCTATTTCCGACACGGACCAAGAAGGTGAGATTTCGTTATTAAAAGTATCCGAGACAAGGCACTGGGCGTGGAGGGAAAACTGGGCAAACCCCAATAAAAAAGTAGTCAAAAGGACTGGGATAGGTAACTTAAGCCGCGTCATGAAAGCCATTCAAAACTGAAATTGGGCAGAATTTTCAGGGATTATACAGTTTTAACGGAAAAACGAAATTCCCCAAAGTGCTTATTTTCCAATTAATTCCATGTATTTGGCGGTAATTTCCTTCATATCCCCCCAAACATCCTTTTTATAACCCTCAAATCTCAAAAGGGCCGCGGGATGATAGGTTACCCTCAAGGGAATCCCCGAAAAATCATGCCACCGGTTTCGAAGCTTCCCCACCGGTTCCTTGGTAGACAAAAGGGCTTGGGCAGCACTTGCCCCCAACGCCATGATTAGTTTTGGTTTAATGATTCGTACTTGTTCCTCCAAATAGGGTCGGCATTGCTCCACTTCCTCGGGCAAGGGGGTGCGGTTACCTGGCGGACGGCACTTCAAAACATTACAAATGAAAACATCCTGTCTTTTCCAGGTTTTAGTGGATTCGATAATCTTTGTGAGCAACTGGCCCGCCCGCCCGACAAAAGGCAGCCCCTGGGCGTCTTCATCCGCCCCTGGAGCTTCCCCCACGAACATGATTTCCGCCTTCGGATTTCCGCTCCCAAAAACAAAACGCTTTCTTGTAGCCCCCAGGGGGCAATTCTGGCAGTCATGGATATCAGCCTCGAAGGCTTTGAGTTCCATGGCTTCAAGCGAATCAGGGTCCAGCGTCAGCCAACCACCGGGGGCCGGAATTGGTGTTGGGGAGGAAGAGACCCTTTCTTCAACCACCAATTGGGATTTAGAAACGGGCGCACTCACCCTTTGTTCTTGTTGGGTTAAGTCAGCATTAGCTTCGGGCGAAAGGGGTTTTTCCAGTAACGTCTGTGAAGACGCCGAAAGATAGCGAATGCCCAACCGTCTGCAAAGTTCAAGATAAGATTTTAGAGAGTTCTGCGTACTCATACTTTCACTTTCCATCTTTAATTAAAGTTCGGGTTGTTCTTTTAGTTAAACAAAGGTTTAGTTGTCCTCAATGACCTAATTAAACTTTCCTGAAACCGCTATCTGCTGAAGAACCGCTCCGGTCACTTGAGGGTCAGGCAAAAGCGAATAATCAATGAGAATCTGGTCGGATTCGGAATTTCTAACCAACATTGAAGAATGAAGAGGAATAATAAAGCCAACACCACAAGTCAAGTTGAGATTGGGCTGGGCCCCGGTTCCAGTCGAGGTCAAATCGCCGAGCCAAGCCCCTCCCCGAAGAGCCAAAATTTCAAACGGAAACCATTCCAAGCCAAGTCGGGGCCTAAACCCAAGGTCCTGACTCCATTCCAAATCAAAGGCGCCCGTCCCTTGAAGGCTCTCGACCCAACGATTCACCCCGCAACGCAAGGTCATGGGAATGACAGTCGTAATTGAATTTTGATAAGTGAAAACCGTGTAGGGGTCCTGGGCGGCAAGACCAAGGGTTGTGTCGTTATCGACTCGATATTGCAGTCCCAGATCAAACCCAAAACCGGTTCCTCCAGCGTTTTGAATAGAGCCCAAGCTATTGAGAAGAAGTTTTAGGTTGAACCCCGCCGACCATCTGGGACTCAAGCGAAAGGCACCAGAAACCAGGCCCGCAATTTCCGAATCCCCGAAAGCACTATCCGGATTCAAGGAGGGACCGCTCCGCGCTTCCAAATCGTTTCCCGCGCTGTAAGCCAGGAGCGTTAACCCGCAGTAAATCTTGTCCTGAAGGTTCGCGCCGATGGAGAAATAATCCAACGTCTGATTGAGCGAAAGAAAAGAATTCTGCGCCTCGACCTCGATATTTTTAATTCCGGTTAAACCCGCGGGGTTCCAAAACCCGCAGGAAGGATCGTCCCTGGAGGCGGCCGCGGCCCCTGCCATGGCTTCAGGGACCCCTCCCACTCCATATTCCAGGTAAGCATCGGGCCTTTGACCGCCCGAAGCCAAAAGTGCCGTAGGTAAAAATCCAAATATCAGGAAAAAAAACGCCAGCCCCATTGAAACAAAATCCTTCATGGGTTGCCTCGAACAACGGCAATCTTGTTTCTTCCTGTCACGCCCCCGGAGGTAACGGAATAAAAATAAACTCCGGTATTCACCAATTGGCCGGAAGCGTTTCTTCCATCCCAGGAAACGTAATAGGATTTGAATTGGGGGTTAGCGGGATTATTGTTCAAGCCGCTCACTGGGAAACTTTTATGGAAAACCAATTCTCCTCCCGAATCACGGATAGTGAGGTCCACGGGTCGGGGAGATGACATGACGAGGGTGATATTGGTGGGGGGGGTCGCGTCTGGATAAAAGGGGTTAGGGCTGTTAAAGGTCTTGAGGTAGGTAGTGATTTGCCCCATGGAACTTTGAGCATTGAGGAGAGCTTTAAAAACATTCAACCGGCCATAGCCCGATTGAGCGTCCCAGCCGGTGTTGTTATTGAGACTATCGGTATTGTTGATGATGGCATCCGCCACCTGCGTATTGGTCATATTGGGATACATTGAAAAGATCAGCGCCGCCGTCGCCGTGACATAGGGAGCAGCCGCGGAGGTTCCAGAAGCCACGCCAAAAGGAGTCGAGGGATCCTCAATAAAATCGGATGATTTTACCCCCGGGCATGGAGCCGGCAGAGGGCAAAGTAGGGTACTGAAAATGTCCGATGCCGCAAGAATAGAGACAGAAGACCCCGTCACCGCGGATCCTCCTGGAGCCACCAGGTCTAACCCCGTACCGCCGTTCGAATAAAAGGCCACCTTGTCATTGGCGTCCGTGGCTCCGACCGAGATGACGCCTGGATAGGCCGCCGGATAATTTATAGGAGCGACCGATTGGGGGAGATTCGATTCGTTTCCCGCTGCCGCTACCACCACACAGCCGGACGATAAGGCCTGTTGGATGGCACCCTGTTCCAAGCTGTCGGTCCCAGCCCCGCCGAGTGAAAAATTGAGCACGCGCGCGCCATGATTGACCGCAAAGAGGGTGCCGGCCGCGATTTGAGCCGAGGTTCCTCTTCCGCAGGCGTCGAGAACACGTATCGGCATCAAAACAACATTGGGAGACAACCCTTTCATGCCTGTGGTAAAACCCGAGGACGGACAAGAGTATCCCGATGAAATGCCCCATTGGGCCGCGATAATTCCCGCAACGTAGGTACCATGACCAAATTTATCGCTAACATCATTCGACGCTTGATCGGAAATACAATTGGTAACAGGCCCAGGAGCCAAAGTAGAAAAATCAGGGTGAGAACCATAAAAACCCGTGTCTAAAATCGCTATTGTGACAGCACTGCCGGTCGGCGAAAGTGAACAATTCGAGAACAGGTTCCATGCTTGGGGAGCTGATATTTTCTGGAGTGGCCAATAGTATGGAGCGGCATAGTAGGTATCCATTACAGTGGTAGGATCACATGCCGACGCATAGTAGTAATAGTTGGGCTGGGCTAAATCCACTGCGGGATCATTCTTCAGCAGATCAACCCTGGCTCGAACATCTTCCCCCGACCCCAACTCCATACGGTAAACCCCAGTTGCCGGTTCAAAGGTAGTCGAAGTCAGTGCTTTCGCGCCTAAAACACGGGACTTGTCCGCCTCAACAATTCCGTTCTTGAGCCGAACCAGAATTTCACCCGGAACAAAAAGAGGTTTTCCATTCAGATTGGGCAATTCTTGCGCTAAAACAGTCCCTGCCGTCAGTGCCAATAAGCAAAAAATGTGAATTTTCACGAATGACCCTTAGGCCCGGGTTTTAATAATTTCACCGCCAAATCCAAAAGATCTTCCGCAAGTTTAGCTTTCGTCGCGGGCCCCATTTTTAGGGGCTTTTGGCTTAACCTCGAAAACACCCTGAGTTCATTTTGGTCTGTTCCGAAAGCTTTGCCCTTCCCAACTTGGTTGGCCGCGAGAATGTCGCAGGGCTTTCGACTCCACTTTTCGCCGGCCCGAGCGAGTAGATGGTCCGTTTCGGCGGCGAATCCCATGATGACCTGCTTAGGTTTTCGGCGCTTGAGTACTTCGCTTAAAATGTCTGGGTTTTTTGTGAGTTGTATATGGAAATTCGATTTTATTTTTTTGATCTTACTCGATGCCTGTTGGGCCGGGCGATAATCCGCGACCGCCGCCGCCATAATGACCAGATCGGTATTGGGAAGGGCTTTTAAAACTTCGGACCTCATTTGAAGCGCGGTGGTAACCGATACCATTTTGGACCTCGTCAAAGGCGCGAGGGAAACAGGACCATGCACCAGCGTCACTTGGGCGCCGCGGTTCAAGGCCGCCTGGGCCAACGCGTAGCCCATCTTGCCGCTGGAGTGATTGGTTAATACCCTTACCGGGTCCAGCGCTTCATGAGTGGGACCTGCGGTCACCAAAACTCTCAAACCCCGCCAAGTTCCATTTTTCTCAAAATGTTTTTGCACCTGAAGGGCGATCTCCAAAGGTTCCGCGAATCTTCCCTCCCCCACATCCCCGCAGGCCAAGTAGCCCTTATCCGGGCCGAGAAATCGAACGCCTCTTTTGCGAAGAACACCGGTGTTTTGACGGGTCGCGGGGTGGTTCCACATATTCACGTTCATGGCCGGGGCAAGCCATAGGGGGCATTCGGCGTATAGGCAGAGGGAAGAGAGAAGATCGTCGGCGATGCCTAAAGCCAGCTTGGCCATGAAGTTGGCCGTGACAGGCGCGATGAGAATCAAATCGGCCTGCTTGGCGTATTCGATATGGGGAACAGTGGCGGAAGGGTGGGTGCCGCTGGGCGTTCCGGGAGGAATGGGGGTTGATCCCGAAAACAAACTGCTCCAAACGGGAAATCCGGAAGTCTTCTTCAACGCCGAAAGAGGAACCAGTTGACTTGCGGATTTGGTGGCCACGACCCGCACTTCGGCATGGGGTTTCAGCGCCTTAATCAGTTCAACCGCTTTGTAGGCGGCCACACTGCCAGTTACGCCGAGGAGAACCCTAGGTTTTCGGATGGCTTGGGTCATCCCGGTATCAACCGTCAGCCGGTTACGCAACACCGAGGCCGACAGCAGCCTTTACTCTTTTTCTTTTTTCTTTTTGACGGGAGTTTCGTTAAGGGTGAATTGTACTTTTCCCGATTTGAACTCACTCAAGGCCTGCAAAATGACCTTTTCGGTATCCACGGTCAAATTATGCTTTTCGGCCTTATCCAACAGTTGGCGGGCCCTCTTTGAGGCGGCCAAAACCGAGAGATATTTGTTCTCGGGGTTTTCAAAACTCTTATTCAGTTTTTCATCAGTCGTGCTTGCCATGCTACCTCCAGCAAATTTAAGCGGCTTCTTGCCGCCAAAGGATGGAAATTATACTTAAAATAATGAAAAAATGTTGAAAAACGGCTCTAAATGGAGTTTGACCTCTACCCTTTATTAAGGTTTTTGAGGGCGGCCTTTTCGCGAATTGCCTTCAAAACACCCCTTATTTCGGCAACCGCCCTAGGAATTCGATCATTCACAACTTGGTAATCGTATTTGCGCCCCTGCTTTATTTCCCCCGAAGCGTTTTTCAATCGGATCGCCAAATCCTTCGGGCCCGTATCACGCCGTTTCATTAATCTTTGCTTCAAAACCTTCAAACTGGGCGGATTTACGAATATCAATACCGCCCGAGGATCCTGCCGTTTTAGCGCCTTCCCTCCCTGCACATCAATCACAAACAGGACATCCTTGCCTTTTTTAAGCTGGGCATTCACCCACCCCTTGGGGGTTCCATAATAGTGTTCGTGAACCTTTGCCCATTCCAAAAATCCCTTCTTTTGGACTTTGTCCCGAAATTGGGGGGAGGAAATGAAAAAATAATCTTTACCATTTTTTTCGCCGATACGGGGTTTTCGCGTGGTACAGGACACGGACCGAATAAGGTTTTTTTCTTTTTTTAAAAGGAATTCCGCCAAAGTCGTCTTCCCCCCTCCGGAGGGGGCGGAAAGTACGATCATAAATCCCCGACGTTTCATGAATGGCTTTCTCAAAAGTAATTACTCAATGTTTTGAATTTGTTCCCGAATCTGCTCCAAAAGTTCCTTTAATCTCACCACCCCATGGGCCATCTTGGAATCGGCGGATTTTGATCCGATGGTGTTGGTTTCCCTGTTCATTTCCTGAATGAGGAAATCAAGTTTTCGTCCCACGCTTCCCTTTTCCCGGAGCGTTTCCTGCATGGCGGTTAAATGGCTGTCCAGCCGGGTCATCTCTTCCGAGATATCAAAACGCTGGAGGATCACCGCCTCCTCGGTAGCGACCCGGGTCTGATCTTGAAGGGGTTCGGGAAGAAATTCCGCAATTTTATCTTTGAAAACTTTCATTTTCTCGGCCACCACCGTTTTGTGCCGAATGCGAAGGGTTTGAACCGTGGCCGAAATATCCTTGGCCCTTTCCAGAATATCCTTGGCCAGTCGGGCTCCTTCCGACTGCCTCATTTTCTCGAGGGCCTTCAAGGCTTCGGCCACCGCTTCCACCGCGGCCTTTTTTTGATCGGCTTCTTGGCGGTCCGATTCAACCACCATCATGACATCCGGCAATTTGAGAAGCGACTCAACGGTAAATTCACCCTTGAGCTTGTGTTTTTTGGCGGCTTTGTGGGCCGCTTGAAGATATTGCGCCAAGAGCGGCTCATTGATTTCCACGACACGGGAGCGGTTAGGGGAAAGGTCTTTCAGGAAAAAATCCACCTTGCCGCGGGTGACCGAGGCCAGGATAAGTTCACGCATTTCGGTTTCCAAAAACTGGTAAGACAAAGGCACCTTGAGGGAAATATCGTGGTACTTATGGTTGACCGTCTTCACCTCCGCCACAACCTGGACTGTCTTTCCCTGGCCCGTGCCACGGCCAAAACCCGTCATGCTGCGCATAAACCCTCCTGGGGTTAATCTGAATAAACCGATGGGATTATAGCCTTGGGGGAATGGATCTTGGGGTTGGAAATATTGGAAATGACGCGGCTCGTGGCTATTTTAAGACGATTACTTTTCTCGTGAAATTGCCCGAGGGTTGTTCAATCAAAACCAAATAAACGCCGTTCCCCACTAAATTCCCAAAACTATTGCGCCCATCCCAAGTGAAATGGAAACTGCCGGGGTTAAGACTTTGATCCACTAGCTTATCCACCTCTTCCGCCAGCATGTTGTAAACGATGATCTTTACTTCCCCGCCCTGCCCCACCAGCACATCTATTCCCAAAGTGGCCCCAGTAGTCGGGTTGAAAAAGTTATCCGACAGGTACATGGGCACATCGGGTGTGGGAGTATTAGTGACTGACCCGGTGGGGGTGGGCGACAGGGTAATAGTGGGAGTAAAGGTAATGGTTGGCGTAAAGGTCACGGTATTGGTTTGCGTTGGCGATGAGGTGAAAGTAAGCGTAGGGGTTTGGGTGGGGGTGTTAGTCCAGGTCACGGTAAAGCTGGGGGTCCAAGTGGGGGTATTGGAAGGGGTAAAGGTTGCCGTGGGGCTATTGGTGGGGGATGGGGTCCAAGTGGGGGTAGAGGTAAATACGGCCGTGAAGGTGGATGTTTGGGTGAAAGTGGCGGTTTGAGTTGGGCTAGCGGTAAGGGTTGCCGTCTGTGTTTTCGTAGGAGTCGTCGTTGGCGTTGAGGTGAAAGTAAAGGTCGCAGTCACGGTTGGCGAATTCGTAGACGTGGAAGTAGTGGTAAAGGTCGAGGTGAAGGTACCCGTGTTGGTCGGTGTGCTTGTGGTTGTGGCTGTCTGCGTAACCGTGGAGGTCAAGGTTGGTGTAAAGGTCAAGGTAGCCGTTTTGGTAACAGTAGGCGTCGCGGTTTGCGTGAAAGTTGGAGTAGCGGTTTGAGTGGAAGTGGGTGTGGATGTTTGTGTGGCGGTCTTAGTAACCGTTGGGATCGCTGTCTGCGTAAAGGTGAGGGTCGCCGTTTGTGTGAAGGTGGACGTGGCGGTTTGGGTAAAGGTGGGGGTTGCCGTTTGGGTGAATGTAGGAGTCGCGGTCGTCGTAAAGGTCCTAGTGACCGTCGGGGTAAAAACCAAAGTCTGGGTATTGGTTGGGGTTTGTGTTGGCGTGGAGGTCGGGGTCGCCGTCTGTGTATAGGTGGGTGTGGCCGTCTGCGTGAAAGTCAGAGTCGCTGTCTTGGTAACGGTCGGGGTAGCAGTCTGGGTGCTCGTGGGGGTAGCCGTTTGCGTAAAGGTGGTGGTTGCCGTCTGTGTAAACGTGGGCGTGGCGGTTTGGGTGAAAGTTGGCGTGACAGTCTGCGTAAAGGTCGGTGTGGCTGTTTGAGTAAAGGTGGGCGTAGCGGTCTGTGTATTGGTGGAGGTTGCCGTCTGCGTGAAGGTCAAGGTCGCGGTCGGGGTGGCGGTCATCGTTTGCGTGGGCGTGACCGTCATGGTGTTGGTGGGCGTGTTCGGGCAGGCAATGGTAAGTGTCACCGGGTTCGAAAAGCCCGAAAGAGAGTTTGAGGCGTTGATCGAAGCCTGGTTAACAATCGTTCCTTGGCATGGGGTTGTGACCTGCGCCACAAGGGTGTAATTACCCATCCCTCCATAAATGGTGGGTGGGAAATTCCAAGCAACCTCGGGTGAGGTAACCGGGGCCGCTGGGATCGAGCTAACATAAGTCATACCCGTTGGCAGGGTATCCACAATATTGGTGCTGACCGGGGCATTGGGTAAATAAACCTGCAAATTGTCGAAAGCGCCCAGGCCAGAAACGGCGCTGCTTCCAGATGCCTGCCAACCCGCTTGATAGACGACCCCGGCGGTAGGGAGGGGACTGTTATCCACCACGGTGATCGCCCAGTTGGATGGCGGGGGTTGGCCCCTTTGGTAGGTTTTTAGGTAAATGCTAACAGGGCTTCCGGTGACGCCGCTGCTGCCCACATAGGCTTCGAGGCTGTACCAATTGCCCGACCCCACCGTGGTGGGCAGGGTAGCGTTATTGATAGACCCGAGGATGTTGGAAGTGTTTCCCGAAGTGATCTTTTGCAAATAAAGGTTCCCGGGGTTGGCCGAACCCGAAAGACCCGCCACATAGGCGTTTTGGTTGGTTGCGTCGGCCGCAAGCACCATCCCGGCATTGGAGGGATTGTCATTTGGGTCTAAATAAACATTTCCAAACATGGCGTAATTGCCATACAGCGTGATGGGGGCGTTTCGAAGCAGGTAACCCGTCACCCCAGAACCGAAGGCTTCAAGGAACACGTTCGAATTGGTCGAGATCCACGAACTCCAGCTCACCGGCCCGCTGTAGGAAGTATAGGAAGTCCCATCCGCTCCTATAATGTTGGTAATCCCGCCCGACAAATAATCGTAAGTGTCAATCAACCCCAGGGTTTCTCCCGAAACCGACCAATTGAGGTGGTAGGTAACCGAATCGCCCAAGCTTCCCAAAATTTCCGACTCGGACTTGGCGATACTCAGGTTGGGTCCCACGACGGCCGTGGCGGTATTGGAAATAACCGTCCCGATGCCGTTGGCGATGCCCGTAACCGCGTTGGAAATAACCGTTCCCGTGGTGACCCCCGCGTTCACCCTTAAGAGCATGTAAACCGACCCCTGCTGTTGGGGCGACGCGGTCACGTTGTTGTACAGAGTCCATGTTACCGCGCTTCCCGGCCCAGCCCCGCTCACCGCCCCGCTTTCCTGGTAACCTGGTTCGATCAGGGTGGTATTGGCCGGCACCGAAGTGATGAGGGTGACCCCCGTAGTATTGCCAAAGTTAAAATCTACAGTGAACATTTGCAAACCGCTGACTGCCGCCGAATCGGCAATGGGGTTGTCGGTCAGGGTAAAGTTCGGCGCCGGAAGGGTGGGGGTGATAGTGGGTGTGAAAACCGGAGTCGCGGTAAAGGTCGGGGTGATCGTCCAGGTGGGCGGATAGGTGGGCGTGGTTTGGCACCAAATGTTGGCGTCGCCAAAGTTGATCGTGTTGGATGTGTTGGAAGAATTGACGGTGTATTGGCCCAGTTCAATATAGGGGTCCCCGCAGGCGATGGTTTGTCCGCCCGTCAAGTCCACGAAGGCCCGCAGGTAGAGGGACGACCCGGCCGGAACGCTGGAATCGTTCAATTCATAGGTCGTGTCATTGGCCGTAAAGTTGTTCTGATCTACCTGAAGGGTATAGTCCGGGTCGCTGAAGGACTGGACAAAGATCCTTTGGCAAAAACTGATCGTGGCCAAATTGCCCGTATATGTGAGTCCCCCGCTGGTTCCAGGGACGAGGCAGCTATCGTCGAAATTAATGGTAACGTTTCCGACAGGGTTTACCAGGACGGGAATGCCGACCTGCTGGCCGCAGCTGACGGCGCCGTATACAGTGGCCGGATCCCCCACATGGGCAATCTGGTTTACCGGGAACCCAGCCCGGTTAAAGATCGCCGCCACGTCGTAGTTTCCAGGAGAAGGCGCGTAGATGGTGACCGGGCCGTTAGTGGTCACCACTTGTGAATTAATAGGCCCATTCATGGTTCCCGTGGAGGGGAAAAGACCCACGAACATGGTATGGGGAAAACCAACCGGTCCGTAAGAGCCGTTGTAGGTAACAGCCGCGGCCAAGTAGTAACCCGAAGGCGTTGAGGTAGTTGTGGGGGTTGGCGAAACACAAGGCATGGTCGGGGTGATGGTAAGGGTATTGGTGAATGTAGGGGTGGTACAGCCCGAAGCCTCAATTTCTACAGCCATCATGGTGAAATTAGTTGAGCTTGAAACAGAATAACTAGTGGAATAGGTTCCGGGATTCCCCGTCGGCTGGTCGTCCTCTTCGGCGGTTTCCCCTACCGTGCTGTTAGTCCACCGCAAAACCTGAGGAGAGTTAACGGTGATATTCCCGCTATTGGAAATCTGGCAAAAACCTGCCACCCGGCTGTTGGGCGCGAAGGTCGTGATCGTGTCCCCTCCCACGGTGTTTGCGGTCGTCACCGCGTTCGTTGAAACGCCCCCGATGGGGCTTCCAACTTGGTTGACCCCCTGATAACCAACGGCGCCCAGATAGGCACTCGCGGTTCCAGACAATAGAACCGTGACGTTATCCGTAGCCGAACCGGGGTTTTTGGCGTAAAAGACCTCGAGGGTATTCCCGTTGGCGGTGTAAGGATTCCCAGACGGCAGGGGCAAAAAGGTGTTTCCCTGGGTATCGCTAATGGAGGTAACGGTGACAGCCGGGCTTTCAATGGCGATCTCAAGCAACAGTAGGGTATTTGTGCCGTTCACAATAATGCCGCCAAGATTCAAGCTGCTGACGTTGTTGCCGGAGGTAGAGAAAGCGGAAACCTCCCCAAGGGGACAGGCCAGAGTGGGAGACGGGGTGGGGCTGTAGGTGGGTGAGAGCGTTAAGGTGGGGGTGGAAGTAATAGTTGGAGTATTAAAAGCGGCAACGTCAAATTTAGTGACGAAAACGGAATAATTGCCGCCTCCCTCTGCGATTTGGTAAGCCCCGCTGGTCGTTGGGAAATTGGTGGAAGCGGTATACCCCCCCACATAAATATTTCCCGATGGATCAATCGCGATGCCCGTGCCGATATCGGCTTGACTCCCTCCCAAATAGGTCGAATAAACCAAATCACTGGCGCCATTTCCAGCGGGATGCAGTTTCATCAAAAAGGCATCGGCGGACCCAAAACCATAACTTGGCTGGTAAGCATCGCCGGTCGTGGGAATACTTCCGGTCGCAATGCCCGTATTGCCAGTGATATAGGCGTTTCCCGATCCGTCAACGGCTATGGCAGCGCCGGTGTCCGTGAAATTGGTACTCCCCCCCAGGTAAGTCGAGTAAAGCAAACTACCCGTGCCACTTGAGGATGGGTTGATCTTGGCAAAAATCACATCTTGATCGCCGGCGAAAACGGTTTGATAGGCTCCGCTGGTCGTAGGGAAGTTCCCGCTACTCCCGCCTGTAATATAAATGTTTCCGGATGAATCTACCGCGATGCCTTGTCCCCCGCCCGCACCCAGGTAGGTCGAATAAAGCAGGCCGCCCGCTCCGCTGATGGCTGGATTGAGCTTCGTGACAAAAACATCGGCAGTCCCAACAAGCCCCGTTTGATAAGCCCCACCGGTTGTTGGAAAATTGGTTGATTTGGTGTTTCCGGTTATATAGGCGATCCCCGACGAATCCACCGCGATGGCGGTACCCGAATCGGTGCTATTTCCCCCCAGATAGGTGGAATAAAGCAGGTCGTTCGCCCCCCCGCCCGCCGGAGTCAGTTTGACCAAGAAGGCGTTTTGAGTGGATCCCGTACCCATGGCGCTTTGGTAAGCTCCGCTCGTCGTTGGGAAGTTGTTCGCAGCGGTAAAACCCGTCACATAAATATTTCCCGACGAATCCACCGCGATGCCGGAACCATATTTGGCTCCCGTACCGTTCCCTCCTAAATAAGTCGAATAAACCAAGGAAGCAATACCGTTTAAGGAGGGATTGAACTTGCTGATGAAGGCAGGTGAATTCCCCGAAGTCCAGCTTGTTTGGTAGGCCCCGGACGTGGTTGGAAAAGCATTCCCCGCCTGGCCCGTGACATAGATGTTTCCCGATCCATCCACCGCGATGGCAGTCCCGTAATTGTAGCCGCCCCCTCCCAAGTAGGAGGAATAGAGAAGGGTTGTTCCGGAGGAGTTTATTTTCGTCACAAATACGTCGTCATTGCCTGTGAATGTCGATTGATAGGCGCCGGTGGATGTCGGGAAATTTCCGTTGGTGTATCCCACCAGATAGGCGTTTCCCGACGAATCCACCGCAAGGCCGTCACCATAGTCATATCCAAGGGTTCCGAGGTAGGTGGAATAGTCCAACTGCGGGTCAATGACCAGAGGTTGGGAAGTGTCGTAGCCTGCCACCTCGAACCCTATTTCGTTTTTCCCAACCATCGCGTAGCGCCCATCCAAGGGTTGTTTTTCGCCGTTCTTCATTTGATAAATGACAGGGGCTTTAAAAACTACATTTCCATCTTTTGCCATTAAAACCAAATTCCCTGCCCCATCCACCTTCGAGCCTTTCGCGCCATCCCACCTCAAGCGGATGTTTTTTGGATTTGCGCCTGGAGCCAGCACAAAATCATATTCCAGCTTCCCCTGGCTCCCGTAATAGACCATGTCGATTCCCGGATAGACGCCTTTCAGCTTCATCTGCGCATACTGGGGAACGTTTGTCCGCCATCGGGAAGGGTCATTGCCGATAAAGTAGTTGGTTTGACCCGGCATTTGTCCCGAGCCCTCAGTTGCCGCCTTCCGGTTTCCGCCTACTATCCTCAAGTGCAAAACTTCCGATTTTTCCGCCAAGGGGAGAGGGTGGAGGCGTCCGGACTGGTTCGCATTCGAACCGCCTTTTTTCAGGACAAACACCGCCTCCGCCTGGGTGAGGTAGAGGGTGTATCCGCTTCCCCGAGAAATAAATTTCACTTCCGGCGGACCCTGTCTCGATCCTTCCAGGGGGTTAGGTTCAAAACAAAGCGGAAGTTTTCCGTAGTTTTTGTTGAGAGTCAGTTGAACTGCCTCATCCGGCGCGGAAGGTATGAGTTTGGGCCTGGACGCTGGACCGCCTGGTACGGAATGCGGAAGAGGTTTCACAACAACAAACGCCATCAACAGCCCGGCGAAACCAATGCACAGGACGAGGGATAGAATTCGTATTTTGTTTTTCATGGACATGTTGAAATGCGTAAAAATTTAACTTTTTGACCCATAATTACTTAAATTTTACCACGGTTTAAAGTTAAACAAGCCTACTCAAATCAGCACATTTTCACTTAAAAACAATGACTTTTCTTATGAAATTGCCTGATGGTTGCTCGATCACCACCAAATAAACACCGTTCCCCACGAAATGACCCAAACGGTTTCACCCATCCCAGGTGAAGTGGTAACTACCAGGGTTCATGCGGTTGACTCGTTATTTTAGTGAAGGTTATTAATTGCCTGACGGGGCCGGGACACAGGAACATGAAAAAAATCCGAATTGTTCATCGATGCGTCATTGCTTGGCGGGGCAAAGGCGGCCTTGTTTCCAAAATAACTTTGGGCCAAAACGGAAGTAGTTAACAGGAACAACAATCCAATAAGGCCCAACGAGGCTAAATGTCTTTGGGTCAATCGAGGTTTAAAAAGACGGGCAAGAAATAGTAATGTGATAGAAATGAGCAAATGCTCCCCTTATTCGACCCTAAATAAGAAAACGGGAAACGGTTTAACGCTAATTCTACCATTGTTTTCGACCTGCACAATGGGCCGTAAAAGAACGTTTTTAGCTTATATCCTTGGTTAAACCGGGACTCTGGGGAAGGTCATGACATGGAGATAAGAGAAAAGGCCGTATCTAAACAAAAAAATCCACACATCAAATAGTCTTTATCAGTTGGTGCCTTTGAGCGGAGCCTTCATGGGCAATGAACTAGATTTTCCAGTTGGTTCGGTAATTTTCCAGATTCTTTCTTTTTTAGACAGTTTGAAACTTCTTTCAAACTTCTCGGGTTTGGAAATTGCCGGATTATCCAGGGTTAAGAAAAAAGTAGCTGTGGCATTTTCACCATTGATCACTAGCCCTCCCAATGCGGCCTTTAAATGAATAGTTTTTGTGTCTTTACCATTCAAGGCCTGTTGGTACCAAGCAGCCCACTCCGCCCTAGCGGGATATAGATCGTCAAAAAACAAATAAGTCTTTTCCAACGACCCGGATTCTAAAGCCTGCAAGAAACCATCGGTAAAAGCCTGAAGCTCATAACGCTCCTGTGAAATGCCCCTTGGGCCGACGGGCATATACCAGTGGATCCTTGTAAGAGAGCCTTCCAAAGCTTTTCGCAACTTTTTGCCCTCATCCGTCGAAGCCGTTTCTTCAGGCAGAGTCGCGTGAACAATGAGAAGAAAATCGCCCCGATTTAAAGCCCATTCAATATCTAACCAGCCTTTTTGTTTGACGTCCAAAACATGAAAGTTTTGTGATACCCATTTTTCAGTTCCCAGAGTTTTCCATTCTTCCCTTCCATCCTTCGATTCCACTTGGAATTGGCGGGCCTGTAAATCTTTTTCAACCCAGGCGGACCAGTCCTTCTCTGAAAACGCTTGCTCAGAGGGCAAAAGTTGTACGGCGAACCTTGCGATAAGAATATTTTGGGGGTCCGAAAAACGGGCGACTTCATCCACCTCCTGGTCTTCCGAGAGACTCAGATTCATCCATTTGGCGGGCACCGGAAAGGCAAAACCATACTGCGCTTGAAAAAATTCGCCGTTATGTATTCCTGAATCTTCCGAAGGGGGCAAGGGAAGTTCGTTTTGAACGTAGTGGGGTTTGGATCCGCAGCCCGACATCAACAAAAGGAAAGTGCCGATGAAAAGGAACTTTCCTATTCCCGATTGATTCGGGAGACTATTTTTCTTTTGGCGGATCAGCACTTTCACGGTACCGGCACTTTGGCCAATATTTGCGCGATTACCTGGTCGGTGGTGAGATTTTGCGCCTCCGCTTCGTAAGTGAGGATTAAGCGGTGGCGGATGATATCGGCCGCCAATGCCTTGACATCGTCCGGCGTGGCGTAACCCCTGCCGTTGAGGAAGGCTCTCGCCTTGGCCGCGACCGTCAGACCCATGGAAGCGCGTGGGCTGGCTCCGTACTCGATCAGGGGCTGAAGAGCTGGAAGCTGGTAATCCTTGGGGCGTCGAGTGGCCGTTACCAAATGAACCACATAATCTTTTAAAGCCTCTCCCACGAAAATCCCATCCACCTGTTTCTGGGCCTTCAAAATGGCCTGGGACGAAAGAACTTCCGAGGTCTTAAAGGTCAGGCCTCGGGTCATCCGTTCAATGATTTCTTTTTCCTCATCAAAGGTGGGATATCCCACGAAAATTTTCATTAAGAAGCGGTCAACCTGAGCTTCCGGGAGGGGATAGGTTCCCTCATGCTCAATGGGGTTTTGGGTCGCCATGACGAAAAAGGGCTCATCCAGCTTAAAGGTGTCCGGGCCGATGGTGACCTGGTGTTCCTGCATAGCCTCCAGCAGGGCCGACTGCACCTTGGCGGGTGCCCGGTTGATTTCATCGGCTAATACAAGATTGGCGAAAACAGGCCCTTTTTGGGTCTTAAAGTCGCCCTTGGAAGGGTTATAGATGCGGGTTCCTAAAAGGTCGGCGGGAAGAAGATCGGGGGTGAATTGAATACGGCTAAAGCCAACCCCCAACACCTCCGCCAGGGTCTTGACCGCAAGGGTCTTGGCCAATCCGGGTAAGCCTTCCAAAAGCAAGTGGCCCCGGGTTAACAACCCCAAAAGCAGGCGTTCAATTAAATCCCCCTGACCCACAATGACCTTTTGAACCTCAAGCTTGGCCTTTTGAAACTGCTCGCTCAGGCGCTGGCCTTCCTGGGTTAATTCTTCGTTTTGCGTCGGCATAGGATCTCCCTCTCTGTTTTATTGAATCTTCGGCAATAAGCTTGAGGCAAGGGAACGCAGGGTATCCCTCCCCGTTAGGTTTCCATCGGCATAAAGAACCCGGTCACAGGCCTTGAGGCATTTTTCAACGGTTTCCGTTTGTTTGTCCGTAAGCTTGTGATTCTTCAACTCGCGGAAAATTTCTTCGGTCGTGAAATCCAAAGCCGAGAACCCGAAATGATATTCCAAACATTCCCGGATAATCGAGGAAAGGGACCGGCAAAAATCATCGGCGGAAAGTTCTTCATCCGCCAATTTCTTCCAAGCTTCCCGCAAACGCCCTTCCTGTCCCAGGATCGGCGTGGCCTTGAGAGTCTTTTTCTTGGGGCCCCAGACTTTCCACAAAACATATCCCACGATTAGCAAAATAATCAGGATTACCAACCCCGCCTTAAACAACCAAAGAAGCGGATCGGGTAAAAGGGGTTTCACATCCCGCAAACCGTCGTCCGGAGGCTGGGATGACTGCGCTGCGGGAGTCGGCTCTGATTTGGACCCGCCAAACAGTGAGAACCCCTTCTTTTCCGTGACCGTCACATTAATCACATTAGAGGTAATTTCCCGTCTTTTCCCTTGGGGGTCCTGAAAGATGATGCTGGCCGGGCCCAGGGATTCGGTTCCTGGCTTGACCGCCACCAGGGTCAAATGGGTCGTGGTCGTTTGGGCTGTCTGTTGGTTTACGATCGTAACTTGGCTGGAGGTAAAACTGCCCCGGGCCTGAAATAGCTCAGGAGTTGGGAAATTCGGCTCGGAGGACATGTTGTTCCCGCCCACCGCCAATTGCTTGAATTCAATCGTGAGGGATAGGCTTTCCCCCACCTCTACCTGGCGTTTATCCACGTCCATCCGAAGGCCGACTTCCTCTCCCTGAGAGGGCGTCTGGGCAGGCGAGGGCAGGGCGGATAAAAGAAACAAGAACATCGCCGCCCAAGGGAACCATTCCTTAATTCCAATGCGTTTCATGCTTTTCCTTCCAGTTTTAAATAGCTTAGTCATTTCAATTTCACCCATTCCCGAAACCCGCGTATTTTACCCCTAACAGGCACAAAGTTTCCCCGAAAGGTTTTACCAATCCTCAGCTGGCTGATCCTTATCTCCGCTGGGTCCTCCAAAAAACTTCTTCATAAACTCCTGGTTTTCCCTAGGCAAAAAGTTCCAGATGTCATTTTGCTGTTTCTTCCTTTCACGG
This sequence comes from candidate division FCPU426 bacterium, assembly GCA_963738405.1. Classification (GTDB taxonomy): domain Bacteria; phylum Oederibacteriota; class Muellerivitia; order Muellerivitales; family Muellerivitaceae; genus CAVTWJ01. Next base: position 19,897 of record CAVTWJ010000011.1, on the reverse strand, counting down.
TCCGGACGGGGAGAATAGAAGTGCTGGGCTTGTCCCTCTTGCTTTTGAAGCTGGGCCATCAGGTTTTTCACCTGATCATCCGTTAAGCCCATTTGTTTTTTCGCTTCTTCCTGCCTTTGGGCATCCTGCTGGCGTTGCTGGGCGGCTTCTTGCTGGCGCTTCTGTTCAGCCTGCTGTTGCTGCATTTGTTGTTTGGCATTTTTGTCCTGCATTGCCTGATTCGATTTTCCCTGGGACTGATATTTCTTTTTAGCGTTTGGGTCCTTGACCTTATTATCTGAATTTTCATCTTCCTGTTCATTTTTTCGATCTGGGGGCGGGGTTCCAAAAGTTGGCACAGGCGAAACCATTGTGGCGACGGGGGTAACTAAAGTCGGTTCGGGAGAAACCATTGCCGCGACCGGCGTTTGCATGGCTTGTTGTTTTTGTTCTTCCTTACGCATTTCGTCGCTTCGATCGGAGCTTGGATTTTCATTTAACTTTTTTTGGGCGTAGTTCAAGTTGTGTTCGACATCCATGTCCTTGGGATCGAGTTGATGGGCTTTTTGGTACGCCTCAAGAGCGTCTTTATATCTTTGTTGCTGTACATAACTGTTTCCAAGGTTGTACCAAGCCGATTCAAGATTCGGCTTTTGCCCCAATACCTGCTCATATGCTTTTTGAGCTTCGGGAAATTTTCCCTGTTGATAAAGAGAGTTTCCCCAGCCATAGGCCGCAGCCGCATCCGATGGATTCCGTTGTGCTTCTTCCCCGAAAATCTTTTCAGCCTGAGGGTAATCTTTATTATTGTAAGCTTCCACTCCTTCCGAAAGACTGTCAGCGAGGACAGACACTGGCAAACATGAGATGAGTAGGACGAACAAAAGAATTTGTTGATTAAAAAGGGTATGTGTTTTCATTTCTCTTTCCTATAAAACCGAAGAAAGCAAAAGGGTAAAGGCCGCGCCCAGGGCCAGCCGGGGGGAGAGTTCTTCACGTTTGAGTCCGCCTTGACCCTTCATTTCGGTTTTTTGAAGCTTATCCATGGCTGGATCGATAGCGTTCAGATTTTCTTCGCTGCTTCCAGCAATGTAGGTTCCCTGGGTCGAATCGGCGATTTGGTGCAGGGTTTTCTCATCCAATCGGCTGATATGGATGGCCCCGTTGGTGTCTTTTTTATAGGTAACCTCACCCCAAAAAGCCGTTCCGTCGGGGATAGCCCTACCTTCGGGAGTCCCCATTCCAACAGTAACGATGGGTACATTCATCTGTTTTGCCCTCTCAAGAACCTTGGGAAGGATGGCTGACCCTTCAGTAATCTCGCCATCCGTAATTAGGATGATAGCCTTACCCCTTTTTTTATCTTCGTCTTTGCCGAAAGAATCTAGTGCTGTTTGAATCCCCTCCCCGATATCCGTGCCACCCCTATCCACCTCGTCCGGGTCCGCTTTAGCCAAAACCAGCGAGAGGGCGTCCATATCTTGGGTGAGCGGCACTTGAACTAACGCCTCGCCCGCGAAAATCACCAATCCGATTCGGTCGCCCTGACGACCCGAACACCAATTCATCAAGGCCTTCTTGGCGGCTTCCAACCGATTGGGAACAAGATCCTGTGTCAGCATGCTCTTGGAGACGTCGAGCACGATCATGATGTCGGACCCGGCCAAATTGATGTCCTGAGGGGTAGGTTTTCCCTGTAACCGCGCCGCTCCAAATAAAAGAAATCCAAGTGCCGACAGGGCCAAAATCCCCTTCACGCAACGCCGGGCCCAGACCCACAAGGGATGCCAAACCAAATTTTGTTTACCTAATAAATCCAGATCCCTCCGATCCCTCCACAGGGTCCAGATTCCCAACCCCATAATTAATAAAAAGGCCAAAGTCAGGGGAACCAGGCCGTCCCGATTAGCCAGAATCCAATTTCCACCGCTCATGGCAGGGTCCTTAAAACCGTGGTTTCCAGACCTATATCCAAAAGCAGAAACAGGAAAGCCGCCAGAAGGAACCACCATCCCAATTCATCGTATTGCCAGCTGGTGACAGTGGACACATCCCTTTTTTCAAGTTGGGCGATGTCTTTTAAGACGTTTTGAAGCGCCTGATTGTTTTGGGCAAAGTAAACCTTCCCCCCCGTGATTCGTGCGATTTCTGTCAAAAGCACCTTATCCACACCTTCTTCCGGAACCGGATTTCCATAAGGATCCGTTCTTGCGAAAGTCTGGCCCTGATAAAAATAAGTAGAGGAACCAGCGGCGCCCACCCCGATGGCGTAGACCTTCACGCCCTTAGAGGCGCAAATACGGGCTGCCGTCAAGGGGTCCACCATCCCTGCGTTATTGCCTCCATCGGTTAATAGAAGTATGGCTTGAGTATCCTTGGGAGGCGTATCTTCCGTTGATACCGACTTTGGCAGAAATTTTTCAACGAACGAAGGTTTTTTATTTTCCTCATCTGCGGATTTTCCCGACCCTTCTTGAAGTCTATTCAGACTGGAAACCAAGGCATCCCCAATCGCCGTTCCATCCAATCTCACAGAATTAATATCCACATCGGAGAGAAGTTCCTTAACTACGCGCAAATCTGTGGTCAAGGGGCATTGTGTAAAGCTAATTCGGGCGAAGACTGTCAAACCTACTCGGATATCTTGAACTTTATCCAAAAATTCGCTTAATAACCTTTTAGCGGCCATAACCCGATTGGGTTTCAAATCATCGGTGACCATAGAAGAGGAAACATCGAAGGCCACAAAAAGATCGGTGACCTGCCTTTTTTGCTCGACCTTTTTCTGGCCCGATTGAGGCCTGGCGGCCGCCACAATACAAAGCAAAAGCACCAATAAACGCAAAAGCCAGGGCAGCCAAACCCCCGACCAAAAACCTGGTGCGGCATCCACAAGCTGAGGGTTCCCCAGATAGAGAGTAGAAACCTTGAATCGAGCGGAAATAAAAAAAGCGGCCAGCGCCAGAGGAATAAGCGCCGCTAGAAGAAGCCACTGGGGATCGGCGAAATGAAAACCCTCGGGGATCATCAACGCCTCCCCATTCGTTCCATGCGGGTTTTGAAGAAGCCCTTCAGGGCCGTCACCACGCCGGCCCCCGCGGTTAAATCGAGGCGGTCCACGCCCTTGGAAGTCAGCGCCTTCAATTGGGCTTCTCGGAACTGATCTGCTTTTTGGTAGGCCTTTTGGGAACCGGGCGAGAGAAACCCCACTTTTCCCGTCTCGGGGTCGCGGACCGCCACACGGGCGGGAAGCTTGAGTCCTGTTTCTAAAGGATCTTTCAATACCGCCGCCACCATGTCATGCCTTTTGGCGAGGAAGCTGGCTTCTTCCATGGGGATCGGCTCAGTGAAATCTGATATCCAGAACAAGACGCTTCGACGCCGAAGTACCTTGGTCAGCATTCTCAGGGCCGGGCGGAATAATGTTTTTTTACCCGTTGGTTTGAAAGAAATAAGGGTTCGAAGTAATCCTAAAGTGGCAGCCTTGCCTCTTTTGGGCGGGGAATAATATTCCACCCGGTCGGTGAAAACCAACAAGCCCACCCGGTCCTGGTGCTGGACCGCCGCGAAAGCCAGAAGCGCGCAAAGCCGCAGGGCGGTTTCCCTTTTACTAAATGGGCCTGTTCCGTACCAGAGGGAGGCCGAAAGGTCCAACGCCAGAATAACTTGCAGTTCCCTTTCCTCGACGAAGGTTTTGACATAGGGGGCGTTCAGGCGGGCGGTGACGTTCCAATCAATGGTACGCGAATCATCCTGGGGGTCGTATTCCCGGACCTGGTGAAATTCCAGGCCTTGGCCTCGAAAGGTGCTTTTATAGGATCCCTTGAGGAGGGTATCCACCGCCCCTCGGGTGACAAGTTCCAAACGTTTGACTTCTCGTAAGACGGAAAGGGGATCGGAGGGATTCATGGATGTTTAGACGATTTCAGGCTGCCTGGAGTTTTGCCACGAAAAGATATTAATCACCGGCCGGGGCTTCCCGATTTGGATTTGGAGACCCATCGGGGCACATATGAGAAAAGAATGAAAAACAACAGGCCCAGGGAAATGGAAATGAGAAAGTTGATGCCAAGCGCTTTGAGCGAGTCCAAACCGTAGTAATTCTCAATGGAATTATAAACGCTCCAAAAACCCCATACCGTCGGCCCAGCGACCGTCACCAACAAGGCCCTGGCCCAATGGGCTGACTTGCCCTCGCTTTTGTTGGAAGCCGAAAAGAAAAAGCCATATCCCAAACCACCCAGCGCGATGAGGATGGAGAGCCCCAGGATGATCCAATTGGCCTGTTCTTCCGAAATAAGTTCTTTCAAAGAATGCCTCGAAAAGGGATATGAAAATTAGGTCGCGGAAAAAAAATTGGGAACAGCCCATAAAAGAACGGAAAGAAACATCAGGAGGGTGCCGCCCAACATAACCAGGGCCCAGAGGGTATCCTCCGGTTTGGGGGTTGAATCAGATTTCCACAATCCAAGATTGAACAAAACATAACCCGCGACAATTCCAATAATCCAGCCTGGCGCCATTTTGAACTCCCAAATAGGTCTTTAGCTTAATTATCCATCGAAGCGGTTCCGCAGGAACCCCCACAGCAATTATCGGGCGGAGCGGCACAAACTTCGGGTTTAGACTCAACCGCCGGAGCGGGATGATTTTTATAGTCGTTCTGGTAAAACCCCGACCCCTTCAAAATGAAGCCCACATTGGCGGAAATCAATCTTTCCACCTTGGCCCCACAAGTGGGGCATGCGGAAAGGGCGTTATCCTTGATGGATTGCCAAACCTCAAAACGCCCGCATTTTTCACAGGCATAATCATAATTCGGCATGGTTTTTCCCCTTTTCTCTGTAAGTCAACTTAATGATAGGGTTTGAATCCGGGAGTGTCAACGCCACCGCTTTGACTTCGAAAGCATAAAAAAAGCCCCCACCGGGAATCCCGGAGGGGGCTTGGTTCAACCTGTTAATAGGATTAGCGGAAAATACCCTGAATGGGGGCCGCAGTCGCCGCATTGTTGCTCGGATCTAGGTGGAACAGATCCTCAATCGTGCGAAGCACGTTGTAGTGGCTAATCGTCTGGCTGTATTGGCCGGGTTTCACACCCGCTCCTGTAAACACCGTCGCGATCTGGTTCACGACCGTGAAATCGTCCTCATCCCAGGTGACAACCAACAAGCTGTCGTGCCACTTGGCCCACTCGTTATAAGCTGAGATGTTTTGTTGGAGCCATTGATCGCACAACACATCCGTTCCGTCGTGTTCATCGTGCCATTGGTCCGGCACCACAAAGGATACTGTGGGCAGGTCGTCAAAATCGCCCTGGGGGAATTGGGCGAAGGTCTTGTTCCCTTCCGGCGGAAGGGTTCCCGCAATTTGGAAGAACACGTAAGGATTGTGCTTTTCCCGGTAACCCGCGGCAGCATCACCCGTAGCGGTCTCCAATGCTGGAGGCGTATAGGTGCAGGTGGTGGAACCCTGGGCTGGCAAGTCTTCCGAATAAATGGCGAAGGTTTTGTGATGCGCCATCAAGGCCGCCGCCAGATTCGGGGAATTGGCCGGGACGGTATTGCCGCAGCTGTCATCCTGGATCCCGTAAAAAGACCCGTCGAACAAAGCCAAATAATTGGGTTCGCTGGGATGGGTGGCGCCGTGGGAATCCGTCATCAGGGCGCCATGAGCGACCAGGGTGTTGTTGAAATAGGGCATATTGGCGTCCCCCACGACCTCTCCGAAGCTGTGGTTTTCCTCAATCACCACCACCACGTGCTTGTAGCGCTCGAAATCACCCCGATCGCTACGGTCATTCGAGGTAATTGAATTGTTCTGCGGAACGGAAGAAACCGACTGCGCATTGGCGTTGGACGAGCCGTTCATCGTGGGCGTGGAACTGGCGTTACAGCCAACAACCGCCAGGGCTAAACCTGCCAACAACAAGAAATAATTCCTCATCTTCACGACCTCCCCGTTTGATTGAACTGCTGTAGGGATTGTGACGAGGAAGATGCAAGTTCCCGTAAAAAAACCGTAAGACGGAAGTAACATCCACCCAGTCGTTTAACATTGAAAATATTTTCCGTGAAGTTGAACGTTCCGACTGGCAAGAACTTGAGACGGTAATCGATTTTTTTACGGGCCCGTGATTTACTTCCTCATAACGCTTTGAGAAATAAAAAAGCCCCCGGCGCTTCCGCCGGGGGCTTTGAAAAACTTCTTAACTTTCGGTTCGGTTTAGTAGTCCATCCCTCCGCCCATTCCACCCATCCCGCCGGGACCGCCCATGGGGGCAGCGTCCTTCTTTTCAGGGATGTCGGTAATGAGCGTCTCGGTCGTCAGCGCCAACCCGGCCACCGAGGCCGCGTTTTGCAGGGCGCTTCGAACCACTTTGGCTGGATCGATGACGCCGGAAGCGACCAGATCCTCATAAACGCTGGTCTCGGCGTTGTAACCAATGTTTTGCTTTTCGCTCAAAACCTTGGCCACCACCACGGAACCTTCTCCGCCGGCGTTGGAGACGATCTGGCGAAGGGGCTCTTCCAACGAACGGCGGACGATGTTGGCGCCGACCTGTTCGTCGTGTTCCAGCTTCAAGGCTTCGACAGCCTTCAAGGTGCGGATCAGGGCCACGCCGCCGCCGGGCACAATCCCCTCTTCCACGGCCGCGCGGGTCGCGTGCAAGGCGTCTTCCACGCGGGCTTTCTTTTCCTTCATTTCAACTTCGGTCGCGGCCCCGACGTTAATCACGGCCACGCCGCCGACCAGCTTGGCCAACCGCTCCTGCAGCTTCTCGCGGTCGTAATCGCTGGTGGTTTCCTTGATCTGCTTGCGGATAGTCTCGCAGCGGGCGTCGATCTCTTTCTTATTGCCTTTCGCCTTGTCGATCAAGATGGTGGTGTTGTCCTTGTCGATGACCACTTTCTTGGCCTGGCCCAGGTCTTCCAGCTTCACGTTCTCGAGCTTGATGCCCAGATCTTCCGTGATGGATTTCCCGCCGGTCAGGATGGAGATATCTTCCAGCATGGCCTTGCGGCGGTCGCCAAAGCCCGGGGCCTTGACGGCGGCGCAAACGAAGGTTCCGCGGATCTTGTTCACCACCAGGGTGGCCAGGGCTTCGCCCTCGACCTCTTCAGCGATGATCAACAAGGGGCGTCCCTTTTGAACGACCTTCTCCAGCACCGGCAGGAGATCCTTCATGCTGGAAATCTTCTTCTCATGGATGAGGATATAGGGGTTGTCCAAATCCACTTCCATGCGGTCCGCGTTGGTGACGAAATAGGGGGAAAGGTAGCCTTGATCAAACTGCATCCCCTCGACCACGTCCAGCGTGGTCTCAATGCCCTTGGCTTCCTCGACGGTGATAACGCCGTCTTTTCCGACCTTTTCCATGGCTTCGGCGATGATCTGGCCGATCTTCTTGTCGCCGTTGGCGGAAATGGTGGCCACCTGGGCGATCTCATTCTTGCCTTTGGTGGGGGTGGCGATTTTCTTCAATTCAGTCACCACTGCCTCCACGGCCTTATCGATTCCGCGCTTCAAGGCCATGGGGTTGGCCCCGGCCGTGACGTTCTTCAATCCCTCGCGGACAATGGCCTGGGCCAAAACCGTCGCCGTCGTGGTGCCGTCGCCGGCCACGTCGGAGGTCTTGGTCGCCACTTCCTTAACCATCTGGGCGCCCATGTTCTCAAAGGGGTCTTCCAATTCAACTTCCTTGGCTACCGAAACGCCGTCCTTGGTGATGTTGGGGGCGCCGAATTTCTTGTCCAGCACCACGTTGCGTCCCTTGGGACCCAGGGTCACCTTGACCGCGTTGGCCAATTTGTCCACCCCGCGCTGAAGGGCGCGGCGGGCTTCTTCTCCATAAATGATCTGCTTTGCCATTTCTCTAGCTCCTTATTGAATGTTTAAAAGTTTTTTTAAACTGGGTTTGAATTAACCTTCGATGATTCCAACGACGCTTTCTTCTTTCAAAACCACGTATTCTTTGCCGTCGATCTTGAGGTCTTCCCCGCCGTATTTCTCGAAGAGGACCACGTCCCCTTCCTTCACGATCAGAGGAATCACTTCGCCCTTTTCGTTGACTCGGCCCTTCCCTACTGAAATGACCTTGCCCTTCTGCTGTTTCTCGCGGGCCGCGTCGGGGATAATGATCCCGGTCTTGGTCTTTTCTTCCTCTTCCACACGCTCAACCATAATGCGGTCGTACAAAGGACGGAATTTCATCAACCAACCTCCTGTTTTTTGAATCCCGAAGCCCTTCAAAAGGCCTCCGGGAAATGAATCTTGTTTATTTGCGTCCGAAACATCTGATTAGCACTCAAGACAAGCGAGTGCTAAGGCGGCGTTACTATAAGGACAAGGCTATTGAGGCGTCAAGGAGGGAGAGGGACAAAGAAAGCCGATAAAAGGCCATTTCAAGGCATTGTGGAAATAAGAACAGCTCAAAACTAGCGGTAGATTTCAGGCCTCAGGTAAAAGCGCCTTTGGATGACCTGCTGAAGCTTGGGGATGTGCTTTTGGGCTTCTTTGCGCCCTTTTTCGATAAGGGCTTTACCCTCATGGAAATCGAAAAGGTCGTAGGTGCGTAGGTCCGGCTCGATGATGACATCCGCCGATTCCCGCCAGGCATGTTCCTCCGCCACGAAGAAATACCATACCCGCATGAGAATCTGAAACACATTGCTGGCCGGGGGAAAAACCTGGGGATGGCCGAAGACATTGCAGGCGATCACCACGTCGGCCCCCAGGCTCTTCAGGGCCTGAACCGGCACATTTTCCGCCATGCCCCCATCCACCAATTGGCGGCCCTCCATCTCCACAGGCACGTAGATACCAGGGATCGAACAGGAAGCCCTTACCGCCTTATCCAAGGAGCCTTGGGTAAAAACCACTTCCTCGCCCGAGCAAATATCGGTCGTTACCACTGCTAGGGGTTTCTTGAGCTCTTCAAAGGTCGCGACTTTGAAATATTTTCGAATGTATTCCTCAATGGGCCCGGAGGAAACCAAACCCTTACGGGACATTTTGAAAGAAAAAAGCTCTCCCCAATGGGTTTGGATGCCGATTTCCTCGATGCGTTCGATGGGAAGACCCGAGGCATACCCCGCCGCGATAATGGCTCCCGCGCTGGTACCTGCCAGGCAGTCCACATGAATGCCCGCCTCCTCCAATGCTTTCAGAACCCCGATTTGAGCGACACCATAGGACACGCCCCCGCAAAGGGCGACGCCGACCTTGAATTGGTTTTCCCTCTGGGATTCACGAAGTTCTTCTAAGGTATGAAAAGGCTTTTTTGCTTTTACTTTTTTACTCAAGCTCGTCCTTCGATTTTCTCTCCCCGGTTTTTTCAATGGTTTATAGGTCCGTGAATTTGGGTTGTCGTTTTTCGATGAAGGACATGATTCCCTCTTTCATATCAGGGGACTCGCAGGTCCTGCCAAAGGCATCCAGCTCGATCTTCATAGCGGCTTCCATATTGGGTTCCTGAAGCCCGTCCCTTACCGCGATCAAAACCTGCTTCAGCGCTCCCATGGGCTGCATGGCCACCTTTTTGGCGAAACCCTGAACCTGCCGCAAAAGTTCCCCATCGGGTATCACATGATTCACCAGCCCCGCCGCTTGGGCATCCTGGGGGGCGATATTATCGCCGGTTAAAATCCATTCGAGTGCTTTGGCTCGGCCCACCAGACGGGATAAACGCTGGGTGCCGCCAAATCCGGGGATGATCCCTAACTTGGTTTCGGGTTGTCCAAGCCTAGCCCGGTCGGAGCAAAAGCGGATGTGACAAGCCAGAGCCAATTCGGTTCCTCCGCCTAAGCAGACGCCGTTGATGGCCGCGATAACCGGTTTTTCGAAACGTTCGATCCTCATAAAGAGGCGCTGGCCTTCCCCGGCCGCCTTTTTGCCGTCTTCGGGCGTTTGGATCGTAGCCATGTGCTTAATATCGGCCCCAGCGATAAAGGTTTGTCCCGTGCCGGTGAGAACAATGCACTTAACGTCTTTGTTGCCAGCCAACTCATCAAAAACCCCTTCCAGTTCTTTCATGACCGCCTGGGTCAGGACATTTACGGGAGGATTGTTGATGGTTACGGTAGCGACTTTACTTTCTACCACTACATTCAAGAAACCCATAAAAACCTCCTAAAGCGAAGATAAGAAAACCTTTATTTGGCCACAGATATATGGGATTCATAGGATATGTCTTTAAAATCTCATGCATCCCATGAATCCGTGGCTAAATGCCGTTGCTTTTTTGGTTAGTAATTAAAAAATCCTTTCTTTGTCTTTTGTCCCAAATAATTTGCTGAAACCATGCGCTTTAAAATGGGGGCTGGCCAAAAACGTGGGCCCAACGTTTTCGAAAATTCCTTCAATTTTTCCAATACCACGTCCACCCCAATCCCATCGGCCAGATGCAAAGGCCCGCCCTTATCCTGGGGGAAACCCGTTCCGGCCAGCATGGCCAGATCAATGTCTCCGGGCGAGGCCACGTTTTCTTCCAAACAATAGGCTGCTTCGTTAATCATTTGGAACACCAGCCGTTCGGGCGAAAAAGGCGTTCCCTTAACGCCCGTTTTGGCTTGGATCGCATCCACCATAGGCTTTAAATCGGCCTTTTTGGACTCGTCATACACATAAAACCCAATGCCGTTCTTGGTTCCCAATCGATTGGCCTTGTGCATCTCGCCCAAAATCTCGGCCGCCTTCATCCGTGGCCCGAAGGAATCGTAAAGAATCATGGAAACTTCAGCGCAGACATCCAAACCCAGCATATCCAGCAAGGCGAAGGGCCCCATGGGCATGCCAAAAGCTCTTAGAGCCTTATCCATTTCTTCGGGCGGGGCCGAACCTTCCTGCAGGGCGTAAGCGGCCTCATTTAAATATGGAAGAAGCAAGCGGTTGACCAAAAACCCCGCGCACTCCTTGACCCTGACGGGCAATTTGCGAAGAGACTCGGCAAAGGCCACCGTATCGTCCACCGTATCTCGGGAGGTTTGAAGCCCGGGAATGACTTCTACCAGCTTCATCACCGGCGCCGGGTTAAAGAAATGAAGTCCGATGACCTTTTCCGACCGCTTCACCGCCGAAGCGATTTGGCTAATGGAGAGCGCAGAGGTGTTGGTGGCCATGATGGCCGTTTCGGGCAGAACCTTTTCCAAGTCCTGAAACACCTGTTGTTTCACCTTCATGCTTTCAAACACAGCCTCCACCACCAAGTCGCAATCCTTGAAGTCGTCATAAGCGGTGGTGCCGCTTACCAGGTTCATCTTTTGATCCATCTCGGAAGAGGTCATCTTGCCTTTGTCCACCCGGCCTTGATAGACCTTGCGAACCATTTCAATACCCTTCTTGACCCGGTCCTCGTCGGTATCTTTCAACACCACCGGAAGCCCGGAAAAAGAAATAACCTGGGCAATCCCCGCACCCATAGCCCCCGCTCCAACGACCCCCGCTTTATAAATGAACATGGATTCCTCTCTTACTTGCGTTCCAAAATCATCGCCCCGCCGATACCACCGCCGATGCACATGGAAATAACGGATAAGTTAACGTTCTTTCGGGCCATTTCCCTCAAGGCAGTCAAGACCAGCCGGGCTCCGGTCATCCCTACTGGATGTCCCAGGGCGATAGCGCCGCCGTTTACGTTTAGGATTTCACGGTTCATCTTCAGTACCCGGTCCACCGCGATCACTTGGGCCGCGAAGGCTTCATTAATTTCAATCAAGCCCATGTCCTTCAAATCTAAACCAGCTTTTTTAAGGGCTTTCGGGATGGCGTGGGCTGGGCCGATTCCCATCCTCTCGGGTTCAACTCCCACGAAGGCATAAGACCGGATAGACCCTAACGGTTTATAGCCCAGGGCGTCGGCTTTTTCCTTCGACATCACTAGCATCACGCAGGCCCCGTCGTTGATCCCGCAGGCGTTTCCAGGAGTGACCGAACCTTCCTCTTTAAAGATCGTCGGATAGGAAGCAAGTGTCTGTTCATTCAACGCCGCATTGATACCTTCGTCTTGGGTGACCGGCTCGGGCGGCACAGGCTTTCCCATCACTTTCTTCTGCACCATCACGGGAACAATTTCATCTTTGAATTTATTTTCCCTCTGGGCCCGGAATGCCTTTTTGTGGCTTTGAACCGCGAATTCATCTTGTTCCTTGCGGGAAACCTTAAATTCGTCCGCCAAATTCTCAGCCGTTTGTCCCATGACCAAATGGCAAACCGGGTCGGTCAGCCCTTCCATGAGGCTGTCGATCATCACCGAATCCCTCATGCGTTTGCCGAATCGCATGTCCCGATTCACATAGGGCGCCCGGCTCATGGATTCGGTTCCCCCCGCCAGCTGCAAATCGGCGTCCCCGCATTGGATATTCTGAAAGGCATTCACCAGAGCCTGCATGCCTGAGGAGCAATTGCGTTGGACGGTGTAACCCACCACTTCCTTCGGCAATCCCGCCAAGAGGGCCGCAACCCGGGCCACGTTGGGAGCGTCCGAAAACTGGCCCACGCATCCCAAAATCACTTCTTCCACGTTGGCAGGCTTCAAATTGTTGCGTTTAATAATTTCTTTGATGACGGTAGCGGCCAAATCCTGCGCCGTCACGTCTTTTAAGGCCCCGCCCAGGTTGCCGATGGGCGTCCGTGCCCCGTCCACAATGACCACTTCTTTCATGCCCCACCCCCGAGATTGATTCGGATTACTTTTTGAGCTTTTCTCTTTCTTCTTCCACCAACAGCCGCCTCAGCATCTTGCCCACCATGTTTTTGGGAAGGGAATCCTTGAATGCCACTTCCTTGGGCAATTTGAACTTGGCCAGTTTGCCCTTGCAGAATTCCAGTATTTCCTCCGGTGTGGCCGTACTACCCGGTTTCAAAACCACATAGGCCTTCAGCCGGTCCACGAACTTGTCATCCGGCACGCCCGCCACCACGCAGTCCAGTACCTTGGGGTTTTGGAACAATACTTCCTCCACCTCTCGTGGATAAACGTTCTCGCCCCCCACCTTGACCATGTCTTTCTTGCGGTCCACCACGGCAAAAAAACCGTCCGCATCCATGTAGCCGATATCGCCGGTATAGAGCCAGCCGTCTTTGAGGACATTGGCCGTTTCGGCCGGATGATTCCAATAGCCCTGCATGACTTGAGGGCCTTTCAAGACAATTTCCCCAATTTCGCCAACTCCCAATTCTTTTTTTCCCGTCTCCAGATCAACTATTTTGCAGTCGGTCCCCACGAAGGGCACCCCAATGAAGCCTACTTTCCTTTTGCCAAATATAGGATTGCAATGGGTCACCGGCGAGGCCTCGGTTAAACCATACCCTTCCGAAACCTTTCCCCCCGTCAGTTCCTCGAATTTTTTCTGTACTTCCAAATGCAGGGGCCCTGCGCCGGATAGGCAGGCCCGGACGCTTCGCAAGTTGAACTTTTCAACTCCTGGATAATGATTGATGGCGTTGTAAATGGCCTGGACCCCGGGAAAGACCGTAACTTTGTATTTTTGAATGGCTTCTAAAGATTGAAGAACATCGAATTTGGCTAGCAGAACCATGGAAGCGGCCTTGGTCAATGCAAAGGTCATCCCCGCCGTCAGTCCGTAGCAATGAAAAATGGGTATCGCGATCAGAAACACCTGGTCACCATCGGGCATGCCCGGGAACCACAGCTTGCATTGGAAGGCGTTGGCCACCAAATTTCGATGGGTCAAGATCACGCCCTTGGCCACCCCAGTGGTTCCTCCCGTGTATTGCAATATGGCGGTATCGTCCATTTTCGCGGGGCAGATCACAGGACTGTCGGGTGCCGTATTCAAGATCTTCACAAAACTATGAAAAAGCCGATGAGAAGGCCAAGTCACCCAGCTTTTTTCCTTCAAGGCCCTGAAGGGATAAAACCATTTCAAAGGGATTGGAAAATAATCGTTGATGCGGGTGAGCCATATTTTTTTTAACCCGCAATCCCCCGCGATCTCTTCTAACAGGGGAGCGAAACGGTCCAGCGAAACTACATATTGGGCCCCCGAATCCTTCAGCTGATGGGCCGTCTCGGTTTTGGAATAGAGGGGATTCAACTGCGTCACGATAGCCCCCGCCCTCAAGGCGCCAAAAAAGGCGATCAAAACCGGCGGGCAGTTGGGAAGATAAAGGGCGATCCGGTCCCCTGGTTTGATTTCCTCTTGAAGAAGCAGGTTGGCGAATTGGTCGGCTTTTCGGTTGAGTTCCTGGTAGGTCAGGCGGGTGCCGTAATAATAAACGGCGGGGTGGCTGGGGTATTGCTCGGCGGTATGTTTTAATAGGTCCGGAAGGGTTGTTTCCGGATATTCGAGGCTTCGTGGAACTCCTTCATCGTAGGACGAAAGCCACGGCCTTTCCATGCGCGTCCCCTTTTGCCTTGGAAATAGCTGATTTCCCATTCAGTTTATTCCCCCTGGTGCCGTCAAACAAGTGCCAACCCTTCTAACCGGATGGTAAAATTGAGACCCATGCCTACCTTGAGGAACCCTTCTTGACCCCTCTTCTCGCAACGCTCCTGACCCGGGAGTTGAAGGCTCTCCTTCCTGGTTCCAGGGTCTCCCATATTTCCCAATCCTCCCCCGATCATGTCGAGCTAACCCTTTATCATCCGGAGCGCAACAACCTCCATCTGGTCACGGCTCTCATGACCTTGAAACCCATTCTTTTTTTAACCGAACAAAAACCCTCGGCTTTAGATAAACCTCCCAATTTCTGCCGATCCCTCCGCAAGCACCTGGAATACGCCCAGGTCACGGATATTCTCCATGAGCCGGGCCAGAGGGTCATTCAAATCCAGCTTAAAACCCATGAGGGTTCCTTCCGGCTGATCTTTGAGGGGCTTCCCAAATACCCCAACCTGATCCTTACCGGACCCGACGGCGCCATCATCAGCGCCCTGCGCTACCGCAACGACGCGGAACGCCCCGTCCTGCCCCAGGCTCCCTACGCGCCCGCTCCCCAGCCTGGTGATAAACCCAATCTTTGGGAATTGAACTCCGGAGCCCTGCACAAAATCTGGATGGAGGCGGGCGGTCCGCCCTTAGGGAATTGGCTAAAAACGGAAGTCAGGGGCACGGACCCGGAGCTTTCTGGCTACCTGGAAAGCTTCGGTGAAAAGGCCTTTGAGGAATGGGACAGGGTCAAAAAAAACGCCGAGGAGGGGCCCTGGCATGACTTCAACCTATTCTTAGGTCCGCCTCCCGCCTTGAGGCTTTTTCACGAATCCATCCCCACCGCCAAAGAAAGAGAAACCTTTCCCACCGCTTACCAGGCCTTGGCCCGGCTTTTCCAGCAGGATAACCAGCACCGCCATTGGCTGTCCCAAAAAACAACCCTCGAATCGGAAATCACCAGGGCCCTTAAGCATGAAAAACGCATCCAAGAAAAGCTCAAGAAAGACCGGGCAGAGGCCGAAAGGTCCGACCAATACCAATGGTGGGGCGAGTTGATCATGGCCCAGCTCCATAAAATCAAAATCCATTCCACCGAGGTTCTATTGGAAGATGTCATTCGCGGAAACCCCGAAACCCAAAGGGTCCCGCTGAACCCGGAAGCCACACCCCTGGTCAACGCCCAGCGTTATTTCAAGAAGGCCCAAAAGGGCTCACGAGGTTTGGCCCAGGTGGAGAAAAGGGAAAAGGAAGTACAAGCCAGGATTGAGCAGTTAAAGTCGGCCCAGCGGAGCCTCCCAGCCTTGAAGGACCCCAAGGAAATCAAAAAAGCTTACCAAGACCTCTTTCCACCCACCAAGACCGCCAAGATTAAACAAACCAAACCCAAGGTGGAAAAGGTTCCAACGCCCAATATTCTCCGGGAAAAAATCGGCAAGGAATTCGAACTCTGTGCCGGTACCTCCGCCGCCGCCAACGAATATGTGACCTTCCAGTTGGCCCAGCCCGAGGATCTCTGGTTCCACGTCCGGGACCTGCCAGGTTCCCACGTACTCTTACGCCGCCTTCAGCGCGGGGTAGAGCCCACACCCGAATTGATTCAAATGGCCGCCAAAACCGCGGCCCAGCGGAGCAAAGCCAAACCGGGAGAAAAGGTGACGGTGAGTTATACGGAAAAGAAGAACGTAAGGCGCATCCCAGGGGCACCCATGGGGATGGTCACGCTGACCAAAGAAAGAAGTTTGTTGGTGGAACTTTGACAGGTTGTTGAAAAAGTCTGAATTTTAGACTTTTTCATATTTACGAACGAGCCAAAGTAAATAAAAACCATATTTTTAATGGCTCGTTCTATCCAATGGCTGTCGACAGGGTACTAAAAAATACTTTTTCAGTGCCCTGTTAACAATCAGGGCTTGGACCACAACTTGGCACGGCTGGAAGGCTTGAACCCGTTTTTTTTAAAAAAGGGACCTATTTTTTGATTCAGGTTGACCCCATAGAGTGTCTTGAGCTTCGCCTTCTTTTTAAATTTCAAAACTTCCCGCAACAGCAAGGAACCTATCCCCTGCCTTTGAAGATAGGGATGAACCGCCGTCTCCAACAGCTCCACATAACGCCCGTTGAAACCCTCTTTGATTTGAATGAACGAAAACCCCACCGGATGCCCGTAAAGGGTCACCACCCAACCCCTGCCGTCGATGGCTTGGATCAACTGCCGGACCCTCAGGCGGGCCAGAGGGTCGCTCCAAGCCTCCTGATAGGGCTCCGCGGAAAAGGCCGCGCGGTAAATGGGAGCCAAGGCGCTTTCGTCCGAATCAACCGCCGGCCTTACGGCAATGGGCTTGCGTCTCAAGAAGCCGTCCGATGCCGGTCAATCCAATGGGCCAGGGGGTAGATCAACCAAAGGGAAAGGGCCAACCAGGCCACGAAATTGACGTCGGGCGGAGGGGGTGAAAAAAGGTTGCCGACATAGAGGCCCGTCAGCAAGGCCGCCAAAAGCCATGGCCCGGCCGACCCAATCCAATCCTTGGCCTTGGTGCAGGCGATATAAACCGCGAACCCGGCCAAAAAGAAAGTGAACTCCAAAATCACGGTCCAGAGGGGGGAATCCCATAGACCCAACCCCATCACGGTGGTGCCTCGGGGGGTAATGGGCAGGTCCGGGCGGTGAACCAGCAAGTCCAAAAACCAATGGCTCAAGACCAATCCGGGAAGCACCAATGAAATTTTCCAATCCGCTTTTAGGGCCACCGCCACCAATCCCCATAACAGGGCCCAGAGCCCGGCCATCAAAAGACTGTGAGAGAGGGGGTAGTCGTAAAATTCCAGCGGCGTCACCTTGGTCCATCCGGGATTAAGGCGCACATGCTCCATCCCCAAGACCAGAAAAAGCGGCCAAAGGATATCCAGCCATTGGGCCGCCGCCAAGAGAAGCCCCAGGGAACTCTTGGGAGCGATTTTTTTCGCGGCCAACCCTACCCCGTAGTGACCTAGAAACATGTTTCTCTCCTTGGTGAACTATTTACGGCTAAAAGCCACAACCAGCGCCGCGATGCCCACCACCAAAGCGCCGCCCGCAAGCCACTTCGAATCCAGAACCTGGTCCAGAACGTTGTCGGCCTTCACGTCCCCGCTTTTATCCAGCTTCGCCACTTCCTGCTTCAAAATACTCACATCCTGCACGTTATCCCGCATATCCTTGTGCATGACCGTCAATTCTTGTTCCAATTCGGTGTCGGTGATGTTTTTCTCTTCCGCCTTCTGGGCCACCTGCTCCAGCCGGGTTTCACTCTTTTGAAGGTCTCCCTGCACGCGGTCCAGCAGATTCTTCACCAGTACCAGTTGTTCTTTGGTCTCGCCGTCGGATTTTTTCAAATCCTCCCCGTTTTTTTCAAGATCCGCTGTTTTCTGATCATAGTTCCTCTGCAAATCCTCGGTCTTTTGGCTCAGGTCTTTCAAATTGGTTTGCAGGCCGTTGAATTCATCACGGGAAGGGCCGGGAATGGGTGTCGCCGTGGGCAGGGGCACCGGCGAGGAAACCGGGGTAGACGCGGGCGCGGGGACGGAAATCATGGGGGCGTTCAGGGCCGCGATCATTTTTTTGATCTTGTTGTCAAAGCGCCAGGAGGAAACCTTGCGGGCGCGGATGTCATCCGCTTTGTCTTCCACCAGGGCCTGCAGGGCCTGCAAGTCTTGGGTCGAGTACTGGTTGTTGCTGGGGTTCAACTTCTGCGCATCCACCGCGTCCAATTGTTTCCCGATCACCAGCAATGCGTCCGTGATTTGGGCTTCCGTCAGGTTGTCGGAAAGATAGGTGTCCTTCGAATCACCCAAATATCCAGCTTGGGCCAGGCGGTGAATCGTGGCAGTTTCATCGGGATCGGCCGGAGCGGGGGTGGCCGCCGCGGTTTCCTGGGCCAAGGCCAGGGTGGCCATGGCGGGTGAAAAAAACAGGGTTCCCGCCAAAAGCACCGCGATCGGCTTTAAAGAATAGATGTTCAAGATAGTTTCTCCTCAGAGGTTGATTGGGAATTGACATTGCGGTCGTAAAGGTAATCCAGTATCGAAACCAGCGTAAAGCCGAAGCCCATGATGAGAAAGAGAAATTCAAGCGTGTCTTGAAAGACGTCATCCCAAACCGCCCCGCAGACGAAAAAGGCGATGATTCCCAGCAGTACCAAGAAACCCCAGACCAGCAGATTGGCCTGAACATATTCCCGAACGGTGTTTCTTTCGGATGGGACTGGGGAAGGTTTGGCGCTGGGTTTCTTGTCGGGCATTCCAATCTCTCTTTTAAAATTTAGCGCGGGAACCGGGTTTCACCAGCGGCAGGCCCTGCCGGCAAAGGGGGCAGTCCTTTTCTTCCCAGCTTGCTACCTTCAAGGAGACAAGCGATTTTACCGGAACGTCAAAAAACGAGGCCGATTCCCCGCCGGTGCGGTCGATCAAACTTCCCACCCCGACGACTTCCGCCCCCAGACCGCGCAGAACCTGGATGGATTCCTTCACCGACTTGCCGGTCGTGATCACGTCTTCCACGGCGAAAAACTTTTCGCCCTCTTCGGCTTTGAAGCCCCGGCGCAGTTCCATGGCGTCGGTTTCTTTATTTCGTTCGGTAAAGACATGCCGGACGTTCAGGGCCCGGGCCAATTCATGGCCCACAAAGAGGCCCCCCATGGCCGGGGACATCACCAACTGGGCGCCCAGGGGCTTCACCATTTCAGCCAAAGCCCGGCATAGTTTCTCGGCATGCCAGGGATATTGCAACACCATGGCGCATTGCAGGTAGCGGTCGCTGTGTCGGCCTGAGGAGAGCCGAAAATGCCCGTTGAGCAGGGCGTGAGTTTCCTCAAAGATGGCCAGAGCCTCTTCATTCGTCATAAAAACCCCTTTTAGAAATAAGCCTTCATTTCATCGACCAGCTTTAGAGCCTGTTCCCTGGCGGACTCGGCATAATCGTTTTCGGAGGAAGCGTAAAGGATTTGGCGGGATACGTTGACCAAGAGCCCGAATCCATCCTTCGACCGCCCTTCTTTTAATACTGATTGAAGGTCGCCCCCCTGGGCCCCGACGCCCGGCACCAGAAAGACCGTATCAGGAGCCATGGCCCGCAGCTCCTTGAGGTATTGGGTTTGAGTCGCTCCCACCACCAGGCCGATTTCTCCCTTTTTCCCCTGACCCCACCCGATGGCCGTTTTGGCGACTCTCTCATAGAGGCGTTCCCCCGATTGGAGGGTTTGAAGCTGAAAGTCGGCTGCCGAGGGATTGGAGGTGAGGCAAAGGACAAAGGAACAGGTTCCCGGATAGTCCAGAAAGGGTTCGATGGAATCCTTTCCCATATAGGGGGAGAGGGTGACGGCATCCGATTTCAAGAGCCCGTAAAAAGCCCGGGCGTAAGCCTGGGAGGTGTTCCCGATATCGCCCCGCTTGGCGTCCGAGACGAAAAGACAGTTTTGGGGAATGGATTGGCGGAGTAATTCCAGAATCTCAAAGCCCCTTGGCCCTAGTGATTCAAAGAATGCCAAATT
>CAVTWJ010000010.1:0-111961 GCA_963738405.1 candidate division FCPU426 bacterium | reverse complement strand
ATCCGCAGGTTCCTGGTGAACAAACTTATCGGACGGCAGGTGGCAAGGCGGCTTTACTGGAAGGGTCCCTCGAATGAGGGGCGTCAATGAATAACGTCGAAGCCCGGCAAATTTTAGGGTTAAAAGATGACCCCATTACACTGGAAAAGGTCAAAGAGGCTTATCGGCGGGCGGCTTTTCATCCCCATCCAGATCGTGGCGGCACGCTCCAGGAGTTCATAAAAATCCAAGCGGCTTATGAATTCCTCATGGGGAATCGAAGACGGTTCTTTCTGGGGAGAAACAACCCTGGAATTGGAAAAAAGGCTTAATGAGATTGGCCGTGCCTTTGACCGGCTAAAATCTGATTTTGGTCCCGCCTTCGGGGAACATTTTGACAGGATGGCCGACCGCCTGGCTGTTTCCATACAAGGTTTAGACTCCACCCGGCGAATTGAGAGGGATTGGTCCGGTAACGTTCAAAACATATGGATGGAATTACAATTAACGGTCCATACCCACATTTCATCGAGGGTGGAGGGCATCAGTCAGGCTTTCGATGATTGGTTGGTTAAGGAGATGAAAAACACCATTCGCTTCGCCCGCGAGCAATACCTCAAAACTATTCCTCATAATCCCCTATACCATCTTTCTTCCCTGTTCATCTCTGGAACTGCTGGTTTTGGAGTTCATGAGTTTCTTTACCCCACAAACCTTCAATTGGTGGTTACTCCCCATAATCTTGCCCAAGCGGCTACTTAGTGGTTTGGTATTGTTTCTTCTTTTATGCCAACTCGAAATACAACGAAGGAAAGCATGCTTCCTAAACTGGGAACCCACCATGTTCCAATAAGAAACGGTGATCTCCGTTACCGCTTGAGCGGCATTTGGACCAAGGAAGAATCGGGCGGAGCAGGTTTGTTCGGTGGGGCCGGGATTGGTTTCATGGTGGGCGGCCCTGCCGGAGCAGTCATCGGGGGAATCATCGGTGGAATCGTAGGTGCCCTCCTGGGAACACCTATAGGTGAGGTTCAAGGAGCCGTTTATCAAGATACCCTGAACCGGCTATTCCCCTTAGCCGAAAAACTTTTTTCCAGTCTCTTAATCGCATTGGAAGATTTAAAAAAAGATTACTTGAAAAAAGCCCGTGAAAATTACAAAAAAGCGACAAGGAAGGTGGTTTTGCTTTTGGCGGAAAGATGATTTTTTTCTTGGAATGTTGCTATTTAAAGATAGGTGAATTTTTCCACGATCAACTTTTATCCCTTTACCAAGGCGGGTTGTCTTTTGTTCTTCTCGATTTTGAAATGGAAGCCAAGGCCATTAATAATCTTGTTGATGGTGAAAAACTCCGGGTTTCCCCGGCTCGAAAGGGTCTTGTATAGGTTCTGGCGGTTGAGGCGGGTAATTTTAGAAGGTGTCTGATTCCTCCGGCGGCCTCGGCGGCTTTTCGGAGCATGTCAAGCACCACGCGGGGGTCCTCGTCGTCGCTCAATGCCTCATTCAGGTAAGCCTCAAGGAAGCGGCGGTCTTTTTTTAATTGGTCAATGATGAATTGGTCGTGGTCCCTGGTAGTCGTGCCATTTTTCATTTTTTGTCCTCCTTCCCTTTTCTCCCCTTGAATTCAAGGAAATAAGTCCTGGCTTGTTGAATATCCGCGTTTTGGCTTCCCTTGCTTCCACCCAGGATAAGCAGGTAAACGGTGGTTCCGATTCTCCCTACATACAAGCGGTAACCGGGGCCGTAAAAATTCCTAAGTTCAATGACCCCATCCCCGACGTTGTCGTAGTCCCCCAAATGCCCGAATTTCAGGCGGGATAATCTTTTGTCAACCAAAGCCGCCGTAACGGGATCGCCTTTTCTAAGCGATTCAAACCAGACGGCGAAGGGCCGGATACCGGATTTGGTTTCGTAATGCTCAATCGTCCAGGGTGTCGGATCAGCCAAGTTCCATCCGCCTTTCTCAATAGTCGCTTATAAGCGACTGATTGTCAATCCCAAACAGTTATGCCTTTTTCACTTAATTATCTAAAGGGTGGTCCAAAC
The DNA here is from genome assembly GCA_963738405.1 of candidate division FCPU426 bacterium. Lineage (GTDB taxonomy): Bacteria > Oederibacteriota > Muellerivitia > Muellerivitales > Muellerivitaceae > CAVTWJ01. Next base: position 109,936 of record CAVTWJ010000010.1, on the reverse strand, counting down.
GGAACCATACCTCATTGAACGGAAGGGTGACAGCCTTCTCAAAATCGCTGACAAACCATTTTCCCTGATCGCTTTTCCTGACCTTGATTTGGAGCGCCCGGATCATCCTGATGGCGTTTTTCTCACTGGCCGAAACCACCATTTTGGTGGCGTCTGCGAAGGAATAATTGAGGTAGTTCACCATATCTTGAATCTTCTGGTCTGACCGGGGCTTATTCTCAAACTCAAATGCAAAGGCTAATCTTTCCCCATTTACATCGGCCTTAAAATACCCATCCGGCGTCCTTCGGCTGTGATTCCTGCCGTCCGACCAAGTCCCCCGCCACCTTTCTTTATCAAGTGCTCCCTCCAAAAACCTCGTCTTGGCGGTTGGAGTAATGCCGGATCGCATTTCAAAATCGCTGACCCAAAAGACATTTCCCAAATCAGGCTTGGACTCAAAGGCGATTCGAACTTCTTGGGCCTTGAGATCGTGCTCCCTCTCATAAGGGTTTATCTTGATGGGGTATTTGGTGCTTCTCACCAGGATTTTGCCCATAGCATCCAGTGTTCGGATGGAGTTCGCAGTTAGGTAGTAATAGGTATTTGATGTTTGTGTCGGTTTCTCCGAGTGAAGAAACCCTTTTTCCTGCCGGGCGTATTTGTTGAGGAGATAACAGGCGTTCCGGTAGGTCATTTGCGGGAAAAACTTTTTTCGGAATAGCTCCGGGATGGTGAACTTGTTGGAATGAATCCAGGCAAGCTGGATCACTTCTTCTTCCGTCATTTCCATGTAATCCTTCATCCCGTCTTCCCGTCATTGGGATTTTCTTCCTTGTGCTTTTTCTCCTCAACAGGGGAAGTTTCCGGTTTATCTTTATCTTTGGGTGCCTGTTCCGGTTTGGCCTTGAAATGGTCCCGGTGGGCGGAAAAGGAACTCTTGGTACCCTCACTCGGTCCCGATTTCTCGGGCTTTGGATTTGGTTTTGGGGCGGGTTTCGCCTTGCTTTCCTTTACGGCGTTGACTACCACCACCTTGTTGTATTCCAAGGGTTTCAAATGGTTATTGCGGATTGGAACGCATCTGACGTAATCGAAATCCGGTGGCGGTGGTTTTACCTCCTTGAGTTTCATTTTGAACACCTTGGGGCCAGCCACGTACACGATGCGGCATACCGCCTCCCCTCGCTTCATGCCCCGTAGGTAATTGGGATGGATGATGAATTCCTCATCCTGTTTCTCGGTCCTTCCCCGTGGTTGTGAAAGGCGGGTGTCGTAGGAATAAACATCCTTCTTGGTGACCTTGGTTCCGAAAATGGCCGCAAAAAAGTCCACCGTATCTTTTTCGGTGATGTTTAAGACAATCTTGTGGTTGGTGTTGGTCAGGATGTCGTCTTTGAATTCCTGGCTGACCGCCCCGAGTTGGCCCAAGCTGTGATGGGCCAGGAAGAAACAGACGTTGGCCTCCCTCCCAAGGGAAATGAGGTCGTTAAGCCCCGGATAAGCGGCGGTGTAAAACTCATCTAAAAAAACGAAAAAGGGTTTTTTCGGTTTCTCAATGAGCCTATGGCCGATAACCCCGGCCAAGTCCACCAAAGCCGAAATAATGACCGGTTTGGAGTCCTCCTGGTTCACCAAAGAGGAAGTGCCAAACAGGAAAATTTGACCCTTTTCAACCACATCCTTCATCTTGATGTCAGGGTTCAAAGTGTTGATAAGGGACGACCATTCCCGGTTCGTGAACCGGGCAAGCTTGCTGGTAAGGCCGGAAATGTTCAGTTCCCTGTCCTTTTCGGACATTTCCACCCATTTTTCCAGGAAGTAGCGGCCCGAAACCGTGTCCGAATACTTGTTCGCAAGATATTCGATGGTTTTGAAAGACCTGATTTCGTTGGAAATAAGGTTCTGGTAATCCATCCGGGTGACATGGGGGAATTCCTTGAAAAGCAGGTTGGTTAAATTGCTCAAAACATCGGCGGCCTGATCCCGGTAATACTCCTGGTGTACCGGGCCGTAAAAAATGGACTTCATAAGCCCATTGAATACCTCGTCCGGCTTGTCCTTATAGTCGGGGTTGTAGGTCTGGCTCCGTTTTATATCAGCCAAGTCAAAATACATTAAGTCCTTTAGCCGCCCGTATTTGGAAGCGTAATAGGGGATAGTTTTGTTGTAATTGGATTTGGCGTCAAAAATAAACATTCCCAAGCCGTTCCGTATGCCTTGTTCAATGAGGTAGTTGAAGATATTGGTTTTTCCCATTCCCGAAGATCCAATGACTTCGGTGTGGTATTTGAGTAATTCGGCAGGGATGAAAAACTTTTTATCCGCGTCCAGGTATAGGGAATAGTTCCCGCTTTCCTCTTTAGGTGATTCGCCAAAATCATCCGATCCTTTTTCCAGGACGAAATGGACGAAGTAAATGCAAAACCCGATGAAGATGGAAAGCCCCATGACAACATCGCCCGTAAATCCCTCGGTCCCAAAAGACACCCCCAAAAGGTCATGGGTAAAGGAAAGGGCTATAAAGGCAGGGGCGAAGGCCAGAAGGTGGTTCATTCGGACATGCTTCTCAAAGAGATACAGAAAACCCACGGAAAGGACTGAAACCGTGTCAAAGGGGGTCACGGATGGGCCAATGACCCCTACGGCCTCCAAAGTGAATTTAACGCCCGAATAGACCCCAAATCCGGCCATGATAGGAGGGGTGTGTTTCTCGATAGCTTTTAAAAATTTCCTAACCATTATTCCCAATGACCCCTGGTTGATTCTTATCGAACCGCTTTAGATTTATTCAGGGTAAGGAATGTTTCAAGCTTAATCATGGGGGGAGCGCAATAGACTTTCGATCTATGGAGCTTAGGAGAAGACTCAATAGACTTCCACTCTATCGATCTTAAAGCTCAATAGATTTTCAATTTTTTTCCGTGTCATAAGCGTGTCATTCAATGTCATTCCCGACCCTCCCCGACGCTCCACGGTACTCCCTGACCGTCCCAAACAAAAAAAGCCCGCGCCGAGAAAATTTTTAAAATTTTCTCGGACGCGAGCTTCGGAAATCAGCAAGGGACAATGATTTTAGGGTCTTTTTAAGAAAATCCTAAACACTCCCAGCAGAACAAAAAATGGTGCCCGAGGTCGGACTTGAACCGACATGAGGTTGCCCTCGATAGATTTTGAGTCTATTGCGTCTGCCAATTTCGCCACTCGGGCATTGAGGGCTGAAAACCTACCGCAAGCAAGAAGGAACGGTATTTTAATTTACCTGCAAGCAATGTCAAGGATGGACCGAATCCCAGAAATTTGTCATATCCTCAGGCAATGGGTCTTCCAATGCCACCCTTTGACCCGTTTGAGGATGGGTGAATTCCAATTTAAAAGCGTGCAGACAAGTGCGGGGCAGAAGCACCCTTTCCTTCAGCCAATCGTCCCAGTCGTATTCGTAAAAATGCAGAAAGGTCTCGTCGTCGCCCGAATAGAGCTTATCCCCCACGATGGGAAAACCTAAATGTTCCAAATGGACCCGGATCTGGTGGGTGCGTCCGGTCAAGGGTTGGGCCTCCACAAGCGTAAATCGGCCTCTTGTCTCGATTCCCTTAAATAGGGTGGACGATTCCTTTCCCTCCTTCGGATTCACCGCCAATTTCATCCTGACTTCACTTCCCACCTTGGGACCGATGGCCGCATTGAGTTTCATTTCTTCTTTCTGAAACACACCAAAAATGATGGCCCGATAGGTTTTCTGAATATTGTCGTTCCAGTCTTTTTGAATCTTCCTTAGAGTTTCTGTGTCCTTGGCCAAAAGCAGGAGCCCGCTGGTTTCCGAATCCAGTCGGTGGGCCAGATGATAGTTTTCGGCCTCGGGCCTATCCCGCTTGAGGAGATGGGTCAGGCTGTTGCGAAAGTAAGCCCCAATGGCATGGACCGGAAGGGGCGCGGGCTTGGAAACGGCCATGAGGGTTTCATCCTCATAAACGATGCGGTAGTTGGTATTGACCGCCGGTTCTTCCCAGGCGTTGGTGGTATAAGCCACCTCATCGCCCGCCCTCAAGGGCTGGCCTTCGGAGGCTTCCCGGTCGTTCACCTTCACCTTGCCCTCGTTAATGCGCTGTTTCCATTCCTCTTCATTCAGGTATTTAAAACGGCTTACTAAAAACTCCAACAGGTTTTGTGAGCTTTTGTTGCTGATATGGGCGACGAGCGTGATTTCTTTGTCGATGGGTTCGTGTTTCACGGATAGGCCCTATCGGCCCTTACGGCGGGTTTTCGGACGGGTTTGTCTTTCGGCGTCCTTCATCAGCGCGGCATGCTCATCTTTTTTGCCGTAAGGCGCCATGAGGCTGTAGAAACAAGGGACGACGTAAAGGGTCAATAGTGTGGAAAAAATCACCCCGCCGATGACCGCCACCGCCATGGGTTTTCGGCTTTCCGCCCCCGGGCCCAGGGTCAGTGCGGCCGGGAGGGCGCCCGCCACCGTGGCCACGGAGGTCATCAGGATGGGCCTGAGGCGGATGGGGCAGGCGGTCAACAGCGCCTGGAGCACCGAACGCTCGCCCCCTTCCCGGACCTTATTCGTGAAATCCACCAGCAGGATGGAATTTTTCTTCACGATGCCCATGAGCAGAATAAGCCCGATCACGCTGTAAACATTGAAGGAATGTTGGGTTACCCAAAGGGCCACCAGGGCCCCCGAGATGGAAAATGGAAGCGCCATCAAGACCGACAGGGGGTCCAGGAAGCTGTTGAACTGGCTGGCCAAGACCATATAAGCCACGAAGAGCCCCAGGATAAAAACCAATAAAAGGCTCTTAAAGGATTCATTGGAAGTTTGGGAACTGCCCGTCAAGGTCACATGGTATTCGGGCGGCAAGATTTGTTTGGAAATCGCCCCGACGGCGTCCAGGGCCTTTTGCTGGGATTCCCCCGCCTTCACGTTGGCGTAAACCGAAATAGATCGTTCCCGGTTGCTGCGCCAGATGGACACCATGCCCTTTTGCTCTTCCATCGTTACCAAATTAATGAGCGAAACCAGCTCGCCCCGGTTGTTGCGAACATAAAGGCTTTTAATCTTGGCTTGGGGGTTTTCGGTGCTGTCCTCCAGTTTCAGGCGGATGTCGTAACGGTGGCCGCCCTTTTCATAGGTGCCGACCAAAACGCCCCCGATCATGGCTTCCACGGTCTGGGAAATGCTGGCGATGCTGACCCCGTATTCCGCGGCTTTCTTGCGGTCGGGGACCACGTGAAGCTCCGGCTGGCCCAACTCGTAGTTGGTGTCCAGATCGGTTACCAGCCCCGACTTATCCAGTTCCGCCACCATCTGATTCGTGTAATCGGCCAGCTTTCCCCAATCGGGTCCCTGGACCAGGAATTCCACGGGAAAGCCCCGGGAAGCCGTAAAAGACTTGGTGGAAGGGTCTTGGAGCACTACCCTTAAATCCGGGATTTTCTTCAGCCCTTTGCGGCAGAGGCCCATGAACTCCTGCTGGCTCAATTCGCGGCCCTTTTCAGGGTCGATTCCCCTTTTCCCCTTATCCTTCAGGGTGACCAGCACGAAGCCGCTGTTGGAATCACCGGGCGAGCCGCCCCCCGCCCTTAACACATAGCGGTCCACCTCAGGCCGGGCGGCCAGAAACTTCTCGATCTCCTGGGCTTTCGAATCGGTGTAGGAAAGGGCCGAACCCACGGGGGTGTAAAAGCGGATATTGAACCGGCTCTGGTCCTCAGGAGGGATGAATTCCTTGTTGATGAACCAATAAGCCGAACAACTGAGGATGAAAACCGCCATGGCCCCGGCGATCACCTTCCAAGGATGGGACAGCGCCCGTTCCAGGGTGGCGGCGTAAAGAATCCTGGAGGACTCCATGATCCATTCGACCCCCCGGCCGAGGCGGGTTGTTCTTTCGCCCGCGTCCACGAATTGGGAACAGCGCATGGGGGTCAGGGTAAGCGCCTCAAGGAGGGAAAGCAAAACCGCCACCGTGATGGTGACGCCAAATTGAAAGAAGAATTTACCGATCACCCCGCTCATGAAAGCCACCGGCAGAAAGATCGCCACGACAGAAACGGTCGCGGCCACGGCGGCAAAGGTGATTTCCTTGGAGCCGGTGAGGGCCGCCAGGAAGCGGCTCTTGCCCTTTTCCTGGTGGCGGATGATGTTTTCCAGCACCATGATGGCGTCATCCACCACGATGCCGATAGAAAGTGAGAGCCCCAGCAGGGTGAAGGTGTTCAGCGTGAAGCCCGCGAAATAAAGCACGATGAAGCTGCCCAGGACGGAAGTGGGGATGGCCAAGACCACATTAAAGGTGGAGGACCAGCTCCCCAGGAACAGCCAGCAGACTAGGGCGGTCAGAACCGCGGAAAGCACCAGGGTGAAGTTGAGTTCCTTGACGGCCCGTTCGATGAAAAGCGTGAGGTCGTAATTGACCGCGAGGTTCATGCCCTCCGGTAGGCCCTTTTTGACCTCCTCAACCTTGGCGCGGACGGCCTTGGCCACCTGTACCGCGTTGGACCCCCGCTGTTTGAGAATATCGAGCGATACGCAGGGAACCCCCATGGCTCGGCTGAGGCTTAAAATATCGGCGGTTCCCTCCTCCACCCGGGCCACCTGGCTTAAATGGATGCGCGTGTAGTTGGGCTGGCCCCCCCTTTGGTTGATGACCAGGCCGCCGAACTCATCCACCGACTTGGCCTCGCCCATGGTGCGAACGTTCAATTGCCTGGTTCCCTCGTCCAATTGGCCCGAGGGGGATTCCAAATGCTCGTTCTGGATGGTGTTGATGACGTCATTGACCGAAAGCTGGTACCGGTCCAGCGCCTTTCGGTCCACCCAAACCCGCAGGTTGGGGTCGCGGTAGCCGTTGAGGTTGATGTCCCCCACCCCGGCCACCATGGAAAACTGGTCCTTCAAGCGGTCGTTCACAAAGGCCATGAGGTCCTTGGGAGCGTATTTGTCGCTGGAAAGGGTCAGCGACATGATGGGTTGGTCCTCGGGGTTCGATTTGCGGATAGTGGGTGAGGTGATTTCCTTGGGAAGCTTCTGCAGGACCGAGTCCACCTTGGCTTGCACATCTTGCACGGCCAGGTCGATGTCGCGGTTGAGCTCGAATTCGATGGTCACCGTGCCTTCGCTGTCTTCGGACTCGCTGGTGACATTGCGCACGCTTTGGATGCCCATCACCGCGTCCTCGACGATATCCACCACCGAGGTTTCGATGACTTCCGGGGCCGCCCCCTCCAGTCGGATATTGACCGAGACCACGGGATAATCCACGTCGGGCAGCTGACTGATGCCCATGCGCATGAAGGAAATGCCGCCAAAGACGATCAAGCCCGCCATGAGCATCCAGGCGAATACCGGGCGTTTGATGGAAATTTCTGAGATGTTCAAAGGGAACCCATGGCTTTCGAGAATAAGGAGAGTTTGATTTGTGTTGTCATTGCGAGGAATGGCCCGCGAATAGCGGGCCTGGTATGACGTGGCAATCCCAGTCTAAATAAGCCTTTAAAGACAAACGCGAAAGGCGAACTGAGATTGCCACGGTTCAAACCGCCCCGATTGGGGCTGAACCTCGCAATGACTACATAAAAACAAAGACATTTTCAAACAAACCCACTACCGTCCGTTATTGAACCATCATTATGACGTATTTAAAGAGATAAAGGACTTACAACATGCTCTGGGGGTCCAAATCCACCGCGCGGTGGACCCCTGAGGGAATTTCCATTTTTGCGTCCAGAAGAACAAGCAAACGGCGCAAGGGCGCGGGGGTTTTGGCTTTCATAAGAATTTGGAATCGGTATTGGCCCCGAAGCTTGGAAAAGGGCGCGGGAGCCGGGCCCCAAACTTCTACCTTTTCTTTCACCGCTTCCCTTTTCAATATTTCGGCGGCCTTCGTCACCGCCAACAGGGCCTTTTTTTCGTCTTTGGAACGATAGACGATCAACCCCAGCCGGGAAAAGGGCGGATAGTCCAGGGCCTCTCTTGTTTTTAATTCATTGTCGCAAAAGGTTTCGGTGTCATGGTTCGCCGCCGCCTGAAGGGCGGGGTGCCCGGGGTTGAAGGTTTGGAGGAAAATCTCACCTTCCTTCTCGGCCCTTCCCGCCCGGCCCGCCACCTGCACCATCAGTTGAAAGACCCGCTCCGGGGCCCGAAAATCCGGCAGGGCCAACCCTACGTCCGCACCAATAACCCCTACCAGTGTGACTCCCGGAAAGTCATGGCCCTTGGCAATCATCTGGGTGCCGATAAGGATGTCCGTTTTGTGTTCGCGAAATTTTCGCAGAATATCCTCATGGCTTCCCTGCCGCCTCGTGGTGTCGAGATCCATGCGAGCCACGCGGGCCTGGGGAAAACGCGCCTTGACCTCTTCCTCAACCTTTTCCGTGCCCATCCCCACCGGTTTCACATCCCCATCCTTGCAGGTGGGGCATTGGGCCGGCACCGGGCCTTGCCAGCCGCAATAATGGCAAAGAAGCGGTTTAGGGTCAGACCCACCGCCGGGCCGAACGGCCCCCCTGTGGTATGTCACCGAAATGGAACAATGGGGGCACTGCACCTGCACCCCGCATTTGGCGCAGATAACCAGGGTGTGAAACCCCCTGCGGTTAAGAAAAAGGATGGCTTGTTCTTTCTTTTCCAGGGTTTCGCCAATAGCCCTTTCCAAAGAAAGGGTCAGCACCGGGCGTTCTTTATCGCCCCGGCTCATCAATTCTTCCTTCAGATCGACCAGCCGGATACGGGGCATGCGCCTCTGGTTGACCCGCTCAGGCATTCGAAGCCACTGATACTTTCCGGTTTTGGCGTTGTGGATAGATTCAAGTGAGGGTGTGGCGCTGCCCAACAGGGCAACGGCGCCGTTGATCTGGGCCCTCTTCACCGCCGCGTCACGGGCGTGATAGCGGGGTACATCCTCCTGCTTATAGGAAGATTCATGTTCTTCATCCACGACGATCAACCCCAAGCGGGGCGCGGGAGCAAAAAGAGCCGAGCGCGCCCCTACTGCCACCTGGGCGGAACCTTCCGCCATGCGGCTCCATTGGCGGGCCCTTTCCCCCTGGGCCAGGCGGCTGTGGAGAAGAGCCACCTTCTCACCGAACCGGCTGGTGAACCTTTGAAGCGTCTGGGGGGTCAGCGCGATTTCCGGGATCAACACGATGGCCTGTTGGCCTTTTTGAATCACTTCAGCGATGGCCCTTAAATAAACCTCGGTCTTGCCCGAGCCCGTCACCCCATGGAGAAGAAAGGTATTAAAGGAACCCAAACCCTTTAGCACGGCATCCAGGGCCTGCTGCTGCTGAAGATGGAGTCGGGGTATGGATTCGGGAGTATTGGGGATACCCTTTTGGGTTTTCGGTATCTTCGCTTCATTGGAAAAGTTTACTTGGCCGAGCCCCGTCTTTTTGAGTGCCTCGGCCAGCGCACGGGTCCTCGCGGTTAAAGGAATTCTTCCCTCCTCAAGGCTTTCGGCATTCACTCCCCTGAGTTTTCCCATTTGGGTCAAAAGGGCTTCGACCTCGCCATGACATTCAAGCCCGAGGGGCGTTAATTTCAAAAAGGCCTTGGGGTTTTTGCGGTAGCCTCCCGGCAGGGCGGTAAAAAGGGCCTCCCCCAGGGAACAGTAATAGTATTCGGAGATCCACCTTCCAAGTTCCAGAAGGTCGGGGGTGAGGATCGGCTCCGAATCCAGAAGGGTTTCAATGCTCTTCATGTTCTTGACGCCGGATGGGGATTGGGATGTCAGGCGGGTCACCAGACCCACCGTTTGACGGCGGCCAAAGGATACGGAAACCCTCATGCCGGGCTTGACCAGCCCCTCGAGGGGCTCGGACACCCGGTAACTAAAAACCTGTTTAAGGGAAACCGGGAAGACGACTTCGGCGAAACTTTCGGAAGGCATTACTTTGCTTTTAAATCATGCTGGCGGGGATCGGTGGCATCTCTCAGGCCCTCCCCCAGCAGGGTAAAGGCCAAGACGGTAATAAAAATAGCCATACCGGGAAAGGTTACCAGCCACCAGGCATCCGTTAAGTGCTCATGCGCCTCCATCAACATGTTTCCCCAGCTTGCCGTGGGGGGTTGGACGCCAAGGCCCAAGAAACTGAGGGAGGATTCCAAAAGGATCGCCCCGCCGATCCCTAATGTGGCAACAACCCACAAGGGCCCCAAGGCATTGGGGAGTATATGAACGAAAATGATGCGTCGATTGCTAAGACCCATCAGCTTGGCCGCCAGGACATATTCCCTTTCCCGAAGGGTCAAGAATTCTCCCCGGACCAGCCGGGCCACATCAGGCCAGGACGTGAGACCGATAACCACCATGATGTTGAAAATATTGGGGCCCACAAAAGCAATCACCATTAGGATGAGTGGAAAGGTAGGAATTGAAAGAAAGATATCCGTCAGTCGCATGATGAGGGCATCGATCCACCCCCCGTAAAAACCCGCTACCGCTCCCAGGAAGGTTCCCAGACCCACATAAATGACCACCGCGACCATCCCCACCGAAAGGGAGATTCGGGAGCCGTAGATCATGCGGCTCAACACGTCCCGCCCATATTGGTCTGTGCCCAAATAGTGGTGGAAGGAGGGGGGCAAGAGTCTATCCGAGAGGATCTGTAAATTGGGGTCGTAAGGGGAAATCAGGGGCGCCGCTAGGGCGGTAAGGGCGAAAAAAAGAATGACCACCAATCCCCAGAAAACGAGAGGATAGAGATGAAAGAGATTCGAGAACCAGGATGGATTTGGGTTTTCACTCATACTTGATCCTCGGATCCAGAACCGCGTAGCCCACATCCGCCAGAAAATTCCCCAGGAGTGTGAAAAAGGCCAGGATGATGCCGACGCCCATCACCACAGGGTAATTGCGTGACATGATGGCTTCCCAATACAAACGGCCCATACCTGGCCATCCGAAGATAGTTTCAACAATGACACCCCCGGCGATGAGCCCGGGTAATGAAAGTCCAAGAATTGTAATAATTGGCAACATAGCATTGGGCAAGGCGTGTCGGAAGACAACACGGAATTCGCTCAAGCCTTTGGCCCGGGCGGTACGAATGTAATCCTGTCCCAGGACCTCCATCATGTTGGAACGGGCGTAGCGGGATAGAGAGGCCAGGCTCACGAATACGATCACACATACGGGAAGTGCCAGATGCAATGCCAGGTCGCCCAAGCGCTCGTACCAGGGCAAGTATTCGCTCCCCACGCTCCACATTCCCGATACAGGAAACCAGCCCAATTGCACACTAAAAACCAGGATGATCATCAGTCCAATCCAAACGATGGGGGTGGCAAAACCCACGAAGGAAAACACCATCGTAAAATGATCCAGCCATTTCCCCTTGTAATAGGCCGCCGCCACCCCCAGCGGGATGCCGATGAATAAAAGCAGGATCAAAGATGGCACGGTAAGAACCAGGGTGGCCGGGAGGCGCTCTAAGATAACGTCAATGACCGGGCGGTCATCTTTAAAGGATTTTCCAAAATTAAGCGTCACCATGCCCTTAAGCCAACGGCCGTATTGAACATAAAGCGGGTCGTTGAGTCCATAAGCTTCCCGGAGCTTGGTGATGTAGCCGGGATCGATCTTGGCGTTCATGTTGACCGAGAGACTGGCGGGATCGCCCGGCGCCAGCTTAATGATGGTGAAGGAAAGAATGGAGATGCCCAATAGAAGGGGCGCCATCATCAAAAGGCGCCGAAGGATGAAGTTACGCATTAAAACCTCACCATCATTTTTACCACCAAGTCACCAAGTCACCAAGAAAGCCAAGTCGAAAAATTAAGATTAAAAGATTTTAGCCGTTCTTGGTGTCTTGGCGTCTTGGTGGTTAAATCATTTTGTTAAAGATTCTTCACTCATTCGCGTATTTCTGCTGGGCCAGGGGCACATACCAATGTTCCGGGTGCCACCCAATGCCGTTTCGGTTGGCCAGGAGCCCCTTGAAACGCTTATGAACCGCGGGCAAAGAATAGGGCACGTAAAGGAAGGTCGCTGCAACGTCGTCGCTGAGGATCTTGTGGATGCGGCGGTAGATTTTCGCCCTCTGGTCTTGATTAAGCGTTTCCCGCCCCTCCACGAGAAGCCTGTCCACGATCGGGTTCTTGTAGCCCACCAGGTTGTACTGGTGCTCCCCCATTTGGGAGGAATGCCAGGAGAGAAAACAATCCGGTTCGGGGCCGAACTGCCAGCCCATGATCATGGCGTCGTAGGTGCGTTTATCCACATATTGGCTCAGGAGGGTGGTCCATTCCATGATCTGCGGCTGGCAGTCGATGCCCACTTGCTTCAACTGCTGTTGGACGATGGTGGCGATTCTTTCCCGGCTGACATTGCCCTGATTGGTAAAAAGTTTGAAAGAGAAAGGCGTCTTTTTTCCCTTCACCAAACGGAAAAGCATGCCATCGGGACCGGTTTTCCAACCCGCCTGGGCCAGAAGCTTCTTGGCGCCCTCAGGATCAAAGGGCAGGGGTTTCACATCCGGGTTATTGGCCCAAGAGGAGGGCACAAAGGGCCCGGTGCAGATGGAACCCAATCCGTAAACCACGTTGTTGATGATGGCCTGCCGGTCAATGGCCATGGTCAGGGCCTTGCGAACTTTCACATCTTTGAAAAGGGGATTCCCCAGGTTCCAGCCGATATAGGAATAGACGAACTGATCGCATTGGTACTTGTTGTAATAGTCGGAGAACTGGGGGGTGTCGGTTTGACGGGCATATTGTTCGGGTGAAAGGGTTCCGCTGGTCCAGGCGCCCATGGCGTCGGTTTCGCCTTTTAACAGGCTCAGGAGCTCGGAAGATTGGTCGGGAATGATACGTAGCACAAAACGCTTTACGTGGGGCTTTCCTTCCCAGTAATCCGGGTTGGCTTCCAAAACGATCTCTTGGTCGGTTTTCCAATCGACGAACTTGAAGGGTCCTGTCCCAATCGGGTGCCGGTTGAAATCAGCGGTGTTGATATCTTTCCCTTCCAACAGGTGCTTGGGAAGGATGGCTCCAAAGGTGTTGGAAAGGGCGGGGGCAAAGGCCTTTTTATAGGTAACCTTGACGATGTAGGGATCGAGTATCTCGACATTCTTGATGTACTGGTAATCTGCGGCGTAAGGCGTCTTGACCGTGGGGTCGGTATAAACCTGATAGGTAAAGAGCACGTCGTTGGCGGTGAATTCCACCCCATCGTGAAACTTCACGCCTTTGCGCAGGTAATAGGTGATGATCTTGCCGTCTTTGGAAACCGTCCAGCGTTCGGCTAGGCTTGGCGAAAGCTTCAGGTTTTCGTCGTAGCGAAGAAGGCCGCTGAAAACCATGCCGACGATATCCCCGCCGGTGCTTTCATCCACCAAAGCCGGGTTGAGGGTCTTGGCGTCCCCGATGGAGGATTCGATGAGGGTGTCGCCATCGGCCACCGGGCCGTCCTGGGCGTAGATTTTCGGGTCTTTTTTTCCGCAGCCAGCCGACAACACCGCCGCAAAACTTACCGCCAAAATCAAATGACGAAACATGAATCCCCCGTTTTAGTTTTAAGCGTTATGTATCAAGCTCCGTGACACTTCTTGAACTTCTTCCCGCTGCCGCAATAGCAGGGATCGTTCCGGCCCAACTTAGGCCCTTCCCGCTTCACGGGCGCGATCTTGATGGCGGGTTGGTTTTCCTGCGGCATTTCCCAAGGCTGCATGCCCGGAGGCGCTGCCATGCCCTCGGGAAAGTTCGGGGGCGCGTTGCCGCCCATGAGCCCTGCGGGGGAGGCGGCCTGGGGCGGCGGGGCGTTGGGAACAGAGGCGCGGGGATCGAAATCCGGGTGTTCTTCTTTCATTTTGATCTGCCTAGACTCGGAAAAAATCTGCTCGGGCGATTTCACGGTTTGGACCAGGAAGAGGGTGCGAAGGGTTTCTTCCTCGATACGGCCTAGCATGTCCATGAACATCTCAAGCCCTTCCCTCTTGTACTCAATCAAGGGGTCCTTGCCGCCGTAGGATTGCAGTCCGATACCTTCCTTCAAATGGTCCATGGAAAGCAAATGGTCCTTCCACTGGTTGTCGATGACTTCCAATAAAATGGCCCGCTCCAGGGTGCGCATGATTTGGGGGTTGATCTGGGTTTCTTTTTTCTCATAGGCCCTGATCATGTCTTCCTTGAGGCCCGCAAAAAGCGCCTGCTGATCCATGACCCGTAAATTATCGATATTCCAGTCCAGCGCCTGTTGGAAAATGCCCAGATACCATTTTTTCAGGCCTTCGATATCCCAAGCGTCGGAGCCGCCCTTTTCGGGCAGGTAGTTTTCCACACCGTCGGCGGCCACATCCTCGAGAATCTGGAGCATGTGGGCGCGGATGTCCTTCTCATAGAGGACCCGGTTGCGTTCCTTATAGATGCGCTCCCTCTGCTTGTTCATGACGTCGTCATATTCGAGCAAATGTTTGCGGATATCGAAATTGTGGCCTTCCACAGCCTTTTGCGACCTTTCGATGGCGTTGGAAACCCAGGGATGAGAAATGACCTCACCCTCCTCCATACCCAGTTTGGTCATGAGGTCTTTCAACCGGTCGGTGCCGAAGATGCGCATGAGATCATCTTCCAAGGCCACGTAAAAACGGGACAAGCCGGGGTCGCCTTGGCGGCCGGAACGTCCGCGAAGCTGGTTATCGATGCGCCGGCTTTCATGCCGCTCGGTGCCCAATACCGCCAAACCGCCCAATTCCTTCACGCCAGGCCCCAGCACGATGTCCGTGCCGCGTCCCGCCATGTTGGTGGCGATGGTGACGGCTCCCATTTGGCCCGCCAGGGAGATGATTTCCGCTTCCCTTTCGTGGAACTTGGCGTTCAACACCTCATGCTTGACGCCTCTTTTTTTCAGGAGCCCAGACAACAACTCGTTTTTCTCGATGGAAACCGTGCCGACCAGAACCGGCTGTTTCTTTTCGGCCATGGCCGCGATTTCATCGGAAATGGCGTTGAATTTCTCGCGCACGGTGCGGTACACAAAATCCGCGTCGTCCTTGCGGACCATGGGATTGTGGGTGGGCACGCAAATGACATCCAGGTTGTAGATTTCCTTGAATTCGGAGGCTTCAGTTTCGGCCGTTCCCGTCATCCCCCCCAGCTTTTTGTACATACGGAAGAAATTCTGAAAGGTGATGGTGGCCAGGGTCTGGTTTTCAGCCTCGATCTTCACCCGTTCCTTGGCTTCCAGGGCCTGGTGAAGCCCGTCCGAATAGCGGCGCCCCGGCATGAGGCGGCCCGTGAACTCGTCCACGATCACCACTTCGCCGTCCTTGACGATATAGTCCACATCCTTCTTGAAGATCACATGGGCCTTGAGGGCCTGGTTGACATGGTGGACCAGCTGGACGTTCTTGTGGTCGTAGAGGTTATCGACCTTCAGCAATTGCTCCACATGTTTGACGCCGCCCTCGGTCAGGAAGGCCGAGCGGGTTCTTTCTTCAACATCGTAATCCGGGCCCTTGTGAAGGGCCGGGATGATGCGGTCGATGCGGTAATAGAGGTCGGTGGATTCTTCCGAGGGGCCGGAAATGATGAGGGGCGTGCGGGCCTCATCCACGAGGATGCTGTCCACCTCGTCCACAATGGCGAAGTTCAAGTCCCTCAATACGGTGTACTCGCCGTTTTGGGCCATATTGTCTCGAAGATAATCAAAACCCAGCTCGTTGTTGGTGCAATAGGTGATATCGCAGGCGTAGGCCGCCTTGCGGTCTTGAGGTGCGAGACCGTGCTTGATGACCCCGCAGGTGAGGCCAAGGAAGTTGTAAATGTTGGCCATGCCCTTAAAGCTGCCTCTGCCTAAGCTGTCGCGTTCGGCCAAATAGTCGTTCACGGTGACCAGGTGGACGCCCTTGCCGGAGAGGGCGTTGAGGTAGATGGCCAGGGTGGCCACGAGGGTCTTGCCTTCCCCGGTTTTCATCTCGGCGATCTTGCCGCTATGGAGCACCATTCCGCCCACCAGCTGAACGTCGAAATGGCGCATGCCCATCACCCGGCGGGAGGTTTCCCTCACCACCGCGAATGCCTCGGCGAGGATATCGTCCAGGGTGGCGCCCTTCGCCAAGCGTTCCTTGAGCTCGGGGGTTTTCTTTTTCAAATCGTCGTCGGACAGGGCCTTAAGGCCCTCTTCCAGTGCGTTGATCTCCGCCACCTTGGCCTCGAAGGCCTTCAGGGCGCGCTGGTTTTTACTGCCGAAAATCTTGGTTAATAGGCTTTCTAACATGGGTCCTCTTTATGGGAATGTGCGAAAATTCAGCCTTTTTGGGGGGCTCAAGGGGCATAAGTATAGGGTCTTTAATAGGGGGGTTCAAGGCGATTAGCCCTAGAGGAGGGGTTCGGGAGCTCCGCTCGATTCCATGGCTTTTTTCTCAAAAGCGAGCGGACGCCGGCTTTCCCCGGCGTAATCCTCGTCACTTAGAAGCCCCTCCACATGCATCCGATCCAAAAGGGTTTGAATCTCCTTTTGCGCATAGGGAGTCAGCTCGCACTTCTCAAAAGATTTGCCGTACCGGATGGGGCTAGGAAGCATCATGGCCAAAAAGGCCCCCTCCTTGGCGCGAAGCTGTGAGGGATTTTTCTTAAAATAAAAACGGGAGGCGGAGGCGATACCGTAAATTTGACCGCCCCACTGGGCGCAATTGAGATAAACCTCCAAAACCCTGTTTTTAGAAACGTAATTCGGCACCTGCGAAGCCAACACCATTTCCGTGATTTTCCGGGCAAGCGTCTTACGCTTCGTCAAAAAAACATTTTTAACCACCTGCTGGGTCAGGGTACTGCCGCCCCTCTTGAAACGCTGGGTTTCCCAGTCTTCCGTCAAGGCTTTCTCGATCGATTCCCACTCGATCCCCCTATTACGAAAAAAATCGTCATCCTCGCTCACGAGGACCGCGTTCGCCGCCTCGGGGGAAATGTTTCCCAAAGGCACCCATTGATCCAGGTTGAGGCGATTCATGACGAATTCATTGGAATTGAGGTTCACAAGCGATGGGATGGTGTAATAAGCCTGCAAAAAGCCCCACCCAAAATAAAGAAGAACAGGAAAGGAAGTAATGACAACCACCGTATAAAGCCGAAACCACCAAGCCGTCATGAACCGGAGGCGCGGCCCGGCATGCGAAGGGGCCGGCGCAGTCCCGGATTTCATTTAGATGGGTTTGCGGGTGTTAGTTTCGCTTCAATTTCCTTCATTTTTCCCAGAATGGCCGCCTCATCCTTTTCTTGATCTAAAGCCTGGAGTTTAGCTTCCGTCGCAGCCTGCCGAAAAAGCGCCTCTTGAAGATGTGCATAGGCCAATTTTCGTTTTTCTACGGCCAACTCAAACTCCAAGTCGGCCCTCTCCTTGCCTGATTGGGCCTGAGCGCGCATGGACTTGGCGGATTTGATCCACTTTTGATAAGCCCTCTTGGCCCTTTGATCGTAGAGGGTGGCTTCCAGTCTTGTCTTATCCCAGGCGTCCTTCAGGTCTTGGACTTCTTTTCGCGCTGTTTCCATATCTTTATCCGCTTGCGTCAGGGCCTGTTCGGACTGAGGCGTTGGGTTAGCCAAAAGAACCGAGGGACTGCCTAAGAAGGCCCAACAGGCGCCCAAAACCGATAGAAAAACCGGAACACAAAGGTTATTTCGATGTCGATTCATCATTTGTATTTTTCCACCCGTTTTATGAATTCCGCTTCGGTCAATACCTTCACACCCAATTCTTTGGCTTTTTTCAATTTGGAACCTGCGGCTTCCCCCGCCACCACGAACGAGGTGAGTTTGGATACGGAACCCGAAGCTTTGGCCCCCAGTTTCTTGACCCGATCCTCCGCCTCTTTGCGGCTGTAACCCTTGAGTTCGCCGGTAAAAACGAAGGTTTGGCCGAGGAAAGGCTGTTCCCCCGAGGGTTCCTCCTCTTTCAATCTTTTGACATTCACACCCAACTTTTCGATTTTCTGAAGCACCTTCTTGTTCTGCGCGTTCCCGAAAAAGACCGAGATCGAATGGGCTACCACCGGACCGATGCCATCTACGGCGGTAAGTTCCTCTTCCGACGCTTCCCCAACTTCCTTGAGGTTTTTATAACGGGAAGCCAAAATTTCAGCTATATGGACCCCCACGTGTCGAATCCCCAGGGCGAAAAGAAGCCGCCCCAGGGTGCGATGGCGGCTTTCCTCGATCTGACCCACCAAGTTCTGGGCTGATTTTTCGGCCTTGCGCTCCAGGGCCGAGACTTCCAATTCGGTCAAGGCGTAAAGGTCGGCGTAATCGCGGATAAGTTTTTCCGAAAGCAATTGCTTCACCACCGCAGGACCCGCGCCCCTTATATCCATGGCGTCCCGCGAGCAAAAATGCTCGATGGACCTTTCCAGCTGCGCCGCGCAGGAGGCGTTACCACAGCGCCAGGCCGCCTCCCCTTCTTCCCGTTCCAACTTGGAACCGCAGACCGGGCATGTGGATGGCATCTTGAAAGTCTTTTCGTTGCCCTTGCGTTTTTCAGGCAGGGATTGCAGAACCTTGGGGATGACCAGGCCCCCTTTTTCCACGATGACCCTGTCCCCGACACGCAGATCCTTGCGCTTGATCTCGTCTTCGTTGTGGAGAGTTGCCCGGCTGACGGTGGTGCCTTCCAGCAATACCGGCTCCAACTCCGCCACGGGCGTGATGGCCCCCGTGCGGCCCACCTGCAAAGTAATGTCTCTTAAAAGGGTTTCCGCTCTTTGTGCCGGGAACTTGTAGGCGATGGCCCATCGGGGAATTTTGGAGGTGGTTCCTAATTTTTCCCTTTGGTCGAACCGGTTGATCTTGAGCACCACCCCGTCGCAATCAAAACCGATGGAGTCCCGCTTGGACTGAATTTCCTCACAATAGCCATGGACTTGGTCGATCGTTTTGGCCAACTTGAAATGTTCGTCCTCCGGAAAACCCATTTCCGCGAGCCATCGGAGGCTTTCGGCTTGCGTCGCGAAGGGAAGTTTGTCGGGGGAGAAAACATAGTAAAGAAGGATGTGAAGCGGCTTCTTGGCGGATTCCAAGGGATCGATGGTTTTGAGGGTTCCAGAGGCCGTATTACGGGGATTGGCAAAGAGGGGCAATTCCCTATCTTCCCTTTCCCGATTGACGGCCTCAAAATCCTCCCGAGTGAAGAAAACCTCCCCGCGGATTTCCAAACGATTGGGAAGCATTCGCCCCTTTAATCGCTGGGGAAGGCCCGGGATATTTTTTATGTTCTCCAGCACGTCATCGCCCTTTTCACCGTCCCCTCGGGTGACGGCGTGGATTAATTCTCCCTTTTCATAAATAAGCTCGATGCTTACCCCGTCGATCTTGAGTTCGCAAACATATTCGTATTTGTCCCCTTCCAGGCCCTTTTTCACCCTTTCATCAAACTCCTTTAGTTCTTCCAGGGAATAGGTGTTATCCAGAGACAGCATGGGAACCCGGTGAGCGATGGTTTTGAAATGCTTTCCCGTGGTTTCAGAAAGCTTCTGGGTGGGTGAATTTTTTACGCGAAGGGATGGATATTGGTCCTCAAGTTCCTTCAACTCGCGATAAAGCCGGTCATACTCGAAGTCGGTGATTTCAGGCGAGGATTCGTCATAGTATTTCTTGTTGTGGTATTCGATGAGGTCGCGAAGCTGGGCGATCCGCTTTTTGATGTGCGCGCTGGGTTGAGCCATGATCCCGACCGGAACCTTAGGGATTGATCTCGAATGAGGAGACCATTCGGTTGGCGATATTTTCCTGGTCGGGCTTGGCCGGGTCATATTGAATAATCACCCGCCACCAGTAGGGCATCAGGACAGCGTCCAGAACCTTGAATTTCAAAATTTTTCCCGCCTTGTCGGTGGCGGTACCGTTGGAAACCAGGAACCGGGTCCCGTTGACGATATAGGGTGTGTCAAAGAGCTTGAGGTCGGTCAGTTTTTCTTGGTCCTGAATCATGTCCGCCACCAGTTTGGGGGTCTCGTCCACCGTCATGGTTTTTTTGGAATCCGGGAAAAAAGTTACTCCCAATTGAACCTTCAATCCTTGATTCTCGCCTTTGAGCGGGGCGGTGGAGTAAAAAACCGAGTCATAGACGCTGATCTTGCGGTCCCGCGTCAAGGGAAAGGGTGTATCGATGGAATAATTCCAATCCACATCATGGAAATGTTTCCATTCCAGCAGGGCCGCCTTGCCCCAAGCAAGACCAGCCCCCCCCAGCAATAGGAAGAGAGAAAGGAAAAGAACGCGATTCTTCATGAATGACTCCTTCTTGCGAATTTGAAACTTCGCGGGGCTTAAGAGGTTATTTCCCCGTTTTTAACCGCTGGGCCAGGTATTCAGGGAGTCCCGCCGAGATGGTTTTATGAAAGGTGGCCTCGAAATCATAGGTGATCCGTCGGATAGAAAGTTTAAGGCTTTTGGAATCGTAAAGGACGTAACAGGTCCGGGGGTCCCCATCACGGGGTTGGCCGACGCTACCAACATTCACCAGGTACCGACAGGAAGGATCCAGTACCTTTTCGGTTTCCGACAGGATCGTAACGGTTCCGCTCTTCGTTTGTTCGGCGATAAAGGGTTTATGGACATGGCCGAAAAAACATATGAAGCCCTGGAAATAGCGGAAATTCCGTTCAATATCTTCCTGCTGGGTCAAATAATGCCATTCTTCGCTTTGAAAGGGGGAAGAATGGACCAACTGGATTTCCCCAATTTCCTCACGGAGCCGCAGTTTTTGCAGAATTTGGAAATTCTTAGGGGTGAGTTTTTGCTGGGTCCATCGGATAGCCTCCGCGGCGGGAGGGTTAAACTTGGAAAGCGTGGTCTGCCCCACCGCCGCCGAATCATGATTGCCCATCACGGTCTTCCAACAGTTGAGGGAATCGATCAATTCAACAACCTCGTTGGGATTGGAATAGTACCCAACCAGATCGCCCAGGCAGAGAAATTGCTCAGCCCCATCAGCTTTCATGGCCTTGGCCACTTCCGTCATGGCCTCAAGATTGCTGTGGATATCCGAGAAAATACCGTAACGCATAAGACCCCAAAACCGGAGGTAAAAACAGGCTTATTTTAACACGGGGACTAGGGGAAACACAGGCTTGAAATCCACGGGTCCGGAGGCTTATCGGACCTTTTTCTGCAGAAGGTAGCTGAGAATTCTTAGGCGGTTTTCCTGGCTTTCGTTAAAGGCCCAAAACCTCTGAAGTCCGGGATAAAGGAACCCGCTTCGGTTCAATTGGCAGGCCATTTCACCATCAAGCCGCTTCAGCCGGGTCAACAAACCCATTTTTTCAAGTTTCACCATGGGTTTTTCCATCTCAATGGGTTGGCGCCCCAGGAGCTGGGCGATCCGGTCGGCCGATTCCGTTTCTCCCTCTTTTTTCGAAAAGAAAATCAAAAGGTCCCACATGGCAAAAGAATCCACCACCTCATCGAGAAAGGCCTTCATTTCAGCGGGGATATCAATTTCCAATGGTTCTTCCTTAAATAATCAACCCATCCATTTAGACCCTTCTCAGGCGCTGGTTCTTTAATATTTTAAAGTACCAGGCGGACTTTTCCGGGTTCTACGAAACCTTTTTATCTAATTTGTCCAGTATCCCATTCACGAAACGGCTGGATTCTTCCGTACTGTAGCGTTTGACAATTTCCAGGGCCTCGTTAATGGCCACCGATTTGGGCACCTCATCGTCAAAAAGAATCTCGTAGGCCCCAAGCCTCAAAACATTGCGGTCAACCCCCGCCATGCGGGCCAGGTCCCAATGCTCGGTGAAACGGCGGAGATTGGAGTCGATTTCCGAAACCCTGTCCCAAACGTTTTTCACCAACGCCATCGACATTTCCTTGGCCGCCTCGGGCGCGCTGGCGTTGGGAAGAAAATTTTCTTCCAGATCCTTAATTTGTACGGTCCCCAGGTCCATTTGAAAAAGCATTTGAAGGGCCAATTCCCGGGTTCGTCGTTTTAAACCCATAGTCGTTCCCTTCCGCTTGTTTATTGAATCTGGTCCAAAACCGACATGGTCTCCAAAAGATGCAGGGCCGCCTCAGCGCCCTTGTTGTCCGATCGCTCTCCCGCCCTTGCCAGGGCCTGGTCCAAATTCTCGGTGGTCAGTACCCCGAAAGCCACCGGAATGCCCGTTTCGAGGGAAAGGGTTCCAAGACTTGACGCGATTTCATGGCCCAGAACCTCATGATGGGTGGTTTCACCCCGTATGATGGCACCTAAAGCGATCAGCCCGTTGAACCTGCCCGTCCGGGCCAATTTGGCCGAAACCACTCCTAGTTCCCACGCGCCTGGAACCCAGGCGGTTTCAATGTTTTCCTCTGACAGGCCCCTCGATTTGAGGGTTTCCAACGCCCCTTGGAGAAGCCTTCGACCGATAAGATCATTGAATCGGCTCACCACCACCGCGACTCGTTTTCCATTTCCTTGGGGTGTTCCTTGGATCATGACGGGCGACATTCTAATCCCTCAATCCGGCTTTGCCTTGTTTTTTTTCGTAAACAAATGGCCCATTTTTTCCATTTTCGTGTTCAAGTAACGTGAATTAACTGAGTTGGGAGGGATTTCAATCGGTACCCTTTCGACCACCTTCAAACCATAGCCTTCCAACCCCACAATCTTCTTTGGATTGTTGGTTAATAGCCTGATTTCTTTTATGCCTAAATCCACAAGAATTTGGGCCCCGATTCCATAATCCCTCAAGTCGGCGGGGAAACCCAGCTTTTCATTGGCTTCCACCGTGTCCAATCCCTCATCTTGTAACTGGTAGGCCCTCAGCTTATTTAGTAAGCCGATCCCCCGGCCCTCTTGGCGCATGTAGAGCACAACTCCCCGTCCCTCCCGATCAATTTGGCCCATGGCCGCGTGCAGTTGGGAGCCGCAATCGCATCGAAGGGAATGAAACACATCCCCGGTTAGGCATTCGGAATGGACACGGACAAGCACCGGCTCACTACCCGATAAATCGCCTTTCACCATAGCCAAGCTGTCATCATCCTCAGTGGAGGCCTTGTAAACGATCACTTTCCATTGACCCGTCTCGGTGGGAAGCATGACTTCCAGAACCGATTTCACCAGCTTTTCTTTTTCCCGGCGGTAATGGATCAAATCGGCGATGGTGATGAGATTCAATTTTTGCTTTTGGGCGAAAACCTTTAAATCATCCATCCGGGCCATGCTGCCGTCATCTTTCATGATTTCGCAGATGACTCCCATGGGTCTCAAGCCCGCCAGTCGAGCCAGATCCACCGCGGCCTCGGTATGCCCGGCCCGGCGTAGGACGCCTCCAGCCCGGTATTGGAGGGGAAAAACATGGCCCGGTTTGGCGATATCCCGTGGCATGGAAGAGGCATTGGCCATGACCAATATGGTCTTGGCCCGGTCTTGGGCTGAAATACCGGTGGTCACCCCCTCACGGGCGTCCACGGACACGGTAAAGGCCGTTCGAAAATGGTCTTCCTGTTGATTCACCATCAAGGGAAGGCCGAGCCGGTCCAGGTCCTCCGAAAGCATCGGCACGCAAACCAGCCCGCGGCCCTCCTTGACCATGAAATTGACCGCCTCAGGGGTTATCCTTTCGGCCGCCATCACCAGGTCGCCCTCGTTTTCGCGGTTCTCATCATCCACCACAATGACCATCCGGCCCTGCCGGATGTCCTCAATGGCTTGTTCTACCCGTTTGATTTCCATTTTTCCCGTCTTCGACCCGGAGGTCTTTTCAAAGATAGAGGTCCAATAGCATCCCGCGAATTTCATCGAGGGCCGCCAAGACCCTCATGGAATCCTGCTGGCCCGCGATAAGCATCTGCCCCAAATGATCCAAGGCCTCGTCCACCTTTTGGGTGGTAAGGTAAATCACGAACTTACCGTCGCGTTTGCGGCTTTGCTTTTCCTCAAGTTTGAAAGAGCCCTGGATGATCCGCTGCATGAATTTTTTAACGGATGTTTTATAGTCCTCAAATTCCTGCCTCGCCTTGGAGGAAAAAAGTTTTTTCCCCTTCTCTTCCACATCCCCAATCAGGCGGGACAACTCCTCCCGCAGGGCGGGGTCCTGGATCTTTTTCACTCTTTCCTGGATCAGGGGGGCCAATGAAGAAAGGATGGGCTCGTTCAGGGGGGCGGATTCTTCCCCGACCGGTTCAATTTTCATGATTTCGCCTCGGGAGCAAAATACCCCAAAGCCAGCTTTTCAAGGTGCTTGGCCAGCATATCCGCCTCAACGTGGAGCAGATCACCTGTCCTTTTAGCCTTCATGTTGGTGTTTTCCAAGGTATGCGGAATCAAAGCTGCTTCCATTTCATCCCCCTCAATGGCCGCCACCGTCAGGCTGATGCCGTCCAGGGCGATGCTTCCCTTCTCGACCACGAATTTAGTGATCACGTCGGGAAGACGAACCGTAAGCCTTTTGCCTTCCCCTTCCGGTTCAAAAGAAAGGATTTCTGCCATCCCATCCACATGTCCCTGCACGTAATGTCCTCCCAGGGCGCCTCCCAAGGTTAAGGGAAGCTCCAGGTTCACCGGATCCCCGGCCTTCAAAAGACCCAAGATCGTCCGCCTCAAAGTTTCGGGCACCGCTTCGAAGAAAACCAGGGGCGGCTGAAGTTTGATAACGGTTAGGCAGCAGCCGTTAAGGGCCACACTATCCCCGATTTTGATTTTTGGAGCCGTTTGCGGCGCACGAAGGGATAACTGGAGGATTCCCTCCCGTCTTTCGGCCGATTCGACTCTGGCCACTTCCTGGATTAATCCGGTAAACATTTCATTTCTCCCAACAGCCTGTCAAAAGCCAGTCTTCGCCCATGGGTTCCATTATCACATCCTTAAGCCGGGGGGACCTTTGAGGATCACGGACAGCCCACCCCCTGGCCCAAGCGGGGCCAGCCCCAAACACTTTAGGGGCAATAAATAGGGCTGCTTCATCCGCGAGGCCTTCTTTTATAAAGGACCCGTGAACCAAGCCGCCGCCCTCTACCAACAGGGTTCGAACCCCCATCCGAAAGAGCGATTTTAATAGGGCCCGTAAAGATAACATTTTTTGAGTGCCGATAACCCGCAAAACGTCCGCTCCTCTTTTTTCCAAGGCCTTTTGTCGCATCCTAGATGCCTTTTGCGAGGTAAAAATCACCATTCCAGGACCTTGATTCAAAATTCTAGACTTCGGCGGAAGCCTTAAATCAGAGTCCAAAACCACCCTTAAGGGCCAGCCATCCTTTCGGTTAAAACCCGGAAGCCGAACCGTTAAAGAAGGATTGTCCTTCAATGCCGTCTCCACCCCTATCAGGATGGCATCCGATTGCGCCCGGAGTTCATGCACCTTCCGCCGTGCCTTGTCGCCCGTAACCCAACGCGATGCCCCAGTCGCGGTTGCGATACGGCCGTCAAGGGTCATCGCGGCTTTGAGGATCACCTTAGGACGCAGATGGGCAATGCTGAAAATAAAATTCTCGTTTAAAGCGCTTGCTTCTTTTTCCAGCAACCCCACCGCGACCTTAATGCCTGCTTTGCGAAGACTCGCGAACCCCTTTCCCTTCACCAGGGGAAAGGGATCGCGCATGGACGCCACCACCCTTTTAACTCCCGATTGAATGAGAGCCTCAACGCAGGGAGGTGTTTTTCCAAGGTGGGCGCAGGGCTCCAGGGTCACAAAGAGGGTCGCTCCCTCGGCCTTTTTCCCGGCCTGTCTCAAAGCGTTTATTTCGGCATGAGGACCCCCATACCTCAAATGGGCCCCTTCCCCAACCACGCGACCATCCTTTATTAAAACCGCGCCAACCCGGGGATTAGGGGAAACATTGAAGCTTCCCCTTTGCGCTAATTCAAGCGCTCGTTCCATCCAATAATGATCGTTTCTTATCACGGGTCCCTATCCATTCAAAAAGATCGTTATCAAGTATGGTCGAAGGTCTTCCGTCATTCAACCCGCCCCCCCTCCTAAACCCCTTCCCTAATCCACAAGCCAAGGTTAAAATCGGCCCTCGTTCGAACCAAACCCGCAAAAATTCCTGATTCAGGGAAAGCCTTATCAAGCTGGGTTTGAAATTTCATATGCGTTTGAAAGGGGTGCTTTATGTCCATTCTGGCTCTTGTGCGTCACGGCCAATCCCAATGGAACCTTGAAAACCGGTTTACCGGCTGGGTGGATGTTCCCCTATCTGAGTTGGGAGAAAAAGAAGCCAAAGCGGCCGGAGAAAAGCTGAAAGGCTACAAGTTCGACGTGGCTTTCACCTCAGCCCTTCAAAGAGCCCAAAGAACCTTGTCGCTTATTTTCCAGTCCTCCGGTATGAAAGATATTCCGGTCTATATGGACCAGGCCCTCAACGAACGGCATTACGGCGGTCTTCAAGGTCTGAACAAGGCCGAAACAGCCCAGAAATACGGCGAGGACCAGGTCAAGATCTGGCGGCGCAGCTATGACGTTCCCCCCCCGCCGGACAGCACCGGCTTTACGGAGTCGCTTAAAGATACCGCCGCGCGTACCCTTCCCTATTTCGACACCCATATCGCCCCCTACCTCAAACAAGGCAAGAACGTTTTGGTGGCGGCCCACGGAAATTCTTTGCGGTCCATTGTGATGCATCTAGAAAGTTTGAGCCAGGAACAGGTCATCGCCTTGAACCTGGACACCGGAATCCCGCGCATTTATGAAATGGATTCCAACCTAAAGATCCTATCTTCGAAGGATCTGCGCTAACAAAGTGATGAAAATACTTTTTTATCACTTTGTCGACAGCCAAGGGCTTGAACGAGCCTTTAAAAAGATGTCTTTTGTCTTTTACGGCTCGTTCCTAAATAGGAATCCCCGAAAAGGGGATTCAACAACCTGTTAATCCCCTTGCAAAACTCTATTCAGGAGCCAAATGCCAAGCCCCGCCTTCCGCTTGGAAGATGGGGCTTTCTTATTGGTTTCCTTTTAATCCTCGGCTGCGCTTCCTTGAAAAATCCGTTTCCCTCGCAGTATGGGAAAAGTCTTTTCCTAACTCCCCGGCAGTTAACCGGGTTGGAACCTCCCCCCGGTCTCGTCGTCGATCCCGTTTCAGGCAAAGCGGCCCTGCCCGAGGTTATTGAGGCCTTCAAAAAGCTCAGGTTAGATGCCAAGCAAGCGGGATGGAATTTGGTGTTGGTGTCCGGATACCGTTCTTTCATTAGCCAAAAAAACCTCTGGAACTCTCTCTACGACGATCCCGGAAAGGAATCACAGGAGGAAAAGGTAAAGGCCCAACTGAGGTACACTTCCCTTCCGGGACTTTCCAGACACCATTGGGGGAGCGAGTTGGACATTTCAGAGAAAAGTCTGAGAGGCTTATTACTTTCCGAATCAGATGATCCCTCTCCGAAAGTTATGGCTTTTTACCGATGGATGGCAGTCAATGCGCCCCGTTACGGTTTTTGCAGGGTTTATCGGGGCGATTCGGGAATTATCACCGATGAGCACTGGCATTGGAGCTACTATCCCCTGGCCGTTCAATTTCAAAAACAATTTCAAGCCCTGGGCGACCTCTCTACTCTTCTGCCCCTTGGGGGAGTCAAAGGAGAGGCTTATCTGAAGTCCCATTTAGCCCTAATCCGCCTCTGGCAAGCCCAATCGGTTGACCCCGCCTGCGCTCCCTAGACCGTCTTAATCGTTTAAAATTAGGAGACTAATCGGTTTGGCGACGGGGTACCCGTCCCTTTTGGACGCTGAACCCAAGGACCTTGAGGGGATGGGGCGACAGAAAAACTTTCAATTGGTCCCCTAGAACAAACGGCAGGTAGTTGTTGGCCCCATCGAGAAATATCTGGCCGTCCCGCATATAAGAAACCACTTCCATTTTATCTTTTATTCCAAGGATTCCCTTGATGAGGCTTCGACGCCCGAACTTCGGCAGGTAGGCTTCACGAACAACGTATTGGAAGCATTTTTTTGACGGGGGGATGATTTTCCCCCCCGCCGAAAGGCTTGCGGCGGTGGAACCCGCCGGGGTGCTGACCCAAATGCCGCTGGACATCTGTTCTTCGACCCTCTTCCCTATCTTTAGGGTGTAGCGCGAGGTACCGGCCGGGCTGCGGGTGGTCACTAATAAATCGTTCAAAATGGGGCGAGGATGTTTCCGCCCGTTTAAGGAAAACTCCAGGCGGGGCACGAGAACAGGTTTCAATCGGCCGGAAAGATAATTCTTGAGTACCTTCTCGAAACTACCCAGATCGCAGCCGCTGAAACGGGCCACGCTTCTCAAGGGGTCCGAGTTGATTCCCAAAACCGGGAGGTCCTTGACAGAGTGGGAAGCGTCCAGCAGGGTTCCGTCCCCCCCGACCGTCACCACCAGGCCATAACGCCCATCGGCGAAACCCATCTGGTTCATTTTTCGACGGAGGATAAAGTCCGCCTTCAGTTTCATTTCACTCAGTATTTCGCGAACACCCTGTACCGTATGGTGATGCCTTTGATGACTTCCCTTTAAAACCTCCCAGTAGTTCCCCAGCTTGATCCGCCGGGGAATCGGCCGAACCTTTTCAAGGCGGGTCAACGAACTTTCTTTATAAACGACAAGAACTTTAGGGGATTTCATGGCAATTCCGCCTTGATCATGTATTGCTTCAGAGCATTTTCCATCAGGGGGTCTCATACTTGAAGAAAAAATTCAATGAAAGGACTGTAAACCCACCCGGATCATCATGACCGCGTAGGCCGCCAAAAGCAGCGCGGCCAATTTGGAAATGACCCGAGAACCTGTTGGGCCCATCCATCGCAGTAGGGTGACCGACTGCCTGAAAACAACCCAACTGAACAAAAGATTCAACAGTAACGCTATGGCGATCTGCCACCATTCAAAACGGCTCCTCAAAAGAATGAGGGTGGCGAATACCGCAGGACCCACCAAAAGGGGGATGCCAATCGGCACGATACCGGCCCCTTCCCCAGCTCCAGGGTGGAAGGATTTCTTGTCAAAAACCACATCCCGCAACGCGACGACTAAAACCAAAAGGCCGCCGGCCACCTGAAAATCCCCGGTTTTTAGGCCCAAGGTGCCCAACACCATTGGCCCCAAGGGAATAAATAGAAGGCCCACCGCCGCCGCGGTAAGCACCGAAAGGTCCACCAGTTTTCGGCGAGCCTTTTCTTTGAGGCCGGATGTCATTTGAAGGAAGGCCGGCAGGACCCCCAATGGGTCCACCGCCACAAAAAGAGGAAGGAATAAGCCGAGAAGATCAGTCCAAGTCACGGGCTTTGGGGTTTAACCGCCGCCGCCGCTTCCGCCACCCCCACTGGTACCGCCGCTGCCGCTGCCGCTAGTACCGCCCCATGAGCAATTTTGAAGAAGGTCCGCGCTGGTCTGGTAGTAAGAATAGAAAGGATCGGTGCTGATGCGGAAACAAAAGCTGGGACCGACAGAATTATTGAGGTTGCCGGAATCTGTTACCTGAACCCAGGCATAATCCCCGGGAAGATTGGTCAACTTAATGCAATAGACATCCCCAGTTTCTAGATCTAAATTTTGTCCCGTGCTGGCTTTGGTGCTTTTTCGAGCGGAACCGCCACCGTAAGTCGGCACAGGAGTGGGTTTCGCGCTGGAAGGATTCAGGACCTCATATTTGGTTTCAATAGAATAATACGAAAAAACATCATCCGAGGGAACATAGTCGTAATCGACCAGATTCCCATTGCCCAAGTATGCGATCGTGGCGTTATAGTTTGCGTCCCACAATGAGTAGTTGGTATCCCCGTAATACACTTCCAGGTCTGATTGCTGGGGATAGTACTGAATGAAATGGTCAATCAAGTCATAGTAGTTATAAAGCCCTGCATTGCTCAATGTGTAACAGGCCCGAACCACCGATCCCAGGGCGATGGTTACCGACATATTCGCTGTTGGGTTCGTCAGATCAATCAGAGCAGAACCAACCGCCAGGTCCTGCCCAGTATTGGCGTCGTTTAATTGGATGGAGAATATCTTTTTACCGCCCGCAGGCAGATTCACTGAGAAATTAACGTTTCCGGCGCCGACATTGGAGGAAAAGGGACCCGCCTGGCCATGCTCCCCAGACTGGCCGTTGATTTGATAGTTCCAGAGAAGGGTGTTCGAAGTTGTTCCCAGCAAGCTGGCTTGAAGATCCTTGGAGGGCGCCAAAGAAATGCCCAAATTGACATTTTGGGCGGGAGCCAAGGGACGAGAACCATTACAGCCCCATATCACCATAATCAGGACTGAAAACAGGCTCGAGGCGATAAAAAATTTATTCGATGCGATTTTCATTTAGCCGTCTCCTTTGGTTAAGACCCGCTCCCCGGGGACTGAATAACGAATTAGAGATTAATTTGGTAGTTCGTGCCGATGATCCAATAATTGTATGTGGCGTTAACCAAGGTGGTTCCGGTGGAATCAATATTGGCGTTATTTTGAACGATGTAGTCGTAGGCACCATAGAAATTGAGGCTCGACTTGTCATCCAGGGCAGCTTTCCAGGAAGGGCCGATTCCAAAAAGCCAACCTCCGCCGAAATACATTGGATTCACGCCAGAACCGGAAAAGGTATCTGGATAATCATTGGGCAGGATATATTTCACTTGTGCGGACAAGTTGATATCTCCAAATGAATAACTGGGAGCCACGTAAAAGCGCGGGGCGTAGTAATTATTGGATTCGGTGGTCAAAACGTTATCTGTACTCAATCTTTGAGAGGGAAGGAAAAACTGAGCTCCCAAATCAACGGATAGGGCATGGGGATTAATCCAACTATAAGAGGCATTCACATTGGTCCCAAGCTGAAACTCGTTAACCCCGGCGATTTGAGTCGTAAAGGAGTAATAACCCGAAAGCCGGGCGATTTCCTTGTACCCGCCGGTTCCCGGCTGAACAAAGTTGAAAGCCAAAAACATCGTATCACCCAATTGCAGGGGTGCGGTCGAATCGCCGGTCGCATCGAAGGAACCCGAATGCAGGTAACCAACACCTGCACCGATGGAACTTTTTCCCATGGGGAAACTGATCCCATAAAGGCCGTTAAAACCGAACCCACGACCACGGTAGCGATAATCCATGAACTCAGTGGGAATAATAGCCACAATCTGTTTCGTTTCCCAGGTTGGGTCGCCCGTCGGCAGATTGATACTGACATTAAGGAGCGAAGAATAGCCGAAACTTTTGAACTGAATCTCGGTTCCGAGAACTGAGTCCGTCAGATTTGTCAAATTCAGCGTCTCATTAGCCCCCGACTGATCGGGCGGAAAAATGTAAGAGGCAGTCGCGAAAGACCCCTGCCCATAAACCTGAAATCCCTTTTCCAAATTCAGATTTAAAGCCATGGGGACCCAAAATTCAGAACCCTGATTGGTGTTTAATCCGGTCAATGGGGTTAGATAGTTGCTGTTCCAACCATCGTAAATGGCTCCGATACTGAATTGGCCGGCTTGGACAGGAAGGACGAGTAAAAAGAGGGAAAGTCCCGCAAAGAAACTTTTCATGATGTTTTTCTCCTTCAATTCGTATTTTCCTGGGTAGGAATATTGGCGGTGATATTGATCCTTATGGAACCCTCCACCGACGGATCGGTAAGAGTCGTGTTGCCGTTAGAGTTATTGTTTCCGCCGAATTGATCGTTTAGGTCTTGGAGAGAGCCAAGGGAACCGTTGTCACCATTATCCCCCTGGCCATTTCCTTGACCATTGTTTCCGTTATCACCTTTATTTCCATTATTGCCGCCGGGTATTCCATTGTTGCCACCACCTAAAGGGGTTCCGTTGTGGAAAACCGCACTGCTTCCGGCGCCCCAATCGGTCGTTTGACCGTTTGAGGTGGTGAAAACAGTTCCCTCCACAACTCCCAAATAAACGGTGTTGGTGGTGGGATCAAATTTGACCTGGTATTGAGTTCCCCGAACGCCGCAGATGACGCCCCCGGCGTTGATTTCGAATGAGGACTTGGCCGATACCAGCTTGGTGACCTTGGCGAAGAGCTGGCCCAGCATCATTTTGAATTGAATAATCTTATTATTGGGATCAGGTTGTTGGAGTTTATCCAACCAGAAATCGGTATTGGGACTGATTGTCAATTGGGACCCATCAAAGGTTTGCAGGGTCGCTTGACCGTCCGCGCCGGCGACAATACGTTCGCCTTCAACTACGGTAGTGTCTTTTTGGGCAATCCGGAGCTTGTGGCCGGCGTGGCCCCTGATC
This sequence comes from candidate division FCPU426 bacterium, assembly GCA_963738405.1. Taxonomy (GTDB): domain Bacteria; phylum Oederibacteriota; class Muellerivitia; order Muellerivitales; family Muellerivitaceae; genus CAVTWJ01. The sequence continues at coordinate 77,836 of CAVTWJ010000010.1, read as the reverse complement.
TCGATCTTACCAGTAACAGAGGTAAAGATGGCCTCCGTTACGGCCCAAAGTCGTCCGACCGGCACCAGAATCAGTATTGTCAAAATCAAAATTCTATTCATGACGGCCCCTTTCAGGGATTAAGCCCCGACTGCAACTTGGGGCGTATTTTAAAGAAAAAACCGGCAATGAAAAGGGTTTCCTTTAATAAAAAGCGGTCTTTTGAACCTAGAAACCCCTCATTTAAAGCCCTAGTCCAACTCAAACGATTGAATAACACCCCTATATTTCAAGGCGTGTATTTATAAATCGCTCCATCGCCAAAATCAGCCACATAGAACGCACCGGGCAAACCCGTCGCATTAGGCAGTGCCACCAACCCCTGCGGATAATAACTAGTTGAGATTTGTTGTATGAAGCCGCCATTGGAATCGAATATCTCGATCCAATGGTAATTATTCGGGTTGCCGTTATCCGAGACATAGACACAGGGTCCGGGCACTCCGTTACAGCTCGTATTGGCATCCACCGCGATGGCGGAGGGGGCGTAAAACATTCCATTTCCCGAGCTCGAGTTCTTGTAGTTCAAGTCCGGACCACCCCAAAAGGTGATGGGGTTTCCACTGGTGTCCCATTTTTGAACATTTTCGTTTCCATAATCGATCGAGTAAACACAGGGTCCGCCGTTACAGTTGGTGCTGTTATCTACCGCCACTCCAATGGGTGCCTGGATATAGCCCAAGCCCTGGCTATTGTTCCAGGTCCCAAAGGCTACGGTGGTTGAATTGCTGAGGCTGATATGTTTAAGGCTATGGGCCGAATCATCCGCTACATAAAGATTGGTAGCCGCGACATCTAAAGCCAAACCACCGATAAAGCTGAACCCCCCCGTACTATTCACAACGGTTCCACCGCTGTTCAAAAGATACAGCTCGTTGCTTCCGCTACTGTCGCCCACAAAAATGGAAGTACCCGCGCCATTAACCGCGATTGCGTCCGGGAAATCTAAGAAGCTGGAAGAAAAGGACTGCCAAGAGTTAAGCAATGATCCAAATTGCGAAAATACTTTCAGGTAATATTGCCCGGAACTGGGCTGGTCGTTGACGACATAAAGATTCGAACTGGAATCAAGCGCTACTCCTTGCGGATAAGGAAGCCCGCTCTCAAACACCGCGGAACTATAAACCAAAGGTGTGGTGGTCGCTGTTGGAAGTCCAAACGGGGTAGGAGTCGAGGTGACAGTAGGAGTATTTGTCGGAGTTCCAGTCGGTGTCGGGATAATAGATTGAGGTATAGGTGGCGCGAATTTCTGGAAGCGGTTGTTATTAACATCCGCCACGTAAACATTGCCAGCGCCATCCACCGCAACTCCACCTGGGTAGTTGAACTCTCCAGGTGCGGTTCCGTAACTGCCCCATTGGCCCACGAAATTTCCGTAAGGGTCGAATTCCATCATCCGATTGTTCGCGGTGTCTGAGACGTAAAGGAATCCGGCATAGGGGCTCCCTGCCGGAGCCACAGCCAAGGACCCGACGCTAAAGGAACCCGCTCCCGCCCCCCATTGGCCGAGAGAATTGAAGATTTTATAAGAAGAACCCGGAACTACCTGGTAAACATTGATTACAGAATCGCCCAAAGCCGCCTCGTAAACGATCGTAGAGGAGGCGGATGCGTTCACGGCCACCGATGGCAGGTAATCGAAATTCCCTACCTGTCCATAAGCCAGATACGAGCCCAAAATTCCCTGAAAGATTCCCGAAGAATTGAAAAGTTGCACCGTACCGTAGCTGGTCCGGTCCTGGGCACCATAGATGTTGCCAAACGAGTCCAAAGCCACATCACTCGCCAAGGTGAAATATCCACCGTAATTGTAATAACCATCGTCATTGCCCACGGAACCCAGCGCGACACCATTGGAATTGTATTTACGAATTACGTCATTGTCTGCCACAAGGACGTTTCCAGAAGAATCGACTGCAAGGCCATTGGGATCCTGCCAGGAACTATAAGTTCCGCCATAAGTGCTGCCAAAGTATCCCCATGACGCGGACTGGGAATAATTGATACCGCTGGTGGATGTGTAAACTCGCACATATTTATCGAAATTAAGGTTATCCACCCCGAAATTGTGGGAGAGGTAAACGGTGGTTCCAGCCGAGTTCACTGCGATAAACCCTACGGGCGCGCTCCAAGCCCCCTTGGGACCTCCAGGGATAGGCGTCGGGGTGGGGGTCGGCGTCAGGGTGGGAGTTGCCGTCGGAGTGGCGACCGCGCCGCCCTGGATGATCAGGTGATAGTCTCCGCTGGGGTAGTTTTCATTCGTAGCCGAGACCGCCACGTAATAATCGCCCGCGGGCAGGGTCCTGAATTCTTGGTTGGGATAACTGCCGCCACCGCCTTGATAATGCCCAATCTGATTGTGAAGTGCGTCAAAGAGTGAAAAGTCAAACACCACCTGATTCGTTCCATCATCGTAACAATCCAGGGAAAGTGCGTAGTTTCCGCCGTTGGTCCCGGCCTTAAAATGCCAGGTTTCGGTTGGATTAAAGTAGTAATTAAGCGTTCCAGGCCCAATGACCCCCGTACCGCTGGAAACCGTTCCCAAATAGGTGGGTTTGGAGAAATAAGTACTGTCGCCGCTAGGAGTAACATTCGGTACGGGCGTCACATTAGGAACAGGCGAGACTGCGCACAGGGGATGGAAGGTTGAAAGCGAAAAGGTATATTGACCGTAATATCCGTCCCCATCCAGTATCAAGTAATAGGTTCCCGGCTTAAGAGTTCCGGTTACGAAATTCGCTTCCTCACAGTTGTTGTAATCATTTCCAAAAGCCACCGTGGTGCTGGGGTCATCCGGATTCGTCCTTATATAAACAACTGAGCTGAAGTAATAGGTTTGACAGGCATTGATATGAAGGCTTTCCGCAGAGTGGAGAGTGAATTGGTAAACCACATCCGGTGAACCCGCGCCAAAGGTCACTGGCCTGCCATTGGTATTTCCAGCGGCATGCGCATCGCCGCCCTCAGAGGCTTCCATAACAACCTGGTTGTAGTGGTCCGGCAGGCCAGTCGTGTCGCCGGTGACGGGGTTCCCGCTGTCAATATACGAGGTGATGTCGGGGTAATGGTTGACCACCACGGGAGTGGGAGTGACCGTAGCCGTGGGCAGGGGCGTGGGGGCCGCACCGGCTTGGACCACCAAGTGATAATCCCCGCTCGGGGCTTCCGCGTCGATGGCATAAACCGCAACAACATAATTGCCGGCCGGGAGATTCTGGGTGATCTGGTCCAAGGGATCGCCGTTGCTTGAAGATGCGATCAATTGGTAAGAGTAAATGCTGTCGAAGCTATTGTAAGCGGCCTGGTAAAGGTCAAAACCCATCCGGGCCTTGCCATTTCCGTCGTCAAAGCAATCCAGCGAAATCGTATAGTTAGAGCCGTCCGTCCCAGCCGAGAACTGCCAGGTATTCACGTGGTTTAGATAATAATTGAGTGTTCCCATCCCAACCAGGTCATGGCCGCTCGTGACCGAACCCAAGTTGACAGTATTTGAGAAATAGGAATCGTCGGCCGAATTATTGGTTTGCCAGTTGACCACTGGTGTGGAAATAGGCGTTAGGGTGCAGATTGGATTGAAGCTGGATAAGCTTAAGGAATAGGTTCCAAAATCACCCGCCGTAAACCCATCCACAACCACATAATAGGTCCCCTGCTGAAGGGTGCCCGTCACCAGACTGGAAGAGGTGCCGTGGCAGAATTCCGAATCATCGTCCAAGGCCATGGTGGTGGAGGGATCATTGGGGTTGGTACGAACGTAAACCACAGAATCAAAAGCCGCCCCGCAAAGATTAATGAAAACGCTCTGGGCCGAGTTCAAATGGAACTGGTAAACCGAGTCCGGAGCGCCCGCGCCATAGTTATAGGTGACCCCGTTGGAACTGTCCCAAAGGCTGGCAGGTTGGCTATAGCTATCCGTTCCACCGGCGGTTGTTCCACTCACGGGGGCCCCATCCACAAGCACCATGGGTATCCCCGATGAAATGGTAGCAGTGGAGGTGGGGGTGGTTGTTACCGATGGATTGGGAGTATTGGTGGGGCTGGGCGTGATCGTCCAGGTAGGCGTTACAGTGGGCGAAATCAGAACCGGCTGGGGAATAATCTGGATGGCGTTCACCTCCACCGGATAATTGGGGTAATAGTCGGGATATACCGGGAAGAATTGGATTTGGATGTTTCCACCGACGGGTGAAATGTTATTGAAAACCTGGTCGATGGGGGTGTTGAAGCTGTAGCCGCCAACATTACCCGGTTGGAAATTCGATAGAACCGTGACTCCGTTCACGACCACGTTTTCATCGGCATTATGGTAGTAGTCCATGAATTTCAGATCCAACTGGTACTGCTGTCCCGTCGGAACAGGGAAGGTGTAGCTGAAGGGAACGCCATAACCCACCCTTTCGAATGAATAAAGGGTTAAGTCACTTGAGGCAAAATAGGCGCCGGAGCCAAGCCCCTCGCCGCCGCTAAATCCAGCGTCGCCCATCCAAGGCTTGCCATGGGAATCAATATAGGGAAGTTTTAGATTGGTCCCTGATAGTTGGCTGTAGGGGCTGGCCCCGGCGATGATCCTCCAATTGGCGGAAGGGGTTAATAGGGGCGTCGGGGTCGGCGTAACGGCAGAGCCCTGGGGAATGATTTGAATGGCGGAAATCATGGGGAAGTTGGTCCCACCGCCCAATAGAACCGTGATGTTCCCGCTCGCATCCGGAGAAACGCTGTCAAAGACCTTGTCATCGGGTGCTTGGCCTCCCACTTCAGCAAATACGTCAAGATTAGATAGAGTCTGGGTCGAACTTCCGATAACGGACACATTGAACACCCTCGCCCCCACTGCCCAATAGGTGGGGTTTTCCTCGGCAAATTTAAGGGTCACCTGGTATGAGCCTGGCTCAATCGGGAAGGAATAGGTCAAAGTGGGGCTGGCAAAACGGGGGTTTTGATAAAGGGTGGAATCCGGTGTTCCAAATACAACTCCACCTAGATAGGTGCTGCCGCCTAATGGGCTGTAATTACCCACTGTCGTATCCGGTGTCCAAACATTACCCAGGTGATCGGTCAAGGAAGCCGCGAGGTAGCCCGTCGTTTCCCGCCAAACCGTAACTGAGTTGGCAGGTGTGACCGTTAAAGTTTCAGTTGAAATGACGGTAGGAGAATCGGTCGGACTATCCGTAGGCGACGGCGTAATGGTCGGCGTTGGCGTGATGGTTAATGCCTGCAACCCTTGGACCGCCAAGCGATAGTTCCCGTCCTGGCCGTCATCATCGGATTGAACGGCGATATAGTAGGTTCCCGCCGGGAGATTCTGTATCTCCAGTTGGTTTAAGGGCGTCTGGTAATAAGATTGGGCAATAGGACTGTTCAAATCCTCGGGATTACCGTCATAAACCGTAATGTCTTCGTAGTTTTTGCCCGTACCGTCGTCAAAACAATCCGCAGAGAAGGCATAGGTTCCGCCGTTGGTTCCAACCGTGAATTTCCAGGTATTCGTGTAATTGAAGTTGTAGTTCGCGTTGCCTGTTCCCACCGCGTCCCCGCCCGTCGAGACCGTTCCCAAATCAACCGCGTTGGCATAGTCGGGATAATAGGTAATATTCGCTGGCGCCGTATAAAGGACGGGTGTGGAAGTGGGGCTTAAAGTGCACAGAGGCGTGAAATGGGAGATGGACAGGCTGTAGGTTCCATAATCATAGCTGTTGAGGCCGTCCACGATCAGGTAATAGGTCACTCCTTGCGTCAGGGTGCCCGTCGCAATAGAGGAGCCAGTGGTACTGCAGTATTCGGAATACTGGTCCAGGTCGATGGTTGAGGAACTATCCGTTGGATTAGTCCTCAAGTAAATCACCGAGTCAAAACTGGCGTTGCACAGGTTGATGAAATATTCCCCGGTCGAGGGAGGCACAAACTGATACATGGCATCAGGGCCCAAACCGGTGTTGAAAACATAGGGGCTGGAGCCGTCATATTGGGTGACCGCCTGGGTGTAGTTATTCACGTCATTGGTCGTATCGCCCGTGATGGTGACGCCCGATGAAATGATGGAGCTGATGTCTTGAATAACCCCGCCCGGCGTTTCCGTATAGGTGGGGGTAAAGGTTATGGTGGGGGTGGGCGAAGCCACAGGGCCGCCTTGGACTACCAGATGGTAATTGCCGCTGGGGGCGTTTTCATCATTGGCGTAAACAGCGACGTAATAATCGCCCGCAGGGAGAGTCTCGACCAGCTGATCCAAGGGGTCTCCGTCCGTGGAAGAGGCAACCAAGGAGAGGGGAACTGAGTTATAAGAGTTGGTTTTTATCAACCGATAAAGGTCGAAACCAAACCGAGCCTTGTTATTCCCATCGTCGAAACAATCCAGCGAAAGGGTATAGTTGCCGCCATCCGTTCCTGCGTGGAAATGCCAGGTATCTACGTGGTTAGTGAAATAGCCTAAAGCACCCGACCCTACCGTATCAGTACCGATGGAAACCGTGCCCAAGTTCGTGGCTTGGCTGAACCCGTTATCGTCTTGGCTGGGCTCGGCGTTGGGAATGGGCGTGGAAGTCGGGTTCAAGGAACAAGGGGGATTGTAGGTGGAAAGGTTCAAGCTGAATTGACCGTAATCGCCCGATTGGTAGCCGTCCACGATTAGGTAATAGGTGCCCGCAGACAAGGGACCGGTCACGAAGCTTGAGGAAAGACCGTTGTTCGAGGAAGCCCCGCAATATTCCGAGTCGTCATCCACCGCAACCAAGGGGCCAGTCGGCGATCCTGAACGTAAATAAAGCACGGAATCAAAAGAAGCCCCGCAAATGTTGATAAAGAGGCTTTCCCCGGCATGGCCGGCATCTATGCTGAATTGGTAGGCGATATCCGGCGCGCCCGCGCCGAGGTATTGGGTAGAGGTATCCGTACCGTTCCAATAGCTCACCGGCTGGCTATAATCATCCTCTAGGCCCGTGGTATCGCCCGCGACCGGGGCACCGTTGATAGCAGAGGTAATGTCGGCGGGCACTCCTGGGGTAGGGCTAAAACTGGGTATCGGAGTTGCCATTAGGGTCGATGTTATTGTTGCTGTAGAGGTGAATGTCGTATTTAGGGTGAGAGTAGGAGTGACCGTAGGCGTGGGGGTTGCGGTCGCAATGGGCCCATCCTGGATCACCAGTCGGTAGTTGGCGTTAGGCGCGCCGTAATCCCAGGCATAAACGGCGACATAATAGTTGCCGGGGTTAAGATCCAGGACCAATTGATCCAAGGGATCCCCATCCGCCGAAGACCCGATCAGGTCGTCATAGGCATCGTAAACGTCAAACCCAACCCGGGAATTACCCAAGGCGGTTCCATTATCGAAACAATCCAACGATATCGTGCAGGAGCCGCTTGAAGCCTGGGTAAACATCCAGGTATTTACATGGTTAAGGTAGTTGTTGACGACCCCCAAACCCGTCAAATCATTTCCGGAGGTCAATGGCGTGGTCAGGGTAACGGGGTTGGTAAAGGTGGTGTCATCCACTGTCACCCCGCTTGTTTGATTTGAAACGACGGGTGTCGAGGTGGGGCTTAAGGAACAGGTGGTGGTGAAAGTGGAAATCTTCAGGGTATAGGCGCCCGCGTCACCCGCCTGGAATCCATCCACAATTAGGTAATAGGTTCCGGCGGCAAGGGGACCTGTTACCAGGCTGGAGGAAGTACCCCCGCAGAAATCCGAGTCGTCATTCAAGGCCACCGTGGGCCCCGCAGGAGACCCGGAGTGCAGGGCCAGCACCGAATCAAAGTTCGCGTCACAAATATTGATATTGAAGAATTGCCCGGCTTGGCCCGAGCCCACTGTAAAGGTATAGAGCTTATCCGGAGCGCCCACCCCATAGTTATAGTTGGCGTATCCACTCGCCCCCAGCCAAGCGGTGGCGGGTTCGTTGTATATGTCGGGTAATCCCAATGTGGTCTGCCCGGTTAAAGTGACACCTCCACCTGAAATATCTAAAGCCGCGGGTCCCGAAGGCGTGGAAGTGGGGGTCGGACTGGGGGTGATCGTCGGGGTAGGTGTTTGGGTCTGAGTGAGGGTAGCTGTTGGGAAGAACCCGCCCGCTTCGGGAACAATCTGGATGGCGCTCACCATGACCTGGTTGCTATTACTCGAGGAACTAGTCGGGCCAAAACTAATCTTGATATGGCCGGTACCGTCCGGCGTGACGTTATTGACGATCTTATCGTCCGCGGCGTTCTCTCCCACCTCAGAATAAACATCCAAGTTTGTGACGGCTTGGTTTCCATTGATGGAAACATTGAACACCCGCCCGCCCACATAAGTGTATTGAGTTTCAGCGAATTTCAAGGTGACTTGGTAGTTACCCTGCGGTACCGGGAAGCTGTAGCTGAAGGGTTGGTAATAGGTATCGTTAATCATGTTGCCCATGCGGGTGTTTTGATAAAGGATTTGGTCATTGGTGCCCGATATGGATCCAGGATTGGTGGAAGCCTGAAAGATACCTCCCTGGTAATCGGTGTCACCGATCCAGGATTTACCATGACTGTCAGTGTAAGGCAGCGTCATATAGGGTGAGGCACCGCCGGCGATGACGCGCCAAGTGGATGAGGGTCCGCGGGTCGGGGTCGGGGTGGGTGTAGCGATGGTTTGAGACTGCGGCAAAATTTGGATGGCACCGATAACCGGCGCACCGGAATTGGCCGGCCCCACCTGGACCTGAATTTGATAGGCCAAGGCCGATGGGTTGAACACCGGGATTACATTATTGAAAACCTTGTCGTCTGCTGCATTTCCGCCGACCTCGGAATAAATGTCCAGGTTGCTTATTACTTTCGACCCGTTGATAAAGACATTGAATTCCCTTGCACCTACCGCAGTCCCGCTGAGATCCGTGAATTTGAGGGTGGTTTGGTAGGTACCCGGAGCCACGTTAAAAACGTAGTTTTGAGCCGCCGGTCCATTGTCGTAATAGTCGTCATAAAGTGTCGGGTCTTTGGTGCCAAAAATCGGGATGTTATTGTCATTCGAAAATCCACCTGGACCTGAATAGCCAGGTATGTCGCTGTCGGCCCCTCCATTCCAATAATTGCCTTGGCTGTCGGTATATCCGCTGTAACTCGCCGGGATGACCCGGAAGCTTGAGGGGGTGGGCGTGGGAGAAGGCATAGGGGTGGGCGTATCGAGTGGCGTCGGGGTATTAAAACCCGTGAGATTTTGAACGACTAATCGGTAATTCCCATCCTGGCCGTCGTAATCGGGTTGGACTTCCGCGTAATAGGTCTGGCCTGCGTTTAAATAGACCACCATTTGATTCAGCGGATAGTTGTAAGAATAATTGGTTTCGGTCAGCCCGTCTTGGTAGGTCCAAAGATAAAGGTCGGCGTAGTCCTGTCCCGTGCCGTCGTCGAAACAATCCGTGGAAATGGCATAATTGCCGCTCACGGATGCGGTGAACTGCCAGACCTCCGTGCCGTTGAGCGCCCAGTTCAGGGTTCCCACCCCAACTGCGTCGGTGGTCACCGTGCCCAGATTTACGGCGGCAGAAGCGTCCGAGTCGGTCATTTGCTCATAGCCGTCGTTATCATTCGGCAAGCCTGTATAAGTAACCGGGGTGGAAACCGTGTTGAGATAGCAAACAGGTGTAAATGGGGCGATGGTAAAACCGTAATTCCCGTAATCGCCGCTTCCATAACCATCCACGATCAGGTAATAGGTCACACCTTGGGTCAGGGTGCTTGTCGTGATCGACGCGTAATATCCAGAACCGGAACCCACGTTATAACAATAATCAGACTGATTACTTAAATCGGTCATGGAAGCCGGATCGGTAAGGCTGGTCCGCAGGTAAAGAACCGCGCTGAAACCCGCGTTGCACATGTCGATGACATACTCGCCGGTTTGAGGCGCCACGAATTGATAAGCCACATCGGGGGCGCCGGCGCCGTAATCCACCGCACCGTTAAAGCCGTTGGTGAGGTTTTGGTTGTAATGGTCCGTCCCGCCCGCCGTATTGCCTGAGATGACGGTTCCCTGCCCGATTGCGTAACTGACGTCGGGAACGCCTGCGGGGGTGGCCGTCGGCGTAACGGTCGGGGTTTGGGTGACGGTGGGAGTGTTTAACCCCGTGACGTTCTGGACCACCAGGCGGTAATTGCCGTCCTCCCCGTCATTGTCCGATTCAACGGTGATGTAATAGGTTCCCGTCGATAAAGTGACGGAGGCTTGGTTGATCGGGGAATATTGCGACTGACCCGCGATGAATTGAAGCCCATCGCTGTTGCTCCAAATGCCCACATCCGTCAAATTCTTTCCAGTTCCGTCATCAAAGCAATCCGTGGAAAGATTGAAGACCTGGTTGGGAACCGTGACCTCAAACTGCCAAGTATTGGTGCCGTTGTATTCGTAATTGACGTTGCCTACCCCCGTCGCGTCCTGGCCCGCGGCGCTCAAATCGCCTAAGTCCCGCGCGTTGGCCAAGTCTGGGTTGAAGGAGGTATTGGCCGGTCCCGTGAAAGTGACGGGAGTGGAAACAGGCGTCAGGACGCACTGGGGAGTGAAAGGCGCAATGGTGAAGGAATAGTTCCCCGCTTCATCATTTCCATCCACGATCAGGTAATAGGTGACCCCCTGGTTCAGGACTCCCGTGGCGATCGCGGTGCCCTGCCCGTTGTCGCAATAATTCCCGAAGGTATCCAAATCCACAACCGAGGCTGGATCGGTCGGGTTGGTTCGTAAATAAAGAACCGAGTCGAAATTGACATTACACATATTGATGAAATACTCGCCCGTCTGCGGGGGCACGAACTGGTAGGTCACATCCGGCCCGTATTGGCCCCAGGGAGTTCCGGATGAATCGGGCTGGTTATTGTTGTCGTTTGCACCTTCCGTACTGCCCGAAATTGCGTTCCCGGTTCCGATGATAGAACTGACATCCTGGATGACCGGGGCGCCGCCCTGGGGCGTGACCAAGAGGTGATAATCCGCGCTGGGAGCCCCCTCACCGAAAGCGTAAACCGCGACGTAATAAGTGACTCCAGGGATAAGGTAATAGGTCACCTGGTCCAAGGGATCGTTATCGTTCGAAGCCTGCAAAAAGGAGATGGAACCCTCATTGTTTTGAAGCAGGTCAAAGCCCGCCCTAGCCTTGCCCGTTCCGTCATCAAAACAATCCAGGGAGACCGTATAGTTACCGTACTGCGATACCGCGAAACTCCAGGTTTGCACATGGTTGAAGTAATAATTCACGTTGCCCGACCCCACCACATCGCCCCCGCTTAAAGCCACACCCAGATCCACCGGATTGGTGAAATTGACGTCATCCGCGCTATCACCGGATTGCGGGTTCACAACCGGCGTCGGCAGGGTTTGGGTGGGCAGGCCGCAAACGGGGTTAAAGGTGGAAACAGCCAGGGTAAAGGGCCCATAGCTTCCGGGACCGAATCCATCCACGATAATGTAGTAGATCCCCGGCACCAGGGTTCCGGTCACCAGGCTGGAAGAGGGGCTGTTGCAGTAGTCCGAATCGTCGTTCACGGAGACGGTCGGACCCGTGGGTGAACCAAACCTTACATAAACAACAGAGTCAAACTGTGCCCCGCAAAGGTTGATGAAGAGGCTTTCCGGGTTCGTGACGTTGACAGCGTAGGCAGTGTCCGGCGCTCCCGCGCCGTAATCGTAGGTAACGCCTCCGATACTATTCCAGAGGCTCACCGGCTGGTTATAACTGTCCGCCATGCCAATGGTATTGCCCGTGACCGTGGCTCCGCCGCCGGAAATATTGAGGGTGACTGGGCTCTGGGCGGTCGGAATCGAGGTAGCGGAAGGAGTGATGGTCTCTGTGGGTGTTGAAGAAGCGGTGGGCGTGATCGTGGGCGTGGCCGTACTGCCCAAACCCTTGATGATCAGGTGGTAATCGGCGTCAGGAGCGCCTTCATTCCAGGCGTAAACGGCGATGTAATAGGTATTTCCCGCAGTCAGATTTTCGATCAACGAGTCTAACGGATCACCGTCGAGGGAGACATCGACAAAGGAAACTCCGCCCTCTCCATCGGATTCAAGAAGGTCATAACCTACCCTCGCCTTGCCCGTTCCATCGTCGAAACAATCCAACGAAATCTGGTAGGCCCCGGTCATGGAAGGCGTGAAGGCCCAGGTATTGGCGAAATTGGTGAAGTAATTGACCGTGCCGGCCCCTACCAGGTCCGATCCGGCCCCAACCGAGCCTAAAACGACCGGGTTGGTGAAATTGCTGGTATCCGCCGTATTGACCTGCTGGTTGCTGGTAACGGGTGAAGAAAGAGGCGTCAACTGGCAGGGGGGAGCGAAGGTGGAGAGGGTTAAGGAGTAAGAGCCATGGTAGCCCGCCGCGAAACCATCCACGATCAGGTAGTACGTGCCCGCCGGTAGGGTTCCCGTTACGAGGCTGGAAGAGGTTGTGGCGCAGAAATCGGAATCGTCGTTAATGGCGACCAGCGAATTCGGGTCATTCAGCGTCTTCCGAAGGTATAGGACCGAGTCGTAGTTCGCGCCGCAAAGGTTGACGAAGAGATTTTTAGGAGAAGCCAGCGTGAACTGGTAGGCCTGGTCAGGAGCGCCCTGGCCATAGAGGGCGGTTGCGGCACCGCTACTGGAATAGTTGTCATAGCTGGAGGATAAGCTCGAAGTCCCATTCCAGAAGGTGACCGTTTGGCTGTAATTATCCTGTCCACCGGTGGTGATGCCAGGAACCGGGGCGCCATCGATATTGTTGGTAATGTCAATTACTCCCGCAATAGGAGTCAAAGTTGGGGTTGAGGTGCCATTGGTTGTGGATGTGGCCGTAAAACTGAAAGTTGGCGTGCTTGTTGGAGTTGTGGTTAATGTTGAGGTCGGGGTGGCCGTCGGAGTCGTTGTGAGTGTGGAGGTTGGGGTATCTGTCGCCGAAGCGGTCGCCGTTGAAGTAGGTGTTTGGGTCGGAGTGGATGTGGCTGTGTTCGTCGGGGTCGCAGTGGACGTTGAGGTCGAAGTAGCCGTTGCCGTATTGGTTAAAGTGGACGTAACGGTTTGAGTCTGCGAAACGGTGGCTGTGTTCGTCGATGTAACGGTGGGCGTCGCAGTCAGGGTGTTCGTCGGGGTCGCAGTGGACGTTGAGGTCGCGATAGCCGTTACCGTATTGGTCAATGTCGCAGTAGGCGTCTGAGTTTGCGTAAATGTGGCTGTGGTCGTCAAAGTATCGGTTGGTGTCGCTGTCAAAGTGCTCGTTAAGGTGTCGGTGGTTGTTGCGGATAGAGTGTTTGTCGGAGTCGATGTCTGCGTGAAGGTGAATTGGCTTGTCGCGGTGGAGGTCGACGTTGAGGTCAGAGTGTTGGTCTGAGTGAAGGTAGAAGTCGAAGTTGTCGTTGGGGTGGCTGTATAGGTGGGTGTATTCGTCGGGGTACTTGTCATCGTCGAGGTAAATAACCCCGTCGGGGTGGAAGTAAGTGTTTGGGTAAGCGTGGCGGTTCCCGTAACGGTGGCGGTCGATGTTGAGGTTTGCGTCGAGGAAAAGGTGAGCGTGTTGGTCAGGGTAAAGGTCGGCGAAACGGTCGAAGTCGAAGTCCCGGTAACGGTTGGCGTGTTGGTCGCCGTGGAAGTAAGGGTTTCCGTCGGGGTGGAAGTTGGTATGGGGCTATTAGTTGGCGAGGGAGAAGGCGTAATCGTCGGCGTGGGAGTCGAAGAGGGAGTGTCGGTGATGGAAGGCGTGGGGGTCACAGTCCATGTGTCGGTCGGCGAAGAGGTTAAAGTCGGCGAGTTCGTAGAGGTAGGCGTCGATGTCGGCAGGGGCGTCTGGGTATAGCTGGGGGTTGGGGTCACCGTGGGGGTGATCGTTGGAGTCGGCGAGAAGGTGGCGGTGGAAGTGGGGGTGTTCAGGGGTGTCAGACACACGCCCGATATATCAGCAGAAGTTTGATAATAGGCGTAATAAGGAAGTGTCGCGTTGACCCGAAAACGAAAAGAAGGTCCTGTTGTGGCATTGCCGGGGTTGCTGATCTGCATCCATGCGTGTCCACCGCCTGATAAGAGAACGCAGTAAACGTCCCCCGACTGCAGAATCGAAACTGCGGCCCCAGCGGTCATCTTCGAAACAGAAGAAGCGGTGTTTGTTTCAGTCGCGGGAGCTGAGGCAAAATTAACCAGCGGCCCATTACCAAGATATTCGATCCGAGCAGGGGCAACCGCCTGAATCTGATAACCGGCGCCGAATGGGACGATATTAATATCGCCCGAGTTTAGCGAAGTAAAAAGTGTATCAGTCAAGAAGGAAAAAGAAGACCCAAGCGGATCCATCCAAGTATCAGTTTGATAACAATTTCTGGATACCGACCCCAGGTCGAGCGTGACACCACCCGAAACGCTTCCAGCGTCAAACTGAGCTGCGCCTAAGGCCAAAGGCTGTTGGTTTGAAGCGGCAATAAGCTCCACCGCCATAAGCCAAGTCCCAGAACTTGGTAGATCCACCGAAAAATTAATCGAGCCCGAACCAGTCTGGTCATTGAAAGGTCCCGCCGATCCTGTGACGGCCTGACCTGAGGTGGTAGCTTTGTAAAGAAGGATGTCGCTGGTGGAGCTTAAAAGGCTGGCCTGGAGTTCCTGGGTTCTAGGAACGGCTACATTAAGGTTGGCGTTTCGTGTAGGAGCAACCGGCGAGGCCGAGCGGTTATTGCAGCCGATGAAGGCCGCGAAAATAAAAACGATACCAAAAGATAAAAGCGCCCAATGGCGAACTTTCATCAGGCTCCCCTGGGGCCATTGCAAAAGCCCGCTTGTCTGTTGAGGCGGCATTGTACATGACAAGGATTCGGGGAATCACGACCAAAAGATAGATAAAATCAATATTTACACAAATTCAATCGTCTTTTAAATTTTAGAAAAAAATCAGGTTTTGGGGGGTAAAAACTCAAAAGGCGGGAAAAAACTTAAAAACAGCCTCAATTCAAAAGCTTTATTTCGTCTTCATGATGAAAACCCCGTCCCAATCGGGCTTAGGAGGGTCTTCTTTCAGGTGCTGACATCGGTCGATGAATATCTTGGAAGGCCCGTCGTGCGGGTCCAGTTCCAGGCAGACCTTGAACCGCTTGATGGCGTCATCCCAGCGCTGGAGGCGGTAATAGCTGAGCCCCTCGTTGAAGGTGTTCACCTTTAACTCCTTGGCTCCGACAGCCTTGAGCCGGTGATCCACGACCTCGTAAATACGGATGGGCTGCAGCTTGCCCTTGACCCGAATCAGGTCCAATTCCCTGCAAAGCATGTCCATCTTAACGTGCTCAAATGTCTGTTCGCCGATGATGATTTCTACCTTGTATTCCTTGGTGGTACCCTCCAAGCGGCTCCCCAAGTTCACCGCGTCCCCGATAAGGGTGTAATTCTTGATGGCCTGGGAACCCACGAACCCCACGACGATGGGGCCAGTGTTGACCCCAATACCGATTTCCAGTTTTTCCTTGCCCTCTTTTTCCCATTTGGGATGAAGGGTTGTGTGTAAAAGATCCACCATCCCGAGGGCGGTGGAGCAGGCGCGATAGGCGTGATCCTGCTGTCCGGTCGGGGCTCCCCAGAAGGCCATGATGGCGTCTCCGATGTATTTGTCGAGGGTGCCCTCCGTTTGGAAAATCATGTTGGTCATCTGGGTGAGATACTCGTTTAGAACCTCCACGACCTCGTGGGGAGTGTGCTTTTCTGAGTAAGTGGTGAACCCCCGGATGTCCGAGAACATGACCGTCAGTTCTTTTTCTTCACCGCCCAGTTCGATACCAGCCGGCATTTTCAAAATTTCCTCAACAACCTTAGGCGTCACCATGCTCTGGAACATCTGTTTCATGTAACGGCTGTGTCGCACTTCGGTGCGGAACTTGTAGGTCGTGAGGGCGAGGAATGTGAGCATGAGAGCAAGTACGGGATAGGTCAAATTAATGATCAAACCCATATAACTAAACACCAAGCAGGACAGGACGGTATAAATTACCAGCAAAGCCCCGAACCATATGGAACCCTGGGTGGGTGTCACGCGAGGAACCAGGTACCAAATAATCAAGGCTAGGAAAAGAACAAGGATGTATTTCAAATAATCCGGCGCTAAGGTCAAGAAATGGTTGTCCAGTACGTTTTCAATGATGTTGGCGTTGATTTCGACTCCCGGCGAGGCTCGGGTATAGGGGGTTGGACGCAAATCGTAAAGGCCATCAGCCGTGGCCCCGATCAAAACGATGGATCCTTTCAAAGTATCGGGCGAAACTCGGCCATTCAAAACATCGCTGGCCGAGATAGTCATAAAGGTTCCCCGTGGCCCGCAAAAGTTAATCAGGGCGAAACCCAAGTCCAATATCGGGATATTGCTTTTCCCAACCGCCACGTGGTCCCCATCGTAAACCTTGACCGGATCCTTGATTCCCTGGAAAACCCGGGCCACCTGCAAGGACAAATTGGGAATCAATACACCCGAGTAATTCATGACCGTGGGGTAATAGCGATAGATACCGTCAGGATCGGGAAAATAACGGGTATGCCCAGAGTCGGCCACATGTTCCTGAAGGTCGGGAATGGAAATGATCAAGGATTGGCTTGTCAGAAAATTATTGGTGAATCCTCCAAAAAGTTGGGCCCCGGTTACATGTAAGGATTCCTCATTGGGAGTGCGCCCCTCCTTGCCATTGATCAGGGGTTCGATGGGCAAAAAGACATTTCCGGTATCCTGAATGGCTTGACCGAATTCCTTATCCCCGTTCTGTGTTTCCTGGAACCGTTTGATATCGGAAAGCATGGATTCTCTAATTTTAGTGGCGGTCTTGCTGTTGCCCTGGATGGCCGAATTCAAAACCGTTTCCAGCTGATTGAGCATCTTTTCTTGGGTACGTTCGGGTTCAGGGAAGAAAACGTCGTAAAAGATGCACTTGACGCCCATATCCTTAAGCTGCCGCACCAATTGAGCGTGAATAGCCCGCGGCCAAGGCCATTGGCCCACTTCCCGCAGGCTCTTTTCATCGACAGCCAGGATGCGGATAGGGGCTTCCGGCAAGCGGGTACCCCGAACGCCAAAACGGAAATCAATAGTTTTATTCTCAAGGGATTGGAAAAACTGAATCTTAAAGAAATTACAGACGCAGAGGAAAAAGACAATTCCCGCCGTCATCCATAGGGCGGTTTTTTTGCTGTAACTGACCTTAACTTCACGGGGGGTCTCAGGCATGGGCGTATTCTAGGGGAGGAAAGCCCCGCTGGGCAAAGGGATTTCGAAAATAGACCTTGTCTTGAATCTCTTTTGCCGGGGGACTGGTAACTTTCCTCCCAATCAGGTCATATATAAGAACGGCCCTGTTCGGGGGGGACTGTAAATCAACTGGGGAGGAAATGAATGAAAAGATCTTTGGTTTTAGGGTCGGTTCTCAGCCTGCTGTTGGCGGCTGGAAGTGTTTTCGCAGAAGATACCACACAAAAATATGAGGTGGTCTGCATGAAATGCATGGCTCATCACGCGGCGCTGGGGGACGGGGGCGGGCACGGGGACAAGCATGCGGCCTGCGCCATGTCCTGCGCCATGAAAGGCACGGATTTGGGGCTGATGGATTCGAAAGGCAATCTTTACATGCCTGTAAACTCAAGCTTCGAATCGGCCCGGAATGTCATCAAGGACAAGGCGGGACAAACCATTGAGCTGACCGGAACCATCGTCAAGACCAAGGGTGTCAATTACCTGGAACTGGCAGATACGAAAGCGGATGCGACAGCGACAGGCGGGACTAAGAACTAAATTTCCTCCCCCAAGAAGCACAAAAGCTCTGGAGAAATTTCTCCAGGGCTTTTTTATCGGTTCATGAACTAAATGGTCTCGTAAATTTATGAGGAGGCGCTTCGGTATCTTTTTAATCCCCTCTGCCAAATCCAAACCGTAAAGGCGGAAAAGACCGCCCCCATGGCGAAACCATAGTAAATCCATCCACCTTCCAGCTTGTTTATCAGTACTCCCGCGGGGAAATTCGACACAATCAACATAGGGATAACTGTCAACAAGAGCCGCCGTAAAAGCCAGGGATAAATGTCCCCGGGATAACGCGAAAACTGTCCCAACTGCCAATAAAGCTCCAACAGGTTGCTGGATCGTCCGATCCAAAAGGTCCAGACCGAAAGGGTAAACAGCATCGCGTAATAGATCAGGATGCTGTTCACCACCAATGCCAGAAAAAGCAGGACTTCGGCAAATCCTATTCCAATGCCCAGGCGGTGCAGTCCGAATCCAATCATGGCAAAACCCACTAAACTGGTCAGGATCGAGGAGTAATCGGTGTAGCGAAGAGAAACCAAAAATTGGCTGTTGATGGGTTTGATCAGGTTGAAATCCAAATCACCCTGGCGAATCTGGTCGGTCAAGCGCATGCAGTTGTCGTAAAAAAAGGCCTCGAAGAGTTGAGTGATGATGTTGTTGGTTCCAAGCAATATGACCATGTCCCATTTGTTCCATCCCCCGATGTCCTGGGCCTGCCCGTACATGACCTGGATATAGATCAACTGCATCAAAACCCAAAGGCCCTCGGTGAAAAGTCTTACGAGAAAATTGACCTTGAACTGCATTTCCCGAACCAGGCAGTTCCTCATCATGAGAAGCGTGAGCTTTAGATATCTTTGAAGGACTTTCAACCGCCCACCGCCGAATAGCGTTTCAACCCAATGTTCCAAAGAACACGGCTTACGGCGTAAAACACGCCGACCCAGACAAACCCCATTCCCAATAGAGGAAGCAGTTGGTCCTGAGGTACCTTGCCCATCAATATCACACAAGGCCAGTATCCCTCGTAAGCGAAAGGCGAACTCGAAACCCAGGACTGAATGGATAGGGGTAGAAGGTTTAAAGGGATCAAATGGCCTGATAAAAAGAACTCAATGGTCATGACCACAAAGAGAAAAGTGGAAATTTCAAGAAACCAGAAGGCCAGTGAGCCGATGACGAAGCAAAAAAGCATGCCGATCCAGAAGGCGATGAAAAGCGAGACCACAAAACCTGCCCATTCCCAGGGAGTCGGGGAATGTGTGAAATAGCCCCTCATCAGGTAAAGAATGGGTGGAAATGAAAAAAGGGCCACGTACCAAAAGACCAGCTTGTGGGCCAAGCGGTACATGACCTGGTACCAAAGGTAATCCATGGGCCGGGTCAAATAGCGGTTCAAAAGGCCGTCTTTAATGTCCACGCTGATATCCCGCATGGTCCCCGGCATACTGGAAAAGCCCCTGGCGATGTACATCAGGGCGTAATAGGCCACCATATCCTCATAGCTCATGCCCCGAATGATGGGAGCCGCCCCCCCCGCCTTGCGGGTTTGATAGATGGCGTACCAAAGGAAAATGGTGGTCACCAGGGGAAGAAAACGAAAAACAACACCCACGATGTAATTAGAACGATAGGCCATATCTTCCTGGGTACGGGTGGACAAAATAACCCAGTATTTATGCAGAGGAGAGCGGGCTTTGATAATTGCGGCTTCTGTGCTCAATGGTTCTTCCTAAATGCTACGGATGTTATTAACTGCCAATCTTGAAAACTTTCTCAATCACTTCCTCGATGGGAACTTCCTCAATATTGATGTCGTCCACATCAAAATGATTGAGAAGTTCGTTGGAAGCCTTTTTGACCGACTCCCTGGCCACCCTTAAAACCGCCTTATGCCGTGAATGTTCCTGCACTTGGCCGAAAGCTTCCAGTTGTTCTTTAGAGACTCCCCCATCCTCGAACGTCACGGTAATCAGCTTGAACTGCGAAAAACGCTCCACCACCTCATCCAGCCTGCCGTCAAATATCTTCTTTCCGGTATTGATCACTACCACCCGGTCGCACAGGGCCTGAATGTCGTTCATGTAATGGCTGGTCAGAAGTATGGTGGTCTTGGTCTTACGGTTATATTCTTTAATAAATTCCCGGATGTTCTTTTGCGCCACAACGTCCAGACCGATAGTTGGCTCGTCCAGAAACAGAACACGGGGGCGATGCAAAAGGGACGCGATCAGCTCAAACTTCATGCGCTCGCCCGAGTGAAAGTTCGCGAACCATGATTCCCAAAAGCTTTTTGACCTGTAGTAAGCTCCGTCATTTCATCAAGAACCAGCTTGTAAGCTTCGTCCTCAACACCGTAGATTTCTTTATTGAGGTAGAGAGATTCCTGCGCCGGCAAATCCCACCAAAGCTGGTTCTTTTGGCCCATCACCAGGGCGAACTGGCGGCGGTATTCATTTTTACGCTCCGAGGGAACGAACCCCATCACCTTCGCGCTTCCAGTGGTGGGATAAAGGATGCCGGAGAGCATCTTGAGCGTTGTAGTCTTGCCCGCACCATTGGGCCCTAAAAAGCCAACTAATTCGCCTTCCTCAATCGTGAAGGAAACTCCATCCACCGCCCGAACCTCGGTGAATTCTCGCTTGAACATGGCCTCAATGGCCCCGCCGATTCCAGGCTTTTTCTTGCTTGTTCGGTAGATTTTCGAAAGATTCTCGACTTCGATGATGGACATAGGCTTTGGGTAGTCCTTATTGTGAGGAAGTTAAGGTGAGCGGGCGTCATTATAGGAACCGCCCAAAAGGGTAACAAGGCCACCGGACAAAAACATAAGGAACTCAATGGCTTCAAATTCAAATTTTCTCAGAGTCCTCAAAGAGCTCAAACGCCTCTATCCCGATGTTCGCTGTTTCCTACATTACAAAACGCCTTTTCAGTTGCTCTGCTCTGTCATTCTTTCCGCTCAATGCACCGACGAGCGGGTCAATATTGTCACGCCTGAGCTATTCAAGGTCTTCCCCACTCCCGAAAAACTCGCTCCCGCGAAACAGAAGGACGTGGAAAAAATCATCCATTCAACTGGTTTTTATAAGAACAAGGCGAAAAATCTGATCGGCTGCGCCCAGGCCCTTTTGGCCCATCACGGAGGGAACCTCCCTAAAACCATGGAAGAACTCATCTTGATTCCCGGCGTGGGGCGAAAAACTGCCAATGTGGTTTTAGGGGAAGTCTATGGCATTTCGGTTGGAATCACGGTTGATACCCACGTGACCCGGCTTAGCAACCGCCTGGGGTGGACCAAGCACCAGGATGCCGTAAAAATTGAGCGGGATTTGGTGAAAATCGTGCCGAAAGAGGAATGGTTGACGATATCACATCGTCTCATCCAGCATGGCCGCAAGGTTTGTGATGCCCGCAAACCCCTCTGTAGTATCTGTACCTTGGCAAAGATTTGCCCCTCTTCTAAAATGTATTTGTAATCAGTTAAGGAATCGAGCCAATGAAGAACATCCAAAACGATTTTCTTAGAATCCAGGCTCAAAACGCCATGTTGGCCCAGCAGGTAGCGGAAGCCAATAAAAACCGCCAGGCCGAAAGGGCCCGCGCCCAAGCCGAGGAAGAACTGGCTGAACTCCAAAAAGTCGAAGAAATGAAAGACAAAACCGTTCGTGAAATTTCAACAGACGGTAAAACGGACAAGAAGGACCAGCCCAAGGATTTGCGGCTTCAGCGATACAACAAAGACGGGACCTTACAAGAGGACGACAGCCCCTCCGGCTTTGGTGAAGCCCTCTCTAAACGCATCGATATACGTGCTTAAATCATCCTAAATCTCATCTCCATCCCGGCTTATCTTTTTATTACTCTTGAGCCGGGCAAACACCTTGTTCTGTCCAGACTCCTATGAAACCAACATCCTCCCATTCGCTAAACATATTCCCTTCTAAATTTTTGGAGCCAATAGGTTTCGCCTCCATTCTTCTGTTGGGTGCCAGTCTACGCCTATGGGACCTGGATAAAAACGGAACCGGCAACTTCTATTACGCCGCGGCCGTACGAAGCATGACCATGAACTGGCACAATTTCTTCTTCGCGTCCTTTGATCCGGCTGGATTTTTAAGTATCGATAAACCCCCCGTCGCCTTTTGGATTCAAACCGCCTTCGCTAAAATTCTGGGTTACAGCGGCTTTTCCCTCATCCTTCCCCAGGTTTTGGAAGGACTCTGCACCCTAGTTGTGATTTACCTTCTCGTCCGGAGCCGTTTCGGCGTTTGGGCCGCCCTGTTTTCGGCCTTGGCCATAGCCCTTTCCCCTGTGAGCGTCGCGGTAGACCGCTACAACTACACCGATTCCTGCCTGGTCTTAATACTGGTCCTGGCAGCTTGGGCCCTCATCCGTTCCATCGAAACTGGAAACCGAAAACTTCTTTACCTGTCCCTGGCATTGGTCGGAGTTGGGTTCAATACCAAGATGATGGCGGCTTTTGTTGTTCTTCCCGTCTTTTATTTTGTTTACCTAGCCGGTCCCTCCCTCTCCCGGTTTCGCAAATGGAGTGACCTTACCATCGGCACTCTCATTCTATTGGCCGTATCCTTTTCCTGGCCTTTCGCCGTGGACTTGACCCCTGCCGCTCAGAGGCCCTTCGTGGGAAGCACCCTGGATAATTCCGAAATGGGCCTTTCCCTAGGCTGGAATGGGTTTCAAAGGTTGGTAACCCGAAACAGGCCTGATATTTCAGGGAATTCCGGGAGAACCATCTCTCGAAATGGCGACGCTCAATTCAAAGATTCATCTTCAGAAGATTCAAAAGTTTCCACATCGCGTCCACCCCTTTCCCGCCACTGGAGCGGCTTGAACAGCGGTACACCGGGGCTTTTTCGGTTGGCCTTGAAGGATATGCCGGGGCAGATGGCCTGGTTTCTGCCCCTAGCCCTTATGGGTTTATGGGCCGAAGCACGACGCACCCGATTAACCTTTCCCCTATCTGCCCCACATTCATTCCTGATCTTTTGGCTGGGCTGGCTGTTCTTTTATGGGGCGGTTTTCAGCTTCATGAGGGGGAAAGTCCATCCCTATTACCTGGTGGTGCTGGTTCCGGCCTTGGCCGCCCTAACGGGCGTTGGGGCCAAAGCTTTATGGGAAGATTATTTAAAAGGTTTCCGCGCGCCGTTGCTTCTGGCCCTATGTTCGACTGCACTCTGGCAGGCCTTTATCCTTTCCCAATATCCCGATTGGACGTCCCAGCTTTGTCCGATCCTTTTAATCGGGACGGCTTTATCACTGGGGGGACTTATTATCAGCCGATTCCAAGTTGCCGCTTTCGGTTTGGGGATATTGACCCTACTCATTTGCCCCGCATTCTGGGCTTTAACACCAGTATTAGGCTCGGCGTCATCGGTGATAGCCGGCCCTTGGCTTTTAACCAGCGACAAGAGTTTGGCGACAATCCAAAGCAACGAACCGGATTTTAATCTCCCCAAACTCATAGCCTTCTTAAAAACCCACCGCAAGAATGAAACTTATCTTGTCGCGGCCCTTAACTGCCAGACGGTCGCGCCCATCATTATCCAAACCTGTGAACCTGCGGTGGCTGTTGGCGGTTACACGGGCAAGGAACCAATCCTATCGAGGGATGAATTCGCGCAAAGGGTGGGGGAAGGGAAACTTCGTTACATCCTATTGCCCCAAACGACTGGTAAAAAAAGTGAGATCGCCAAGTGGGTGGAGAAGCACGGAAAGAGGGTGGACTCAGCCCTTTGGGAGGGACCAACGCCACATCCAAAAACCTTTACTCATAAGGCGATTTTGAGAGGCTTCAAGAACCAACCCGGCAGGATCATTCTTCAGCTTTACGATTTAAAACCCTCAAGCAGCCATTAAAACTCTATTCCACAATCTCGTACTTTCCCCTTACCTGCTCTTCGGTCAGGGCATCGTAGTGCCACCATTCGTGGCGCAGTTGGCGGAAACCCGCCCACACCATGGCCTTCCTTAAAATCATCCGATGGTCGATTTGCCTTTGGGTGAGTTTGCCCTCTTTGAGCAGGCGGCTTTCCAACTGGGGTTCGGAAAGGGGCGTGAACCCGTCAAAGGGCGCCCCCATGTCGACCAGCTTCCCCTTTGGGTCCAAAAGCCCGATGTCCATGGCGAAGCCGTAGTTGTGCATGGACCCCTTTTCGGGGTCGGCCACGTATTTCTGCCGGGATGTACCCTTCACCACATTCCAGAGTTTCCACTGGACCGACCGGGGCCGGAGGGCGTCAAAGATGATGAACTTGTAACCCGGATTGTTTTCGTGAAGAAACTCGATTGCCTTCTTAAATTTTTCGGCGGTGATTTTATGGACATAGCATTTTTTAAAAGGGCCGTAGAGGTTCTTATGGGTGAAATTGTCCGTAGTACCGTATTTCAAATCGACTGTCACGCCCTCCCAATGGGAGATTTCAACAAAATGGGGATTGGTAGCCAAATTTTTCATAGAAGCCTCGATAGAGGGCTGTTGGGAATGTACTACGTAAGGCGATAAAAGAAGGCCAAGAAGAATAAGGGACCGTCCCAGCAGGGAGTTAAGGTCTTTCACCGGAAATTTCAGGGGTTTTCTTTTCATCCTCTTTGCCCTTTTCGGGGGTTGTATAGAGGCCGTTTTCATACTTGAGGATGGTTTTGTTCTTGGGAACGTTATGGTATTCGAGGTTGATATCATCATCCGAGAGCGTGACCTCGTAGTAATAGTCCAACTTCTTATTAAAACCCAAAATCAACCTGCGCATGAAAGCGAAATCTTCTTTTACAGCTTCCGTGTTTTCCAAGCTTCCTACCAGCGTCACATCCAGCCTTTCCTCATCCGGGTTATAGATAATGACGGCCCGGATGGGCTCCTGTTCCTGATTTGGGTATTTGGCCTTGGGCTTCAAGGGCATGGCTTGTGTAGTGGCCGTCACCATCATTTGAAGATAATTGGCCACCCTTTCGCCGACGGGAACGCTGTCCGACGCACCCAAATCGTCATTGGCGGCGCGGGCCATTCCGATCGCGAGAAACACCCCCGCCAACAAGAAAAATTTAAAAGTTTTCACGGGGTCTGGGGTGCCGACGCGTTGGGAGTCTGGGGAGGCTCCGCTTCCGGAGTTACAGAGGGTGTCGGTTCACCCACTTCCGTTTCCTTCAACCGAAGGATGATTTTTCCGGACCGGACATTCAGGTAAGCCAGTGAAAAATCGGACTCTGTCAATTCGACCCCATAATCGTTCTTTAGCTTTTTATCGAAGGAAAGCATGGTTTTGCGAATTCTCTCCAAAAGAGATTTTACATAATTCGAATCATCCTGGACGCCGATCACGGACACGCCGATCAGTTTTTCAGAAGGCTCGTAGCTGACCGCCATATGGATTTCCTCTCGGTAATCCATGTCCACAGGGCGGTTCTGTTCCCAAATAGCAGTCTTAACCATCATCATCGTTTGCAAATAATTGGCCACCCGCTCGCCCAGCGGCGCGGAACTCGCCTGGGACAAAGCGTCGTTTCCCGCGCGCGCACTGGAAACGAAAGCGAATAAGACAACGGCCAAAAGGATTTTTTTCATTTTCACCCCTAAACGTTGAACCTGAAATGCACCACATCCCCGTCTTTCATGACATATTCCTTGCCCTCGGTTCGGAGTTTGCCCGCTTCCTTGGCCTTAACGGACGTTCCCGCCGCGATAAGGTCCTCATAAGAATAAACCTCAGCCTTGATGAAGCCTCTCTCGATTTCCGAGTGAATCTTTCCAGCCGCTTGGGGCGCCAGAGTGCCCTTGGTGATGGTCCAGGCCTTGGATTCCATGGGTCCGGCGGTGAAGAAGGAAATAAGCCCCAAAGTCTCATAGGATTTGCGGATGATGGCGTGAAGCCCTCTTTCCTTGATTCCCAAATCCGCCAAAAATTGAACCGCCTCTTCCTCAGGCAATTCGGCCACCTCGGATTCAATTTTGGCTGAAATGGGGAGGCAGGAAGCCTGGTGGCTGGCAGCGTACTTTTGAAGGGCCTCAAACGGCTTATTCTTCGAAACATCCATCAAGTCACCCTCTGCGACATTGCCGACATAAAGGAAAGGCTTTCGAGTCAAAAGGCTTAATTCTTTTAACTTTTTTTCTTCCTCGGGAGAAGCCGTAAGCGTAATAGCAGGCTTGCCTTCTTGGAGAATATTCTTAACCGATTGAAATAGGTCCCATTCGGCGACGGCTTCCTTATCCCCGGCCTTTTTACCCTTTTCCGTTCTCTGCAGGCGTTTTTCTACCGTTTCCAGGTCCGCCAGACACAGTTCGGTCAAAATAATTTCAATATCCCGAACGGGATCAATGGAGCCTTCGACGTGAACAATATTGGCGTCTTCAAAGCATCGCACTACCATGGCGATGGCGTCGACTTCGCGTATATGGGAGAGAAATTTGTTCCCCAGGCCCTCGCCCTGGGCGGCGCCCTTGACAAGCCCGGCGATATCCACGAACTCAACAATGGCGGGGACCCTCTTGCCGCTCTTTTCCATCTCGGCCAAATGGTCGATTCGATCATCCGGCACCGTCACGACCCCCACATTGGGCTCGATGGTGCAAAAGGGATAATTTTCCGCGGGAGCCTTGGACTTGGTGATGGCGTTAAAAAGAGTCGATTTGCCGACGTTGGGCAGACCCACAATACCTATTTTCAAAACAGTCTCCTTGAACCTAAGTTCCTAATGAGGGGAATTATTCACGACAGAGGATAACCGAGTTTTTCAACAAATCTTAAAGGCCAGGGGCCCCTTCTTCACTGAATTTTCTGTTGAAGCAAAGGTTCCTGGGGAGGTTTTGGAATGACTTGGAGTGTCCAGGGCCGGGTGTCCCCCGTCAGGGTCGAGGCCGCTGAGGGGCCCCATTCGTCGTAATAAACCAGGGTCTTGTCCGAATAATCCTCCAACCGTTTGAATTTGATCCCATACCCGGGTGTTGGCTTCTGACCCAGAAAACGTAGTACTAGAACGTTTTTGGTAAAATCGATCTGGGGCATATCCACTCCGGGTTCCAGAAGCATCCAGTAAACCTGTAAATGCTCCTGATCCCTGACAATATCCCCGTATTCAAAACCAACAGGAGAATCGTCACCCTCCCAATGGGGAAGGGTCACGTCCATGACCAAATCCAAAGTGGATTTGGGTCCAAAAAAAGAAATCCCCTGGCGGGCCATCCATCGCTGAATGCTCACGAGACTTTTGTATTGGCCGGCGTTTTGTACCAGATGGGTCAAAAAGATGAGTCCCAAAAGAAGAACCATGAACCAAAGTAGTGGGCTTCGTAAAAGGGAGGGGTTCTTGGGCGGTGGTGCCGAGGGAGATTCAGTGGAAGATGAAGGGATTGAACCCGAACGGCGTTTGGGGGATTTTGTGGAAAGACCCGGGGGAGGATCATCCTTGACCGGTTTTGGCCGAAACATCCAATTAAGAATTTTTTGATCCCAAGGCACGTTCAAGGGCTGGTCCAAAACGGTCGCGGGTTTGACCCCTTGGCGGAGCCGATCCAGTTCCTTGCGGGCGTTGGCGCAAAGATTGAGATGACGAGCCACCATACGGCGGTCCCGGGCGGTTAACCGATCATCCAAGTACCCCCGCAGATGGGGGTGCAACTGTTCACATTCGTTCATGCAGTCTTAAATCCCTGAATTGACTTGATTCTTCCCCAAACTAAAAGGGGCAGGCCTTCATCATGCACAAAAGCCTTCAAGGAATCAAAACGAAAAATACAAAGCCCTTTCCGGCCCATTGCTTGACAGGGCCCCACTTCATCCCTACCGTAGGATTTCGTTCTTAGGACAATGGATCTGGAGGAAAAAATGGATATTGGACCCGGTTACCTTGCCGAAATCATCATCCGGTGGCTTCATGTTGTTTCGAGCATTGTTTGGGTGGGTTTATTGTATTTTTTTAACCTTGTCAACGGCCCCTTCAACAAGACCCTCACTTCTGAAACCCGGCAAAAGGTCGTGCCCGAATTGATGCCCCGCGCCCTTTTCTTTTTCCGCTGGGCCGCTATGGCCACCTTTATCTTAGGTTTGGCGCTTCTTTACTTGGTTTACTTGGCGCCGGGCCACGTCCGGGACCTCAACAGCCCCCCCGGCTACTGGATTTTGACCGGGATGGCCTTTGGAACCCTCATGTGGTTCAACGTCTGGTTTATCATCTGGCCTTGCCAGCGCAAGATCATCCAGGGGATCAAAACAGGACAGCCCGTTCCCCCTTTCCTGGGGCCGCGAGCGGTTAAGGCGTCCCGGTTGAACGCTTATTTATCTGTTCCCTTGGTTTTTTGCATGGTGGCCGGGCCCCATTTCCCCTTTTTCAGCCCTGGACTTTATATTTTTTTCTTAGGGGTCGGCTTTATCCTCGCCTGGAGCCTCATGACCCTAGCCGATAAAATTAAGCCGTTAGTTTAGAAAAAATCAAAAAAGGGCGGGTAAAGAACCGGTAAAGACAGGGAGATAAAGGATTTTAGGTAGGAAGCTTAGTTGGCAATGGGGCGGACATCGCCGTGGGCTCCGCCAAGAATCTCGGGGCCAAAACCCATTTTTTCGTCAAAAAATCTCTTGAGATAAGTCCTTCGGATAACTTTGAAAAATTTCTCCAATTCAGGGTCGGCCTGATTGTTTTCAAGGTGCAGCAAATTCAAGGCGATGGAAAAAGCCAGTTCCACATACTCGTGCCGGAAATCCAAGTTCTTTGTGGAAAACTCGTTATAACGGGTAATTCCCTTCCGGTAAATTGCGATGGCCTTTTCATTGTTTTGACCCTGATAAAACTTCCCCATCAAATAATAAACTTCCAAGTCCATCACTTCAGAATGGTTGATATTCTCAAATTGATTGACCGCTTCCACTCCGTGCATTTTGGACTTGCCCTTTTCGTCGAAATATTGGTTCAGACAGAACTTAGCGAAACGAACCCTTAAGAGGTGGTCATTGGGATTGCGGCGGACGGCGTCCTTGAACTTTTTGAACTCAATACCTGTCACCAGCCTTTTCAGGTAGTTCAGGAAGGGGGAGGCGAGGTTCATAATCAAAAGGCTCATGTATTAAATTTTACTTCTAACAGTCAAATTGTCAAAGTTAAACGAATTGAAAGAAAAAAATGGATAAAATTTGCCGTCCAGTTTTTTCAGACATCTTAAGAAAGTCGCACTTTGGGTAAATCTTTCTCAAAGCGCAATTTTAATTGTTAATTTTTGGGGTTTGCGGTTGATTCGGGAGTCAAAACCTTCGACTCAATTTCTTTCAGTTTTTCCTCTTGATCGGGGGTGAGAATATTGTCTTCCAATTCAATATTGGATTTGGCTTTCAGAGCGATGCGCTGGCCGTAAAGCACCCCAATTTCGCCGGTGATTTGATCAATTTTTAAGGGCTCGGGACTGGGCTTTTCCAACTCATTTTCCAGTTCCACCTGTTTTACCTGAAGTTTCCCTTTTAATTCAGCGTCTGTTTTTCGGTAATGGGCGCGCAGAGTGTAGAGCCGGTCCATTTGTTTGGGGGTTAACTGAAGCTTCTTGAGGATTTGAAACCGTGGGATTTGACCCAATTCGGTTTCAGCGGGCTTGGCTTTTCCATCCGAAACCGTAGAAGCGTTTTCTGAAACCGCAGCGGAGGGACCGCAAAAAATCATTCCCAGGATAAAGGCCAAAGCCCATCGAGTATTACTCATTTTGAACCCCTTGTCCCTGCAGGTTGATGGATCAAAGCAGCAGGTCATCCCCGCTTATTTGAACAGCTGGGTGCTCATCATCGCCGATTAAAATCACCGCGCCCTCCTGGCTGGGAGTTTCCGAAATGATGGAAGAAATCCTTACCTCACCCGAATCCTTGGCGATATTTTCGGCCGGGTTGGAGATGTTCAGAAGATAGGCATTTAGGTCCATCTGTTCTTTAAACTGGTTTTGGTAAACGGCAGCACCCAAAGCCAAAAAAAGAAAACTAGCCGCCATAACCCAGCGGATCGGATGGCCCAGCGGGCGCCACACCTTATGATTCAACCAAGAAGACTCCCGCTCAGAAAGGCAGGACTCAATTCGCGCCCAAACCCTATCGGAAACCTGGGAAACTTTTTCAGTTTCATTCAGGTTTTTCAAGATCCGTTCCAGATCCTGGTCTTTCCATTCGATTTTCATGGTCCACCTCGCGTTCGTTGCACCCGGTTTAAAGATCCGCGGGTGAAACCCCTTCTTTTTCCAGGCTGGATTTTAAAAATCCCTTCGCCCGAAAAATGTTCGACTTAACCGATCCCAGGGAAAGACCCAAAGCCTCGGCTATTTCCT
This sequence comes from candidate division FCPU426 bacterium, assembly GCA_963738405.1. GTDB lineage: Bacteria > Oederibacteriota > Muellerivitia > Muellerivitales > Muellerivitaceae > CAVTWJ01. The sequence goes on along the minus strand of CAVTWJ010000010.1, from coordinate 47,752 downwards.
CGTAACTTAATTCTTCCATTTCCCGCATCAACAAGCAGACCCGCTGTTTCTCGGGCAGTTTTTGGAGGGCCGCTTCAATTACCGGGCTCAACCCCAGGTCCACTTCCCGGCCGCTTTGCTTTTTGTCTTCCACTTCCGGGGCGTTCTCAAACCCCATAAACGAGAGTATCTTCCGCCTCCTCAGGATATCAAGGCAATGATTGGCGGTCATCCGGTACAACCAGGTGCTGAAAGCCGAATCACCCCGGTAATTTTTGACTCGATCGAAAACCTTAATAAAAACTTCTTGCAAGGCGTCTTCGGCATCTTGAGGGGTTCCCAGCATCCTCCAGGAAAGGTTGTAAACCTTTTTTTGATGAAGTTCATATAAAACATGAAGCCCGGCGATATCCCCCGCCCGGCACCGATCAATCGCCTCAAGTTCGGTCATGTTTCACCTGGCTTACCTATTCTTAGGACGGTTCAAAAGGCCCGCAGGTTTCATAATTGAAGTCAAAAGGCCTGAATTTCTTCGCAGGCCATCCAGTTTCTAAGGAAAAATATAAATAACTCAACCAATTATCAATTGGGGAATTCAGATCCAAGAAAGGGGAGTTACCCCTTTCCTATTGACGAAAATCACTCATTTTCGAGGAAATTCAGCAGACTTCGAACCATAAGCCCGGTTCCACCATGGGTCAAATAGGGAACGGCCGAAAATTCCCTTTCCAAATAGGCGGGACCAGCAATATCCAAGTGAATCCAGGGGGTTTCCCCCACAAATTCTTGAAGAAAAAGTGCCGCCGTAATGGTTCCAGCTTCCCTTCCGCTTCCAATATTCTTTATGTCGGCCACCTTACTTTTGATGTCATCTTTATACTCATTCACAAGTGGTAATTCCCAAATGGGTTCACCTTCCACTTCGGTTGCGGCCTTAAACCTGTTAAGAAAGGCCTCATTATTGGACAAAGCTCCAGCCACGAGAGATCCAAGGGCCACCACACAAGCCCCAGTCAGAGTCGCCAAATCGATAATACCGTCAACCTTCATGCGCTCAGCATAGCTGAGCCCGTCCGAAAGAATCAGCCTTCCTTCCGCATCGGTGTTTAGGACTTCCATCGTCTTCCCATTGAGCGCTGTCAAAACATCGCCGGGCTTATAGGCCCTGCCCCCGGGCATATTTTCAGTGGTAGGAATGATTCCATGAACCTCGATTTGAGGCTGAGTTTTAGCTAATTGGCTGAAAACACCCAAAACCGCCGCGGCACCCGACATATCCATTTTCATGGTTTCCATGCCGGAAGCGGGTTTCAAGGACAACCCCCCCGAATCAAAGGTTATTCCCTTGCCCACCAAGGCGATAGACTTATTCGTTTTTCCTTTAGGTTTGTAATGGAGATGAATGAGGTAGGGTTCCTGTGCACTTCCCCGGTTTACCCCCAGGAGGCCGCCCGCTCCCATCCGGATCAGGTCTTTTTTCACAAAAAGTTTAAGCCGGATATTGCCCTTGGCAATTTTTCGGGCCGTGTCAGCCAAAACTTTGGGAGTCACATCGCTGGGCGCTCCATTGATAAGGTCTCTAGCCAAAAGGGTCCCTGCCCCAAAAGCCTGGGCTTGCGCCAAAGCTTTATCAGCTTTGGATTTCCGATCCTTTTTGACTTGAACATAAACCTTCTGTAGACCGGCAGGACTATCCTTGCTGGCTGTTTTATATCTGTTGAATTGATAGGAACCAAGCAAAAGCCCCTCGGCGAAAGCCGATAAATGTTCATCGGTAAAAAACCCCGGCCAAACAACCGCTATTTCTTCTAGCCTGATTTCCCGCGCCTTCCGGGCCAACCGGCCGCCTGCCCTTCGAATGGATTCCAAGCTGAAGCCTGATTTGGGCCCCAACCCTAAGGCAATGACCTTGTGGGTCTCGCCCTTGCCCCGTGGATAGGCAACGGCCGCAGAAGATTCCTTTCCCGTAAATCCTTCCGCTTCAAGCCCCGTGCGAATTAAGTCCCCTTCTTTCCCCAAGGCATTTGCAAAGCCCTTTTCCTTTTCATAGGCAAAATATATCAAGCAGTTATCTTTTGCCGCGGGGGTCGAGATGGTCAAAAATTGCATGAGGCTCTCCTTATCAATTGAAGTCGTTTGAAAACACCGCCCTGGTTCAACGGCACGGCAAGAGGGGTTATTTTATCCAATGCTTTTTAAAAGATACAGCCATTCAAACTTCACACGCTTTCAAAACGGGAATAAAGCTTTTCTTTAAGAAGCCGGGACCGGATCAACCGGAAGGCTTTATCTAATTTTTCTCTGTTACCAGGCAGATAGGGCCAAGGACTAGCCCCCGAGGGATGGGGAATAGGAATAATAAAAGCCTTTCCCCCCGGCATATCCTTTTTGAACTCCCTTCCGATCACGTCGGAAAAAAGATGAGGTCCCATAACCTGTTCAATGGCCATAGCGCCGATGGGTACGATGACTGAGGGAGCTAGTAGGCGCAGGGCTTCTTGAAGGTAAGGGGAACAATGGGCGACTTCGGCAGGGCTGGGTTTACGGTCGCCCTTGCCATGAGAAGCCTTGCCCGGATAACACTTGGTGACAGCGGTAATGTAAGCGTGAATCCTGATATTTTCCTCGGACATTCCGATGGTTGCGAACCATTGAAAAAGCCGCTTCCCGGCGGTCCAAGCGAAATTTTTTTGAGCCGCTGGTTCTTTGATCCCGGGGGCTTGGCCCAATAAAAAAAGGCCGCCTTTTAAAGCCGTACCCGTACCCGAGACCGGACAGTTCCCTCCCTTGGGAAAGCAGAGGGAACAGGCCCGGATTCTCCCATGCAACAGATCCAGTTGCCTTTGAGGGGTTATTGGGAGGTTACTTGGAATTATCACCCTCGGGGACTTCATCTGTTTTATGCGATGGGGTTTCGGAAGCGGCCGGGGAAGTGGCGGACGATTCGTTAGAAGCTTCATCCGAAGTGGCATCCTCGGATTTTTCAGTGGTCGCCGAATATTTTTTGGCCGCGTCCGGATCAATTTCTCTCAACTCATCCAAGGCCATCACGAGGTTATCTTTATGAAAAGATGGGTCAATCGCGTTGGCTTTATAAAAGGCGTCGACAGCTTTTTTCAAGGTTTCCTCATCACCCTTTCCCGAATCGTAATAGACCCAGTAGCCAAAACCCAAGTTATTCAAGTAAACCTTTTCATTTGGCTGATCCTTGACGGCCTCTTCAAAATAGGGAATGGACTCGTGCGGGCGGCGGGCATCCAAAAGGAGTTTTCCTTGAAGATTAGCTGCGTTGCCTTGGGAGACGGCGGAGCGCGCCACTTCCCCCGCCTTCTTGAAAATTTTCAAAGCGAGGTCGAATTCACCCTGGGCCTGGGCCTTGTTCCCCAAAGCCACCAGCGCCTTGTAGCTCAAGCTATTCAGTTTGGGTTCGGCCTCCGGAGTCACCTGAGCGTAGCTGTCTTCCCTCGTCTGGGCGCCCTTGGCCATTTCCAACAGGTCCGTGTCTCCCCCCGCCTCCAGATTCGTGACGGCCATTTTTAGGTCTTCAGGACCTCCAAAGCCGTATTCATAAATACGAAAACTAGCCACTCCCAGGTTTTTTTCGGCCGTTTTATTGGTTCCATCGGCATCGACCGCCTGTTTAAGGGCAGCCTCGGCTGGCTTCCATTTCTTTTGCTTGAGGAGCGCCCATCCTTGTGAATTTAAAGCCTGGCTTTTGGATTTATCGTTGGGGGCCAGTGATGCCGCTTGAGCGTAATCCCCGGCCGCATCATCCCATTTCCGGTCCTTCGCCGCCTGGTTACCCGCCTTATAGGCCTCTTTGAAACTTTTAAAGCTAGAGGACGCCGCCGGGCTGGAGGCGGCATCCGAAGGATTTATCGCCGCAGAAGTTGGAGTTTGCGCCGCGACCCAGGCGGGAAACACCCATACCAACCCCAAACCCAGCCAAAAGTTGCTTTTCATAAAATCCTCCTGAGGGTTATCAATCGAAGTTATTCTACTTCGCCCTTTGGGATGTCACCACCTATTCGGTCGATCGCTTAAAGGCGAACGGTTTACCCCTAAAACCATTTCTATTTTCGACCCATTTCGGGCAAAATACTGGCGCATTTCAAGAAAGAAAGGGCGCAATGTTATCCAAAAAAGTTATTTGGTTTGGTTTCCTCGTCATGGCCGTGATGTTCTTTTTTGTGTTAAAAGACGTTCATTGGGACCAGCTTTGGGACGCGATTTTTCATTTTCAACTCATCTGGCTTCTTCCGGCCCTTTTGATTTATCTTGCCGGTTATATTATCCGCGGATTCCGCTGGGTGATCCTCCTTTCACCCATCAAAAAGTGTTCTTTTAACAATCTTTTTCCCACTTTGATCATCGGGTTCATGGCTAACAATCTTTTGCCCGCCAGGGCTGGAGAATTTGTTCGGGCTTATTTAAACGGAAGCAAAGAAAACATCAGTCGAAGCGCGTCCTTGGCCACTATCATCGTTGAGCGCATCTTTGACGGCCTAGCCATGCTGATTATCCTCTGGGCCGCCCTCACCTTTGGTCATCTGCAAACCGAAACCCTTGACCCGCGGCTTCAATCTGCCATACACAAATGTCCCTACGTTTTCGGCACCGCCTTTTTAGTTTTGTTTATTGTTGTTTTACTGCGGGACCGAGCCATGTGGGTGGTCGGTTTTTTCACCCAGCTTCTCCCCACCAAGATAAGCAGCCCGCTTGATAAAATCGCCCATACTTTCATCGATGGTCTTAAGATTCTTCAAAACATCCGCGAGTCGTTTCTCGTATTGGCCTTTTCTTTGGCCGCCTGGACCTGTGAGTTCGGCAGCTATTATCTTCTCGCCATCGGCATGGGAATCGCCCCAACCCCGATCACCCTTTGGTCAGCCGCTTTGCTCATGGCGGTGGTAAACATCGCCATTCTGGTTCCCAATGCCCCGGGCGGTTTCGGGCTTTTTGAATTTGTGGGAAAAACACTCCTTATTTCCCTTACGGTTCCAACCGAGGTGGCCGTCGGCTATATCCTCATTGTCCACTTCGTGGTATGGCTTCCCATCAATCTTTTGGGGCTTTACTACATGAGCCTGGAACACCTAAGCCTCAAAAAACTGGAAAAAAGCCGGGAAGAAGAACAAAAACCGAAAAGGGCAAAAAAATGAAAATTGGTGTCGTTGGGGCGGGGGTAGCGGGCCTGACAGCGGCCTATCGCCTGGCCAAAAAGGGCCATGAAGTGGATGTTTATGAGGCTTCTGATCATGTGGGCGGTTTGGCCGCCGGTTTTCCCATCGCAGGAACAACCTTAGAGAGGTATTACCATCATATTTTCACCAGCGACGTGAAGATTAGGGGGCTGGTAGATGAGTTAGGTATCCGGGACAGCCTACACTGGCTTCCAAGCCAAATGGGCCTTTCATATCAAGGTAAACTTTACCCCTTCGGAACCCCCTCCCAAATCTTAAAGCTGCCCCTCCTTCCCTTCTGGGAAAGAATCTGGTTTGGCTTCCAGGGTCTTTATCTGGGTTTGAAGAATAACTGGAAGCCTTTTGAATCCGTCACCGCCTATGAATGGCTTAAAAAGCACACCGGACCCGCCGTTATGCGGATCATCTGGGAACCCCTTTTAAAAGGAAAATTCGACCGTTACTTCGACAAGGTTGCCATGGCTTGGTTCTGGGCCAGGGTTCATACCCGATTCTCCTCGCGCAAGGGGGCCAAGGAGACCCTTGGCTACTTCAAGGGCGGCTTCGAGGTGTTTCATCATGCCCTCGCCGAGGGCGCGAGCAAAGCGGGAGTGCGGATCCACCTGAACACGCCCATCCGGCGGGTCCTGACCCAAAACGCCGAGTTCAAGGGTTTGGAATTGCCCGATGGGGAAAAAACGTTTGATAAATTGATCTTCGCGGCCGCGACCCCCATCTTCCTAAAAACCTGCCCGGAGCTTCCCAACGACTACGTTCAACGCCTCACCCAACTTGATTTTCTAGGCGCCCAATGCCTAATCCTGGTGATGAAAGAAAAATTCAGCGACATGTATTGGATCAATGTCGGCGACTCGGATAATCCTATTCTGGCCCTCATCGAGCACACCAATTTCGCTCCCCGGGAATGGTATGGCGGTAAGCATTTGATGTATGTGGCCAACTATCTCCCGCAAGACCACAAGTACTTCAAGATGAAAAAAGAGGATATTTTCGCTGAATTGCTTCCCCACCTCCAAAGCATCAAGCCCGGGTTCGATCCTTCCGTAATCGAGGAAATTTATTTGTTCCAGGACCTCTTCGCCCAACCGGTGGTGCCACTCCATTACAGCGCCCTGAAACCCGGATACGAAACACCTATCCACAATCTTTTTCTGGCCAATATGGCTTTAGTCTATCCCGAGGACCGGGGTACTAATTTCGCCGTGGATGTGGGCAACAAGGCCGCGCGGTTGGTTGACAGCACGGTTGAAATCCCGGAGTTTCAAGAGTAAGAATCGGGTTTTATTTCCGGCCCTCTCCGGTGCGTGGTAAACTTTCAAAGTCAAATGCAAGGAGTCGTCATGCCCAAGCTTTCTTCTCTCTCCATTTTTTTCCCTTGTTACAACGAGGAAGCCAATGTCGAGAAAATGGTAAGGCAAGCCCAAGGGATACTGCCCGAGGTGGCCGAACAATGGGAAATTATTCCCGTCAACGACGGCAGTAAAGACCATACCGGTGAGATCATTGACCGGTTATCCAAGGAAGACGACCATGTACGCCCCGTTCATCATGAAAAAAATAAGGGCTACGGGGGGGCGGTCATATCCGGTTACAAGGCCGCCCGTTACGATTTCGTCTTTTTTACCGACGGGGACCTTCAGTTTGACCTGCGGGAAATCACTCTTCTCATCGAAAAAATCGATGAGGGAGATCTCATCCTGGGCTTCCGAAAAAACCGAAGGGATCCGGCCCTGCGTAAATTGAACGCTTTTATGTGGGGGTCCTTGGTAAAACTGCTTTTTGGTTTCAAGGTTCGCGATGTGGACTGCGCCTTCAAACTGATGAAGCGCAAAGTTCTGGACAAGGTGGAACTGACGGCGGGCGGCGCCATGGTTTCCACGGAACTTTTGGCCCGCTCCCACAAGGAAAAATTCCGCTTCGTGGAGGTGGGGGTCACCCACTATCCCCGAACGGCGGGCACCCAAACCGGCGCCAAACTCTCGGTGATTTTGAGGGCCTTCAAGGAGCTCTTCAAACTTTACAACCGCCTAAAATAAACTAGCCCGTCCCAAAATAAAAAAAGCCGCCCCCTTTTAAAGGGAGGCGGCTTTTTTTATTTCTCTTCTAGCTCTGGGCCTGCAAGAAAGTCAGGTGTTGTTTGGCTTGTTGGATGTAATCGGCCTGGTTGGAATATTGCAGCACCTTGTGCCAGGCGTCTTCAGCGTCCTGTTTGCGGCCCAGCCGTTCGCAGGTCAAGGCCAAGTCGGTATAAATATCAGGGCTTTGCGGGTTTAAACTGGAAGCCTTTTGGAAGGATTGAAGCGCCTCCTCATTTCGGTTCTTTTCCAGGTAAAGATCCCCCAGGTTAAAATGGAAATCGGCGTTGGAGGGGTCCAGGCTGACAGCCTGTTGATAAAGATCCATCGCGTCATCGTAATTGCCAGCGTCTTGAAACATCTTGGCCAGGTTATTGATCGATTCCACGTGATTGGGATTGAATCGAAGGGACATCTCGTACATCCGAACCGCGGCGTCATCCATTGAAAAGTGATGATAAAGGTATCCCAGGGCGAAATAGGCCATGGAATAGGTCGGATCCACGCGAAGGGCCTGCTTCAGGAAATTATAGGACGCATGATAATTTTTTAAGTCATATTGAGCCTTGCCCCTTTGATAAAAGGTCTCGGCATTCCCGAACTGCACCTCCGGATTTACCTCTGCGGTTCTTTCCGGGGAGGCGGCGTGACGCGCCATGCGGCCACGGCGGTGCGCGGGAACAGGCGTGGGCTCTCCCAAAACGGGGTTGGATACGATACGGGCTTCCTCTGTGTCCGTAAAACGGGGGGGCCAAGTCCAATGGCAGGACTCTTCTATAAAGTAAAACCCAATCAGGGCTATGATCGCCAAAAGGAAAAGAATATCCACCAAATCCCTGGCAATATCACCCAGCCTGAAGCTTCGTTTCTCTCCGGAAGCCGCGGGAACCGGTTTTTTCTTGTCCTTTTCGTTTTTGGGAAGTTCCGTTCCGCATTTAACGCAAATTTTCGTGCCTTCGGGGTTTTCCGCACCGCAGGCCGGGCACTTGATCATGAAAAAACCTCTTGAGGTTGGAATAAAAAGCAAAAATAGAACGGACAACGTTTTTAGACGACCAGGAACCTTTTTACTTTAACTCCCTGCGTTTAAGCCTGTCAACTTAATCCCGGTTTGCCGGAGAATTAGCCCGCGCTTCAATTATTTGATCCCGTATCTTTTGGGACAGTTTCTGAACCTGATCCAGCCCCTGCTGAGCCATATCAAATTTATCGCGCACTTGGCCGCCCGAACTATGTATCTTCTCTAAAAGTTGAACGAGCAACTCATTATCATTCCTCTGATCATCAAGCGCTTGTGAGATTTCCCCCAATAAACCGCCGGCCTTGCGGATCGATTTGACGATGTTCATGAAAACATCACCAGCACTGTAGACAACATTGACGTTTTCCTCAATTTTCCCCGTGGTATTGATTAGTGAAATGGCGCTGGAGGTTTTGCTTCGAATGTCGTCCACCAAATGCTTGACATCTCCCGCCGCCTTCGCGGAAGCCTCCGCTAAAATTTTAATTTCTCCGGCCACGACCGCAAAACCCGTTCCCTGTTCCCCCGCCCGGGCGGCCTCGATACCCGCGTTCAAGGCCAAAAGATTAGTTTTTCGAGCGATAGAGGTAATGGAGGCCAGAAAATCCCCGATTTGCTCCGAGGCAAGATTGAGCTGTTGAATCACTTCCGCGGAAGAACCAATGGTGGCCTTGATTTCGGTCATTGCCTTGATTTCCTTTCCAACGGTCTTGATCCCCTCAGTGGCGGAACGAGCAGCGGAATCGGTATCCTGAGCCACTTTTTTGCTATCGCTCACAATTATTTCATTGAGTTGTAAAAGCGATTTATTGATGCGTCCCGCCTTTTCAATGGTGGTGGACCAATCCCGGATCACATCCTTAAAAGCGTAAAAGGCCTGGATGGTGTGTTCTTGTTCTCTTACCAAGCGCTCCAAATTCTCGAGAATTTCCATTGAGGGACCTGCCCCGGCCTGTCCATTTGCTTCAAGAACAATAGATAAGGATGCTTTGTCCATCTCCACAAGGCCCAGCGCCAAGGCCTCAAATGGGTTCGCTGCGGAAGCGGCAGCCTCAACGAGGGAGGATAATTTCTCGGAAGGTCCGTGGGATTGGACACCAGCTTTAAATGATCGAAAGGCTTCCTTGCTGCCCTGGGAAAAGGCCCAGGCTCCCAAAGCCCAAAAGGAGATTCCAATCAAAGGGCAGCCAATCCAAGGGTTGAGGTAGCCGGAAAAAAATCCCAAAGTCCCACCCAAAACGACCCAAAGAAACCAAAGGGGGAAAAACAAGGAGCGTCCGTTCATAAGGTGTTATTTTCCGGGTTGAGTCTGGGAAAGGTAGTTCTTCAACGAATCGACGTCTTCTTCTTTCATGGCTAAAAAATGCAGCCCCCCGCCGGTCTCATTGGACCAAACCACTTCCGCGAAGGCTGAAATCATTACGGAATGACCCGGAAGAGAAATATCGAGCCGGAGGATACTGCCCACATTGAGAACCTGATCCGCGACCAGGTAAAGCCCGCCCAAACTCACATCCATCGTTTGACTGGTTTGTTCTCGCTTTTTTCGCTCAAAAACCGTCTCAATTTCTTTTTGGTCCTCAATCACCCTGTACTTCACCGGAATTTTAACCGAGATACGGGGATGGACCCTTTTTTCAAGAAACATATTTGCGTCAGGCATAGCCGAACTCCTTAAAAATCAAAGCTCAAATAGGCTTGAAGTCCAGGCCCATCGTGAATAGCCAGCCCTGGTTCGGACGAACACCCACAATATACCATGGAAAATAGGTCAGTTGCCCATCGACCAAAAAGGTCCGATCCACCTGAACATCCATCCCAATGGTCGAAAAAGCGAGCTGGTCGGTTGTCATGGGAAAACCCAAAGAATTCCCATTTTCTCCATAACCTAAAACCTGGCCGTTGAATTTCATCAAGCCGCTGAACCGGGCTCGAAGTTGATAATAAAATGAAACGACCCTTTGAGACCGATGGAAAACCTGGTAGCTGATTTTTCCCGTGGCAAACCAATTGTCGGGCCAATTAAAGGTGCCGGACCCAAACCAGGAGCCGCTATTGAGTTGAACCGGGTCCGTTGTTTCGTAGTTTAGGCTTTGAAAAAGGGAAAATCCATAAGCTTCCTCGTCCATCACAATCCCCAGGGCCTCACGCCCCGCTCCCTTCCCTGTACCCAACAGGGGGAAGGATTGATAAAAAGGACTGGAACCGGTCGGAAACCGGTACCAGCCGTTCACGCCGATGTAGTTTCCTTTTTCCCCGTTTCCCACGATCAAATAGGTGGCCCCAAGTTCGATATCGCCTATTTTTTCAGCGCTATGGGTCCCCACGATGGTCTCACCCAAACTATTGACCGATCCGGTGTCCTCCAAGGCGTTTCCCTCAAAGGGCAAAGTCACCCTCAAATTCAGCTGGTCCGTAACCCAGCCTTGCGCCCGAATACCGTATTCGATGGTTCTTACGGAATAGGTAACAGGATTGGGATAGGAGGACACTACGCTGACAGGGTTGAAAAAACTATCCGGTACGCCTGCGTTGAGCCAATAAAAACTGGGCCTTTCCTCCCGAAAAAAGGAAATGGAAACCTGTTCCCTTGAAACTTCCGGCAGGGGAAAGGGATCTAACTCAACCGCGCTCAGATGTTTGGGTAAACAAAAAGGCAGGAGGGACAGGAGACAAAAACTTAGAATCCGGAATTTGAAAAACAATGGCTTTTTTCTTTGTGCCATCACAAAAGTCAGAAACGAAGGGCTAGTTGGGCGCCGCTCCGGGGTTTTAACTGGAAAGTCAGCGCGAGATTATTATGGCGATTGTAATTATTAGCGCTATTGGCCGCGTCTTGAATGCAAAAACCATATACCGCCAGGGTCCCCAAACCGATCAACTCTCCCGCATCCTCATTTTTAACTTCTTTATTACCCCCGGCAGGATTGCTTGCGTTCACCAATTGTAGATTATCGATGGTCTGCCAAAGCCCGACCCCAAAAAGAGCCGCAAAGGCGACTCCCCGCAAGGGGTCTTCATCGTAAACCTGCCCCAAGCCCGGCAAAACCGTTGAAAGGATCGCGGCGGTCGTGGCGTCCTTTGATTTCATCCCAGGCAAGGGCGTGGGAGTTGGCGTGGGAAATGAAACATTTTGAATAACTACCGGAGTCGCGGTCGGTCCCGAAATGGTTGGAGTCGCCACCACTTCTTCAACCGGCATCAGGGTAGAAGGTGTGGGAGTTTCTTCCTGCCCTCCCCAAAAACTGGGGGCGGCCAAAAGGGGGGAAGTTGAAATGAGGAACAAAATGAGACAAACAAGCGGGTTTGATTTCATGGGTTCTAAGGTATCTTTCATCCTAGTCCCTGTCAAGAAAGGCGGCGATTTATAGGGTCACGAAGCGCAAATCCTGAATGTGGGAAATTCCCTTCAATTCAACCAGAACTTTTTCGGGAACTTCATTGTCCACATTCACCATGGCCACGGCTTTTCCTCCCACTTCCTGGCGGCCCACGTAAAGCCCGGCGATGTTCACGCCGTTATTGCCCAGGATGGTTCCCAGTTTGCCCACAATTCCTGGTTTGTCCTGGTGCGCCATCCAGATCATGTGCCCCGTGGGGGTGAAATCGGTATTGCTTCCATCCAGATTCACGATCCGCGTCTCGTTTTTGCCGAAAACCGTTCCCGAGATGGAATGGGTACCCTTTTCATTTTTGACCGTTACGGTAATCAGGGAAGAGTAATCCTTTACGGTATTATGAACCGCCTCGGTGATCTGGAAGCCCTTTTCCTTCGCGATGACCAGCGCGTTCACGTAATTGACGCCCCCGCTCATCCCCTTATCTAGAATGCCTTTCATCAGGCTCAAGGTTAACGGTTTGGGATCATACTTGGCGATTTCCCCGTTGTATTCCACTTTGATGGATTGAATGAAAGATTCAGCCAACTGGTAATGAAATGAACCTATTTTTTCCATCAGGTCCAAATAGGGTTTTAATTCCTCAAGTAATTTAGGATCAAGCGACGGCATATTGATGGCGTTGCTGACACGCCCGCCCTTCAAAGCTTCCACCATCTGTTCGGCCACCACTACCGCCACGTTCACTTGCGCTTCTTGGGTGGCGGCGCCCAAATGGGGCACGAACACCACATTGTCGAGGGTCAAAAGAGGACTTTCGAAAGGAGGTTCCTGCTCGAAAACATCCAGCGCGGCCCCGGCCACCTTTTTACTTTTCAAAGCGTCATACAAGGCCTTCTCATCGATAATGCCGCCCCGGGCGCAATTGATCAACCGCACCCCGTCCTTCATCTTGGCGATTTGGGCAGCCCCGATCAGCCCCTTCGTTTCTTTCGTGAGGGGAGTATGAACGGTGATGAAATCAGCCCTTTTAATCAAATCGTCCAGAGTGACGATCTCAAACTCGTGTCCCTGCGCACGGGCCGGATCCAAATAGGGGTCAAACCCGATAATCCTCATCCCCAAACCCTTGGCCTTGCGGGCCACATTGGTGCCGATGCGTCCCATCCCGACCACGCCCAGGATTTTTTCGTTCAATTCACAGCCGGTAAATTTGGTGCGTTCCCATTTCTTTTCCCGCAAAGACTGCATGGCCTGGGGAATCAACCGAGCCATGGACATAAGCATTGCTACCGTGTGCTCTGCGGTAGAGATGGTATTACCGTCAGGGGTGTTCATGACGATGATCCCCCGCTTTGTCGCCGCTTCTAAATCGACGTTATCAACCCCGACGCCCGCCCGCCCGATAATTTTTAAGTCGGGGGCGGCTTGGATCAAATCGGCTGTCACGGTGGTCCCACTTCGGATCACCCAGGCTTGAAAACCCGGCAAGAGAGCCTTGAGCTCATCAGGTGTTTTTTTCAAATGTTCTTCGACTTTAAAATCTTTTTCCCGGGTGAAGACTTCCATCCCCTGTTCGGAAAGCTTGTCGGTGACGAGGACCTTGATCATGGCGCGCCCCTTCGAGTTTTAATTATAAATTTTCTTCGAGCAAAACCTCTTGAGCCGCCTTGACGCCCGTTCCCAAGGGCACAGGCTTGCCCAGTTTATGAAGAATCATTTCCAGGCGGGCAATGGCCAAAATCGTGTCCGAGCCATCCACATAGCCCAGATGCCCGATGCGGAAGATCTTGCCCTTGGCCGGACCCTGGCCCCCGGCAATGCTGATGCCGTAGGTGTCCCGGTAGGCCTTGTTAATAAGTCCGCTGTCGATGCCTTCGGGGGAAATCACAGAAGTCAAAGCGGGTGAGGGCGATTGGGGGGCGTAAAGCTTGAGCCCCAGGGCTTCCACACCCGCCCGAGTGGCCCTGGCCAAACCGGCGTGCCTTTTCCAGACGTTTTCCATTCCCTCTTGGTGAATCAATTCCAAGGCCTTCTTCAATTGAATGACAAGCGAGATGGCCGGGGTAAAAGGGGTGTCCGGCATTTTTTCCTCGGTCAGCTTTTTCAAAGCCTTCTCGTAGCTGAAATAAAATCGTGGATTCTTGGCCGTCTTGTTTTTTTCAGCTGCCGCCGCGTTCACCGAGGTAAAGCTCAAGCCCGGTGGGATCATGAAACCTTTCTGCGAACCCGAAACCACCACATCCAATCCCCAGCCGTCGGTTTCGCAAGGAGCCGCTCCCAGGCCCGAAACGGCATCCACCACGATCAATGCGCCGGCGGCGTGAGCCACCTTGGCCAAGGCTTGAACATCGTTCAGGTTTCCTGTGGCGGTTTCGTTGAGGGTCGTAAAAACCAGTTTAATCTCGGGGCTAGCCTTGAGTCTTTTTTCCACCTCGGCCGGGTCCACCGACTTTCCCCACTCGCACTCGTAATAGTCCGTTTGAACGCTGTAGACCTTGCAGATATCGTTCCAGCGCTTTCCAAACCAACCCGAAGAAGCTACCAATACCTTTTCACCGGGCGAGGTCAGGTTGGCAACGGCAGCTTCCATGGCGCCTGTGCCGACGGAAGCAAAGGTGATAACGGGGTTTTTCGTGCGAAAAAAGAGTTGCAACCCCTCGGAGGCGGCCTTAAACAAGGCCTGAAACCCCGGGGTCCGGTGATGGGGTATCGGCATGCTGGCTTCCGCCAAAACCTCGGCGGGGATGGCAGTGGGCCCTGGGGCCATAATGAACTTTTTCATCATTGGAAACCTCTTTTCGCCCCATCAGGGCCTCAAAATAAAAACCCAGCCCGCTTTGGGCGGTCTCCCCTTAAATTCATAAAGAATTGCGGGTAGTTTAACCCTCGACCTTTGGGAGTCAAGGGCGTACGTCATATTTAAAAGAAATTAGGTTTGAAGTTGTACCCCGACAAAAATTCAGCCATTGGTTTCACAATTTGCGGTGGTTTTCCGGCGAGAAGGGTTGTCCACTCTTAGGTTCTTTTTAATCCAGTTTGGAAGAATTCACCGTTTGAAAAGTGATCCGCCTCAAAATTTAGAAACTTGCAGAATCTGAGTCCTTCCCATTCTGCACGACTTGTCCTTCGGAGCTTCAGTGCAGAAGGATTTTAGAACCATTAAATTCCAGATAATTCGATCACTTCAGTGATTTAAGTTTGGCCTTTGCTTTCTTGTGTCCGTTTTTAGCCGCTTTCTTTAACCAGAATTCTGCCTTTTTTTCATTAGGTTTTATGCCATCTCCTTCTAAATAACACAATGCTAAATTCCATTGCGCTTTAGAATCATTCTGTTTTGCAGCCTTGGAATACCAATAAAAACCTTTTTTGAAATTTTTCCTAATTCCTCGACCTTCGTGATAACAGTAGCCCAAATCTCTTTGGCCCTCCGAGTCACCTTGTAGGGCCGCTGCTTTAAACCACTTAAACGCTTTTCTCAAATCCTTTCGAACCGCGATGCCATCCCGATACATAAACGCCAAATTATATTGACCACCTATCACGCCCAATCTTGCCGTTTTTTCATACCATTTCTTAGCAAGTTTTAAGTTTCTCCTTGTTCCAATACCCCAGTCATAACATGTGCCAAGATAAAATTGAGCGAGAACATGCCCTAGAAGCGCCGCTCTATTCCAATACTCAAAAGCCTTTTTCCCATCTTTTTTTCGAGGATTCCCGTATGCCCACCAATAACCCCACCGATATAAATTTTCTGCATCACTTATAGTTTTAGTTTGCATGATTTATCCGTTTTTTAGTCTCAAAGTCAGTAAAATTTTAACGGTTCCCCGGATTAAACGATTTGCGAACCATTAAATTCAAAATATTTCGTTATTAACTCTTCTATCTGTGACTAGTCGTAAAATACCAAACAAATAGCCAAAGAAGACCCATCACCAAATATAGCCAAAATCTCAAAATCGCACCGGTTCCTGCCCTTGGGAAATAAGTCCCACAATGAGGGCAGTCAAATACTCCATCTTCTCTCATAAGATCACTTTTGCATTTTCTGCATTGCCAATTTTTGGGGAAAAATAAACTCATTGAAAATACCTTTCCATTTCTAAAAGAATTTAACCCTCAATAACCTTATGAATAAACGCAACTGGGTTTATTTGAAGTATCTTTGCGAGATTTAACATATTTTTCAAAGCCCATTTATCAAAAGAAGAATTCGGCACTTGGACGTTAGCAATTTCATCTGCATCAAAATCGAGTTCAACCGCCAACTTTTCATTACTGAAACCTAATTTCGTCATTTGTGAATTTATGATTTTGTAAGTTGGACGATCATCCGAAGTTGCGCTTAGCGAAACATTTTCTTTCCCAATAATAAATCCAAGCGCCTCATTCCAATCAATATCCAAAACTTCAAACAGAATTTTCACCTCTCTGAAATCCAAAACATAAGTAACTTCTTCGATGTCGGACTCAATATCCAAATAAGTCATATCGTTATAATTCGGGCGTTTCCACCCCAACTTATCTAACATATCTTGAACAGAAAATTTTTTTGCTTCTCTTTTCACGGCTATAAAAAGCGGTAATTCGTTGATTTCGACCCCACAACCTGGGCATTTAGATCTTTCCTTAAAGCTTTTAAAATCAAAATGGCAAAATTCACAGGAATAATATTCGTCCATTATCAATTCCTTTTTTGCAAACCATATTCTTTACAGTTCTTGAATTAGATATTCTAAGTTCGAACCCCAAGTAATGTTCCCCGGGTTGGACTCGAACCCAAATCCACAATTAATCCTATTTTCCACCTTTTGGGTTCTCATTGAGCCGGTAAACCGCGCCTGCGCCAGAACCCTCCCTGATCAACCGCCCATCCTTAAGTAACTTGTTCAGGTTCCTTATCACCGTCCGTCTTGGACTGCCCAATACACTCATCATTCCGCTGGTTTTGGCTTGTCCGTTCTGGCGGATATAGTCCAATAGCTTCCCGGCCAAATCACTATTGTTGGAAACCACTTTCTTCGGGGCTGGCCCAGACACCGCCAAGCTTGCTTGAGGGCTGGGTGGCGGGGTATGGGGTTTTGGAACTACGGCCTTGGTTTGCTTTGGCACATCCTTAAAAGCTTCCATAAATGTCGTGCTCTTAAAGAGCCTGATCATCAAATGCTGGGCGATCCAAAGAATCAGACAGCTTCCAAAGGTTTTATTCACCTGATCCGGCACGGGAAACCAACCCTGGTCATGGCCATATTGGCTAAAAACCCACAAACCCGCCCATAAAACCACGGCGACATTGCCGTATTTGAATTCCGGATAGAGGAGGGATGGCACGTAGGTCTTTTGGCTTTTAAACCAGCTTTCCCGAAGGATATTGACCCCAAGGACAATGATGTAAATCCAGAAAGAATCGGAAGTGGGGCCCTGCCGGAAGTTTTCCACCCACATGGGGGGAACTTGGTAGCCAGGTGGAAGTTGGGCCGTTGAAAGCAGGGCCCAGGCGGTTACACCGGCGTGGTAAAGAGTGGCCAACCAGAGGAAAAGCCAGAGGATTGAGGAAGAATCCCTAGTTTCCTTCTCATACGTATCTTCGGTTTTCTGATCATTGGCTTTAGAAGACATAAATAACCTCCCAATAATATAAAGCCCAAGACCCGTCCAAAATAATTTGCCACAGATGCATAGGATTCATGGGATTTAAAACCACAAACTTTAAGGCCTTTTCTTGGCCTATCAAGTGCATCCCATGTATCTGTGGCTAATCGGGGCATTAGCCTTGTCTTTCATCTTATTTGGACAACAGTGGTAAAGCCCGATTATACGACCCTATTGTGCCACTACGGGGATTGTGCCACTACGGGGATTGTGCCACTACGGGGATTGTGCCACTACGGGGATTGTGCCACTACGGGGATTGTGCCACTACGGGGATTGTGCCACTACGGGGATTGTGCCACTACGGGGATTGTGCCACTACGGGGATTGTGCCACTACGGGGATTGTGCCACTACGGGGATTGTGCCACTACGGGGATTGTGCCACTACGGGGATTGTGCCACTACGGGGATTGTGCCACTACGGGGATTGTGCCACTACGGGGATTGTGCCACTACGGGGATTGTGCCACTACGGGGATTGTGCCACTACGGGGATTGTGCCACTACGGGGATTGTGCCACTACGGGGATTGTGCCACTACGGGGATTGTGCCACTACGGGGATTGTGCCACTACGGGGATTGTGCCACTACGGGGATTGTGCCACTACGGCCAATTTTTTCCAAATGCAGGTAAAAATTGGCCGTAGGACTCCCGCCGACTCCTGCTACTACCGACCTTCCAACATCTTAGTTCTTTAAAAATTTTGCCATTCTTGCCCCCACTTCCAGTGGGTTCTCCTGGGCCAGCAGGTGGCCGGCTCCCAAGATGGTTTCCACCTGAACGGCAGGATTGGCCTGGCGGAAAGCTTCCCGGCTGTCAGGGGTGAAAACGTCCGAATTTTCCCCGGATAAGACCAGGGTGGGCCGGGTTAACCGCCGGGCGTAATCCCAGACATCCGTGGGAATTGTCTGGTAAATCCGGGCTTCCCATTCGGGTGGATAGGCTAAATCCACTCCCCCCTCAGCCGATGGGCGGATCAGGCTCTTGGCATAAGAGAGAACCGTTTCCTTCGGCCAAGATTTGAACAGAGGTTTTTCTTTAAAAGATAAAAAGGCTTCCTTGACGCTTCTCCAATGGCGGCGACGTCTCACGGCGCCTTCCACCAGTGACCGGCGCGTTTCCAAACCCAGCAACCGCATCAGGCGGATTTTCCACAAACGCGCGGGATCCAGCATGGTCGGGTCTAACAGCACAATTCGGCTGAACAAATCGGGCCGCTTTACCGCAGCGTAGAGGGTCACCACCCCGCCCAAACTATGCCCGACCGCGGCTATACCCTTGGCTCCAATGGAATCCAAACCCCGGATTAAATCATCGGCGAAGAGGCTCCAATGCTTGAGTTGGTTCGGATTCTCGCCTTCCCAGAGAGGGCGAATTTTTAAAGAAATGATTTGGAAATGCTTTTCGAGGGGTTGGAGCGCTCTTTTGTAGGTGGGGGGAAGAAACCCGTTCGCGTGGGATAGATGAAGAAGCGGCTTGGAAGACTTTTTGGAGAAGTGATAAAAATCCAAGGCGATCTAGCCCTAGGCCGTGTTCTCGCCCCGGCCCTTCTGATAGACCAGGATGGGCTCTTCTTTTTTGAGAATCACGCCTTCAGTAATGACCGTTTCTTTGATGTCCTTGCGGGAGGGAATCTCATACATCAATTCCATCATGACTTCTTCCAAAATAGCCCTTAGACCCCTGGCTCCGGATTGGCGCTTGATGGCTTCCCGGGCCACGGCCTGGAGAGCCTCAGGGGTAAATTTCAGCTTCACGCTTTCCATCTCGAAATAACGCTGGTACTGCTTGGTCAGGGCGTTCTTGGGTTCGGTCAAGACCCGAACCAAGGAAGCCTCGTCCAACTCATGCAGGGCAGCCACGATCGGCAACCGCCCGATAAACTCGGGGATCAGCCCAAACTTGATAAGGTCTTCGGGCTGAACCATCTCAAAAAGTTCGCCCAGTTTCTTTTCCTGACGGCTGATGGTTTCGCCCTTGAAGCCGATGGAGCGGCGTCCCAGGCGGTTTTCGATCAATTTTTCGAGCCCCACAAAGGCTCCCCCGCAAATGAAGAGGATATTCGAGGAATCGACCTTGATGTATTCCTGATGGGGGTGCTTGCGCCCGCCCTGGGGCGGCACATTGACTTCGGTACCTTCGATGATCTTCAAAAGGGCCTGTTGAACCCCTTCCCCTGAAACGTCCCGGGTAATGCTGGGGTTTTCGGACTTGCGGCTGATCTTGTCGATCTCATCTATATAGATAATTCCCCGCTGGGCTTTCTGAACGTCAAATTCGGCGTTTTGAAGCAGTTTGAGGATGATATTTTCAACATCCTCGCCCACATATCCCGCTTCGGTCAGGGTGGTGGCGTCCGCCACGGCAAAGGGCACATCGAGGATTCGGGCCAAGGTCTGGGCCAGAAGGGTTTTTCCAACACCGGTAGGCCCCACCAGCAAAACGTTGCTCTTTTGCAATTCGACATCTTGGGGACCGTTTTTGACCGACAAGCGCTTGTAGTGGTTATGAACCGCCACGGACAGGACCCGCTTGGCCTTTTCCTGGCCAATCACGTACTGATCCAAAACTTCTTTTATTTCAGCGGGCCTGGGAATTGAAAGACGTACCTTGGGGGCACCGGCCTTGGGTTCCTCGGTTTTTTCTTCTTCCCTAAGGATGTCGTTGCAAAGGGCGACGCACTCGTTACAAATGTAAACGGTAGGTCCCGCCACGAGCTTTTTAACTTCCTCCTGGCTCTTTCCGCAGAAAGAACAGCGAAGAAGTGTGGTTTTATCCCGGTCGCCAGCCATGCCTTTTCCTTTACTTTTTCTTGGTTTCCGGCCGTTTGACCAGGATATCGTCAATCAACCCATAGGTCTTGGATTCATCCGAGGACATAAAGAAGTCCCTTTCAACGTCCAGACCGATCTGTTCGGTGGTCTTGCCTGTATGGAAGGCGAGAATGGCGTTCAGCCTTTCCCTGACCTTGAGGATTTCCTTGGCCTGAATCTCAATGTCCGTGGCTTGTCCCTGGGCCCCGCCGGAAGGCTGGTGAATCATGATACGGGCGTTGGGCAGGGCGTACCTTTTGCCCTTGGCGCCTGCGGCCAAAAGCACCGCCCCCATGGAAGCCGCTTGGCCCACGCAAATGGTGGAAACAGGCGCCTTCATGAATTGAATGGTGTCATAAATGGCCAAACCCGAAGTCACAACTCCGCCGGGGCTGTTGATATAAAGGTTGATATCTTTATCGGGGTCTTCCGATTCCAAAAACAAAAGCTGGGCGATGATGGTGTTAGCCACATCGTCGTTGATGGGGGTTCCCAGCATGACGATACGGTCTTTCAACAGGCGGGAATAGATGTCGTAGGACCTTTCCCCTCGGTTTGTTTGTTCGACCACTATGGGTATAAGAGCCATCACTGCCTCCGGTGAGTCTTGTTTAACAGGTTGCTGAATTCCCTTTTCGGGGATTCATACTTACGAACGAGCCACAATAAATAAAAACCATGTTTTTAGTGGCTCGTTCCTTCCCATGGCTGTCAACAAGGAGCTGAAAAAATTTTCAGCTCCTTGTTATGCGGCTTCGATTTTGGACGAGGCGATCAAAAAATCCAAGGTCTTTTCGTATTGGATCCATTCTTTGACCGAATCAATCTTGTCCTGTTGCTGCAAATATCGCTTCACGGCGTCCGGCGACTGGTTGGACCCCGCCGAAATTTTGGCCAAGTAAGCCTCGAAATCTTTTTCCTCACAGCGGATCTTTTCCGCCTCGGATATCTTTTCAACCAATAAGGCCATATGCACATTCTTCTGAGCCATGGGCCTTAAGGAATCAACAAATTCTTTCTTCTGCGCGTCGGTCCACTTCCCGGCATCCACGCCCTGGTTTTTCAGGCGTTCAACGCCCTGCTGAATCAGTCTCTGCTGTTCCAGATGAACCAAGGAAATAGGAACCTCCAAGGGATGATCCGCCATCAGCTTCTCGGCAATCTGTTCGATCATTTTGGACCGCTGTTCCACTTCCTTGTGGGACTTAAGATCCGTCAGAACCCTTTCTTTCATTTCTTGAACCGTCTTAAACTGCCCCACCTTCAAGGCAAAGGCGTCGTCCAATTCAGGCAATTTCTTTTCCTTGATTTCATGCAGGGTCACCGTGAATTCCGCTTCCTTGCCCTGAATCTTGTCATTGCCGTAATTCTTCGGGAAGGTGAGTTTGAAAACCTTTGTTTCCCCCTTCTTCAAACCAATAAGGTTCTCCTCGAAATCTTTCAAGAGACTGGCCGAACCTAAAAGCACCGGGTAGCGGTTGGCCTTGCCCCCTTCAAAGGGTTTGTCGTCGATCTTTCCCAAAAAGTCGATAACCACCAGGTCGTCGGTTTTGGCGGCCCGGCCTTCCACTGGTATAAAATCGGCCTGTTGGTTGCGGATGGTATCGATGGTTTTATCCACTTCTTCCGCGTCCACGGCCGTTTTTTCTTTTTTAATCTTTAATCCCTTGTATTCCTTCAATGTGAAAAGAGGCTTCACTTCAACCGCCGCTACGAACTTTAAGGGAGAGCCCTCTTCAAATTGCAGGTGGGTGACCCGGGGTTGGGCTACGGGGTCAATTTTGTTCTCTATCAGGGCTTCCCGAAGATATTCGGGCAATTGGTGCTGAACCATTTCCTCGCGGACATTGGATTTATATTCTTTCTTGATAACGCTGATGGGAACCTTGCCCTTGCGGAAACCGGGCAATTTGGCTTCCTTGGTTATTTTTCCGTAAATTTCATCCACGCGTTTTTGGACATCCTCGGTGGGTATTTCCACTTGGATCTCTTTGGCGCATCCGGAAACTTCGCTCACGGTGACTTTCACTGGAACTCCTTGTGTTTTGTATGGTCTCGGTCAACCAGGGTCAAAAAGCCAAAAAAGTGGTGCGAGGGGGGGGAGTCGAACCCCCATGGGTTACCCCGCCAGATCCTAAGTCTGGTGCGTCTGCCAGTTTCGCCACCCTCGCCCTTAACTATGGGTGAAACTCCGTTTCACCCATTTGGAATTAGGGAGGGTGGCACGTCCCAAAAATCATGTTAAGTTTTAAAAGTCTTTTTGGGGCGCCACCCTCGCTTATTTGCCTTATTTCAAGAAAGGCAAAACCAACTCATATCTTAAACGAGCCCAGGGGCGCATTCAATTTAAGAGGGGCTATTTTGCGCAAAAAACGCTGGCTTTCAAGGGTATAACGGACCCAGAATAAATGAAACTCCCGCCTTCTAAGGCTGTCCCCATGAGCGAAACATCCCAAGTCGATCTGGTTGTCCTCGGCGGCGGTATCAATGGGGTAGGTGTCGCCTACCAAGCCGCCCAAGCCGGTCTCTCAGTCGCCTTATTTGAGAAAGGCGATTTCGCCTCAGGAACTTCCAGTAAATCCACCAAATTGATCCACGGGGGCATCCGCTACCTGGAACAATTCAATTTTTCGCTCGTTTTCGAGTCCTTGCACGAGCGTCAACATCTTCTCCAAACAGCCCCCCACTTGGTCCGGCCCCTTTCCTTCCTATTGCCTTGCTACGAAGGGGATCGCAACCCTCCCTGGAAACTCAGGATCGGCATGTGGCTCTATGACCTGCTGGCAGGGGCACACCGAATCGCCTTCCATCAATGGCTTTCAAAAAAAGATTCCTTAGAAAAGGCTCCCTTTCTTAAAGAAGAAGGACTGAAAGGCTGTGGGGTCTATTTTGATGCCCAAGTCAACGATGCCCGTTTAGTGTTGGAAAACATCCTCGGCGCCGAAGAAAACGGTGCTTCCTGTTGGAACTACCGGGCTGTTACCCAATTGGATAAGACCGCCGACGGCTTCCATGTCTTTTACCGGGACAAAAAAACAGGGTTTACCGGCGTGGTGAAGACTCGCTGTCTTTTGAACGCCACGGGCCCTTGGACCAACGAAACTTCCAAGCTATTAAGCGACGACGGCAAAATGCTCATTCGGCCAACTCGCGGAAGCCATATCGTTCTACCCCAAGTCATTGCTGACCATGCGGTGCTTATTACCACCCCCAAGGACAACCGCATTATCTTTATCATTCCCTGGCGGGGTTATAGTTTGGTAGGTACGACCGACCTAGACGATTCTACCAACCCGGATAATACCCAGCCCACCGAGGAAGAAATCCAGTACCTTCTCAATGAAGCCAGCCGTGTTTTTCCGGGCCAAACTTGGGAACGAAGCAAGGTCATATCCGCCTTTGCGGGTCTTCGCCCCCTGGCCTTTTCAGCAGGCAACAACGCATCCGATGTGTCCCGCGAGGATCGCATCTTGGTCGAAGGTTCTCTAGTCACTATTGTCGGGGGCAAGCTGACCACCTATCGGGCCATGGCCCAAAAAACTTTGGGGAAAATCATAACCATCCTTGGAAAAAACACTCCCCTGCCGTCCAACGACCGCCTACCCGGCACTCCCGACCTTCCCTGGGAAGAGTTTTTGAAAAACCATAAAAAACTGGCGATAGAAAAATATTCCCTCAAGCCGGAAACAGCTGAACACTTGGCCAAGCTGTACGGACAAAGAGCCGCTAAGGTTATGGAACTTTTGAATGAAAACCCAGCTTGGGCTGAACAACTCCACCCCAACCGCCCTGAAATACTGGCCCAGGTGGTTTATGCCGTACGCTCAGAGAAAGCCGTGCATTTAGAGGATGTGCTCTTGAGGCGCTTAGAAATTGGTTACAGCCCTGAAAGATGGGGCGAAGCCTCCCAAAAGACCGCTCAATGTATGGCCGCCCAACTGGGCTGGCCAGAACCGCAGATAAAAGATGAATTGTCGCGTTACCGCCATAAACTTTTCCCTATGCCCGAGGGAGAAAAACACGACCCTCAACTAGAAAACGAATTCCGGTAACAAACTATTGTCATTAAGCGTACTTATTGACTTAGCACCCCTTTAAACCCTAGTTTAACTGTCGGTTTGAGTTTTATTGATCTCTTGGAGGAACGTCATGGAAAAAGTTGTCATTATCGGATCAGGTCCCGCTGGCTACACGGCGGCTCTCTATGCCTCCAGAGCCAATTTAACTCCCCTTCTTATCGACGGGCCCCAGCCTGGCGGCCAATTGACCACTACCACTTTGGTTGAAAACTTCCCCGGCTTCCCCGAAGGCATTCAAGGCCCCCAGCTCATGGAAAACATGAAACAACAGGCCGCCCATTTCGGCACCCGTTACAAAACGGGTTTTGTAACTAAGATTGATCTTTCCAAACGTCCCTTTAAGCTTTGGGTGGATGAAAAAGAACTCGTGGAAGCCGAGGCCGTTATTATTGCTACCGGCGCTACCGCCAAGTACGGCGGCGTTCCTAGGGAAATGGAACTAATCGGGCGGGGTGTATCCGCCTGCGCCACCTGTGACGGCTTTTTCTTTAAGAATCACGATATCGCCGTGGTCGGGGGCGGGGATTCGGCCATGGAAGAGGCGGGTTTTCTCACCAAGTTTGCCAAAAGCGTGACACTAATCCATCGCCGGGAAGAATTCCGGGCCTCCAAGATCATGCTAGAAAGGGCCAAGGCTAATCCCAAGATCAAATGGATGATGAATACGGTCATTACCGAGCTTCTAGGAGATCAGGAACTGACCGGCATGAAAGTGAAAAACGTAAAAACCAACGAGGAACAGTCTCTGCCCATGAATGGCCTCTTTTTCGCCATCGGCCACACGCCCAACACCGGCATCTTTAAGGGGCAGTTGGATATGGATGAGGTGGGTTATTTAAAACTGCCTAAACCACCCTATACCATGACTAATATTCCAGGGGTTTTCGCGGCAGGCGACGTGGCGGACCACTATTACCGCCAAGCCATTTCTGCGGCGGGGATGGGTTGTATGGCAGCTATTGAGGCGGAACGGTGGTTGTCGGCATTCGAGAAGTAAAAAGTTGGCAAGATGACTTATTTTTGAAAATATCTTTTAGGACGATATTTTCGATTCTTACTTTTATCCTCAACACTTTGATGAAAAACAAATTCACAATAACTCTGATTGATTAAAGCGACCCGTCCCGTGTTAGCCTCTTTTACCTTGATTTGCTTCAAATCTATTGGCCCATATGGATTCCAATCGAAGAATTCAAGGAAATAAAATTTCGGAAAGTGTTTTGCGGAAATATTTTTTTCTTGATGCCACACCATGTTATGGTTTTGATCTCGATTTCCGAATTGAATAGGTATATCAATCAAATTCGGCCCGGGCCGAACAAGAATTTGACGAATAGGTTTCCCTCGGTAGTTATCTGCGGCCAATTGGGCCTCGCGCGGAGCCAATACTATCGAACGTAATAATTCGCGTTCAATCAATTCAAAAGAAAGTTGATTTTCTAACATTAGATCAGGATTTTCAGTCGCTAAATATGTATTCCAAATATGTCTTGTTGCTTCTTTAAACCGTAACATTTCCTTCGTTATATTTTCCGTTTTGCGTTTCAATATGAACTTCCACTCAAAATAGTTATATCTCCATCACAACCGGCAATATCATCGGCCGACGGTTGGACTGGGTTGAAAAGAATTTTTGCAGGGATTTACGCATGATTTCTTTCACTGATCCCCAATCATTCACCTTCTCGTGCACTTCGCCTTCCAGGGCCTTTTTCACGACTTCTTTGGCATCTTTCATCAGTTGTTCGGAAAGGCTTTCAGTAAAACCGCGGGTCACCAGATCCGGCCCGCCGACAATGGCCCCCTCTTGAACGTTCACGGTAATCATGGCCACCACTACCCCGTCTTGGGAAAGGTGAAGCCGGTCGCGCAAGACCACATCTCCCACATCGGATAGGCTTTTGCCATCCACCAGGATGGTCCCGCCCTCAGATTCCTTCTCGATTTGAACTTCGGTTTCCTCAAAAACCAGCTTTTCACCGTTTTCCAACACGAAGGTATTGTCCGGCGACACGCCGACCTCCTCGGCCAAGCGGGCATGCAGCACCAAATGGCGGTATTCCCCATGGACGGGGGCGAAATACTTGGGTTTTACCAGGGCCAGCATAATCTTTTGTTCTTCCCGGCAGGCGTGGCCCGAAACGTGAATTTCGGAAACGGCCTCATAAAGCACCTCAGCGCCTTTGCGGTAGAGAAGGTTGATGATATTGGAGATGGCCCGTTCGTTTCCGGGGATGGTGCGGGCTGAGAGGAGGACCAAATCGTCCGGCTGGAGGGATATTTGCTTATGGTCCCCCATGGCCATGCGGGTGACGCTAGACATGGGCTCCCCCTGGCTTCCGGTAGTGACGATGACCACTTCCTTGGGGTCCATACCCTTTAGGTTATCGGGGGCGATCAACAAGTTGGAAGGAACATGCATAAAGCCCAGGTCCCTAGCCACTTGGGTATTGCGCACCATGCTTCGGCCCATGATGCAGACCTTGCGCCCCACCTTTTTGGCCGACTCGATGACCTGCTGAACCCGGTGGATGTTGCTGGCGAAGCAAGCCACGATGATGCGGCGCTTGGCCTTGGGGAAAATGCGGTCAAATTCCTCACCCACCACCTTTTCAGAAAGGGTATAGCCTTCCCTTTCGACGTTGGTGGAGTCTGAAAGCAATAACAACACGCCCTTGGTGCCGTAATCGGCGAATTTGTTCAGGTCGATAGGAACCCCGTCGATGGGGGTCGGGTCGATCTTGAAATCCCCTGTATGCACCACCACGCCCCGGGGGGTGGTGATAGCTAAGCCGCAGCCATCCACGATGCTGTGGGTAACCCGGATAAATTCGATCAGGAAATCACCCAAGGTGATGGGCTTCTTCGGGTCCGCCTCGATCAATTGGGGCGCCTGGGGAAGCTTGAATTCCTCCAATTTGGCCTTCACGAACCCTAATGTCAGTTTGGTGCCGTAAATAGGAACGTTTAATTTTTGAAGCAGGTAAGGCACGGCGCCGATATGGTCTTCATGGCCGTGGGTAAGCAAGACCCCCAATAGATAACCAGGCTTTTCGGCGAGAAAATTGAAATCGGGAATGATGTAATCCACGCCCGGATGCCGGTCGTCTGGAAACATCAATCCCGCGTCGATCATGACCGCATGGTTGCCATATTCCAGCAGGGCCATGTTTTTGCCTATTTCGCCCAATCCCCCCAGGGGGATAAAGGATAATTTTTCCAATGGAGAGGTTCTCCTCTTTCAAGTGAACAAGATTTGTAGAGTGCCGAAAACCAGAAACAAGAAAATTGGCCACAGATTCATGGGATGCATGAGATTAAAATAAAAACATTTGAGAATTAAGACTTACACCTAACTACTAAAACATTGGCCTTTAAAATCTTTTTTGGCGGCGGTTAATCCAATGTATCCGTGGCTGAAAATTATTTTTTTGAATCGGTGGTGGATCAGCGGTTTCCGAAATTGTCGTCCATGGGAGGACGGTTCGCGCCCCCGCCCTGGCCCTGACGACGGCTATCTTGATCGCCCCAGCTTCTGCGCCGTCCGGCGTCCCTGCGGGCGCCAAAACCAGCGTCGCCGCGACTGTTGAAACCGCCGTTATCCCTGAAACCGCCTTGGTAACCGCCGGTTTTATTGGCGTCACGATATCCCCCCCCACCGTTGCGGTTGGGATTGTAGGGACCACGGGATTCGCCCTGGCCGGTGCCGGAACGGTGCCCCCCGTTACCGCCGCCCCAGCTGTTTTGACGGGGTTGGCCATAGGAATTACTTCTGGGGGTCGAAAAATTATTGCCGTTGGGACCGCTGGGCGGGCCGCCTGGTCCGCGCCGGTGGCCGCCGTTTCCGTTGGAGGGAGCGCCGGATTTGCGTTCTTCCATGGGCCTGGCTTCATTGACCACGATCTTTCGGTCCCCGATGGCGAAACCGTTCATCTTTTCCTTCGCCGCGTCGGCCTCAGTATCCGAACTCATTTCCACGAATCCGAAACCCTTGGACCGTCCCGTCAGCTTGTCCGTAATAATCTTCGCGCTGGCCACCGTTCCGCAGGCAGCGAACATTTCCGCCAATTGCGGCTCGGTGGTTTGAAACGGCAGACTGCCTACATAAAGACGTTTTCCCATAAGCTTCCCTTTCTTCTATTAGACCTAAGCGACAGCCTTAACTCCTAAAAAACCCTTTGACAAATCATCACTTAAAAACTTCTTTTGGAATTCATCCATCTCCGCCATTTTCGCGTAGGTTTTCTGAATGATATATTCGGTATCCATCCCCACTTGATCGCCGTAGGGTTTCAACCGGCGTATTTCGGAAACAGCCAGCCGCGCAAACACACCCCACCACCATTTCAAAAGCATGGTTTTGATGGGCCCGGCGTGATCCATCAGGGTTTGAACACCCAACCGGGTTCCAGCAATATGGCGGGATTCATCTTTAAGCATCAACTTGATCATTTCTTTGCCGGTGGCATCGATGGCTTCCAACTCGAGAGACCGCTGAAAAATAGCTCCCGCCATGGTTTCGGTGAAATAGGTAGCTAAGATCCAGCGTTCTACCGCAAAGGGGCCGTTGGTGGAAAGGGCCACGAGCAGGTCAAAGGCCTTTTGCTTGGCCGGGGGAGAATTGAGTTTATAGAGGTATTTGCGGAACACAAAAAGGTGCTTGGATTCGTCGTAGCATTGGGTTGAGTAATAAGTCACCATGTCGTTGAGCTTGTACAGGTGGGCAGCCTTGTTCATGAGACGTTGGATGATCTCTAAACCCTGCCATTCCCCTTCATAAAAGTAGTGGAGGATGTTGATCCAGCCTTCCTTGATTCCCCCCAATTCGATGGGGTGGTTCCAGTCAATGGCGCTTTCCGGGTTCCAATCGGCCGCGAAAGCCATTCGGGACAGTCCATCCCAGGTTTTTGCATTCGGCTTTTGGAGGACATCGGGCTGTTCTTCAGCCTTTTTTCCGCCTTGAATGGTAGGTGTCTCTGTCATTTTCTTTCCCTTCCTTCAAATGGTATTACCAGATGTTCTTTTCAAACATTTTTGCGTCACTTCTTAGGCTTACTGTACGACCAAGTCCGTGTTTTCGTTAAACCCAGCCAATTTTAACCATCTGTCGACTATGGAAATTGGGATTGTTGAATGTTTCGCGGGACCCTAAATCCTTTAAAAAAGAGAAAAAGGCGGGAACGGATATTGGCGAGGAACTTAGTGAAGAAAATCCTACCCTATTCGGAAAGTCCACAGTCAAACCCAGGGTTCTCATTGAACCCCCAACATTCGAATCATGCTAAAACCCTTAATTGGATAATTAAAAAGTAACCGCCCGGATTCTCAAAAAATCATTCTTAAAAGTCATTCAAAACTGGGGTGTTGGGGTTCATTCCTACCGCATAACCATTAACGGGCAATGCACTTAACCAATTGAATCTTTAAGACCTTTACCAATATCCCGCTTTTGGCCGATTCTTTCAACCTTTTATTGAGGTTTCGGGGCTACTTATCGGATTTTGAGGTTACTTGGGGACAGGAGCCCCAAAATTTAACAAATCTTTTTCATTTTCAGGTTCTTTGGGAAGCACCGCCTCCTGGCCTCTGGCGAAACGGTTGTACCTTTGGACGGCGTTAAATTTGGATGATTCCGCCCCCTTCAGGAACAGGTCCCCTACCAAAGCCGCCACCGCGCTTGAGGCAAAACCCCAAGCATAGGCTGTTTTATCGCCCGAATTGGACGACGAAAGGTACCCCACAACAGTTCCCAGGCACCCTCCCCCCCCTGTCACCTCCAAAACGCTTCCGAGGGTACCCGCCCCTTCGGAATTGTTAAAAAGACGCTGAACTTCATGGTCATTGGCCGCGTCAAAGAGGGGTTTAAAATCTTCCGCTCCACCCAGCCTCTTGCCATCGCATTCATATTCAAAGCCGTTCAAGGTGGAAAAATGAGTGTGAATGGGGTTTAACCCCTTGGCGTACTTCGTTGAGGGAAAATCGGTAGTTTCCCCCCAATAAATCTGATTGTACCTTTCCACCGCGTTAAAAAGAGAGCTGTTGGATTGATCGACTAATAGATTCCCCGCCAATTTAAGGCCCAAACCGCCCAACAAAAACCCTACCCCTATATTGTTCGTTCCCGAATCATTGGTACCGGCCAGCAGAAATCCCGCTCCCACAGCCCCGAAGCCCCACCCGAACCCATCACACCATTGGCCAATATCCGATGAAGTTTGAGATGTATGCAATAAGCGGGTGATCTCCTCATCGCGCAGACCACCAAACCTTTCCATCAAATCAGGGTTAGAAATCAAATCTCCCTTTTGGGAATAGACCTGAACATTGACCAACCCTAATAAAGAGGCTCGCTGAGCATCGATGGGAGAAGGAATTTCTGCGGTTGCGGAGGGGGTGGTTGCGGTTTCCCCTTGAACAATCTGGAAACCCGATAGAAAGAACAATAAAAAGCCCAAGGCCAAGGAACGGAACAAGTGAGGCTCCCAAAAGATAGGACTTAAGAAATAGACAAGGGATTATATCGAAAAGAAGGAAAAAGAGGTTTGGGGATTAATGAACAACCACGATTTTAAGGGCCTGACGCTTTTCCACCCCGCCCGTGTTGTTGATCAGCTCCACAAGTCCTAAATAGACACCGCTAGCCACGTTTGAGAAGTCAGCCTTCACCTGGTTTTCCTGACCATTGGGCACCACCGGAACATCCTTGATCAACTCCCCGGCGATGTCGTAAACCTTCACCCTCATCGTATAAACCTCGGTTGAGCTCACGGCAAAAATGGTTTGGTAGCCGGTATTCCAGTTCATCATGTTTGGCATGGCATAGACCACATTATTCGGATGGGTAGACCCCGTCGTCTCTACCAGCAATCCCCTGGTCACCACCTGGTCCCCGCCCCCGCCATCCTCGTAATGGATCTCCAAATCGTAATGGCCGTTCGTCACAATCGCACCCTGATCATCTGTCCCATCCCAGGTCACCGCCTGACCACTCCCCAAGTTAACCAATACGATGTTCGTGTTGCCCTCCGTCGGGGTTGTATCCGTTGTCGGCTGTATCACCGAGCTTGAAAGATTCACGTTATTGACGCTAAAAGCTCCGGAATCGGCCACGTAACTCGTCAGGTGGCGCACAATTTCACCCGCCTCATTGAAGACATTCACCTGCACCTCGGCCAAATGGCGGTTGACCGTCACCACCTGGGTTACCGTCGAAGTCACACCAAAGGGATCGGTGTTATCCAGCTTCACATAATAGGACCCGTTTTGCACCGGCGCCCCTTGCTGGTTGGTGCCGTCCCAGCTGGCAATGGCCTGTCCGTTCACTTCCACATACACCTTCCCGTTCAGGGTCGTGATAGTCGGCTGTTGGAGAATGTTGAAATTCGTGACTTCCTGCGACAGTTCCTGAATATAAATGTCTTTGATCAGTTCCCCAGCCTCGTTATAAACCCCGATATGCACTTTATAAGTTGTCGCCATGGTCATCTGCGCCGAGGCCTGCTTGGGACTACCGAGTCCCGAATAGGTTAATTGCGCGGTGTTGGTAATGCTGCTTCCCTGGGGCACATAGGAGGCCAATTGGGCCTGGAAGGTCAGGGTAACAGGGCTTGCCGGCATGGTCGCCAGGGTCCAAACCAACGTGTTATTGGTGAACGTCGGTACATTGACCCCCGCAGGTACGGGTCCAAAGCTCACGAATGAAATGTAGTTGGGAAGCACGTCTGTCACCGCCACCGAGTCGGCCTGCCCAAAGGTCGGTGAAAGGAGAATCGTGTAGGTCACGATATCGCCTGAATTACCAACCGATTCGGAGACCATCTTGGCGATATTGATGTTGGGCGTGGGCGTAAAGGTCGCCGTGGGGGTCAGGGTAGCCGTCGGGCTGAAGGTGGGGGTGGGGGTGTTGGTAAAGGTAAAGGTGGTTGTGGCGGTCGGGGTGGTGGTGGGGGTAAAGGTCATCGTAAAGGTATAGGTTCGGGTTGGGGTTGTGCTGGGCGTAAAGGTTGGCGTGACCGTGTAGGTCGTCGTGGGAGTTTTGGTATAAGTTGCCGTCCAAGCATTGGTGGGCGTGGCGGTAAGGGTTTGGGTGGGTGTATTCGTAGGCGTGAATGTCGCTGTAGGTGTAAATGTGTTGGTGGGTGTAACCGTGGGAGTTGGGGTATTGGTAATGGTATTGGTGTTCGTTTGGGTGCGAGTTAAGGTAATCGTAAAGGTGTTCGTGGGGCTAATGGTTGGAGTAACCGTAAATGTATCCGTAGGGGTGACTGTCGGTGTGGGAGTATTCGTAATAGTATAGGTGTTCGTTGGAGTTCGAGTAGGAGTGACCGTGAAGGTATCGGTAGGGGTAACTGTGAGTGTGGGGGTGTTTGTAATGGTGTAGGTATTGGTGAGGGTATTCGTTGGGGTGATGGTAAATGTATTGGTAGGGCTGATGGTCGGTGTATGTGTGAATGTATTTGTGGGTGTAACCGTCGGTGTCGGAGTATTGGTTATAGTTGGCGTATTCGTAGGGGTGAAAGTAGGCGTTGGCGTGAAGGTGTTGGTAGGCGTCACTGTGGGGGTAGGCGTGTTGGTAACCGTGTAGGTATTAGTCGGCGTAGGGGTAGGCGTTCGGGTGAAGGTATTGGTAGGTGAAATGGTAGGTGTATAGGTCCAAGTTACGGTAGGGGTATTCGTCGGGGTATTGGTGGGTGTAATCGTAAACGTATTCGTGGGACTAATGGTGGGTGTAGGGGTAAAGGTGTTGGTGGGCGTCACTGTGGGTGTAGGTGTGTTGGTAACCGTGTAGGTATTAGTCGGCGTAGGCGTAGGAGTCGGGGTGAACGTGTTAGTGGGCGTCACTGTAGGTGTATAGGTCCATGTCACAGTGGGGGTATTGGTGGGTGTTGGCGTAGGCGTTGGGGTAAAAGTGTTGGTGGGTGTCACCGTCGGGGTGTAGGTCCAAGTAACAGTCGGAGTATTCGTCGGGGTATTGGTCGGCGTAATGGTAAAGGTATTGGTGGGTGTAATGGTAGGCGTAGGGGTTGGGGTATAGGTTGGTGTGGGAGTCGGGGTTCGGGTAGGGGTGTTGGTGGGCGTGTTGGTAGGCGTAGGGGTGGGGGTATTGGTAGGGGTTATGGTGGGTGTTGGGATCGTGCAGACTCCGTTCCATTGGAAATACTCGAAAGTCGATTCCGGACACCCAAAGTCGCTCAGACCCATCAAACCTGTTGAATAGGTGGAATCGGTGAAAGTGTGCGTCCAGGTACTCGATCCCTGGGTTGGCCCCACCGAGACCTGGAAGTTGGAACCGTTGATGATCAGTTGGATCCAGGCCGGGCAGGCCGCCAAGGCGCTATGGGCCGGCAAGGTTACCGTGGTTGAGCTGATGGTAGTTCCCCCTGAACCATAGATAAGGAAGGTGAAGGAACTATCCGCGTTGTTCGGGTTATCGGCGTTGAAATTCAAACCATAGCCCGCGCCAGTGCTGGGATTGATGTCCCACTCGATGCCTTCCTCGTTTCCAGTAGGCGCGCCGCCCTGCTGGCTGGTTTGGCAAACTTCCACCTGCATGGTCCCTGGCCCGCTTGCTACCTGGGTATTCAATAACTGATTGTTTTCTTGAAGGCATTGGGTGTAAACCCCGCCCACGAACGAAACACCGCTGGCGGTTTGAACCCAGGATCCCTGGTCCGGAGGGGCTTGGCCGACGATCCATCCCGGAGGCGGACCGCTGTAAGTGGCGCCACCCATGAAGTTATTGGTCACCGAACATTGCGTCACGGGGTTGCAAATATATTGGGAAATAAGAGCCTGCTGCCAATAGGTGCTCTTTGCGGGATTGGCATTGAGGGTCATACCCCATTCGAAACTCTGCCCGTTGTCGTTGAAATCCCCTTGGGGCGGTCGGTAATCCCTGACGATCTCATGCTTGTTCACATTGGAACCGTTTTGACAGTTCAAAGCTCCCGGAGGCCCGCTCCAAATGGGCGTGCCGTTCCAGGGGCCGTAGGCTCCCCCATTGCCGGGACCCGTACCGTACTGGGCGATAATGTCACTGAACTGATCCGGTACCCCCGTGCATTGCTGAGCCCCGCCGAGGGCGGAAAACCGGGTCTGGGCCGTTCCGCAGCTCAATCCCAAACAGGTCCAATTCATGCGTGTATCGTAAGGAGGAGTTCCATAGGCCACTTGCCCATTTTCCTCGTAATGCCAGGCGAACTCCCCATCCGCGATATCGATCACATTGTTCGTGGTTTCCGCCGGGTTTTTGTATAGAACCATGAGTCCCACCCCTTGGCAGGAATCGGGATTGGCTCCTGTATTCACCGTATAGGTAGCCTGTCCAGCGCTGGATAAGGCGCCAGGGTTAATAGCGTAACGAATGTTGTACCAAGTCTGGATCCATCCAACGTATGAGACCGCCCCAGCGGCAGTACCCGCCCCAGTACCGGATCCATTGAAGTTTATCGCAGTGGTATTAGGAGCCACATCAGCCCCTCCATTTTGATATTCGACATAAAGATAGCCGGTCACAGGAATGGCTCCGGGTGGAAGGGTGACAGTCAAGGCCGAGCCGCAATTGGCACTCACCATGGTGTAATCCAACCCAGTTCCTTGGGCTAGAAATTCTTGCTGTTGGGAAACCGCGCTAGGTTGGTTGACACTGCAATTGGAGTAAGAGACGCCATTAACGATGTTGGTCGGCATGGGGGCCGGGGTGTTAGTAATTGTGGGAGTGGCTGTTGGAGGACCCGGTGTGTTCGTGGGGCCGCCGCCAAATGATTGGAAGGTCGTCGCATTCGTTACCCCGCAGGCCCCTACACTCAAAGGCCCGATCGTCACCGATCCGCCCTCCGCCGCTGTCACGTCAAAATAAAAAGGCCCAAAGGTGCCATTGAGATTGCCGCTGGGCGTTCCCCAATATTCGTCCCCGCCAACGCCGTTGGCCCCCATCACCAAGGCCGTAAAGGGTCCACTGGCGCTGGTGCTGAAACCCACACCTATGATCGGAACCAGCATGTCCATGAACTGAATGGGATCGTAGCCGCTGCCGCAGCCCGATTTCCATTGGTAAATGATGTTGTGGGTCGGGTCGCCCGTCATCAAGCTCGTGGGGCAAGGGATGAAGTTCCATTGGATGTTGGCGATCCCCGGCATCGCGTTATTCGTCAGGGTGTTCCAGGCGGTGGGTCCTAAGTCCAACTGGTTCGCGGTCGAACAGCTGGGGCAATTATCCACAACCATTACCGTGACCGCCGCGCCCCCAACTGCCGTGTCCGTTACCGCGATACAAGCACCGCAGGCTATTCCGTTTTGGTAATCATTTGAGATGATAGCGGCGTAATAGTTGGGGTCATAGGCCCCGGAAGGAAACCCGCAATTCCCCGTTCCAGGCGACAAGGGCCCGTAGGTCGTGGCGATAGACGTATAGATGGTCGGAGGATCATTTTGAAAATACTGGGAGGAACCTACGACCTGCGGGAAGGAAACGGCGGGAACGAGGAGAAAACAAGAAAGATAAAAGGAAACCCATCGAAGTTTAGATGAATAACTTCGCGGGGACGGTTTGAGAAGTTTTGCAAATTTGGCATTCATAATTCACCATCGGCCTTGCCAAAATAATCAAACTTCAACCGTTAAGTTTTACGGTCAACTCTCCCCTTTATGTTTTAGTTAGGAATTCCCAGGTCAAAAAACGTTTTTTGCCTGAAAAACAATTCCTTCCTGTGCCTATTTTTTGATCAACCAAGCTGAATCTTTGCTTCGTCCTACATGTAAAGTTTACTCCTTTTTCCCAATAGTTATCAGTTTTTTTACAAAGGCATCTTTTAAAAAATGCTTAAAAAAACCAACTTTGCCTGAATTTAAGGTTTTAGCTTAAACCTCTGGTTCAATAGCCATGTTATTATCATTTCTCGATTAAAACGCTCGCCCAAGAAAGACTATGAACCTTCAAAAAACCCTCGGGTCTCTATTTTTGCTGTTGGTGGTTAACATCGCCCATGCCGACTATGGCTGTCACTTCGTTATGGACAAACTCCTCAGCCAAGCCTTGGATGGCCCCAATATCAAAATTTCGATCCGCTTCACTTGCCGGGAAGATATGAATTTAATCGGGGTTTCCTTCTTTTGTTCCACCGCTCAAAAATCCCCTTCTTATTTAGTCAGCATTCGGGAAGACAAAGAAGGCCTACCCTCGCCTGATGTTTTGACCTCCAACAGTATCACCCCCAAGGGTAATAGCTGGATAACATTGCCGATCGACAATCTTCCTCTTCAAGCTGGAAAGGTCTACCACATGGTCATGGAGCAGGATGCCTTCCGCGGGGGGATGCACAAGGTGGGCCTCATTGGCCCGGACCATTTCGCCTCGATAGCCTATGGGGATTTTTTGAATTCCTTCGACCCCAGAAACGAAAACTCCGATCCAAAGCTGAACCTTCTGATTTTCCAGAATGACCAATGGAAAGTTTTAAACCGACAACCCCTCTTCGCACTCCAAGGAACCGGGTCCAAGGTCCAAGGTGTTCCCTATGACGAACCCGGGAATCTTCCGATCCATGGAAACGGCACGCCTAACGACCCAACGGATGACGTCATTCAAGGAGAGGCTCTACATCCCCACTACGGATTTACGGGCACGGGATTGGCGATCCGGGTGCGCCGGGAAGGGCATCCGACAGCCCCTTTAAATTACGCCGTTTACATTATCGACTTCATGCATCACAAAACCATTCCTTCTTTTTCAGGGGAGGCGCTAAACCCCGATCAAGTCTCGGCTTCTTTCCGCTGGGTCACTATCGGCTTTAACCCCAAGGACCATCCCCAGACCTTCCCGCCCCAAGGGCAGTGCGTCGTGTTTCAAACCGACTCGGGGAAAGCCGCAACCGGCGCCACCAGCTGTTCGGATTGTTACATTATTTCGGAAATTGGAAATTCCGGCGGCTTGGCGAACGCGGCCGATTTGAGTTTTGACGGCGGAGCCCATTTATCCCGGGAAGTTTACTCTACGGACGGCTGGGCGACTTGGATGGACGAATTCGAGCGCGATGCGAACGTGGTGATTCTAGGGCCGGTCCAATCACGAATGGAGGAACCCAATCCCAACCCTATACCCACCCCCCTCCCCCTATTGGGAGGAACCAATCCTTGAATCCATTCAATTGGAATCGCCTTCAACACAAGATAAAAATTATTCTGCTATGCCTTCTCGTTCTTTTTTCTTTTTTCCCATTCCCGCTGAAGGCGGAACACACCCTGGACGTCACCGATCCCCTGGTGGTGGCCCGGAACCAGGCCTTTATCGGAGTCAAAAACGGCGGCTTTATGGATGCCTTATCAATCGAAGAAAGGGCGCTCAAGATGGCACAGGACGAATGGGGCCCCACCCACCCCTCTTTGGCGCCCATACTTACGGACCTTGCCACTATTGACCGTTATCTGGATCGATATTCGGACGCCGAGGCCTCCCTCAATTGGGCCTTGGCTTTGCGGTTAAAGGCCTTCGGGCCGGAAGACCCATTGGTCGCCGAATCCCTTGGGCAATTGGCGTCGCTTTATGCCGATTGGGGCCGGTGGGTGGACGCCGAATATTACGCCAGCCGAGCCCGAATCCTCCTTGAAAAAAACAACAATGCCGCCTCAACCGCTTTTGTTCAGATCCTCAACGCGCTTGGAGAAATCGATTTCGCCCAGGGAAAAACGGCCCAATCCGAAACCTGGTTAAAAGAAAGCCTAAAGGTCCAGGATCAAAATCCAATCTCGGACAAAAACAAGTACATACAAACCCTCAATGCCCTTTCCGAGGTTTACAAACTCGAAAAAAATATGCCCGATACCCAAAGCTGTCTCGAAAAAGGTTTGGAAACCGCTCAAAAAGCTTTTCCAGCCGATTCCATGGAAGTCGGCGATGCCACTGAAAACCTGGGGATTTTCTTTCAATCCCAAAACAAACCCCAATCCGCCGATCCCCTTTTGGCTTCCGCGCTGAAAATTTACCAGCATTTCGTGGGGGATTATTACGGTTTCAGCACCCTGCCCTATGTCTCCCAGTTGGCGAAGGCTTATTCATTCACAGGAAATAACAAACAAGCCTTGGACCTTTTCACGAATTGTTTAAAGATAAGACAGGACGCCTATGGGGAAAAAAGTGTCCAAGCCGCCTTAACCCTGATGGATCTGGCCCGAGTGGAAAAGAAATTGGGTGCGGACTCTATTTCAAAACAAGATTCAATGGATGCCTTGACGATCCTTAAGGGTTATTTCACCGATCAACATCCCTTGGTAAAAGAAGCTCTCCAACTTTCTCAATCATGAAATCCGAAAAATCCGAACCCCTTCCCGCCGTCACCAATATGGGTTCAAGCCTCAAACTCGATACTTGGAAAATGGGATTTAATCTTTGGTCCTTAGTTCTTTTCGCTTGTTTTTTCCTTCTCATCCTTTTTTCCGCCAGAAAAATAGAATCGTACGACTTGGGAACCCATCTCAAGGCCGGTTCTTGGATCGTTCAAAACCACGCTTATCCCTCCAAAGACACCTTTACCTACACTCAAAACGACCAAAACTACCTGGACTCCAACGGCCTCTATCAAATTCTCCTCTATACACTGCAATCGGCCCTTGGCTACCCGGCCTTGACGCTGATGAACATCACGCTTCTTTTCCTTGTTTTTCTTGTTTTATTTTGGCGCCTGCGCCTGACCGAAACATCCTCCTTCTGGATATGCCTTTTACTTTTGGCATCCATCCTGGCGACGGAAAGACGCTTTTTTGTGAGGCCGGAGGTTTTTTCGTGGCTTTTCTTGGGCCTCACCCTTTACCTGCTTGAATTAAGGGAAAAGAACCGCAATTACCTTTATTTACTTCCCATTATCCAATGGTTTTGGGTCAATACGGAAGGCTTGTTTGTCTTGGGATGGGCGGTCCTGTTCGCCTATGGGATCAGCGGATATATCCAACGAAAAAAAATCGATAAATCTCTTGTCCGTTTCGGACTTTTTTCCATCGCGACTGATTTTTTGAATCCTTACTTCTTCAAGGGCGTTGTGTTCCCTTTCGAGCTATGGACAAGGCTCCAGGCCTCCGACCTTCACAAGCAAAACATCACAGAATTATTATCGCCCTTTCAATTTCTAACCGAACGGAAACTTCATTACGACGCCAGCCTTCACCTGTTTATTTTCTTTTTTCTGGTTCTGGCCTTTATTCCGTCGGCCCTATGGACTTGGCGAAAACGAAAGTTCCATGAAATAGTTCTTCCTGCGGCCTTTGGATATTTGGCCTTCGGCGCCGTCCGCAACATCCCGCTCTTTATCCTGGTATCGGCTCCCTACATGGGAGCGGTCATACGGGACCTCTTCCAAAACAAGACAGAGCCTTTTCTTAAAAGAAAAATCGTTCCCCTTGCCTTTCTTGTTCTTTTAACGCTGTTCATCGCGCGGGTGGCCACCAACGCCTATTACATCTCCGACCGGCGGATTGACCGTTTGGGGCTGGGCTTGGGCGATACCTGCCTGCCGGTGGGTGCCGTCCGTTTTATGCGCGAAAATCATCTGGATGGAAGGCTGCTCAACAGCATCGACTGCGGCGGGTGGGTGGATTGGCAGGCCCCCCAACCGAGTTTCATCGATGGCCGTTCGGAGGTCATGGAAGACAGGTTTTACGAGGATTATCTCGAAAGTTTGAAACCCGGCGGGCTCTATCCGCTCCTGGCGCGCTACCAGCCCCAGCTCGTCCTGGTGGATTACAACGCCGACAGTTCCTGGTCCAACCAGCTTAAGGATTCCCCCGATTGGCGCCTCATCTGCCTGGATGACTGCTCAGCCCTTTACGCCGCCAATGGGTACGCTCCCCAATTTAAGGCTGTTGATTTTTCCAACCTACCCATCGCCCTGGGCATCCCCTGGCTTCCCGACGATGAAATGACCGCCGTCATGGACCAATTAAAACCCAACCGGTCCGCAGCATGGATCGCGGGATTCTACAAACCCCAATCCTATCCCCTCGGCCTCTCCGGCCTCGGATTATTTACCATGAAATACGGCCAATACTTTTTGGCGCGGCTGCTTTTTCTTCATTGCCTCCAAGAGGCTCCCGGAAAATACGAGGAGTTCTATTTCAATTTGGCCGTTTCAAATCTTCATTTGGGGAATTTTTCGTTGGGACGAATTTGCCTCCAGGATACCCTTCAACTGGACCCAGGTAATATCGAGGCCAACAGGATGATAAGTCACTTCTCGAACTAACTTTTTTGAACCCATTTTTTAAACGCGGAATCAGGTCCAAAGCAAAAATGTTTAAATGACTTAAAGGGGATGGAAGAGCTTCGGGATTACCGAACGACGATGATTTTGAGCGCTTGACGCTTCTCAACCCCGCCCGTGTTGTTGATCACTTCTACCAGCGTTAAATACAGCCCGCTGGCCACGTTTGAGAAATCCGCCGTCATCTGGTTTTCAACGCCGTTAGGTACCACAGGCACATTCTTCAGCAATTCTCCCGCAGTATCGTACACCTTCACCCGCAGTGTATAGGCCTCGGTTGAGTTCACCTCAATCACCGTCTGATAGCTCGTTTTCCAGTTCAGAAGATTCGGCATGGCGAGAATCGTATTATTTGGATGGGTGGACCCTGTGGTTTCTACCAGCAATCCTCTTGTCACCACTTGTTCACCGCCCGCCCCATCCTCGTAGTGGATCTCCACGTCATAATGCCCGTTCGTTACAATCGCTCCCTGGTCGTCTGTTCCATCCCAGGTCACCGACTCCCCGTTGCCCATATTGATCATCAAGATGTTCGTGTTACCCGTCGTCGGCGTCGTATCCGTGGTCGGCTGCAGCACCGAGCTGGAAAGTTTCACGTTGTTGATACTGAAGGCGTCCGCCGCGTCCACATAGCTTGTCAGATGGCGGATGATTTCACCCGCCTCGTTGAAAATATTGACCTGCACCTTGGCCAGATGCCGGTTGACCGTCACCACTTGCGATACGGTCGTCGTCACTCCAAAGGGATCGGTATTGTCCACCTTCACATAATAGGACCCGTTAAGAACCGGGTCGCCGTTTTGGTTGGTTCCATCCCAGCTGGCGATGGCCTGTCCGTTCACTTCCACATAAACCTTTCCGTTCAGGGTCGTAATGGTGGGCGTTTGAAGAATGTTGAAATTCGTGACTTCCTGGGAAAGTTCCTGGACATAGATATTTTTGATTAGTTCCCCCGCCTCGTTATAGACCCCGATATGCACCATATAGGTTGTCGCCATGGTGGTATTGGCCGAGGCCTGTTTGGGATTAGCCAGACCCGCGTAGGTTAATTGGGCGGTATTGGTAATGTTGGTTCCCTGAGGAACATAAGCAGCCAACTGAGCCTGGAAGGTCAGGGTAACCGGGGTTGTTGGCATAGTCGCCAGGGTCCAAACGAGTGTATTGTTGGCAAAAGTTGGGACATTGACCCCCGCAGGCACTGGCCCAAAGCTCACAAACGACAGGTAGTTGTGAAGGATGTCCGTCACCGCAACCGAATTAGCCTGTCCCAAACTAGGCGAAAGCACCAGGGTATAGGTCAATATATCGCCCGAATTACCCACGGTCTCGGAAACGGTCTTGGAAATGTTCACGTTGGGCGTGGGGGTAAAGGTCGCCGTGGGGGTCTGGGTGGCTGTCGGGCTGAAAGTGGGGGTGGGGGTGCTGGTGAAGGTAAAGGTGGTCGTGGCGGTCGGGGTGGTGGTAGGGGTGAAGGTTTGCGTAATGGTATGGGTGACCGTCGGTGTCGTCGTGGCGGTAAAGGTGGGCGTTACTGTAAAGGTATTTGTGGAGGTTAAGGTCCAGGTAGGCGTCCAGGTAGGCGTGGAACTAAAGGTAAAGGTCGGGGTAGTCGTAACGGTGTAGGTAAAGGTCGGTGTAAAGGTAGTCGTCACCGTGTAAGTCGCCGTTGGAGTAGTTGTATTAGTGGCGGTCCAAGGACTGGTGGGCGTGGCAGTTAAGGTTTCGGTTGGAGTGTTGGTGGGCGTGAAGGTTGGGGTGGGTGTGTAGCTATTCGTCGGCGTAAGAGTAGGTGTGGGCGTATTAGTAACAGTGAAGGTATTTGTCGAAGAAATAGTGGGTGTGATCGTGAAAGTATTGGTAGGGCTGATGGTATTGGTAATGGTGAAGGTATTCGTAGGTGAAATGGTGGGAGTTGCGGTATTGGTAACGGTGGGTGTATTGGTTGGGGTTGGGGTTTCGGTAATCGTAAAGGTGTTCGTGGGGGTAACGGTATTGGTATGAGTCGCCGTTTGGGTCGGAGTATTGGTTATTGTGGGAGTAAATTGGAAGGTCTGTGTATTCGTGGGCGTAATGGTAGGTGTCGGGGTGACTGTATTGGTAGGTGTGACTGTGGGAGTGGGCGTGTTGGTAACCGTGTAAGTATTGGTCGGTGTAACAGTAGGTGTAGCAGTATTAGTATTGGTGGGTGTGTGAGTCCAGGTATTGGTCGCGGTAACCGTAGCTGGTATTCGTGGGAGTATTGGTATTGGTGCGAGTCGCCGTTTGGGTCGGGGTATTGGTTATCGTCGGAGTAAATTGGAAGGTCTGTGTATTCGTCGGCGTGATGGTCGGCGTTGGGGTGAAAGTATTGGTGGGGGTCACCGTCGGGGTATTGGTCCAGGTGATAGTCGGCGTATTCGTTGGGGTATTGGTAGGAGTGATGGTAAAGGTATTAGTAGGCGTAATGGTCGGCGTTGGTGTGAAAGTATTGGTGGGTGTCACCGTCGGGGTGGGTGTGTAAGTGACAGTCGGTGTATTGGTCGGGGTAGCTGTAGGTGTCCTGGTGAAGGTATTAGTCGGAGTCACGGTCGGGGTATAAGTCCAAGTGACCGTGGGTGTATTGGTCGGAGTGACGGTCGGGGTAATTGTGAAGGTGTTGGTAGGCGTAACCGTCGGGGTATTAGTCCAGGTGATGGTTGGTGTATTGGTCGGGGTATTGGTGGGTGTCACCGTGAAAGTATTGGTAGGAGAAATAGTTGGCGTCTTGGTGGGCGTGTTTGTGGGCGTCACGGTGGGTGTATAGGTCCAGGTAATGGTTGGGGTATTAGTTGGAGTGTTGGTTGGGGTAACCGTAAAGGTATTCGTCGGTGTAATAGTCGGCGTCTTCGTGGGGGTATTGGTAGGCGTTAGGGTGGGTGTATAGGTCCAGGTAACCGTTGGGGTAACAGTCGGAGTATTGGTCGGAGTAATAGTAAAGGTATTTGTGGGGGTAATCGTTGGTGTGTTGGTTGGAGTCCGAGTGGGGGTATTGGTAGGTGTTGGAGTGGGTGTATTGGTAGGTGTATTGGTCGGAGTGGGTGTAGGCGTACGAGTAGGGGTGATGGTTGGAGTATAAGTCGGAGTGTAGGTCGGGGTAACCGTGGGGGTACGGGTGGGTGTATTGGTCGGGGTGTTCGTTGGTGTATTGGTCGGAGTTGGAGTCGTGCAAACCCCATTCCATTGAAAATACTCGAATCGCGAGTTCGGGCAGCCAAAGTCGCTTAGACCCATCAACCCGGTGGTATAGGTGGCATCGGTAAAGGTGTGCGTCCAGGTGCTGGACCCCTGGGTTGGACCCACCGAAACCTGGAAGTTGGAGCCATTGATGATCAGTTGAATCCAGGCCGGGCAGGCCGCCAAGGCGCTGTTGGCGGGTAAGGTAACCGTTGTGGAACTGATAGTGGTTCCACCGGAGCCATATTTAATGAAAGTGAAGGAGCTATCGGTATTCGCCGCGTTATCCGCGTTGAAATTCAAACCATAGCCAGTACCCGTGCTTTGATTGATGTCCCACTCAATCCCTTCCTCGTTTCCAGTGGGCGCTCCACCCTGTAGGTTCGTTTGGCAAACCTCCACATTCATGGTCCCGGGGCCGCTGGCGACCTGAGTATTCAACAACTGGTTGTTCTCATCCAAACACTGGGTATAGACCCCGCCGACAAATGAAACGCCGTTGGTTCCTTGCACCCAACTCCCCTGATCTGGAGGGTCTTGACCGATGATCCATCCCGGTGGCGGGCCGCTGTAGGTGGCACCGCTCATGAAATTATCTGTCACTGCACATTGGGTCACGGGGTTGCAAATATATTGGGAAATAAGGGCTTGCTGCCAATAGGAACTCTTTTGGGGATTGCCGTTGAGGGTCATACCCCACTCAAAGCTTTGTCCATTGTTGTTGAAGTCCGCTTGGGGTGGTCGGTAATCTCTGACGATTTCATTTTTGTTGACGTTGGTTCCGTTTTGGCAGTTCAAGGCTCCCGGAGGACCGCTCCAAATGGGTGTTCCATTCCAGGGGCCATAGGCTCCCCC
Organism: candidate division FCPU426 bacterium; assembly: GCA_963738405.1. Taxonomy (GTDB): domain Bacteria; phylum Oederibacteriota; class Muellerivitia; order Muellerivitales; family Muellerivitaceae; genus CAVTWJ01. Next base: position 3,290 of record CAVTWJ010000010.1, on the reverse strand, counting down.
GTTGCCGGGCCCGGTTCCGTACTGGGCGATAATATCGCTAAATTGATCGGGGGTTCCCGTGCACTGTTGTGCTCCTCCCAGCGCGGAAAACCGGGTCTGGGCCGTTCCACAGCTCAACCCCAAACAGGTCCAATTCATCCGCGTATCGTAGGGAGGAGTCCCATAGGCCACTTCCCCGTTTTCCTCGTAATGCCAGGCAAATTCCCCATCGGCGATATCGATCACGTTGTTCGTGGTCTCAGCTGGGTTTTTGTAGAGCACCATCAGCCCCACACCTTGGCAGGAATCGGGATTGGCTCCTGTATTCACCGTGTAGGAAGCCTGGCCCGCGCTGGATATAGCACCAGGGTTGATGGCATAACGAATGCTGTACCAGGTCTGGGTCCATCCCACATAAGAAACCGCTCCAGTGGCAGTGCCTGTACCCGTGCCAGAGCCATTGAAATTGATCGCCGTCGTATTCGGGGCTACATCAGCCCCGTTTTGGTATTCAACATAAAGAAAGGCCGTGACCGGGGTTGCGCCAGGGGGTAGGGTGACTGTGAGAGCCGATCCGCAATTGGCGCTCACCATGGTGTAATCCAAACCTGTTCCCTGGGCCAGAAGCTCCTGTTGCTGGGAAACAGCACTGGGTTGATTGACGCTGCAATTGGAATAGGAGACGCCGTTTACAATATTAGTCGGCATGGGGGCAGGGGTATTGGTAATGGTCGGAGTTGCCGTTGGAGGACCCGGGGTATTCGTGGGCCCTCCTCCAAATAATTGGGAGCTCGTTGCGTTCGTCACGCCGCAGGCGCCCACACTCAAGCCTCCGATCGTAATCGAGCCTCCTTCCGCAGCCGTCAAGTCAAAATAAAAGGGGCCCGTTCCTCCAAGGTTGCCGTTGGACGTTCCCCAATATTCATCTCCGCCAACGCCGTTCGCGCCCATCACCAATGCCGTAAAGGGTCCGCTGCTGCTCGTGCTGTATCCCACAGCAACGATGGGAACCAGCATGTCCATGAATTGAATCGGGGCGTAACCACTTCCGCAGCCCGATTTCCATTGGTAGGTGATGTTGTGGGATGGGTCACCTGTCATCAAACTGGTGGGGCAGGTGATGAAGTTCCATTGGATGTTGGCAATGCCAGGCAAGGCGTTGTTCGTCAGGGTGTTCCAAGCTGTTGGCCCTAGATCCAGCTGGTTCGCTGTTGAGCAGCTGGGGCAATTATCCACCACCATTACTGTGACCGCCGCACCGCCAACCGCCGTGTCCGTCACCGCGATACAAGCTCCGCAGGCTATTCCGTTTTGGTAATCATTCGAGATGATGGCGGCGTAATAGTTCGGGTCATAAGACCCGGAAGGAAAACCGCAATTCCCGGTCCCTGGGGACAAAGGACCATAGGTTGTTGCGATGGACGTATAGATGGTGGGCGGATCGTTTTGAAAATACTTGGAGGTGCCTACGACCTGAGCAAAAGAAGTGCCGGCTATAAAAAACACAATAGGGAGTAGGCCAATAGAAATAAAAGCGGACAAGTTGATGCTCAAAACGCGCATCAACGACTGTACTTGAAACCGTAACAACGATTTCAGGAACTTCAGTGACGAATTCACGTACTGCTCCCCTTTTGAATCCCTGAAGAAATCGGTTCACCAGCAAGCACTTATAAAATTGTTTTTAGTTACTATTGAAGGGCTTTTTTACAGGTTTCACCTGTTTCTATCATTAAATTTATCATAAATTGAATGATAAGAGACTGTGAAACGGTAAAACATAGGAATCTGACCCAAATAACGCCGTCAAGAAAGCCCTTTTCTCAGGGTTTCCATTTAGGTATGCGTAAAACCTTTTTTTTATAAAAATGACGTACAGAAATAGACTCTTCACCCAATCCAGCTTCAATTGGCGAAAGCGTTAAAATTTGAGCTGTGGTTTGATGATATTTAGAAAGAAATTGGTAAAAGGTGACCTTTTATCGAACGACGACAATTTTGAGGGCTTGCCGCTTCTCAACCCCGCCCGTGTTGTTGATCACTTCTACCAGCGTTAAATACAGCCCGCTGGCCACGTTTGAGAAATCCGCCGTCATCTGGTTTTCAACGCCGTTAGGTACCACAGGCACATTCTTCAGCAATTCTCCCGCAGTATCGTACACCTTCACCCGCAGTGTATAGGCCTCGGTTGAGTTCACCTCAATCACCGTCTGATAGCTCGTTTTCCAGTTCAGAAGATTCGGCATGGCGAGAATCGTATTATTTGGATGGGTGGACCCTGTGGTTTCTACCAGCAATCCTCTTGTCACCACTTGTTCACCGCCCGCCCCATCCTCGTAGTGGATCTCCACGTCATAATGCCCGTTCGTTACAATCGCTCCCTGGTCGTCTGTTCCATCCCAGGTCACAGCCTCCCCGTTCCCCATATTGATCATCACGATATTCGTATTACCCTCTGTCGGAGTCGTATCCGTAGTCGGTTGGATCACCGAGCTTGAAAGGTTCACGTTGTTGATACTGAAGGCACCCGCCGCGTCCACATAGCTTGTCAAATGCCGGATGATTTCACCCGCCTCGTTGAAGATGTTCACCTGTACCTTGGCAAGATGCCGGTTGACTGTGACCACCTGCGATACGGTCGTCGTCACTCCAAAGGGATCGGTATTGTCCACCTTCACGTAATAGGAACCATTGATAACCGGGTCCCCGTTTTGGTTTGTGCCATCCCAACTGGTGATCGCCTGTCCATTCACTTCCACATAAACCTTTCCGTTCAGGGTCGTAATGGTGGGCGTTTGAAGAATATTGAAGTTCGTGATTTCTTGCGACAATTCTTGAACCGATATTTGTTTAATCAATTCCCCAGCTTCGTTATAAACCCCAATATGAACGGTGTAGGTTGTCGCCATCGTCGTATTCACCGAGGCCTGCTTAGGATTGGCCAGCCCCGAATAGGTCAACTGAGCCGTATTGGTAATCACCGCCCCTTGAGGCACATAATTGGCCAGCTGTGCCTGGAAAGTTAGGGTCACGGGTGTTGTCGGCATGATCGCCAATGTCCAAACCAGAGTGTTGTTTGCGAATGTCGGAACGTTCACCCCAGATGGGACAGGTCCAAAACTCACGAAAGACAAATAATTGGGAAGGATGTCCGTCACCGCTACCGAGTTGGCTTGGCCTAAAGTGGGAGAAAGAATCAAGGTATAGGTCACGATATCACCCGAATTTCCAACCGATTCGGAGACCATCTTTGCGATGTTTACATTGGGCGTGGGAGTCGAAGTCGCCGTGGGGGTCAGGGTAGCCGTCGG